>NZ_BQXQ01000001.1 GCF_030159055.1 Acidovorax sp. SUPP3334
GTCGGGCATGCTTATGGCTGTTCATCTGGTTGGGTGTCCTGAGCGGATTGGGTGTTTGGCGACTTCCAGTCTCTCAAACCCAATCCGGATGAACACCGGATACAACCTATTGAAACTTCACACCTAGGCCACTCGCGCCTCTTCCATGACAGGGGGGCGTGTCTCCAGCGCTTCGCCGTCGTACCGCTCCCGCGCGCTGCGAATGCTCCCGTGGTGCTGTTCCGCCCAGTGCAGCAAATGCGACAGCGGCGTCATCACCGATTGCCCCAAGGCCGATAGCCGGTACTCCACGCTGGGCGGCTTGGTGGGAAAGACATGCCGCGTCAGCAGGCCGTCCCGCTCCAATGACCGCAGCGTCTGCGCCAGCATGCGTTTGGAGATGTCGGGCACGGCGCGCTGCAGGGCGCCGAAGCGCAAGGGGGCGGGGGCGAGCGTCAGCAGAATCAGCGTGGTCCATTTGTCGCCGATGTGGTCCAGCACGTCGCGCACCGGGCATTGCCCCAGGTCCAGACCTTCGGGGCGCTCGCGCATCCAGGCCTGTGTGGCGGCCAGGGCTTCGAGGGTCTCGGGTGTGGCCGGGGCAGGGAGGTGAGCTTCAGGTAACCAGGGCATGAAAAACTGCCTTCTTGTGGAAGTGGTGGCGGTTCCTAATATAGACCTCCTCTCCAATCGTTACCAAGAGGTTTCTCGCATGTCCACCCCTTCCCCCCGCCTGCTCGTCACCGGCGCCAGCGGCCAACTCGGCCGCCTTGTCATTCAGCAGTTGCTCACACAGGTGCCCGCATCGCAGATCGTGGCCTCGGTGCGCAATGTCGAGAAAAGCGCGGCCGGGCTGCCCGCAGGCGTCGAACTGCGCCAGGCGGACTACGACGACGCGGCCTCGTGGGATGCCGCACTGCAGGGCATCGATCG
This sequence comes from Acidovorax sp. SUPP3334, assembly GCF_030159055.1. GTDB lineage: Bacteria > Pseudomonadota > Gammaproteobacteria > Burkholderiales > Burkholderiaceae_C > Paracidovorax. The sequence continues at coordinate 913 of NZ_BQXQ01000001.1, forward strand.
GGTGCTGTTGATTTCTTCCAGCGAAATCGGCAGCCGGCTCGCGCAACACGGCAACGTGATCCGTGCCGCGGCGCGCGCCAAGGTGCAGCTGATCGCCTACACCAGCCTGCTGCATGCCGATGTGTCTCCACTGGGCTTGGCGAAGGAACATCTGGCGACCGAGGCGCTGCTCAAGGAATCGGGTGTGCCTTTCGTGCTGCTGCGCAACGGCTGGTACACCGAAAACAATCTGATGGGCATTGCCGATGCGCTGGGACGCGGCGTGCTGGTGGGCGGCGCGGGCGAGGGGCGGTTCGCCTCCGCAGCGCGGGCGGATTACGCCGCTGCGGCCGCTGCCGTGCTGGCCGCCAAAGACAGCCCTGCCGGCAAGGTCTATGAACTGGCTGGCGACGATGCCTATACCCGGGCCGAACTGGCCGCTGAAGTGGCGCGCCAGGCAGGCAAGCCGTTGGTGTACCAGGACATGCCCGAAGCCGCATACCGCGACTTGTTGGTGACCGTGGGATTGCCCGCGCCGGTGGCGGAAATGCTGGCGGATAGCGATGCCGGGGCCGCTCGCGGCGCGTTGTTTGACAGCGGGCGCCAACTCAGCGCGCTGATCGGTCGCCCGACGACGCCGCTGGCCGCGTCGGTCAGCGAGGCCCTGAAATCCTGAGGTAGATCCCCCCTCGCTGCCGGTCGCCCGGCCGGCGCATCGCTGCCGAAGGTTCGCGTCAAGCCCGCGCTTGCGCCCCTTCGGCATTTGCATAGGTGGTCAAAGTATTTGTATTTGGCATGCAAGGGGTTCGTGATTTCGTGAAACGCATGAAATAAAACCCCATGGAATTGCGCCAACTCGAAGCCTTCGCCGCCGTGATGTCCACTGGTAGCGTGACCGCGGCCGCCCGGCTGCTGGACCGTTCGCAGCCGTCCATGAGCCGCTGCCTGCAAGAGCTGGAGGCCGAGATCGGCTATGCGCTCTTCACCCGGGGCGGCCCGCGCGTCACGCCGACCGAGCAGGGCTTTCTGCTGTACGAGGACGTGGAGCGCGCGCTCGGCGGCCTGCGGCAGATCCGCGAGCGCGCCGCCGAAATCGCGCGCGGCGAGGCCCGTCCGCTGCGGCTGGCCGCCACGTCGGCGCTGGCCGTGGGGCTGCTGCCGCAGGCGCTGCGGCTGGCCGAGCCACACACCGGCAGCGCTGCCATCCAGTTGCGCAGCACCTCGCCCGAAGAGTGGTGCATGCCGTGCTGACGGGCGCGGTGCAACTGGGCGCCACCAGCCTGCCGCTGGAGCACCGCGGGCTGCAGGTGCACTGGATCGTTCAGACCGCCTGCATGGCCGTGCTGCCGCAGGACGACCCGCTCGCCGCCGAACCCGTCGTGCCGCTGGCGGCCCTGGCCGAACGCCGCCTCATCGACTTGAGCAATCCGTTTCGCTTGCGCGGCCGCATCGACCGGGCGCTGGCCCAGGTCGGCCGGCCGGGGCTGGCGCGTCGCGATGCCATCGAGACCAATTCTTCGGTCAACGCCCAGGCCGCCGTGCGCGCCGGCCTCGGCGTGGCCGTGCTGGAGTTGCTGACCGCGCTGGGCCTGCCCTGCGACGGCGTGGCCGTGCGTCCGCTGGACACCGACATTCCCTTTTTCTTCGGGGTCATCACGCCCCAGGCGCAGCCCGTCACGCCGCAGGTGCAGGCCGTGGCGGATGCGCTGCTGCAGGCGGCCCGGACGTTGCCGGGCTTCGTGCAGCACGCCCCGCAGGCCCACGCCGCGCTGCTGCAGGCGCTCTATGGCGGCGATGCCGGCCCCACTGCTTCCGAGGTTTCCGAATGACGACTGTCCCCGCCGATTCCATCCCCACCCCCATCCTGGCGCCTGCGCCCGCGCCCGCCGGGCTCGCCGCCCTGGAGGCGCGCCTGCGCCAGGACCTGCAATGGCTGGGCCTGCCCGCGCGGCGCTGGGTGCCGCCGCGCCGGACCGAGGCGGGCGAGCCGGTGCTGGACGTGGCCATCGGCGGCGGCGGCATGGCCGGGCTGGCGCTGGGCGCTTCGCTGGCGCACATGGGCGTGCAGGCCCCGCTGTTCGACCGCGCGCCGGAGGGCTTCGAGGGCCCCTGGGCGACCACGGCGCGCATGGAGACGCTGCGCTCGCCCAAGGAACTGACCGGGCCCGCGCTGGGCCTGTCGGCGCTCACCTTCCGCGCCTGGTTCGAGTCGCAGTTCGGCCTGGCCGCCTGGGCCGCGCTCGACAAGATTCCGCGCCTGCAGTGGATGGAGTACCTGCGCTGGTACCGCCGCGTGCTGGGCCTGGACGTGCGCAACCGCCAGCGCGTGCTGGCCGTGCACCCGCGCGCCGATGGCCTGGTGCGGATCGACCTGGCCGACGATGCCGACGGCGGCGCGCCCTACCACGTGCTGGCCCGCCATGCGGTGCTGGCCACGGGCCGCGACGGGCTGGGCGGCCCCTGGGTGCCCGACTGGGCGCGCGCGCTGCCGGCGGGGCGCTGGGCGCATTCGGCCGATGTGTGGGCGGCGGGGCCTCGGCCATGGACTCGGCCGCCACCGCGCTGGAGGCCGGCGCCGCGCGCGTGGACCTGCTGGTGCGCCGCGCCGAACTGCCCCGCGTGAACAAGGGCAAGGGCGCCGGCAACCCCGGCATGGCGCACGGCTTTTGGTCGCTGCCGGACGAATGGAAATGGCGCTTTCGCCATTACCTGAACGTGCAACAGGTGCCGCCGCCGCACGGCAGCACCCTGCGCGTGTCGCGCCACGCCAACGCGCACTTTCACCTGGGGGCCGGCGTGCACAGCGCGTCCGTGCGGCCCGACGGCGCGCTGCGCCTGGAGACCGCCAAGGGCCCGCTGGCCGCCGACTTCGTGATTTTCTGCACCGGCTTTCGCACCGACTGGGCGCTGCGTCCGGAGTTCGCCGCGTTCGCGCCGGCCGTGCGGCTGTGGCAGGACCGCTTCGTGCCGCCAGCCGGCGAGAGCGACGCCGAGCTGTCCGCCTCGCCCGACCTGGGGCCGCTGTTCGAATTTCAGGAAAAGACGCCCGGCGCCTGCCCGGGCCTGGACCGCATGCACTGCTTCAACGACGGCGGCGCCCTTTCGCAGGGCGCGGGAGCGGGGGATATTCCGCAGATCAGCGATGGCGCCCAGCGCCTGGCGCGGGGCCTGGCCGCCCGGCTGCTGGCCGACGATGCCGCGCTGCACTACGCGGCCATGCAGCGCTACGAAGAGCCCGAGCTGGACGGCGACGAATGGACGCCGGCGGCGTTTCCGGCTTATGCGCCCGAAGGCGCCGCGCCGGCTGATCCCGCCACCGTCCCCGCCATGACCCAAAGCGCCCCGGAGGTCAAGCGATAATTGCTATGAAAATAATAGCTATATGCCCTAGTGGATATTGCACTGCAGGCCTTTTTGCCTTGAAGCGCTCGCGGCTGCCCGCGGCCCTGCGGCCATGACGGGCTGGCTGCTGCGCCGGCTGGGGCAGGCACTGCTCGTGGTGCTGGCCATGACGGTGATCGTCTTCGTGGGCCTGCACGCCATCGGCAACCCGGTGGACATCCTGATCGGCGACGACATGAACCAGCAGGAGCGCCTGGCCGCCATCGCGCGGCTGGGGCTCGATCAGCCGCTGTGGCGCCAGTACCTGGCCTTCATCGATGGGGCGCTGCACGGCAGCCTGGGCAAGAGTTTCGTCTACCAGGAAGACGCCGTGCGCCTGATCCTGCAGCGCCTGCCCGCCACGCTGGAGCTGGCCATGGCCGCGCTGGTGCTGGCGGTGGTGCTGGGCGTGCCGCTGGGGCTGTACGCCGGCATGCGGCCGGACAGCCCCGTGTCCAAGGCGCTCATGGCGGTCAGCATCGCGGGCTTTTCGCTGCCGGCGTTCTGGGTGGCGCTGATGCTCATCATGGTGTTCAGCGTGCAGTTGGGATGGATGCCCGCCAGCGGCCGTGGCGCCACGCGCGAGTTGTTCGGCGTGCCGTGGTCGTTCCTCACCCTCGACGGGCTGCAGCACCTGGCGCTGCCGGCCTTCAACCTGGCGCTGTTCAAGATCTCGCTGGTGCTGCGGCTCACGCGGGCCGGCGTGCGCGAGGTGCTGCCGCAGGACTTCGTGAAGTTCGCGCGGGCCAAGGGCCTGTCGCCGTCGCGCGTGATGGTCATGCACGTGCTGCGCAACACACTGATCCCGCTCGTTACGGTGCTGGGCCTGGAGCTGGGCTCGACCATCGCCTATGCCGTGGTGACGGAGAGCATCTTCGCGTGGCCCGGTGCGGGCAAGCTGATCCTGGACAGCATCAACAGCCTGGACCGCCCCGTGGTGGTGGCCTACCTGATGGTGGTGGTGGTGATTTTCGTGACGCTCAATCTGGTGGTGGACGTGCTCTACCGCCTGCTGGACCCGCGTGCGCGGGTGGAGGGCGCGGCATGACGCAGCCTGTGACCGCTTCGCCCGGCGCCCCCGTGGCGCGGAGCTTCGACGACCGCTCGATCTGGTACCGCGTGGCGGCGGACTTTCTGCGCTCGCGCACCGCAGCCGCTGCGCTGGCCGTGCCTGGGCCTGGGCGTGCCGATCACCGAGCCGTCGCTGGGCCTGTTGATCTCCAACGGCTACCAGTACCTGCTGTCCAACGAATACTGGGTCAGCTTCTTTCCCGGCCTGGCGCTGCTGTTCACCAGCGTCGCGATCAACCTCGTGGGCGACCAGTTGCGCGACGTGCTCAACCCCGAGGCTGCAGAAATGATGGGCGCCGCAGCTTTCCCCGGCGCCCCCACGCTGGAAGTGCGCGACCTGCGCACGCGCTTTCACACCCGCGCCGGCGTGCTGCCGGTGGTGGAAACTGGTGCTGCTGCTCACCGCCGAAGACGATGGCTCGTGGCCGTCGTCGCTCTATGGCCGCATGGTCGCGGAACGCCTCGCTGCCCACGCCCACCCGGACCCGGTGGCGCAGCACGACTACGCCGGCGCCGGGCATTCGATCTTGTTTCCCTACCTGCCGAGCACGCAGACCGTGTACGCCCATCCGGTCTCCGGCCGGCGCAGCACGGGCGGCGGCGCACCCGCACCCAACGCATGGGCCGATGAGGACTCCTGGCGGCAAGTGCTATTGTTTTTGAAGCACGCTGCCCTAGAAGAATATGCGCTGGAGCCCTGAAACACTGAGATCCCTGGCGGCCGCCGTGCCGCCCCACCGGAGCCGACCATGACCGATTCTTCCCTTTCCCTTTCCCACCCCCTCGACCTGGTGGACACCCTCGTGCCGCTGACCGCCGGCGATCCGGTGCATGCCGTGCGCCACCAGCGCGACAAGGTGGTGGCCGCCACGCAGGGCAGCTACGACAGCCTGTTCGATCCCGCGCTGGAAGGCCTCTCCCTGGCCGAGCGCCTGCTCGCCGCGCTGGCCGTCGCCGCCCGAGCCGGCAGCGCGGCCCTGGTGGCGCACTACACGGCGCGCCTGCAGAGCCTGCCCGACCTGACGCCCGCGCAGCGAGACGCAGTGGTGTCGGGCTCGGCGAACGCGGACGACGCACGCCTGCAGGCCATCCTGCGCTTCGCCGATCTGCTGGCCGCACGGCCGGTGGAGGGCGACCGCGCGGCGCTGCTGCAGTTGCCCGCGGCGGGCTTGAGCACGCCGGCCGTGGTGGCGCTGGCGCAGCTCATCGCCTTCGTGGCCTACCAGGTGCGCGTGGTGGCGGGGCTGCAGGCGCTGGCGGCGCTTGGCTCGCCCGCTGCGTCGCCCGCCGCCGCCGGCGAGCCGGCCCCGGCCGCCGCGCCCTTCGTGCACCCGGCCAACCTGCCCAAGCCTGGCGAGCCCATCCGCGTGAACGGCTACACCAGCGAAACGCTGGATTGGAAAGCCTGGCTGCCCGTGCTGGACCTGGCACAGGCCACGCCCGCGCAGCTGGCGGTGCTGGAGGACAGCCACCCCAAGGCCAAGACGAGCGACTACTACCGCGTGCTGGTGCACCAGCCGCGCATTCTGGAGGAGCGCTCCATCGTCTTCAACGCGATCATGTATGCGCCCGGCGGCCTGTCGCGCGCCGAGCGCGAACTCGCCAGCGCGGTGGTCTCGCGCGTGAACGGCTGCGTGTACTGCGCCTCGGTGCACGCGCAGCGGTTCGAGCAACTGGCCAAGCGCAACGACGTGATCGTGCAGGTCTTCACCGAGCCGCAGGGCGCGGGCACCACGGCGCGCGAGCAGGCCATCGTGCAGGCCAGCATCGACCTCACGCACGCCCCCGGCGCGTTCGGCGCGGCGCAGGTGCGGCCGCTGCGCGCGGCGGGCCTGTCGGACCTGGAGATTCTCGACACGGTGCATGCCGTGGCGATCTTCGCGTGGGCCAACCGGCTGATGCTCAACCTGGGCGAGCCGGTCTTTCCCGGCTGACCTGCGCCCTACCGGGCAGTGGCTGGGCGGCGTGGTGGTCAGGGCCTGGAGGCAGCGACCCGTTGCTTGCCGCCATAGAAGGCCTGGGCGGCGTCCTGGCAGACGCTTTTGTAGAAATCGTCCGCTTCCTCGATGGTATAGCCCGCCCCGGCGAAGCATCCCCTCGCTATCTCATGCAGGGTATGCCGGCTTCCGCTGGCGTCGTCGTACACCGCGTTGAAGCAGGCCACCAAAGCCACCAGTTCGTCCTTGGACAGGCGTGGCTCGTCGCTCATCAGCCGAGCGTGGTTGATGCACGCCACTGCGTTGGCGCATGTGAACGAATCGCCCAACCCGGAGCAGTCCTCGAAGCCGTTGCCCTGCTCGTTCAGCTTGAAATGGGCAATCGCCAGGTTCTCGATGTTCTTCGATTGCGCCAGGGGCCGCAGGTCCGCGAGTGCCTGCGGATCATCCCGCAGCCGCCACGCGTGCATGGCCGTTTCAAATCGGTGCAGTAGCGGCCCGAGGACACCGGTGTTTCTTTTGAGAATGCTTTTCGACGGGTTCTCGAACATCAGGCTGGCATCGAGCTTTTCCGTTTCGCTGGGGAGCAGCAATTCCTGCTCTTTCAGCAGCGACATGATCACGTTTTCGGCGTGGCCCCAGTGCTCTTCGTGCGCATAAACCTGCCGGAAATTCAAAAGGGCCTGTCCGGCCGCCAGTTGGGCCTTTGCGCCCAGCCCGCCATTTTCCGGCCCGGCCTCACCCTCCTGCTGTAGCAGCATCTCCAGGGAGTCCATGCATTCTCGAAGCGAAAGTCCCCGTGCTTGCGTGGCAGCCTGGTAGTGCGGGAGTCCTTTGTTCACGAAAGGCTGCGTGATGGAGCGCGAGACATAGCCAGTGGCGCCGGTTTCCTCGTTGGGCACTCCGACCAGTGCGTACTTCCCTTTGCTCGCATAAGCCTGGCTTTTGGTGAGATCGACGTTCTCGGGCACATGGCGCGGCTGGTAGCGATCCACCGAGGCTGGCTTCACCAAGTGCCCCTTGAGGCAATCGAAATTTTTGATCAGCGATTGCCGTGCCTGAGAGTGATCCGCCAGCGCCTCGAGATGGACCTTGGTGGCGGCTCGGTAGTCGGTCATGGTCGCGAACTGGTTGCTCCCGCAAGTCCTGATCCATGGCATGGGGTTTCGGTCGCCGCCCGCGTCAGCGTCGGTGCGGTGGTATTCCTGATAGTAGGTTTTGGCCTGCGCATAAGCCTTGTCGAGTCGCGCGTTGCTCGTGAAGCCCCCTTTGCCGTCGAGCAGTGTGCTGGTCGATAAAAAGAAATCGTCAGTGCTTTTGTACAAAACAGCCACGCCGGCCAAGCCCATCGCATATTTCGCGGCTAGCGTCGCTGTATTGCGGTCAGTTTTGCCGCCTCCTGGCGAGGACCCTGCGTTTTCAGGTCCCGCCAATGTGGCTTGGCGTGGGGCCTGTGGGGTGCCTCTCTTGGCGCGTGGCGCAAGGGGGGAGGCGGGGCTCCGCAGTGAGCTCGCGGATGATTTCGAAGTTGTAGTGAAGGCTTCGGCGGTATTTCGCACCCATGGCAACAGGGCAGCCAGGAGGCGTTCATTCTTGATGGTCATCGCGGTTCACGTTGAGATATTCCGCGGGTCTTGCACTGCGGAGATTTTTGGAGACGGCATTGAATGATGGTGTACCGCAATCGAATCCGACGGTCGGAAACGAAAGACCTGTCCGCCGCGCGAATGCGCACGTTCGACTGCGTTTGTCATCGCGCTCAGTGCCGGGCTGTCAGCCCTGATGCGACCGAAAATCGAAGGCGGAGTCGTTCACATCGCGCAGCCTTCGAATCAAAATGGACCGCCTCACCGCTGCAGCCGATCTACTCCGCCGCGCCGCTCATCGCGCAGGGGCGGCTCACGGCGCTGCTGCCGGGCCATGCGCCGCGCGCGCTGGGTGTGCACGGCGTGTATGCCTCGCGCCGGCAGGTGCCGCCTGCGCTGCGTGCGATGCTGGATTTTCTGGTGGAGCGATTCGCCGACCCCGCGCATTGGCAGGCCGGCTTGCCGGTGCCGGCCAAGGCCCCGGCGCGGACGAAAAAAAGCCGCTGAAAAACAGCGGCAGCGGCAGCGACAGGGCAGTGCCGCAGCCCCCGTAGCGGGGCTGCGGCGCAGGGCGCCTCACTGGTGGGTGAAGCTCGCCTTGCGCTTGTTCACGAAGGCGTCCATGCCTTCCTTTTGGTCGCTGGTGGCGAACAGGGCGTGGAACAGGCGGCGCTCGAACATCACGCCGTCCGAGAGCCCGCTCTCGAACGCGCGGTTGACCGACTCCTTGGCCGCCATCACGGCGATCTGCGAGAAGTCGCTGATCTGCAGCGCCGCGCCCAGGGCTTCGTCCATGAGCTGCGGGAATGGCACCACGCGGCTGACCAGCCCGGCGCGCTCGGCTTCGGCGGCGTCCATCATGCGGCCGGTGAGGGCCATGTCCATGGCCTTGGATTTGCCCACTGCGCGCGGCAGGCGCTGCGTGCCGCCAGCACCTGGGATCACGCCCAGCTTGATTTCGGGCTGGCCGAACCTGGCGTTGTCGGCCGCGATGATGAAGTCGCACATCATCGCCAGCTCGCAGCCGCCGCCCAGGGCGAAGCCGCTCACGGCGGCGATCACCGGCTTGCGGATGGAGCGGATGCGCTCCCAGTTGCGCGTGATGTAGTCGCCCTTGTAGGCATCGGCGAAGCTGTAGCTGGCCATGGCGCCGATGTCCGCGCCCGCGGCAAAGGCCTTTTCGCTGCCGGTGATGATGACGCAGCCAATCTTCTCGTCCGCATCGAAGGCCTGCAGCGCCTCCCCCAGTTCGTTCATGAGCTGATCGTTCAGCGCGTTCAGTTGCTTGGGCCGGTTCAGCGTGATGATGCCGACTTTGTCCGCCTCGGTGCGGACCTCGATGACTTCGTAGGCCAAGGGGTGTCTCCGTTGATCGTTGGTGATCGGCAGACTATACCCACGGCCTTCCGGGCCCGCGCCCGGGCTTTTACCGTTCCGGCTGGGCCGTGGTGCCGTCCAGCCAGCGGTTCGCCAGGGCCGCATCGGCCACCGACAGGCCCACGGTGTCGATCTCCTGTCCAGCGCCCGTGCGCCCGGGGTTCGGTAGCTCCAGCGCCAGCTTGAGCAGCTTGCGGTCGCGGGCGACCAGCGCGGTCACGTGGGGCTCGACGCCGGCATACAGCGGCACGTCGTCCAGCCGCTGCACGCGCCAGGCTTCGCCCTGCACCTCCACGCCCACCCATTCGTCGCCCGCGGCGAAGCCGGCTTGCTCGGCCAGCCCGCCACGCAGCACCACCTTGATCTGCAGGCCCGTGCCTTCCGCCACCCGCACGCCCAGGCGCTGGGCCAGTTGCGCGGGTTCGTCCTGCAGGGTGACGCCGTTGGCCGCCAGCAGTTCGGCCAGGGGCAGGTCGTCGGTGCCGTGCGCCCACTGGGCGACCTCGTCCGCGAACGAGCGGCCCGCCAGCGCCTGCAGGGTGCCGAGCAGATCGGCCTCGGACATCGGGCCGGCGGCGCAGCGCTCCCACAGGCCGCGCATCACGTCGTCCAGCGTGGTCTGGCCTTCACGGCGCAGTGCGAGGTCCAGGCACAGGGCCACCAGCGAGCCCTTGGTGTAGTAGCTCACCGTGCTGTTGGGCGTGTTCTCGTCCTGGCGGTAGTACTTGACCCACGCATCGAAGCTGGCCTGCGCCACCGACTGCACCCGGCGGCCGGGCGTCTGCAGCACCTGGTTGATGGTCTTGGTGAGCAGCCGCAGGTACGTGGCGTTGTCGATCAGGCCGGCGCGGCGCAGCAGCAGGTCGTCGTAGTAGCTGGTGAAGCCTTCGAAGAACCACAGCAGCCGGGTGTAGTTCTCCTGGGTGTAGTCGTAGCGCGCGAACTCCGCAGGGCGCAGCCGCTTGACGTTCCAGGTATGGAAGTGCTCGTGGCTCACCAGCCCGAGCAGCGTGTTGTAGCCCTCGGGCGCCCGGGCCTGGCCGATGCGGGGCAGGTCGCGCCGCCCGCAGATCAGTGCGGTGGAGTTGCGGTGCTCCAGGCCCCCGTAGCCGTCGTCCACCACGTTCAGCAAGAAGAGATAGTTCTGGTAGGGCGGCTTGCCGCTGCCGTGCCAAAAGCGGATGCCTTCCTCGCAGATGCGGCGAATGTCGGCGACCAGCCGGTTGCCATCGAACGAAGGTGCAGCGCCCGACACCACCAGCCGGTGCGGCACGCCGCACGCCGTGAAGCGGATGCTCCAGAACGGCCCCATCTCCACGGGGCAATCCACCAGTTCGTCGTAATGCTCGGCGGTGTAAGTGCCGAAGCCGGCGCGCGTGGTTTTCTCGGCGGTGAGCCCGGTGGCGACCGACCAGCGCGCCACGGCGGGCGTGTTCACCACTTCGAGGTCGTGGCGGGCGTCCTCCTGGCCGTGAACGCGCAGGCACACGCTGGTGCCATTGAAAAAGCCGCGCGTGGCATCGAGGAAGGCGGTGCGCACCGACGTGTCGTAGGCGCAGACCTCGTAGGTCAGCACCAGTGGCTGGGTCTTGCGGCATCGGGCTTCCCAGCGGCATTTGTCCAACTGGGCGAGCGGCACGTCCTTGCCGTCCTGCTGGGCGCGCAGGTTCTGCAGGTTCTTGGCGAATTCCCGCACGAGGTAGCTGCCGGGAATCCACACCGGCAGCGACAGCTGCTGCTGCGCCTCGGGCCTGGCCACCGTCAGCGTCACGCTGAAAAGGTGGGCGTGCGGCTGGGCGGGTTCGACGCGGTAGTGGACGGCGGGTGAAGCGTTGCGAAGGACGGGCATGGTGCGGGCGCTGTGGGTCGGTGGGCGGCCGGGGGCAGCGCATGCACCGCGCCGCCGGGCCGGTCAGAGAAAAAATCCGTTGCGCGGCGGCAGCCGCCGCGCGGGCAGAGGGCTCAGTTGCCGGAGCCGCCGGCGTCGGTCATGCGCTTTTCGACCTCTTGCGCGTTGATCGCTCCCGGCACGCGGGAACCGTCGGCGAAGATGATCGTCGGGGTGCCGGTGATCTTGTGCTTCTTGCCGAAGGCCAGGTTGCGCTGCACGGCCGCGGTGTCGCAGCTGGCGGATGGGGCGGCCTTGTCGCGGACCATCTGGTCCTGCCAGGCGACCACGCGGTCCTTGGCGCACCAGATGTTGCGTGATTTCTCGGCCGAGTCCGGGCTCAGGATGGGGTACAGGAACATGTACACGGTCACGTTGTCCACGTTCTGCAGGTCTTTTTCGAAACGCTTGCAATAGCCGCAGTTCGGGTCCTCGAACACCGCGATCTTGCGCTTGCCGTTGCCGCGCACGATGGTGAAGGCATCCTTGAACGGCAGCGCGTCGAAGTCCACCGCCGTGAGCTTGTTGATGCGGTCTTCGGTCAGGTTGCGGCGGGCCTTGGTGTCGATCAGTTCGCCCTGGATCAGGTAGTTGCCCTTGGCGTCGGTGTAGAACAGGTCGGTGCCGATGCGCACCTCGTACAGGCCCTGCATGGGCGTGCTGCGCACCTCGTCGATCTTCTCCAGTTGGGGAATGCGTTCCGACAGCGACTTGCGGATGACCGTTTCCTGGGCGAATGCGCCCAGCGAAAGGGTGAGCGCGGCGCCGGCCAGCACGGAGGAAAGCAGTTTCATGGCGATTCTTTCGTTCTTCAATTCGTTGTTCGATCCGTCGCGGCCATCATCGCCAGCGTCTTGCCTTGCGGCCCTTCGGTCCATCCCCCTAGACCCGGCCCATGGCCTGGCGCGTGACCCAGTCCTTGAGCGGGCCGCTGTGCTCGAAGCCCTTCATGCCCCAGTTGCGCAGGGCCGTCAAAGGCCCTTCATTGCGCGAGAAAAGCTGCTGCAGCCCGTCCATCGTCCAGCCCATGGGCAGCAGGGCCGCCTTGCGCTCGCGTTCGTATTGGCGCAGCAACCGCAGGTCGCCCACGCCGCGCCAGTAATCCCGCCCGTTCAGCACGCGGGCCAGCGCCTGCGCGTCGCCCAGCCCCAGGTTCAGTCCCTGGCCGGCCAGCGGGTGCACGTTGTGCGCCGCATCGCCGGCCAACACCCAGCTGCGCGCGGCGGCCGTGGCGCCACCCTGCGGTGACATCGGGCCGCACCAGCGGTCCGCCCGGGCCTGCTGCAGGGGCCAGGCCATGCGGTCCGCGCTCAATTGCACGGCGCCGAGGGTGTCCTGGCTGGCTTGCTGGATCTGTTGCTCGAATTCGGTGGGGTCGATGGCGGTCAGGCGCTGCGCCTGGTCCTGCGAGACTGACCAGACGACCGCGACGGAGTTCCCTTCGGGACCGCCCAGCGGCAGAAAAGCCAGAATGCCGTCCGGCAAGAACCACTGGCGCGCCACCTGGCCGTGGGGCCGCTCGCACTGCAACCGGGTGGCGACCGCGTGCTGGCCATAAGGCATGGTGGAAAAATTCACCCCGAATTCCTCGCGCGTGCGGCTGGCGCGGCCCTCGCACACCACGGTGAGCGCGGCGGGCACGGGGGCCTCCACCCACTCGGCCTGGGGCTGGAACCGCAGGGCGTCTGCCAGCCGGGCTTCCAGCGCGGGCACGTCCACGATCCAGGCCAGGGCCTCGGTGCCCTGGCGGGCCGCATCGAACGTCACTTCGCCGCCCTGGTCGCCATGCACCTGCATCTGCCGCACCGCAGTGGCGTGGCCGGCATCGGGCCAGCTTCGCACGGATTCGAGCAGCCCGCGCGATGCGGCGTTCAGCGCATAGGCGCGCACGTCGGCCGACAGGGAAGAATGGGTGCCGACGAGCGCCACGCGGAGCCGCTCGCGCGCCAGCAGCAGGGCGAGGGTGCGGCCCACGACGCCAGCGCCACGGATACATACATCAAAGGTTTGCGCCATGCCGGGCATTGTAGGAGCCGGCCGAGGCGGGGCGGCCGGGCACAATCCCGCTTTCACCGACGGGTTTCGCGCCCGTGCCCCTGGAGCCTTTTCCCCGTGACCTTCCGCCCCGACCACGACCTTGCCGGCACCATCACCCGCCTGTTCGTCCACCCCGTCAAATCCTGCGCCGGCATCGCAGTGCGCGAGGCGCTGCTGACCGACACCGGCCTCGACCTGGACCGCGCCTGGATGGTCGTCGATGCCGATGGGCAATTTCTCACGCAGCGCGCGCTGCCCCGCATGGCCCTGGTGCGGCCCCAGCTCAAGGTGCACGAAATGGTGCTGCGCGCGCCGGGCATGCTGGCATTGCACGTGGCGATCAACCAGGTCGAGGGGCCCGCCACCGTGCAGGTCTGGGACGACACGGTGCCCGCCTGGGACATGGGCCCGCTCGCGGCCCAGTGGTTCACCGACTTTCTGGGCCAGCCCTGCCGCATGGTGCGGTTCGACCCCGAGCACCGCCGGCTGTCCAGCCCGAAGTGGAGCGACGGCCTCGAGGTGCCCAATCTGTTCTCCGACGGCTTTCCGCTGCTGCTGACCAGCGAGGCATCGCTCGACGGGCTGAACGAGCGCTTGCTGGCCGCCGGGCAGGCTGCGGTGGGCATGGAGCGCTTTCGCCCCAACATCGTGGTCGGCGGCCTGCATGCCCATGACGAGGACCGCATCGATCGGCTCTACATCGGCACCGGGGAGGGTGAAGAGGTGCACCTGCAGCCCACCAAGCCCTGTGCGCGCTGCCCCATTCCGGACATCGACCCCGCGACCGCCGCGAGCAGCCCCGAGGTGAGCACCATGCTGCGCACCTACCGCCACGATCGGCGGCTGGGCGGCGCCGTCACCTTCGGCATGAACGCCATCGTGCGCCAGGGCGCCGGCCGCGTGCTGAGGGTCGGGCAGCCCATCGCGGCCGACCTGCGCTTCGAATGAATCGGGCCTGCCGGTCGGGGCTTGCGGGGCATGAATCTTCAACCTGCGGCCCACGCCGTAAAATCGCGGGTTTGTCTTCCGAACACCTGAAAGCCCTGCCATGAGCCTGAAATGCGGCATCGTGGGCCTGCCCAATGTGGGCAAGTCCACCCTCTTCAACGCGCTGACCAAGGCCGGCATCGCCGCCGAGAACTATCCGTTCTGCACCATCGAGCCCAACACGGGCGTGGTGGAAGTGCCCGATCCCCGCCTGCAGCAGCTCGCCGACATCATCACGCCCGAGCGCATCGTGCCGGCCATCGTCGAGTTCGTGGACATCGCGGGCCTCGTGGCCGGCGCCAGCCAGGGCGAAGGCCTGGGCAACCAGTTCCTCGCGCACATCCGCGAAACCGACGCCATCGTGAACGTGGTGCGCTGCTTCGAGGACGACAACGTCATCCACGTGGCTGGCCGCGTGGACCCGATCTCCGACATCGAAGTCATCCAGACCGAGCTGTGCCTGGCCGACCTCGCCACGGTGGAAAAGGCGCTCAACCGCTACAGCAAGGCCGCCAAGTCGGGCAACGACAAGGAAGCCGCCAAGCTGGTGTCCATCCTCACGCCCATCCAGGCCGCGCTGGACCAGGGCAAGCCCGCACGCACCGTGGCCCTGAGCAAGGAAGACGCCCCGCTGCTGAAGCCCTTTTGCCTCATCACCGCCAAGCCCGCCATGTTCGTGGGCAACGTGAGCGATGACGGCTTCGAGAACAACCCGCTGCTGGAGCGCTTGAAGGAATACGCCGCCGCCCAGAACGCACCCGTCGTGGCCATCTGCGCCAAGATGGAAGCCGAAATGTCTGAGATGAGCGACGAGGACCGCGACATGTTCCTGGCCGAGATGGGCCAGGCCGAACCCGGCCTGAACCGCCTGATCCGCGCCGGCTTCAACCTGCTGGGCCTGCAGACCTACTTCACGGCGGGCGTGAAGGAAGTGCGCGCCTGGACCATCCACGTGGGCGACACCGCTCCCCAGGCCGCGGGCGTGATCCACGGCGACTTCGAGCGCGGCTTCATCCGTGCCCAGACGATCGCCTTCGAAGACTTCATCGCCTTCAAGGGCGAGCAGGGCGCCAAGGACGCGGGCAAGATGCGCGCGGAAGGCAAGGAATACGTCGTAAAGGATGGCGATGTGATGAACTTCCTGTTCAACGTTTGAACCGGCACGCGTCGGTTTTTTAAGCTTGGCCGACGTTTGCGGGCGTCGGCCAGCGCTCGGAAAAAATGCAGGCCGGTCTAGTGGCTCTCTCGATTCCTTGATTTCAACAAGAGCGAAATAGCGCTTCTTGGATAGAGCTTTGCCGCAGATGCATATTGCATTGGTGGAGTTCGGCCAGTCCGTTGACCTGAACGCTCGCGATAAGCGTCTCGCAGCAGACATCTATCGGCCGGCATGCTCTCTTTCGGCGGAACGGCAGTTTCAGGCTGATTTCGGGCTTTTACCCAATCCCCCATTGGCAGGCAGTTTTAGTCCCAAAGCGATTGGTTCCCATTGGCGTGGCGTGAAAACACGATCTGCGACTTTGGGTGGGATGGCGAATGATGTGCTGTGCAACTGCAGCTTGACGGGCGGGGAAAAATGCTGTTAACCGATATAGCCGTCGAGCACACTCTGGTGTCCAAAAATGGGGTTCGTCAGACTTTCTTGCTCCATCCGTTTACCGATACACAGCGAGATTCGCTGGGTAAATTCGAGATCGTTCGTGACGTCAGTCGGCCAGGATTCAAAGACGTTAAACGTTCGACCTTCGTAACGTTTCAACAATTAGCGGAGTTGCATGCGAAAGGCGCACTCGAAGAATTCGGGTTCTCCGTTCGCATGTGTCCGGGCCAGGGCACGTACCCCGCCAAGAATCCAGCAAAAAAGATACTGCCCACCAGCATCAAGCCATGCTCACCGTTCGACCTGGCTGCTCAAAAGGTGGATGTTTCAAAACCTGCTAATCGCGAATTGAGAACCGCCTTGCTTCGCACCGACGTCCAAATTGAAGGGTGACGCCGCTGATCGATATGGAGTACCTGTGAATCCATCCGTTGCCCATGCTGAACTCATCGCCACTTTCAAGCGGGCCGAGGCAGATGCCGCTCACAAGTTCGCATTGATCAAAGCGGCTGCGGCTAAGGGCCCCAAGGCGGTCCAAGCCGCCTCCGAAACCGCTGCAAAGGCAGCAAAACGCAGGGACTCGTATGCAAAAAAGCTGGGCAATCTGGGGGTGTGCTTCAAGGATTGAGCGCGGCCAAGCCTACAGCTTGATGTGTGGAGAGATGCATGAGCCGCTTCAGGCTGGTTGCTGCCGCTCACTGCCGTGATCATCCAAGGGCAATTCCAGACCCTGAGCGGACCTCGAGGCCAATTTACCTTCCGAGAGCTGTCACTCAACATTGCAGCTAACAGGCCCGCAGTGGAATGACGCGGCGGCCAGTCGGATTCAGAAGGGAAATGTTCGATGAGAGCAGCCGAAGCCTAGGGAAACTCTTCACGAATCGCCTCTGGCTGTGCCACAGCAATGGCGCAACCAAAACGGCACTGACGTTGAGCAATTGCGGGTGTGCAGTGCGCACCACAGGCACTGCGCGAGGGCAATTGCCCGATTTCTTGGGGCGTTACGCCCCTTGAAGGCGCACCTGTCCCGTACAAGCGAGCAACTTGTGCCTTGCCATCCACAGGTTTGACAGCGCAAACAGCGTGACGATCTGCGCCGTGTTCTTCTTGAGCCCTCGGTAGCGCACCTTCACGTACCCAAACTGCTGCTTGAGCACTCTGAACGGATGCTCAACTTTGGCCCGGATGCTGGCCTTGGTGCGCTCGAGCTGATCGATCAGCGCATCCATGGGCTTGTCCTTGTCCAAAGCGCGGCGCAATCCTGCACGCATGGCTACATGCCAGCGCACGGTTTGTTTGGCATCCGGCCGCTTATCCACCCCTTGGTAACCCGCATCGCCAAAGGCATCTGTCTCCTGACCGTGCAGCAGGCTGTTGGCCTCGATCACATCACCGACATTGCCACTGGTGCCTCGCACCGTATGCACCAGGCCTGAGTCGGCATCCACTGCAATGTGGGCCTTCATGCCAAAGTACCATTGATTGCCCTTCTTGGACTGGTGCATCTCAGGGTCGCGCTCGCCGCTTTGGTTCTTGGTGGACGTAGGTGCAGCAATCAGCGTGGCATCCACCACCGTGCCTGCTTTGAGCTGCAGCCCTTTGGCCTGCAGCAGCGCATTGACCGTGGCCAGGATCTGATCGGCCAGCTTGTGGCGCTCCAGCAGGTGTCTAAAGCGCAGGATGCTCGATTCGCTGGGGATGTGCTCGTCCCAGTGGGACAGGCCTGCAAAGTCCCGAAAGGCTGGCACGTCGTGCAGCGCTTCTTCCATGGCCGGGTCGCTGAGCTTGAACCATTGCTGCATGAAGTGGATGCGCAGCAGGGTCTGTACTGCAAAGGGCTGCTGACCCCGGCGTCCACTCTCGGGTGCATAGGGCTCTATCAGCGAAACCAGTTCAGCCCAGGGAACCACCAGTTCCATGGCATCAAGGAACTCGCGCTTGCGCGTGCGCTTGATGGCGTTGTTCAGGCCCAGGCTGCTTTGCTTCATGTTCGCATTGTCCGGGCTTCAGGCTTGCTCAAAGCACATCGCTCAGGCATTCGTGCAGAGATTCCCTAGTTGACCCTCGAAGACTCGTAAAGTCATCTCGCTAGCGCAGAACTCACATATTGCCATCGTCGACGAAAGCCACCTCCTCCTATAAGAGAGTTGGCCGCAAATGGGTACGACGAGAAGATCGAGGTCACTGAGTCAAATACTGCTCCCGTTCACACTTGAGAAAGCGCTTACTGCAGCAATTCAATGTTTCGAGCGATTCGATCGAGCGACATAAATGACATCGAATCCGCATCAACAATTTGCAATACTTCCAGAGCGATGCCATATGGAACAAGTTTTGGAATCATATGGCTAATGATGGAGATCGCCTCCACTCTTCCGTATAGCTTTTTCCGGCGCTTCGCCACATCTTTGGCAAAGATGGATATTATATCTTCATTTTCGGACTTATTGGTCTTACCGTTCTTTTTCAGAATCGTTAATAATGAATTACAAGCAGATTCAGTATCGCTAAATATGCGATCTGCAAACGCAATATGAAGCTTGTCGCAGCACTCGGAGAGCCCGCTAAGGTACATTCGCGCATTTTCGACCGTAAGCGAGCCGGTCTCGGATTGATCACTCAACGCATAGCCTGCGAGTAAGGCGTTCTCCGTCCTATTGCGCTCAATACCTTCGCAAACGCCCCATTCAAAATAGAAACCGCGATGGCTTGGTTTGGAATCAAAACTCCTAAATCGCCTGACGGCTTCATCCGCATTGCCTTGTCGGCGATAAAGGGATGCTAGCTTGGTGAGCAGGTGGAAAGATTTATCAGTCTCGTAGACTTTGCAGGCGACGTCTATCGCAAGTCGCTTCTTTCCTGAAAGAAACAACCTTTCGGCTATTTCAAATCGCCAAAACGCTAGATCAATGACTTGTTCAGTCTTTGAACGCTGTACCTCCGATATTGCGAGGTCAATGTAGTAGTGAGAAATGTCTTCGTTGAATTTGGTTTCGAGCACCTCAATGAGTGCCGCGGCAATATGCTTGTGCCGGGTGAAAATGCTCGTCGAGGTGCTGGTGGCAGCAGCTTCTTTACCGAGCTGTCTTAGTACCTCGCTTTGTAATTTCGGGATAGATAATTCCAAAAGTCCCGCGAGCGCCGCGAAACTGAGCTTGTCGAAACTTTCGACGTGCATTGCTGCGATAAAGCCAAGCACGTCCTTTAACGTCCGGCCACTTGGCAACTCAACCTCCGCAAGCCGCTCAAGCATTGACTGCGCATGATCTAGCAAATCATTGCCGTGGCGGGACATCAGAAGCGCACCAAAAAAAGCGTCGGAATTCCCCTTCGATTCCTTCTTCGCGTAATAGCGCAGCTTGTCTGCACGCTCATTTTCCGGAAGCAGCGCAAGTTCTTCGCCGAGGCCTTTAGTTCCGAACCTAGCCCAAGACTTGACGATCAGGTCCGCGTCTCTGACGCTCAGGTCTTTGAGGACTTCTTCTTTGAACTTGGCTTTGAACGTCCAAGGCAGCCACTTTGCTCCTGAGGACTGCCAATCCGAATCTCTACTCGCCAGTAGGAAGTCGATCCGCCCTGCGTAGCCATCGAAGCCAACGTCAATGAAGCGTAGGACTTCCTTCGCGACCTGATCTGCCTCGTCAATAACAACCAGCCAGTTGTCGTGACTGCGGAAGGTCTCCATCAACTCAACGCCACTGAACGGACGCGTGTGATTTGTTCTAGATAGGATCTTCTTAGCTCTGTTTGCGCGCAGTATTTCTAGGCCCGACTGCAACAGAGCAGTTGTTTTGCCTTCGCAGCCAGCACCCAATAGCACGCAAACATATGGTGTTGCTGCGTCAGGGCGAAAGTTGTTCGACACCTTGCCTACAATTTCTCGCCGCGGAATGGATTCGGACAGCGCGATAGACCAAGTTGGCGTCGCGCCATCGAAATATGCGATCGACTCATCCTCTTTCAGCTTTTCTGTACTTCTCTCTAGGTTGGTTAGATCTTTGATCTCCCAACCTATAAGGGGCTGACTTTTTTGCTTCGGTGCGTAATTTGGCCTTGTATGCGCGCGAGGTGCCTCGATTACCCACCAGTCTCCGTCTCTGTAATTCTCGTGGAAACGAGCGCCATCCAGCGTCCAGCACTGATTTGGAAAGCTCCAGCTGAATGGCTGGAACCGAATCAATCCATAATGAAGATCTGCAGCCCCCCACATAAAGCCATTTCTCCACTTACCGCCTTCCGGGCTCTGCCACCCAGCCCCCGATTGCACGGCGAGGTATTCGCCGGCGCCAGTCAGCGTGTTTGAAAAAGATTCTGTGTGCATGTGGCCATGCAAATAGATGGCCTGCTTGGCACCTAATAGCGATTCAATTGGTTGCCTGTGGGGAGGATACATCCAATCGAGCGGATGATGCCCAAGAACGAAATTAATAGCGCAGTCTGAAATCCCTTCCAAGGCATCTCTCAAAATTGCAACGCCAGGAGTCAGGGCTTCCTTGTCCTTTTCTCCGTCACAGAGCCAAGCGGTATTCAACCCAACGATCCCGACCTTTACAGAACCGATGGTTCGTTCTGATACAACAGCACCACGGTCGGACTTGATGTCTTCCGAACTCTGACAAAAATTGTGCTCGAAGAAATCTTCAAATCTCTTAACCAACATTTCACGACGCAAAGCAGATCCTTGGTCCGGATTGAAAGAGCGCGATTCCGGTCTGACGAATTTTTCCTTGCTGAATTCTTCGTTGACGTGCCGATTGAGATCGTGATTGCCGGGGACGGTAAAAATTTTATCCAGGAAATCACTTCCGAGTAGGTCGATGATCGGCGAGATAAGGTGCTCGACAAATTGCTCGTACTCTGTCTTCTTCCCAGAATTGGCAATATCACCAGTGATAAATATGAAATCTGGAGTAAGCCCTTTGACTTGCGCCTCCTTGAGGTGTTCCACGATCTTCTTGGCAGAGAAAGCCTGTTCAAAAGGGTGGAGACCGAAATGAAAATCGGACAGATGAAGCCAATTGACGGTGTGTGACATACGGTTGATCTCCCTTGATCTGGTTCTACTTTGTTTGCCACAACGCCATCAAGTATCTAGTAGCACGGCCCAAAGTTTGCGGCGGGGCAAACGCCCCCGCGCTTAGACGGCGTGCTTTGCCAAGTCAGTGGACTAATCGTCACAAGGACTTCTTCGGCGAGCGGCAGTACCGGAAACAGCTTGGACAAATTGGATTCGGTTGCTTTTCCATTGTGCCAACAGTTCTGCTGCATCTGCCACTCCGAAGCAGCCGCTCTGGGGCTGCTTGTGGCCAGTAGCAACCTGCCATGAACGTAGCCACGAGCGACAGCAAACACTGCATAGTCGACCTTCAAGTTGACTTGACCAGTGCACGCTCTGGGTCGATTACAGCGTCCGTCTGCTCGTCGGCGCTCACCTTGAACCGATGGATTTCCATGGCCCGTCTGGGGACATCAAGCATCAGAGCAGAGAGACGACTACCCATCGAATCCTGTTCCATGTCTGCGCGCCCAGACCAGCGCCCGAAGGCTGCCTGACGCAGCCCACGGGCGACATCGATCAGCGGGGCCGGAACGCGTAAACGTCAGGATTCCAAACCTGCCCGCCCTCATCGTTCTGGCACGAGAAGCCAAAGCCCGAGAACACATACATCACCCCGCCCACCGCGGCCGCGTTGGTGCGCTTGAGCGCCGGGAAGGCATCGCCGCCCGGGGCCAGCAGGCGCCACGTGCGGTCGTGCAGGTCGAAGCGCCACAGCTCGGACGTGGCGTTCTGCGGAAACGCGGCGCCGCAGCCGGAACTTCCCCCCGGCAGGTCGCCCCCGGCCATCAGCAGGGCGTGGCCGATCTGCACGGTCGATCCCTGGTGGCGGGGCGCATCGACGTTTTTGTCGGCTTCGGCGGGCGTGATGTTCTGCCACTGGCGGGTGGCGAGGTCGAAGCGCCAGGTGTCGTTCAACGAGACGAAGCCGTCGCTGTCGCTGAATTGCCCGCCGTACAGCGTCAATTGCCCGTCCCATGCGCGCCCGGCCACTGCCGCTTCATGGCGCGAGGTCGGCGAGTTCGCGTCGCCGTTGGCAATGATCTGGGTCCACAGATTGGTGCGCAGGTCGAAGGCCCACAGGTCGTTCAAGGTGTGGAAGTCGGTCTGGATGCCGCCGAACACATAGACCTTCTCGCCGTCCACCCACAGGGCGGGGCGCGATCGGGCCGAAGGCCCCGGATTGCCTGGCTGCAACTGGGTCCAGCGGTTCAACAGGGCGCTGTAGGCCCACAGGTCGTCGAAGAACGTCAGGGAAGAAAGGTCGGCGCTGTAGTTGGCGCCGCCGAACACCAGCATCCAGTGCCGCGCCGGCACGGCGGCACTCGCGGCGAAGGCCCGGGCCGGTGGCTTGGCGCCGGAGGGCGACAGCGGTGTCCACCGGGCAAGGCGGGGGTCGAAGCGGTACAGGTCGTCGTAGAACGTGTTCTCGCCACTGGCGAAATCGTCCTTGACCCCGCCGAACAGGTAGATGGACCCGAGGACCGGCGCCACGGCGGGCGTCGAACGCACGGAAGGCCCCTCGCCCGTAGTGACCAGCCGGCTCCATCGGCCGTCTGTTTCCGTGCTCCCATGCGCCTGCACGCCCGGTGCCATCAGCGCCAGGGCCATTCCCAGGCCCCACAAAAATCGCTTCATGAAATTCCTCCGTTGTAATGATTGAAATGAATGCGGTCGCCCGGACTTGACCGAATGCGACCGCAGGCAGTCTATCTTTCCGTTGGTCGGAATGTCGAGGGGCCATTGGCCGATGCGCCGCGATGCGTGTACGCCGGTACGCCCTGTGTGGCTGCGGGTGCTCTTCGAGTCCTACAGAAGGCCCGCGTGGCTTGAGCGACAGTCAGCGGGTGCGGGTGCGGGTGCGGGTGCGGGCCCGAGCCCGCTGGGCATCCTGGCGCTCCCGTGTCGATGGGTCGGTTTCACACCAGCGCCGGTCGATCGGCAGAACGAAAAAAGGATGCAGAGTTGGACAAACGCATGGCACTGAAGACCGTCCTGCACCGCGTGCGGCAAGTGGCCTGGACCATTCCGGGCCTGCCCGTCATTGCGCTGGCGATCCGCAACTACGTCCTTCACCAAAGCGCGAACCAGGCCGGGAGCATGGCGTTTTCTTCGGTGCTGGCGATGTTTCCGCTGCTGATCCTGCTGTCGGCCACGGCGGCCTATGTGGGCGAGCCCGGGGACGCGGCGGCGCTGGCCCAGCGGGTGATGGAGTACGCGCCCCAGGTCGTGCGCGATGCGATGCAGCCCGTCATCGAGCAGGTACTCGCGCAGCGCAACCAGGCGTTGCTCGCGATCGGCTTTCTCGTCACGCTGTGGACCGCTTCGTCGGGCATGCAGGCGGTGCGAACGGCGTTGAACCTTTCCTACGGCATCGAGCGCGGCCTGCCGTTCTGGAAGGCGCGCATCAAGGTGACCGTGTTCACGGTGGTGGTGGGCGGGGGAATCCTCGCGGCCTTCAGTTCGATCATCGTCATGCCTTACGTGTGGCAGCTTCTGGAGAACAACGTGGGCGTGGGCGAAGAGGTGCCCTGGCTGCGCAACAGCGTGCGCTACGGCACGGCGTTCGTGGTGCTGACCGTGCTGTATGCACTGCTCTACGGCTGGCTGCCCGATCTTCGCCAACGGCTGCGCACGGTGGTGCCGGGCGCCATCGTGGGCGCTGGCATGTGGGTGGGGGCCGCCGCCACGCTGTCTTACACGCTGCGCAGCGCGGGCAAGCTGGCGCTTGTGTATGGTAGTTTTGCAGGGGTGGTGGCCACGCTGGTGTTTCTGTACATCAGCGCCACGACGCTGATCTTCGGGGCCGAGGTCAACGGCGTGTTGCGCGACAACGCCGAGCCCACGGACGATTCGGTGGCTTCGAAACCGGCACCCATCGAGCCCGAAGCGGCCAAACTGCCTGAGCCTGCGGAAAAGGGCTGACCGTCAGGCCGGGGCTCAGGCCGGGGCGTATATGCCACAGGACCGTGTCTTCGGCCGTGAGGCACAACAGTCGCCGCCCTGTGCGCCGCATGGGGCATTGGCCAAATAGGCCTCCAGCGCATATTCCCCTAGGGGGTATTGCTATCAATTAAATAGCAAATGAGTTCACCGCCCCGCGTCGGGCCACAGATAGAGAAGGCCCGCCGTCATGGTCAGGTAGCGCCCGAACTTTCCCACCGCCATGTAGGCCACGCACTGCCAGAAGGGCAGCTTGAGCCAGCCAGCCACGGCGCACAGGGGGTCGCCCACGATGGGCAGCCAGCTCAATAGGCAGGCTTTGGCGCCGAAGCGCTGCAGCCAGGCCAGCGCCCGGGGGTTGGAGTGCTCGCCCCGCGCGCGGTCCACGGCCTTGTGCGCCCCGTAGCCCATCCACCAGCTCAACGCGCCGCCCAGCGTGTTGCCGGCGGTGGCCACCAGCACGGCGGGCCAGAAGAGTTCGGGATTGAGCTTGATGAGGCCGAACACCGCGGGCTCGGAGCCCAGCGGAAGCAAGGTGGCGGAGATGAACGACACCAGGAAGACGGTGCTGAGGCCGTACTGGGGCAGCGCCAGCAGGTCCATGAGGTGGTTCATCCAGATTTCCATGACTGGGGCGCAGTGTATGGGAGGCTTGCGGGCCTTCGCTGTCGGACAGGCGCTTGGGCTCCGCTGCGATCCCGCCGCTGCACACGCATACAAGAGGAGGTTTTCCGCCATGCAATGGTTCGATGTTTCCGTCCTGGCCGTGCGCCGGGGCTTGGCCTTGGGCGCGCTCGGCCTGGCCTGCTGGTGGCCCGGTGCGTCGTCGGCCGCGGTCCTGCACCTGGAAGGCCCGGGCGGCGCCCGGCAGGTCGATACCGAAACGCTGCTGCGCCACCCCGAGGTGCGCGACATCGACGTGCCGGCCGACGTGGCCTACCACCGGCCCATGCGCTATCGGGCCGTGCCCCTGGCCGCCGTGCTGAACGGCCTGGGCCTTGCGGCCGGCGACGTGCTGGAGGCGGTCGCGCTCGATGGCTTCGTCGCCCAGTTGCCCGGCGCGCTGGTGCTGCGCCCGGGGCGGGGCCAGGCCTGGCTGGCGGTCGAGCCGGCGGGCGCGCCCTGGCCCGCGCTGCCGGGCAAGGCGTCGGGCCCGGGGCCGTTCTACATCGTCTGGCCGGTGGCCGACGGCGTGCTGAGCGAGCAGTGGCCCTATGCGGTGGCCCGGCTGCACGTGCGCGAGTCTCCGGAAAAGCGCTGGCCTCGGATCGGCATCGCCCCCGAGGTGCCCGCGGGCGATGCGCGCCGGCGTGGCCGGCCGCCGACGGAGGATCCGGCGGTGCCGAACGGACTTTTCATTTGCTGAAATTTTGAGCAGCTACAATCCTGCCTCCTTTTTCAGCACGCGCTGCCACCCCCGTCCCGCTCCCTTCCCATGCACATCGGCCACATTCCCCTGGCGAACCGCCTGTTCGTCGCCCCGATGGCGGGCGTGACGGACCGGCCGTTCCGCCAGCTGTGCAAGGCGCTGGGGGCTGGCTACGCGGTGAGCGAGATGGTCACCTCGCGCAAGGACCTGTGGAACAGCCTCAAGACCTCGCGCCGCGCCAACCACGAAGGCGAACCCGGTCCGATCGCCGTGCAGATCGCCGGCACCGATGCCGCGATGATGGCCGAGGCCGCCCTCTACAACGTGGACCGGGGCGCCCAGATCATCGACATCAACATGGGCTGCCCGGCCAAGAAGGTCTGCAACAAATGGGCGGGTTCCGCCCTGATGCAGAACGAGCCGCTGGCCATCGAGATCGCTCAGGCCGTGGTCGATGCCTGCGCGCCGCGCAACGTGCCGGTCACGCTCAAGATGCGCACCGGCTGGAGCCAGGACCATAGGAACGCGGTCGCCCTGGCCCGGGTCTTCGAGAGCGTGGGCATCCAGATGCTCACCGTGCATGGACGCACGCGCGAGCAGGGCTACCGCGGCCACGCCGAATACGACACCATCGCCGCCGTGAAGGCCGCGGTGCGGGTGCCGGTGGTGGCCAACGGCGACATCACCTCGCCCGAGAAGGCGAAGGCCGTGCTGGCCGCCACGGGCGCCGATGCGGTGATGATCGGGCGGGCCGCGCAGGGCCGGCCCTGGATCTTTCGCGAGATCGCGCACTACCTCGCCACGGGCGAGCACCTGGCGCCGCCGCTGGTGGCCGAGGTGCGGCGCCTGCTGCTGGACCATCTGCAGGACCACTACCGCCTGTACGGCGAGTCCACCGGGCTGCGCAGCGCGCGCAAGCACATCGCCTGGTACCTGCGGGCGCTGCCCGGCGGCGAAGCTTTCAGACAACACATCAACACCATCGAGGACTGCTCCGAACAGTGGCACGCGGTGGCCCGCTATCTGGATGCGATCGCGCAGCAGATGGACCGGTTGCCCCCCGTCGCCTACCCGGCGGACGCAGACCCCAGCGAAGAGCAGGAAGGCCTGGCGGCATGAGCAAGAAACACATCGAAGAGTGCGTGCGGGAGAGCCTGCAGGGCTACTTTCGCGACTTGGGAGGCGAGACGCCGGACGGCATGTACGAGATGCTCGTGCGCGTGGTCGAAAAGCCCCTGCTGGAGGTGGTCATGAGCCACGCCGAAAACAACCAGTCCCGCGCCGCCGAATGGCTGGGGCTGAACCGCAATACGCTGCGCAAGAAGCTGGTGGAGCACAAGCTGCTCTGATGGTCTGTTGCTATATTTTTAATAGCGCACTGCCCTAGTGAATATTGCGCTGTGGCCCGATTTCATCCAAACCCCACCTCCCCATGAACGCACTTCTTTCCGTCTCCGACAAGACCGGCATCGTTGAATTCGCCCAGGCCCTGCATGCGCTGGGCATCCGGCTGCTGTCCACCGGCGGCACCGCCCAGCTGCTGGCCAAGGCCGGCCTGCCCGTGACCGAAGTGGCCGAGGTCACGCAGTTCCCCGAAATGCTGGACGGCCGCGTGAAGACGCTGCATCCCAAGGTACACGGCGGCCTGCTGGCCCGCCGCGAACTGCCCGAGCACATGGCCGCGCTGGCCGCGCACGGCATCGACACCATCGATCTGCTGGTGGTGAACCTCTATCCCTTCGAAGCCACCGTGGCCAAGCCCGGCTGCACGCTGGCCGACGCGATCGAGAACATCGACATCGGCGGGCCTGCCATGGTGCGCAGCGCCGCCAAGAACTGGAAGGACGTGGGCGTGGTGACCGACGCGTCGCAGTACGACAGCGTGCTGGGCGAGCTGAAGGCGTCGGGCAAGCTGTCGGACGCCCTGCGCTTCGGCCTGTCGGTGGCGGCGTTCAACCGCATCGCGCAGTACGACGGCGCCATCAGCGACTACCTTTCTTCCGTCACGTTCGAGGCCGAGAAGCTGGCCGAAGACTACGTGCCCGCGCGCGCCGCCTTCCCCGGCCAGAGCAACGGCATCTTCACCAAGGTGCAGGACCTGCGCTACGGCGAGAACGGCCATCAGCAGGCCGCGCTGTACCGCGACCTGTACCCCGCGCCCGGCTCCATCGTCACCGGCGTGCAGCTGCAGGGCAAGGAACTCTCGTACAACAACATCGCCGACGCCGACGCCGCATGGGAATGCGTCAAGGGCTTCGACGTGCCCGCCTGCGTGATCGTCAAGCACGCCAACCCGTGCGGCGTGGCGGTGGGGCTCGATGCCCTGAGCGCCTACGGCAAGGCGTTCCAGACCGATCCCACCAGCGCGTTCGGCGGCATCATCGCCTGCAACCGCCCGGTGGACGGCGCGGCGGCCCAGCAGATCGCCAAGCAGTTCGTCGAAGTGCTGATGGCGCCCGACTTCACCGCCGAAGCGCTGGAGGTCTTCAAGGCCAAGGCCAACGTGCGGCTGCTCAAGATCGCGCTGCCGCCCGCGCTGGATGCGGCGGAATACGCGCTGGGCGGCAACACCCCCTGGCACCGCGGCCGCAATGCGATGGATGCCAAGCGCATCGGCTCCGGCATGCTGCTGCAATCGGCCGACAACCATGAGCTGTCGATGATCGACATCAAGGTCGTCACGCAAAAGCAGCCCACGCTGGAAGAGATGGAAGACCTGCTGTTCGCCTGGAAGGTCGCCAAGTACGTCAAGAGCAACGCCATCGTGTTCTGCAAGGGCGGCATGACGATGGGCGTGGGCGCGGGCCAGATGAGCCGCCTGGACTCGGCGCGCATCGCCAGCATCAAGGCCCAGCACGCCAACCTGTCGCTGGCCGGCACGGTGGTGGCGAGCGACGCGTTCTTCCCCTTCCGCGACGGCCTGGACGTGGTGGTGGATGCAGGCGCGACCTGCGTCATCCAGCCCGGCGGCAGCATGCGCGACCAGGAAGTGATCGACGCGGCCGACGAGCGCGGCGTGGCCATGGTGTTCAGCGGCGTGCGCCACTTCCGCCATTGAGCGGCTGAGGCGCCCACCAACGCGAAGGCCCTGCCGGCGCGGGAAAGGCAGACCCCTGCCTTCCTGCGCCGGCAGGGCCTTCGCCGTGGTGGCGCCGTCTCGATCAGCCGACCGTCTGGACGGACTGGCGCACGCTGTCTGCGCCCTTGATCTTGCTGGGATCGCCCGCCATCACGTTCACCGGCGTCTTGCCGCCATCCACGTCGGTGTTG
This sequence comes from Acidovorax sp. SUPP3334, assembly GCF_030159055.1. GTDB lineage: Bacteria > Pseudomonadota > Gammaproteobacteria > Burkholderiales > Burkholderiaceae_C > Paracidovorax. The sequence continues at coordinate 29,394 of NZ_BQXQ01000001.1, forward strand.
GCGATGTTGACGGTGGACTGCTTGGAGTCGAAGCGGAACGTGAAGGACTTGAGGTTCTGCAGCGTCGCATCGGACAGCTCCACATTCGCCGTGATCGGATAGCCGCCGCGGGTGACCGCCAGCTGTCCGATGTTGTCGGCGTAGATGCCCTTCAGCTTCAGATCGACGTCGCCATTGATCTGGATGGCCTTGTCGTGGCCGTTCTGGAACGACGAGTTGGTGATCTCCACCTTCGCCGGGCCGCTCGGCACGTCCTTGGACGAGAAGCCCGCCCGCTGTGCATCGGACGCGCGGTTTCCGGCGCCGTTCACCGTCACGAAATCGTCGCCGGTCTGCAGGCCGTGCACGTTGTCCAGCTTGGCGTCACCCATCAGGTGGATGCCGTCGCCGCCTTTGAACTGCAGGTTCTTGATCGAGGCACCGGGCTCGAGGATGAACATGGGCAGCTGGGTTTCCGCCGTGCCGCCACCGTTCATGCCCGGGCCGGCCTGGAACAGCTGGCCTTTGCCGTCGAACGTGGTGCCGGCAGCCACCACGATGGGCTTGTTCACTTCCACCACGCCGGTGGGCGCGCCGACCTTCATGTTCGCCGGAGGTTTCGTCACGCCCGTGGGTGATGGCGAATCCGTGGCCGGTGCCGGTGCCGGGGTCTGCGTGGGCGCGGCGCTGCCCGTGCGCGGCGGCGGGGTGGGCGACGTCGCGGGCGGTGCCGGGTGCTCCGCCGTGGGGGGCGCGGGGGCGGGCTCAGGGGCCGGCGGCGGTGGAGCCTGCGTGGGGCCGGGGGCTTGCGCCGGGGCCGGCGCTGCCGGAGTGGGCGCAGACGGTGCCGGCACTTGCGATGGTGATGGCGCCGTCGCTGGCGCAGGCGACGGGGATGACGGCGAAGGGGACGAAGAGGGCGAGGAAGACACCGGAGACGGTGCGGCCGATGGCGATCTGCCGCCACCGCTACCGCTACCGCCGTTGTCGGACTGCTTGAGCTGCGCGGTCAGGTCTTTCAGCAGCTTTTCCAGGAAGCCCTGCAGCAGGGCTTCGATGGCCTTTTGCAAGGGCTGGCTGTCGGCGCCCGAGGTGGGGGCATTTGACGACCCGGACTGCACCTGCTTGCGGTGCGTGCTCCAGGCACTGAAGGAAGACAGGAGGTCGATGGGACTCATGCGTGCTCGCGATCTCGGCGGAACGAGCCACCGTTGAAATGCCACGCAACATGCGTGGCTTCGCAAACACTGTGCGCCTGCCCTCGGCGTCACTGTGCGGCGGCGCGAAGCCACCTGCGGCGACCCGAAGCGCCGAGCGGCGCCCATCGGCAATCCAGGTAGGGGCCTGTGGTGGCGGGTCGTGGCGGGTGTTATCCGGCGGCGAGCGTGCGAAAGACGGCGCGCGCCGCAGCCACGGTTTCCTCGATGTCCTGCGCCGTGTGGGCGCTGCTCACGAAGCCGGCTTCATACAGGGCGGGCGCGATGTAAACGCCGCGGTCCAGCAAGCCATGGAACAGCGTGTTGAAGCGCGTGCCGTCCGTGCCCATCACCGTCGGGTAGTTCTGCGGCAATTCGGACAGCAGGAAGAAGCCGAACATGCCGCCTTCGCAATCGGCGCTGAAGGGCACGCCTTCCGCCTGCGCGGCCTGCGCCAGCCCTTCGATCAGCGAGCGGGTGCGCGCGCCCAGGGCTTCGTAGAAGCCCGGCCGGCCGATCTCGCGCAGCGTGGCCAGCCCGCAGGCCGTGGCCACCGGATTTCCCGACAGGGTGCCCGCCTGATAGACCGGGCCCAGCGGTGCCAGGTGCTCCATGATGGCGCGCGGCCCGCCGAAAGCCGCCAGCGGCATGCCGCCGCCGATCACCTTGCCCAGCACCGTGAGGTCGGGCTTGAAGCCGGGAATGCTCCGGGCGTACAGGCTCTGCGCGCTCCCGAGCGCCACGCGGAAACCCGTCATGACTTCATCGAACACCAGCAGCGCGCCGTATCGGGTGCACAGCTCGCGGCAGCGCTGCATGAACGGCACGCTGGCGCGCACGAAGTTCATGTTGCCGGCGATCGGCTCGATCATCAGGCAGGCCAGGTCGCTGCCATGCAGTGCGAAGGCCTCTTCCAGTTGCGCGATGTCGTTGTATTCCAGCACCAGGGTGTGCTGCACCACCTCGGCCGGCACGCCCGCGCTCGTGGCGTGGCCGAAGGTGGCCAGGCCCGAGCCGGCCTTGACCAGCAGCGCGTCGGCATGGCCGTGGTAGCAGCCGTTGAACTTGATGATCTTGCTGCGCCCCGTGGCGCCGCGCGCCAGTCGGATGGCGCTCATGCCGGCCTCGGTGCCCGAGCTGACAAGGCGGATCATCTCCATCGAAGGCACGTGGCCGATGATGGCTTCGGCCAGTTCGACCTCGCGCTCGGTCGGGGCGCCGAAGCTGAAGCCGTCCAGTGCGGCCTTCTGCACCGCCTCCAGCACGGCCGGGTGGCCGTGTCCCAGGATCATCGGCCCCCAGGAGCCGATGTAGTCGATGAAGCGCTGGCCGTTGGCGTCCCAGAAATAGGCGCCCTGGGCGCGCTGCACGAAGCGCGGCGTGCCGCCCACGGCCTTGAAGGCCCGCACGGGCGAGTTGACGCCGCCGGGAATGAGCGCCTTGGCGCGTTCGAACAGGGAGAGATTGAGGTCAGTGCTGGGTGTCATGGGGTGGCATCACGAAGCCGTCGGTGGCGGTGGGGTCGGTCAGGGGCTCGTCGTCTTCCTCGTCGTCGTCGGGCTGCGCCCAGAACATGCGGTCGGGAAGGATGTGGCCCATGCCGGGGCGAAAACCCGCATCCAGGCAGCGGTCCAGGTAGGCCAGCGCCTCGCTCGTCGCCTCGCCCAGGTCATTGCCGCTGGCCACCAGCGCCGCCAGGGCGGCCGAAAGCGTGTCGCCCGCGCCGGCGAACGTGGCTTCGAACAGCTCGAACTTGCCGCTGCCCAGCACGGTCTGCGGGGACGCCAGAACGTTCTCCACGAACTGCTCCGGCGCGGGGATGCCTGTTACAAGTAAGTAGGGAACTCCGAGCTCGGACGCCGCCATGGCGAGGTCCCGCGCGGACGGCCTCTTGCTGCCGGTCCAGTCCGGCAGCAGCCATCGGCACAGCGTGCTGTGGTTTCCAACCAACAGCGAAGCCTGGGGCAAAAGCAGTTCCTGAAACGCGTCGAGGTACTGGTCGATGAGGTCTTCCCGCCACCAGGACAGGTTGGGCATGTACGCGATGAGGGGCACATCGTCGTAGTCGGAGGCGACCGAGGCGATGGCGCTGAGGTTCTCGGGGCTGCCCACGAACCCCACCTTGATGGCCTGTACGGTGAGGTCTTCCAGCACGGTACGGGCCTGCTCGGCCACCGCTTCGTCGTCGAAGGCGTAGTGATCGAAGATCTCGGCCGTGTCGCGGACGTAGGCGCCCGTGGCGATCGCGATGGGGTGCCCGCCGACGGAGGCGATGGTGACGATGTCGGCCGTCAGCCCGCCGGCACCGCTCGGGTCGTTGGCGTTGAACACCATGACGCAGGCCGGCGTGGCCGCGTCTTCGGAGGCCTCATCGGGCGTGGAGGGAAGTTCGGGAGGGAGGGGGGAATCTGTGGTCATGGCGCCGCACCAGCGTAACGGTTGGCACGGAAACTGCCTTCCCGTTGAGATGCTTGGATACAATCGTTGCATTCTATGTGAAGGCCATTTAAGCTGTGACGGACCCTAAAACCTGGATGTGCTTGATTTGCGGTTGGATATATGACGAGGCCGCGGGTTCTCCTGAGGACGGAATATCGCCCAATACGCCCTGGGATCAAGTGCCCATGAATTGGACCTGTCCGGAGTGTGGTGCACGCAAAGAAGACTTCGAAATGGTCCAGATCTGAGGCGCGGCTCCTGCCAGCGTTGTTCTTTCCCCTTCAGGAGCGGTGACGAAATTGACTACAACAGGCGCATCCTTCAAGGTGCTCGTCGTGGATGACAGCAACACCATCCGCCGCAGCGCAGAAATCTTCCTCAAGCAGGGCGGCCACGAAGTGCTGCTCGCGGACGACGGCTTCGATGCCTTGGCCAAGGTCAACGATTACCAGCCCCAGCTGATCTTCTGCGACATCCTGATGCCCAAGCTGGACGGTTACCAGACCTGCGCCATCATCAAGCGCAATGCGCGCTTCGCCGACACGCCCGTCGTCATGCTTTCCTCCAAGGACGGCGTTTTCGACAAGGCGCGCGGACGCATGGTGGGCTGCCAGGAATATCTCACCAAACCATTTACCAAAGACCAGCTGCTGAAGGCCGTACAGCAGTTCGGTAATGCCCAACAAGGAGCGATGTAATGCCTATCCAGAAAGTACTGGTCGTTGACGACTCGAAGACCGAGTTGATGTTCCTGACCGACTTGCTGCAGAAAAAGGGCATGCAGGTGCGGACCGCGGAAAACGCCGAGGAAGCCTTCCGCCGTCTGGCCGAAGAAAAGCCCGACCTGATCCTCATGGACGTCGTGATGCCTGGCCAGAACGGCTTTCAGCTCACCCGCGCCATCACCCGCGATCCCCAGTTCGCCGATGTGCCGATCATCATGTGCACCAGCAAGAACCAGGAAACCGACCGGGTGTGGGGCATGCGCCAGGGCGCTCGCGGCTACATCACCAAGCCGGTGGATCCTGCCGAGCTGCAAGCCAAGATCGACGCACTGAACTAAAAGCGGCCGCACCGTCCATGGCCAACCGTGAAGCGCTGAGAGAGCTCCAGACCCGCCTTGCCGCCCGGCTGCAGGCGGCTCGGGGCGAGGGTGTGTCCGTGTCGTCCTGGCTGGCCGTCGAGTCGGCGGGGCGCCGTTTCCTGCTGCCGCTGGGTCAGTCGGGAGAGATCTTTCCCTGGGCGGGCGTGCAGTCCGTCCCCTATACCCACGCTTGGTTCCTCGGGGTCGCCAATCTGCGCGGCTCCCTGATCGGCGTGGTCGATCTGGCGGGCTTGCTGGGCCTGCCCTCCACCCGCACCGAACAGACGCTGGCCGACGCCAGCCTGCTGGCTTTCAATGCGGTGCTCGACGTGAATGCCGCTCTGCTCGTGGACCGGCTGGCCGGCCTGCGCGGCACGGAAGCCTTCGTTTCCTCCGAGCCGCCCGCCGAAGACGCGCCGCCGTTCTACGGCACCTTGTATCTGGACTCCCAGGGAGTCCAATGGCAGGAGCTCAACTTGCAAGCCCTGTCCCAACACCCCGCATTCCTCAGCATCAGTGCTTGAGTTTTTCTGTAAGGCCGCACCATGTCCGTCGTCAACCCATTTGCAAAAATGTTCAACCGCAAGCCCGCTGAGCCGGACGCCAACCTGGGGCTTTCGGGAGGGGATGCCGGGCTGGATCCGTTGACGGCCGACGCGTCCTCGCTGCGCGACTCCTACCAGGCCGACGCCATGAACAGCGTGCAGGGCGACCCCGCCGCGATTTCGCAGTTCTCCGAAGGCGAGTTGGCCGACGAGGACCTGATCTCGCTGCCGCTGCTGGGCCGCGCCACGGCCGCGAGCCACCAGCGCCGCCTGCTGATGCTGCTGGCCATCGGCGTGATCGTGCTGGCGGTGATCGCCGGCTGGGTGCTCCAGCAGGCCGACCGTTCGGCGCAGCAGCTGGCGGCCACCGGCCAGTCGCTGATGCAGTCGCAGCGCCTTGCCAAGTCCGTCTCCCAGGCGCTGGTGGGCAGCCCGCAGGCCTTCCCTGACGTGATGGAAAGCTCGGGCTCCCTGGCGCGCGACGTGCGCGCCCTGAACAGCGGCGACAACGAGCGCAACGTGCAAGCCCTGGGCGAGCAATTCAAGCCCGACCTGGAAGCCGTGACGCCCCTGATGGAGCGCGCCGAGCGCAACGCCAGCGTGGTGATGGGCCAGCAGAAGATCCTGACGCAGGTGGGCGACGCGCTTCGCACCATCAACCGCCAGTCGTCCGACCTGCTGGAAATCGCCGAGACGATTTCGTCGCTCAAGCTGCAACAGAACGCGCCCGCCGCTGAAATCTCCGCAGCCGGCCAGCTGGTGATGCTGACCCAGCGCATCGGCAAGTCCGCCAACGAATTCCAGACCACCGAAGGCGTGAGCCCCGAGGCGGTGTTCCTGCTGGGCAAGGACTTGAACTCGTTCAAGGAAATCGCCCAGGGCATGCTGGACGGCAGCGCCGATCTCCGTCTGGCCGCGACCAAGGATGCCCAGACCCGCGAGCAACTGGAAAGCCTGATCAAGCTCTATGAGCAGACCCGTTCGCAGGCCAGCGCCATTCTGGGCAACCTGCAAGGTCTGGTGTCGGCCCGTGAAGCGCAGTCCGCCATCATTGCCGACAGCGAACCGCTGCGCCGCCAACTGGAAGGCCTGCAGAGCAAGCTGTCGTCCCAGACGGGCCTGGGTGCCGGGCAGTTCGCTGCGCTGGTCGTCGCGGGTCTGTTCGTGCTGTTGTGCGGTATCGGCATTTCGCGCGTCCAGCTGATGGACAGCCGCTCGCGCCAGTCCTCTGCCGAATCGCAGCAAAAGGACGCCCGCCGCCAGGAGCAGGAAGCCAAGCGCGTGAACGACGCCAACCAGGCCGCCATTTTGCGTTTGATGAACGAACTGCAATCGGTCGCTGAAGGCGACTTGACGCAGGAAGCCACCGTGACCGAAGACATCACGGGCGCCATCGCCGACTCGGTGAACTACACGGTGGAAGAGTTGCGCCAACTGGTGGGCAGCGTGCAGAACACGGCGACCCGCGTGGCCCAGACGACGTCCCAGGTGGACAGCACCTCGACCGAACTGCTGGCCGCTTCGACCGAACAGCTGCGCGAAATTCGCGAAACCGGCCGCTCGGTGCTCGACATGGCGAGCCGAATCAACGAAGTGTCCACGCAAGCGCAGGAATCGGCTTCGGTGGCGCGCCAATCGCTGCAAGCCGCCGACTCGGGTCTGCAAGCCGTGCAGAACGCCATCGGCGGTATGAACTCCATCCGCGACCAGATCCAGGACACGTCCAAGCGGATCAAGCGGCTGGGCGAATCGTCCCAGGAGATCGGTGAAATCACCGAGCTGATTTCCGACATTACCGAGCAGACGAACGTGCTGGCGCTGAACGCGGCCATCCAGGCCGCCTCCGCCGGTGAAGCCGGTCGCGGCTTCTCGGTGGTGGCGGAAGAAGTGCAGCGGCTGGCTGAACGCTCCGCCGATGCGACGCGCCAGATTTCCGCGCTGGTGAAGGCCATTCAGACCGACACCCAGGATGCCGTGGCCGCTATGGAGCGTTCCACGCAGGGTGTGGTGGAAGGGGCCCGACTGTCCGACAGCGCCGGTACGGCTTTGACCGAGATCGACCGCGTGTCGCGCCGCCTGGCGGACCTGATCGAGCAGATTTCGTCGTCCACGTCCCGCGAAGCCGAACTGGCCAACGAAGTGGCCGACAACATCCAGCACATTTTTGCGGTGACCGAGCAGACTGGTGAAGGCACCCGCACGACGGCGCAGCAGGTGCGGGAGCTGTCGCACATGGCTGAAGAACTGCGCCAGTCGGTTGCACGTTTCAAGATCGCCTGACGCGCGGACCCATCAACGAACTGGCTCGTGGAGCCGGGGACGAATCCATGTCATCTACTGACGCCGCAAACGCACCCGCCGCAGACTGGACCCAGGGTGAGCAGGACCTGGGTCCTCTTGCTTGGGTGCTCGATGAGTTGCGCAAGTCCCTCGACGGCGCCGTCAAGGCGATGCGCCGCTTCGTGCGCGATGCCGAACTGGCGCGCGAATCCGATCTGGCGGCGCTTGATGCGGGCACGCTGCGCATCGCACGGCAGCAACTGCACCAGGCCAGCGGTGCCCTCGAAATGGTGGGCATGGGCCCGCCCGCGCTGGTGCTGCGCGCCATGGAGTCGGCCGTGCAGAAGTTCGTGCATCGCCCCGAGCTGTGCAGCGACGAAGCCGCCGGCGTGATCGAGCGTGCCAGCTTCGCGTTGATCGAATACCTGGAGAGCGTGCTGGCCGGCAAGGCCGTCTCTCCCGTGGCACTGTTCCCTCAATACCGCGACGCCCAGGCGCTGGCGGGCGCCGAGCGCGTGCACCCGGCCGATCTGTGGCCGGTCGAGCGGCGTTTCCGCGAGCCCGACTTCGCCGTGTCGGTGCCTCCGCTCAACTATGGCCCCGAGGCCCGCGCGCGGCTCGATTCGGCCGTGCTGCGCATCGTGAAGACGGGCGATCTGGCTGCCGCCGGGGACCTGCGGGACATCTGCCTGGCCTTCGTGGCATCGCAGGCCGACCGCCAATCGCGCGCCTTCTGGAAGATCTGCGCCGGTTTCTTCGAAGCGCTGGCACAAGGCCGGCTGAACCCCGATCTGTACGTGAAGCGCGTGGCCTCTCGCGTGCTCATGCAATACGCGACCCTGGCCAAGGGCGACCCGACCATCGCCGACCGGCTCGTGCAGGACCTGCTGTTCTTTTGCTCGCAGGCCAAGCCGCTCGCATCCGACGAAGCGGCGGGCGATGGCTCGGCGCTGCAGGCCGTGCGCCAGGCGTTCGGTCTGGACCGTTTCAAGGCCGTCGACTACGAAACCCCGCGTTTCGGCCTGTTCGACCCCGCACTGCTGGCCCAGGCACGCAAGCGCATGGCCGCTGCCACCGAAACCTGGTCGGCCCTGGCAGGGGGCGACCGCAACAAGCTCAAGCCCGCCACGGACCAGTTCAGCCTGGTGTGCGACTCGCTGGCCAAGCTGCACCCTGGCAGCGACAGCCTCGCACAGGCCCTGACCCGTGCCGTGGAAGTGACGACCCGCTCCGGCGAGCCCCCTTCGCCCGCGCTGGCGATGGAAGTCGCCACGGCCGTGCTGTACCTGCAGGCCACGTTCGAAGAACTGGACTCCGCGCACGAATACATGACCGACCGTGCGGCGCGCTTGGCACAACGCCTGGACAACGTGACCGCTGGCGGCGAATCCGCGCCCCTGGAGCCCTGGATGGAGGAGCTGTACCGCCGCGTCAGCGACCACCAGACCATGGGCAGCGTGGTGGACGAACTCCGCTCCACGCTGGGCGAGGCCGAAAAGGCCATGGACCAGTATTTCCGCAGCCCCGACGATCTGTCCACGCTGGCGCCCTTGCCGAGCCGCCTTGCGCAGATGCGTGGCGTGCTGTCGGTGTTGGGCCTCGACCAGGCGTCGCTGGCCGTGCTGCGCATGCGCGATACCGTCGAGCGCCTGCTGATCAACCAGGTGCCGGAAGCCGAACGCCAGCAGGTGTTCGAGAAGCTCGGCAGCAGCCTGGGCGCCCTGGGCTTTTTGATCGACATGCTGAGCTATCAGCGCACGATGGCCCGCAAGCTGTTCGTCTATGACGAAGAGCTGGGCGAACTGCGCATCCTGATGGGCCGCACCCGCGGCCGTGCCTCCGATGCGCCCGAAGAACTGGTCGCCAAGGTCGAAGAGCGCGGTCCGGTCGTCGCCCCCGAAATCGTTCCCCGCGTGGAGCCGGCGCCCAAGGTGGTGCAGGAATCTCTCGGAGGGCTGGCCCCGGCGCTGGAAGAATCCCTCGATCTACCATCCTTCACCCTGGCCCCGTTGGCGGAAACGCCGCCTGCCGAAGCGGTAGCGCCGGCATCCGCGGGCGTTGCGGTTGCGGCAGCGGTCTCGGCATCTGCCGTCGCTTCCGACCAGGACGACGAAGAGGAACTGCTCGACATCTTCCTGGAAGAGGCGCGTGAAGTGGTCGCCAACGGCTTGGCCGCGGTCGATGCCCTGACGGCCAAGCCCTCCGACCTGAGCGAGCAAACCACGCTGCGGCGCGCGTTCCATACGCTCAAGGGCAGTTCGCGCATGGTGGGCCTGGATGCGTTCGGCGAAGCCGCCTGGTCGATGGAACAGGTGCTGAATGCCTGGCTGGCCGAGCAAAAGCCCATGCCGCCAGCGCTTTTGCAGCTGTCGGGCGAAGCCTTGCGCGCTTTCGGCGCATGGGCCGACGACATTGCCGCGGGCGATGCATCGGCCTGGCAACCCAAGGCGTTCAACGCGTCGGCGCAAGCCATGCGCGACACGGGCGTCTTCCTGCCGCTGGCACTGCCTTCGGCGGGCGCCGTTGCGGCCGATGCCGACATTGCGGCCGAGACCGAAACCGAAACCCGGACCGAAGCCGGGATGGCGCCTGTCGCACCCGAAGAAGCCTTTTCGGAGCCGCTGCCTGAGCTCGAAATCCCCGTCGAGGAGCCGCTCCAGGCCCTTCCTGCTGCCGAGGTGCCCGACGCCGCGGTGGCATCGGTACCGGCGCATGAATTCGACCTGCTGCTCGAAGACGAGCCGCCGCTGCTGGACTTTGCCGATACGGAAATGCCGGACCTCGGCACCCTCGAAGCGCCATCGGCACCGGTCGAAGCCGCTGTGCCCGAAATGGCCGAAGACATCGACTTCTCGGTGTTCGCCGACGCACTGGCGCAGGAGCAGCCCGCCGCTGCGGCCCCCACCTCCGTGCCGGAAGCGGCCCAGGACGTGCCGCTGCCTTCGCTCGACGAGGTGCTGCTGATCGAAACGGCCGAACCTGCGACCTTGTCCGAGTTGTCGCAAGCCGAACTGGCAGACCTGGCGATGGACTTGCCGGGCGAGCTCGCGATCGAAAGCCTGGCGGAACTGACGGCGGAATCCTCGCCACTGGACCTGCCCGCGCTCGAGTCCGGTGCGCAAGAGGAGCAGGCCCAGGTGGCCGATGTGGATTCAGGCGCCGAAGCCGAATTGCTCGATGCCGCCGATGGCAGCCTTGAAGATTTCGCGGCCGAACTGCAGCCCGTGGTCGAGCCCGCACCGGTTCCCGAGGTCATCCAGGTGGTGGAGGCCATGGAAGATGGCATCGACCTGCCCGAGGCCGATTCGGCGGCGCAGGACGAGGCGGTCAAGGTCATCGAGACCTTGCGCATCGGCATCCCGCTGTACAACGTTTACCTCAACGAGGCCGACGAGTGGTCGCGCCGTCTGGCTACCTGCCTGCAGGAATGGGCACTGGAACTGCACGAGCCTTTGCCGGACACGGCGGTGGCCCTGGCGCATTCGCTGGCCGGCAGTTCGGCGACGGTCGGCTTCCAGGCGCTGTCTGAAATGGCGCGCGCCCTGGAGCATGCGCTTCAGCACGTTCAACTGCGTGGCGAAGGCTCCGCGGACCAGGCCCGTGTCTTCCTGGCGGCGGCCGACGACATTCGCCGTCTGCTGCACCAGTTCGCCGCCGGCTTCCTCAAGGAACCGAACCAGCAGGTGCTGGCCGAACTGCGGGAAATTCTGCAGACCGAAGTCGGCAGCGGATTGGCTGCGCTGGGCAGCGACGGCGATTCCATGGCCGAGGCGCCTTCGGACGAAGACGTTCCTGCCGAGTCGTTCGACGAAGCCCCCGTGGCCGAAACGGTGGAGCCTGCGGAAGCGGCTGTGCCCGACGCTGCTGTGCCGGACGTCGCAATGCCCGATGCTCCAGTCGATGAGCCACAAGCCGAGGCACCCGCTCCGGTGGCCCGCGGCTACGTGGCGCCCGCCTTGTCGGTCGTGGTATCGAGCCAGCACGACGACGACATCGATGCGGCCATTGCCCATGCGGTGTCGCTGTCTTCCGATATCGACGACGACATCGACGCGCTGGACGTGATCGATCCCGACCTCTTCCCCATCTTCGAGGAAGAGGCCATCGAACTGCTGCCGCAGCTGGGCGCCGCGTTGCGCCAGTGGGCGGCACGCCCCGACAACCTGGGCGCGCGCAGCGAATTGCTCCGCGCCCTGCACACGCTCAAGGGAAGTTCCCGCCTGGCCGGTGCCATGCGACTGGGCGAGATGGCCCACCGCCTGGAATCGGCGGTGGAGCAGATCGACATCGAAGAACCCAAGGCCGAGTTGATCGAGCCGCTGCTGGCCAGCTTCGACGGCCTGCAAGCCAGCTTCGACGCGCTGCGCACCATCGGCTCGCAAGGCTTGGCCGAACCCGTGGCCGTGGCGCCTGTGCCGGGTTCCGAACGGCAGGATGTGCAGCCCGTATCGGCGAAGTCCGGCGCTCCCGAGGCACCGGTACTGCAGACGCTGCCCGCAGTGCGCCTGCCTGCGGCATCGCAGCTCACGGCGGTGCGCCCGGTGTCGAGCCAATCGGTGCGCGTGCGTGCCCAGTTGCTGGACCGCCTGGTCAACCAGGCCGGCGAAGTGATGATTGCCCGTTCGCGCCTGGACGTGCGCATGGGCCAGATGAAGAGTTCGCTGAGCGACCTCTCGGGCAACCTGGAGCGGCTGCGCCAGCAACTGCGCGACATCGAGGTCCAGGCCGAATCGCAGATGCAATCCCGTTTGGCGCTGTCCAAGGATTCCGCCGCGGGCTTCGATCCGCTGGAGTTCGACCGCTTCACGCGCGTGCAGGAACTGACCCGCATGATGGCCGAATCGGTGAACGACGTGGCCACCGTGCAGCGCAATCTGCAGCGGTCCATGGAAGGCGCCGAAGACGATCTGATCTCGCAAGGGCGGCAAGCCCGCGAACTGCAGCGCGATCTGCTTCGCACCCGCATGGTGGAGTTCGAAGGCATCTCCGAGCGCCTGTATGCCGTGGTGCGCCAGGCCTCCAAGGAAACCGGCAAGCAGATCAAGCTGGACATTTCCGGCGGCTCGATCGAGATGGACCGGGGGGTGCTGGACCGCATGACCCCTGCGTTCGAACATTTGCTTCGCAATTGCGTCGCCCACGGCATCGAGGCCCCCGAGGACCGCACGGCGGCCGGCAAGCCGGCGTCGGGAACCATCACGGTGGACCTGCACCAGGAAGGCAACGACGTTTCGGTGGAGTTCCGAGACGACGGTGCGGGCCTGAACATCGACCGCATCCGGGCGAAGGCCGTGGACCAGGGGCTGATCGCTCCCGACGCCGCGCTGAGCACGGCCGAAGCCGCCAATCTGATCTTCACGCCCGGCTTCTCGACGGCGAGCGAGATCACGGGCCTGGCCGGTCGCGGCATCGGCATGGACGTGGTCCGCGCTGAAGTGAACGCACTGGGCGGCCGGATCGAGACACACACCACCGCGGGGCAGGGCACGTCCTTTCGCATGGTGCTGCCGCTCACCACGGCCGTGACGCAGGTGGTGATGCTGCGTGCGGGCGACCTCACCATCGGCGTGCCTGCCAACTTGGTGGAGATCGTGCGCCGCACCACCGCCAGCGAGCTGGAGGGTGCGTACCAGCAAGGCGCCTTCGAGGACGGCGTGGAAGCGCTGCCGTTCTTCTGGGCCGGTGCGTTGCTGCAATCGTCGCAGCGCAGCAGCGAGACCTCGGGCAAGACCCGTCCGGTGGTCGTGCTGCGAAGCGCCTCGCAGCGCATCGCCATCCACGTGGACGAAGTGCTGGGCAACCAGGAAGTAGTGGTGAAGAACCTCGGGCCGCAGCTGTCTCGCCTGCCTGGTCTTGCCGGCATGTCGGTACTGGCCTCCGGCGCCGTGGTGCTCATCTACAACCCGGTGGCTTTGTCCACGGTGTATGGCGAGCAGGTCCGGGCGCAGCTGGCAGCGATTGCCGCGCCGGCCGGTGCGGCCGATGCGCAGGCATCTGGCGACGGAGAGCGCAAGGCGGCCCCGCCCGCCCTGTCGGCCGCCAGCCAGGTGCCGCTGGTGCTCGTGGTGGACGACTCGATCACGGTGCGCCGCGTCACGCAGCGGCTGCTGCAGCGCGAAGGCTATCGCGTCGTGCTGGCCGCCGATGGCCTGCAGGCCCTGGAGCGGCTGCAGGAAGAGCGCCCGACCGTCGTGCTGTCCGACATCGAAATGCCGCGCATGGACGGTTTCGATCTGGCCCGCAACATCCGCGCCGATGCACGGCTGCGCGATCTGCCGATCATCATGATCACCTCGCGCATCGCGCAAAAGCACCGTGAGCATGCGGCGGAACTGGGCGTGAACCACTACCTGGGCAAGCCGTATTCCGACGAAGAACTGCTGAGCCTGGTGCAGCACTACGCCAGGGCTGCGGCGGAGGCCGCCGTCGCCTGATCGGCCGGCTGCCGCTGCTTCCGAGGGCCGCTTTCGAGCGGCCCTTTTTCTTGCGGCGGCTGGTAGGTTTTGAGAATCCGCGGCCTTGGCGGCGGATTCTTGCCTGCTGCTTACCCCGCCTTCACGACCGCGTACCGGGCCAGCGTGCGTTGCCGCGCTTCGTCGTGGTCCACCACCGGGCGGGGGTAGTCCTTGCCCAGCACCACGCCGGCCGCCTGCAGCTCCAGCGGCGCCGCCTTCCAAGGCGCATGCAGGGCCTTGCCTTGCAATCCGGCCAGTTGCGGCAGATACCGGCGGATGAATTTGCCCTCGCTATCGAACTTTTCGCTCTGGCTCACCGGATTGAAGATGCGAAAGTAGGGCTGGGCATCGCACCCGCTGGAACTGGCCCATTGCCAGCCGCCGTTGTTGGCGGAGAGGTCGAAGTCGTTCAGCTTCTCTGCGAAGTAGCGCTCACCCCAGCGCCAATCGATGCCCAGGTCCTTGGTGAGAAAGCTCGCCACGACCATGCGCAGGCGGTTGTGCATGTAGCCCGACTGGTTGATCTGCGCCATGGCGGCATCCACCAGCGGGTAGCCGGTCCGCCCTTCGCACCAGGCTGCAAAAAGCGCCTCGGCCTCGGCGCCGGTCTCCCATTGGATCGCATCGTAGGCAGGCTTGAAGCTGGCGCCAGCGACGTGGGGGTGGTGCGCCAGGATCTGGAAATAGAAGTCGCGCCAGATCAGTTCTCCCAACCAGGTGGCGGCCCCGGCGCTGCCCTGACGGCTGCGTTCGTGCGCGGCGCGGGCTGCCACGCGTGGCGACAGGGTGCCGAAGCGCAGGTGCATGCTGAGGTAGCTGGGGCCTTTCACGGCCGGAAAATCGCGGGCCTCGCCGTAGCGGTCGATGCGGCCGAGGAAGTCTTCGAACAGCGTCTGCGCACCCCGCATGCCGGTGGGCAAGCCCAGGGCTTCCAGGCCGGTCGGCTTGAAGCCGATTGCCTGCAGCGACGGCACGGCGCCTCGCATGCCCGTGGGCCGGGGAGCGAGCTGGGCCGCATGGCGCTCGACGCGGTAGGAGCTCAGGTAGAAATCGTCGGCCTTGCGCAGCCAGGCATTTTTGTAGGGCGTGAACACGGTGTAGGGCGTGCCGGCCTGGGTCAGCACCTCGGCGCGCTCGAAGATGCTGTGGTCCTTGAAGGTGAGCAGGCGCATGCCCATGCCGTCCAGTGCCCCGCGCACGCGCGCATCGCGTTCGAGCGCCAGCGGTTCGTCGTCGTGGTTGGCGAAGACGGCCTGCACGCCCAGCTCTTTCGCCAGCGCAGGAATGTCCTGATGGGCCACCGCGTGGCGCACGATGAGTCCGCCATGGGCGCTGCCAGAGAGTTCTCGCAGCGCCTCGTCCAGCGCCACCAGCGACTCGCGAATGAACTCCACGCGCCGGTCGGCGCGGGGCAGGGCGTCGAGAATTTCCCGGTCGAAGACGAAGGCGCAATGCACCTGGGCGCATTGGCGCAGGGCGTTGTACAGGGCCGCATGGTCGTTGCTGCGCAGGTCGCGGCGGAACCAGACAAGGCCCGATGAAAAGGTGTGCTCCATGATCGTCGCTAAAATTGGCAAATGCCTGCCGATTCTGCGCCCATGAACCTGACGCACCATTTCTTGATCGCCATGCCAGGGCTGGAAGACGCGTCGTTTGCCCGCAGCGTCGTGTACCTGTGCGAACACAGCGAACGGGGTGCCCTCGGGTTGATCATCAACAAACCCTCCGAAATCAGCCTCAAGGGCCTCTTCGACAAGGTCGACCTGTCGCTGCGCCGAGAGGACCTCTCCGGGGAGCCCGTCTACCAGGGCGGCCCGGTGCAGACCGAGCGCGGGTTCGTGCTGCACGAACCCATGTTCGCCGCTGCCAGCTTCGATAGCGACGAGTCGGCCTATGCCTCCACCATGGCCATTCCGGGCGGGCTCGAAATGACCACTTCGAAAGACGTGCTCGAAGCCCTGTCCACCGGCGCAGGGCCGCGCCGCGTGCTGGTCACCCTGGGCTACTCGTCCTGGGGCGAAGGGCAGCTCGAATCCGAACTGGCCGAAAACAGCTGGCTGACCGTGGGTGCCGATCTGTCGGTGATCTTCGACACCCCGGTGGGCGAGCGCTACGACCGCGCGCTGGGCCTGCTGGGATTGCAGTCCTGGATGCTATCGCCCGACGCGGGGCATGCATGAGCGGTTCTCCCGCCGCTGCCGCACCCACCGCCCCGCAGGCCGTCCCCGCGCATTTCCAGAGCTTTCTCGCGCTCGATTTCGGGCTCAAGCGCACGGGCGTCGCCGTGGGCTCGCGGCTGCTGCGCACCGCGACGCCGCAGGCCACCATCCGCGCCGAGGGCGATGCCCGCTTCGCGCAGGTGGCCGACCGCATCCGCGAATGGCAGCCCGATGCGCTGGTGATCGGCGTGCCCTACCACCCCGACGGTGCAAGCCACGAGAACACGGCCCGCGCGCTCAAGTTCGCGCGCCAGTTGCGCGGGCGCTTCGGCCTGCAGGTGTTCGAGGTGGACGAGCGCTACAGCACCACCGAGGCGCATTCGAGCGGCGCCCGCGATGCCGATGCCGCTTCGGCCTGCATCATCCTGGAGCAGTTTTTGAGGAATCTTTCATGAGTGCCACGTCTGCGACGTCTTCATCGCCCACCCCAGGCACCCTCGCGCTCGACGCCGAAGCGCTGTACCGCGAGCTGCTGCGCGGCGTGCTCAGCCTGCGCACGGCCAATACCCAGCTGGCGGGCATCGCCTCTGGCGGCGCCTGGCTGGCCGAGCGGCTGCAAAAGGACCTGGGCCTGCCCGGCGAGGCCGGCGTGCTGTCGTCCGCCATGCACCGCGACGATTTCTCGCAGCGCGGCATGGCGGTGAGCGCCCAGACGGCGCTGCCGTTCGACGTGAACGGCGCCGACATCCTGCTGCTGGACGACGTGCTCTACACCGGCCGCACCATCCGCGCGGTGCTCAACGAATTGTTCGACTACGGCCGCCCTGCCAGCGTGCGGCTGGCCGTGCTGGTGGACCGCGGCGGGCGCGAACTGCCCGTGCAGGCCGAGTTCGCGGCCGCCCGCGTGGCGCTGCCGGACACGCAATCGCTGGCGCTGGCCCGCACCGAGGCCGGCACCTTCCACTTCCAAGTCCAAGAGGCCTGACGGTGCTGTACAAGCGCAACCCCCAACTGAACGCCAACGGCGAGCTGATCCACCTGCTGTCGATCGAGGGCCTGCCCAAGAGCATCGTCACGCACATCCTCGACACGGCCGCCAACTTCGTGTCGGTGAACGACCGCGAGGTCAAGAAGGTGCCGCTGCTGCGCGGCAAGAGCGTGTTCAACCTGTTCTTCGAGAACAGCACGCGCACGCGCACCACCTTCGAGATCGCCGCCAAGCGCCTGTCGGCCGACGTGATCAACCTGGACATCGCACGCAGCTCTGCAGCCAAGGGCGAGTCGCTGCTGGACACCATCGCCAACCTGTCGGCCATGGCCGCCGACCTGTTCGTGGTGCGGCACAGCGAATCGGGTGCGCCCTACCTCATCGCGCAGCACGTGGCCCCGCACGTCCATGTGATCAATGCGGGCGACGGCCGGCATGCCCACCCCACGCAGGGGCTGCTGGACATGTACACCATCCGCCACTACAAGAAGGACTTCAGCAACCTCACGGTGGCCATCGTGGGCGACGTGCTGCATTCGCGCGTGGCGCGCTCGGACATCCACGGCCTCACCACGCTCGGCTGCGCCGAAGTGCGCGTCGTGGGCCCGCGCACCCTGGTGCCGGCCGACATGGCCCAGATGGGCGTGCGCGTGTGCCACACGCTGGAAGAGGGCATCAAGGACGCCGACGTGGTCATCATGCTGCGCCTGCAGAACGAGCGCATGAGCGGCGCCCTGCTGCCGTCCAGCCAGGAATACTTCAAGAGCTTCGGCCTCACGCCCGAAAAGCTTCAACTGGCCAAGCCCGATGCCATCGTGATGCACCCGGGCCCCATCAATCGCGGGGTGGAGATCGACTCCGCCGTGGTGGACGGCAAGCAGAGCGTGATCCTGCCGCAGGTCACCTTCGGCATCGCGGTGCGCATGGCGGTGATGTCGATCGTCGCCGGGAACGAAGCATGAGGCGGGATCGATTGCTATGAAATTTATAGCTATATGCCCTAGTGTTATTTGCGCTGGCGGCCTTTTTTGCTCAAGACCATGAAGATACTGATCCAGAACGGCCGCGTGATCGATCCGGCCAGCGGCCTCGACCAGACCGGCGACGTGGCCCTGGCCGCCGGGCGTGTCATCGCCGTGCAGCGCGCCCCGCGGGATTTCACGCCCAACCGCGTGATCGACGCCACCGGCTGCATCGTGCTGCCCGGACTGGTGGACCTGGCGGCGCGGCTGCGCGAGCCGGGCCACGAGCACGAAGGCATGCTCGAATCCGAAATGGCCGCTGCCGTGGCCGGTGGGGTGACCAGCCTCGTGTGCCCGCCCGACACCGACCCCGTGCTGGACGAGCCTGGGCTGGTGGAAATGCTCAAGTTCCGCGCCGAGAAGCTGCACCAGGCGCGCCTGTTCCCGCTGGGCGCGCTCACGCGCGGCCTGGCCGGCGAAGTGCTGACCGAAATGGCCGAGCTGACCGAGTCCGGTTGCGTGGGCTTCAGCCAGGCCGACGTGCCGCTGGCCAGCACCCAGGTCACGCAGCGCGCGCTGCAGTACGCCGCCACCTTCGGCTACACCGTTTGGCTGCGCCCCCAGGAACTGCACCTGGGCCGCGGCGTGGTGGCCAGCGGCCCGCTGGCCACGCGGCTGGGACTGTCCGGCGTGCCCGTGGCGGCCGAGACCATCGCACTGCACACCATCTTCGAGCTGCTCAAGACCACCGGCGCGCGCGTGCACCTGTGCCGCATCAGCAGCGCTGCCGGGGTGGAGCTGATACGCCGCGCCAAGGCCGAGGGCCTCCAGGTCACCTGCGACGTGAGCATCAACTCGCTGCTGCTGACCGACACCGACATCGGCTTTTTCGACAGCCGCGCCCGCCTGTCGCCCCCGCTGCGCCAGCAACGCGACCGGGATGCGCTGCTGGCCGCGCTGGCGGACGGCACCATCGATGCGCTCGTCTCGGACCACACCCCCGTCGATGAAGACGCCAAGACCCTGCCGTTCGCCGAGGCCGAACCCGGCGCGACGGGGCTCGAACTGCTGCTGGGCATCGCCCTCAAATGGTCCGCCGACCATGGCGTGCCCCTGGTGCGCGCACTGGGAACGGTGACTGCCGAACCGGCCCGGGTGTTGGGCAGCGCCTTGGGCACGCTGCAGGCCAGCGTCGGGCAGATCGTGGAAGGCGGCGTGGCCGATCTTTGCGTGCTCGACCCCAAGGCGGCCTGGACCGTCGAGGCCGGCGCGCTTCGCAGCCAGGGAAAGCACACGCCGTTTTCCGGCTATGAACTGCCCGGCCGCGTGCGCTGCACGCTGGTGGGCGGGCAGGTCGCGTTCGAACGCGGCGCCGTGTGAGCAGCACGCCGACCGCCGTCGGGCCTGCGGCATGAGGCGCCAGGCCCGCGCCGTGTGGCGCCTGGCGCGCGTGCTGGCGCACCTCGTCACCGGGCTGGGCACCGTGGCGCTGCGCTTTCCCCGCATGCCCGAGCAAGAGCAGCATGCGCGCGTGCAGGCGTGGTCGCGGCAGATGCTGGTGCATGCCGGCATCACCCTCGAAGTGCGGGGCGAGCCTGCACCCGAAGGCCCTGTGCTGCTGGTGGCCAACCACCTGTCGTGGCTCGACATCACGGTCATGCACGCCGCGCGCCATTGCCGCTTCATCTCCAAGTCGGACATCAAGGGCTGGCCTTTGGTGGGCACGCTGGCCACGGCCGCCGGCACGCTCTACCTGGAGCGCAGCTCGCGCCGGGACGCGCTTCGCATGGTCCGCCTCATGCAGGAGGCTCTCGCGCGGCACGAGGTGCTGGCCGTGTTTCCCGAAGGCACCACGGCCGATGGCCGCGAACTGCTGCCGTTTCACGCCAACCTGCTGCAGGCCGCCGTGGTGGCCAATGCGCCCGTGCAACCCGTGGGCCTGCGCTTCATCGAGCGGGCCACCGGCGCACCCACCACTGCGCCCAACTATGTCGGCGACGACACGCTGCTCGGCTCGCTCTGGCGCACCGTGATGGCGGATGGCCTGGTGGCGGTCGTGCACTACGGCCCGCTACAGCATGCGCAGGGCCGCGATCGCCGCGCCTGGGCGGACGATCTGCGGGCCACCGTGGACGGGCTGCGCCGCACCTGAATCGGCCCGTCCACCGGCCCGAGCCCTTTGGCCCGCTAACAGGCGCGGGCCGGCTCCTGCAGCGGCAGCAGCCGGTTGGCGATCTGCGTCGATTTCACGATGGACGTGCTCGTCGTTGCGTAGGGGGCGATCTTGCCCAGGCAGTGGTCCAGTTCCTCGATATCGCGCAGATACAGCCGGCAGAAAAACGCGTCGTCGCCCGTGACCTTGTCGCACTGCACGATCGCATCGATATCCCGAATCACCTGCTCGACCCGGAACATCTCCCCGGGCAATGGGCGCACCCGCACGATGGCCGCGATCGGAAAGCCAATGGCTTTGGGTGATATCTGGATCGGGAATTTTTCGATCACGCCCTGGTCCAGCAGGCGTTTGATGCGTTCCGCACAACTGGGCTGAGACATTCCCACCCTTTCACTCAAGGCCTTCACGGGGCTTTTTTGCACAAGTCGGGAGCGAGGCGAGATGACCCCAACCCCAGACGCAGCTATGCCATGGCAGGCACAGCCACCGTGGTCGGACGCCCCAGCTGCGTGAAGCGGTTGAGCAGCGCCACCCGCACGTGCAACTTCTGTGACCTGACGCTCGAACGTGCGTGCCATTACCCGCTCTCCCAGGCGCTTGAAGCAATGCATCTTGGTCTCCACCAGGCTTCTTCGGTGGTAGCCGCTGCACTTCTTGCAGAGGCTCCCCCCCAGCCTCTGGCAGGCCCGCAGGGCTTCGTTGCGCACCGCCGCTCCCATCAGAGTCTCTTTCCACGGCTTGCCGTTCTTGCTGTGCAACAAAGCCGTGCGAGCAGCAGCGCTGAAAACACGGCCCGCAAACTGGGGTTTCGCACGGTCTGGCCACCGTTGAAAGAATGCTGCATCGCCCTGTCGATGGTGGCCCTGGGCAGCGTTCTCTTTTTCGTCAACGAAACCTACTGGGCCGGCGCCCTCTGGTTGCCGTCCAGTTCCGCCATCTTGCTGGCATTGATCGTGTTGGTCGGCATCGATCTGGCAACCGTGAAGCTCAACGCCCGCTGGTTTTCATGGGCAGTTCTTTCGGTGCCGGTGCTGGTGGTGATCGGATCGCTCGTGGGCGCTGTGGTGTCTTCGTGGGCGACAGGCGAAAGCCTCAAGGTCGCCTTGGCGCTTTCCAGCGGGTTCGGCTGGTTCACGCTGTCGAGCGTGATGGTGGGCCAGTACCTCGGCCAGACTTACGGGACCATGGCGCTGATGGTCGATCTGTTTCGGGAGTTGATCGCCATCGTCGCGCTGTACGCCATCGGCCGTTATCACCCGGCCATCGGCATCGGCATCGGCATCGGCATCGGCATCGGCATCGGCATCGGCATCGGCAGCGCCGGCGCGACGGCCCTGGACTCCACGCTGCCGATCGTCAAGCAAGCCTGCCACCCGGATGCGATTCCGCTGGCCCTGGTCAGCGGGTTCATTCTGACCATCCTGGCGCCGGTTTTCATCGCCTTTTTCCTGTCATAGCGGGGGCAGGGCACTGCCACACCGGCATCGCTGCCTGCGGTCGATGCCTGCCAGCGTGCCGATGGACCGTCCGATCCGCGGCTCAGGCCCGCGGAAACGCCACCACGTGGTCCACCTGCGGGCGAATGCCGATCCACTCGCCCACGGCGTGGTCGTGGTGGCTCGGCACGTGGGCCATCACGGTCAGGCCGCCCTGCAGTTGCAGCGTGTACAGAAACTCCGAACCCCGGAACGATTTGCGAACGATGCGTGCCTGCACGGGCGACGCATCGTCGTGCACCACGTCGTCTGCGCGAAGCAGCACATCGCATTCACCGCCGGGGTAGCTCGTCGGCAACGGACATTCGGCGATGTCGGTGAGGTCGCCCAGCGGGGTGCGGGCCACCACGTTGTCGCCGCGCTGCTCCAGCGTGGCCGGCGCGAACACGCCGTGGCCGATGAAGTCGGCCACGAATCGCGTCGCAGGGCGGTGGTAGAGCGCATAGGCATCGTCCCACTGGTGCAGTTGGCCACTCTCCATCACCCCGATGCGGTCGCCGATGGCGAAGGCTTCCAGCTGGTCATGCGTGACGAACAACGCGGTGGCGCCGGCAGCTTTCAAAATGCCCCGCACCTCATGCGCCAGGCGCTCTCGCAGGTCCACGTCCAGGTTGGAAAACGGCTCGTCCAGCAGCATCAGCTGGGGTCGCGGCGCCAGGGCCCGGGCCAGAGCCACGCGCTGCTGCTGCCCGCCGGACAGCTCGTGCGGAAAGCGCGCCGCGCTGCCTTCCAGCCCGACAAGCCGCAGTACCTCGTCCACGCGCGCCGCCTGCTCGGCACGCGGCAGGCGGTGAATGCCGAACGCCACGTTGCGGCCCACGGATAGGTGGGGGAAGAGGGCGTAGTCCTGAAACACCATGCCGATGCGCCGCTGCTCCGGTGGCACGCTGCGGTTCGCGCCGCCCACCAGCGCCCCGCTCAGCCGGATCTCGCCGGCCGCCACGGGCTCCAGGCCGGCCACGGCGCGCAGCAGCGTGGTCTTGCCGCAGCCCGACGGCCCGATGAGCACGCCGATCTCACCCGCGGCCAGGCCGAGGCTGACGCTGCGCACAGCGGCTTGCGCGCGGCCGGCGTAGCGCACTTCCAGTTGGGAGACTTCAAGGAACATGGCCGCGATTCTAGAAGGCGGCAATGCGTAGAATTCGCATTTGCATTGCGCGGCTGTGCCGAAAGGCCATTTCTCGCACCTCGCATTCCTTTGCCGATGGGACTCTCCGCTTCGTGCGCCCGGCTTTCCCTCGGTTTTCCCCCCTTTCCATCCCCAAGGCCGTCCGTTGCCCCGCTTGCTTTCTGCCCTGCGATCCCTTCCCTTGCTGTTGCTGGCCGCCGCGCTGACATTGCCGGTGCTGGCAGTGCTCGCGTCGTGGCTGCCCGGCACGGTGGGGGGCGCCGAGGCCGGGGCCATCCTTCGCGAAATGGCGGCCACCGTGTTGCCGGGCTACTTCGCCACCACGGTCTGGCTGGGCCTGGCCGTGGCCATCGGTGCCGCGGTGGTGGGAACGGCCACGGCGGCCGCTGTCACGTTGTTCGACTTCAGGGGGCGGCGCACCCTGGAATGGCTGCTGTTGCTGCCGCTGGCCATGCCGGCCTATGTGACCGCCTATGCCTACACCGACTTTCTGCAGTTCAGCGGCCCCCTTCAAGTGTGGCTGCGGGAAACCTATGGCTTGCAAGGCCGGCTGCTGCCCGAAGTGCGCAGCCTGGGCGGGGCCGTGTGGGTCTTCATCTTCTCGCTGTATCCCTACGTGTACCTGCTCGCGCGCACGGCCCTGGGTGAGCGCGCAGCCCACCTCATGGAGGCCGCGCGGCTGCTCGGGGCACCCTTGGCGCGGCGGGTACGCACCGTGGCGCTGCCCCTGGCGCGCCCTGCCGTCGCCGCTGGCGTGGCACTGGTCCTGATGGAAACCCTGGCGGACTTCGGCGTGGTGAGTTACTTCGGCATTCAAACGTTCACCACGGGCATCTACAAGGCATGGCTGTCGATGGACAACCGCCTTGCCGCAGCGCAGCTGGCCACCATCCTGCTCGTGCTGGTCATGCTGCTGTTGCAATTGGAGCAGCGCGCACAGCGGCGCATGCGCTTTGCCGCGGGTGGCGTGGGGCGGGCCGGCTCCGCCGAGGCGCAGCCGCAGCGGCTGCAAGGCCTGCGCGGCGTGGCCGCCTGGGCGGTGTGCCTGCTGCCGGTGATCTTCGGCTTTGTGGCGCCAATGGCGTTCATGCTGCGTCCGCTGGCGGCCGACTGGTCCGTGCTGCCTTGGTCCCGCTTTCTGGAATGGGCCGGCAACAGCGTGCGCCTGGGTGGCATCACCGCCGTGCTGGCCGTGGCCATCGCCCTGGTGCTGGCCTTTGCCGTGCGTCGGCGTGCCGGCCCCCTCACGCGGGGCGTGGCCCAGTTGGCCAGCCTGGGATATGCCGTGCCCGGCGCGGTGATCGTCGTCGGCCTGCTGCTGCCCGTCGGGTGGCTGCAGGCCGCTGCGCCGCAGTGGGGCTTGCCATCGATCATCACCGCCACGGCGGTGGGCATAGTGTGGGCTTACCTCGTTCGCTTCTGTGCGGTAGCGCTGCAATCCATGCAGAGCGGTTATGCCCGCATTCCCGCCAGCCTGGACGACTCCGCCCGCATGCTGGGCGCAGGCGGCGCCGGCCTGCTGGCCCGCGTGCACTGGCCGCTGCTCAAGCGCTCCACGGCCGCGGCGGCACTGCTGGTCTTCGTGGACGTGATGAAGGAACTGCCCGCCACCATGGTGCTGCGGCCCTTCAACAGCGACACCCTTGCCGTGGTCGCCTATCAGCTGGCCCGCGATGAACGCCTGGGCGAGGCGGCATTGCCGTCGCTGGCCTTGGTGGCCGTCGGGTTGGTGCCGGTCGTGCTGCTGAGCCGAACGCTGCGCAGCCGCCAGTGAGAGCGGTTGCCTGATCGATCGATTGACCGATCGACCAACGGGTGATCGATGGCGTGAATGGCCGCGGCGCATGTCTGTGCCTGCGGGATGGCAGTGGCCTGCAAAACCCGTGCCGCGTCAACGCAACCGGTACAGCCGCGCCGTGGCTTCGATGCGCTCCATCAGTGCGCGCCTCAGCGCGGCCGGCCGCAGCACCTCGACTTCGGGCGATTGGCGCATGAGCTGGCCGCAGGCATGGTCCACCGACTCGATGGGAATCGTGACCGCCCTCCGGCCATCCTTGCGGCGCGAAGGAGCCGCTGTGGCCACTGCCCGTGCAACGGCAGCGCTGAGCGCGCTCAGGCCCTTGAGGCCCGCAGGCGTGGCCAACAGGGCGGCTTCTCCCGTGTAAAGGCTCGATTCGAAACGGCGGATGGACTGTGTCCAGTAAGCCGGCAGATCGAAACGGGCGGGGCGCCGCACCGACGTGCCCAGGGCCTCAGCCGCTCGAATGCTGGATATGCGATAGGTGCGTGGCCCTCCATCCTTCGCGCCATGGCCGATGGGCAAGGCCACCAGGTACCAGACCCCTGCCTTGAGCACCAAGCCGAGGGGCCCCACCGTACGCTCCACCGTGTCGGCCCAGCTCTCGTAGCGCAAGGCCAACTGCCGACCACTCCAGACGGCTGCTGCCACCGTGCTCAGGTGCGGTGTGGGCTCGCTCTCTCGGTACCAGTCCACCGGGTCGAGGTGCAGGCGCGCGCTTATGCGCTGCGCGTCCTCGCGCCAGGGGGCTGGCAGCGCCGTGAGCAATTTGAGGCGGGCGCCCGCCACATCCTCCCCCAGGCCCAGATCGCCGGCAGGGCCGGACAGCCCGCTCAGAAACACGGCCTGCGCCTCGGACGGGGTAAGCCCGGTGAGCGTGGTCTTCCAGCCTGGCAGCAGCGCAAACCCGCCGTGGCGCCCACGCTCGGCATAGATGGGCACGCCAGCGGCAGTGAGCTGGTCCACGTCGCGGTACAGCGTGCGTACGGAGACTTCCAGTGCATCTGCCAGGGCTTGCGCACTCATGCGCCCCTGGGTCTCGAGCAGCATCTGGATG
Source organism: Acidovorax sp. SUPP3334 (assembly GCF_030159055.1). GTDB lineage: Bacteria > Pseudomonadota > Gammaproteobacteria > Burkholderiales > Burkholderiaceae_C > Paracidovorax. The sequence goes on from NZ_BQXQ01000001.1 coordinate 55,137, forward strand.
GATAGCAGGCGGCTGGCGCGCATGGGGTAGGAGGGTGTCGTGAAGAAAAAGCCCTGTAGCACAGGCAGTATGCAATGAATACCTGCCACACCTTGGCAGGTATGCCGCTGCAGACTGCAGGCATCTTTCTCCCACGACCTCTTCGATTGAAAGGCCACCTGCATGCCGCCCAATGCCAATGCCAATGCCACTGCCACTGCCATTTCATCCGCTCCATCAGCGGCCGATTGCTCCATCGTCGAATTTCGCCAATACACACTGCAACCAGGCCAGCTCGAGGTACTCACGGACTTGTTCGACCGTGAATTCCTGGAAACCCAGTAGCGCGAAGGCATGCGCGTGATCGGACAGTTCATCGATCAGGACCGGCCTGACCTCTTCGTCTGGCTGCGCGGCTTTGCCGACATGCCCGCACGCCAGCGGGCGCTCACGGCCTTCTACGGCGGGCCGGTGTGGGCCGCGCACCGCGACGCGGCCAATGCCACCATGGTGGATTCGGACAACGTGCTGCTGCTGCGTCCGGCATGGATCGGAGCCGCCGCTGATCTCCCTTCGATGCGCGCAGCCCCGGGCGCCACTGGCTTGGCCCCTGGGCTGGTTTTTGTCAACGTGTTCTACCTGCGGGAGCCAGCAACGCCCTCGCTGCTGGACTGCTGTCGATCGCGCATGGATCCCATGCTGCGTGCGGGAGGCTCCCGCCATACGGCCTGGTACGTCAGCGATGCGAGCCCCAACACCTTTCCGCTCCTGCCTGTGCGGCAAGGCGAGTCGGTGCTGCTGGGGATGGCGTTGTTCGACGAAACGGCCGCTTTCGACACCTTTGCCAACGGCAAGGCTTGGGAGCGCGATGCGGCGGCCATTCTCGCGCCCTGGCTGGCGAAAGCCCCTGAAGCCCACCGGCTTCGGCCGACGGCGCGCTCCGCCCTGCACGCATGACCGACGATGTTTCAGAGCAAGCCATGAATACTCCGCAAGCGATTCCATGCACCGGCGATGCCGGCGATTTCGATTTCCTGATGGGCTCCTGGCGCATCCGCAACACCCGTCTCTCAAAGCGCATGGCGGGGTGTACCGATTGGGAGACCTTCGACGCAAGAGGCACGGTGCAGCCGTTGCCCGGTGGCATCGGCAACTGCGACGACTTCATCCCCACCACATGGAGCGCCGGATATATCGGCATGGCGCTGCGCCTGTTCAATCCGCAAACCCGGCGCTGGAGCATCTACTGGCTGGACAACGTCACGGGCGGTCTGGACTCTGCAACCGACCTGCTGCGGCCTCCCGTGGTCGGGGGCTTTTCAGGCACGGACCAGGGCGTGTTCATCGGCACGGACACGTTCGAAGGCCAACCTGTCCATGTGCGGTTTCAGTGGAGAAAGAAGAATTTGGCGACTGGCAGCCCTCGCTGGGAGCAAGCTTTCTCGAACGATGGCGGATTGACCTGGGAGACCAACTGGGTCATGGAGTTTTCGCGTGCTACGGGGGCAACGCGGTAAAGCGGGTGGCTGTTCGAGTGCGCAATCTCTGCACACTGTTTACTCAAAAGTCAGAAATATAGGCGACAGATGGGTGTCTGAAGAATGACCTGATGAGTGCAGGATCTTCAGCCACCGACTGCAACTGCGCATCCACACGCTCCTTGAGCTTGTCTCCCTTTCGCAATGGACTGCGCGCCACCCCTGTGCGCTTGGCGTGGCTCCATACCAGCTCATCTGGATTGAGGTCTGGCGCATAGCCGGGCAGGAAGTGCAACGTCAATGCGCCTGCCGTGCTTGCCACGTATTGCTTGACGAGGGCTTTCTTGTGAGCCGGCAAGCCATCGACGACCAAGTGCACGGGTTTCTCACGCTCGGCCATCATGTTCTTGAGCAGTTGCACGAACAACTCGCCTGTAAGCGCTCCCTGGTAGGTCTCAAACCAGAACGCCCCTTTGGAGTTGACGGCTGAGGCCGCCGAGATCGACTGGCGCTGGCCCGGGCGCTCCACGACCGGGGTCTGGCCCTTGGCTCCCCAGGTCTTGCCATGCACGGCATCAGCGCGAAAGCCCGACGTGGGTTTTTGCCGTTGACCCAGCGAAAAACCTGGCGCTCCTGCACGGGTGTGAGGCTGCGCGGGCGGCCTGTCGGCCAGCATGCGCATTTCTTCCAACACATTGTGGGCCAGGGTGCGTCCGTCTCGTTTCATGCCGTCAATGAAAGCACCGATGGCCGCACTGCGCAAGAGAGTGTCCTCTAAGTTACTGACTTATGAGTAAAGCAATGTCGTGATCTCCTCGCGGTTCGTCGATTGGCCTTGTCACCATTGCCCGAGCCGGGGGCTCACCCCCCATGAAACCGCACCACCAGCGGCACGATCAGCAGCGCCACGATGTTGATGATCTTGATGAGCGGGTTCACCGCCGGGCCGGCCGTGTCCTTGTAGGGGTCGCCCACGGTGTCGCCGGTGACGGCGGCCTTGTGCGCCTCGCTGCCCTTGCCGCCGTGGTGGCCGTCTTCGATGTATTTCTTGGCGTTGTCCCAGGCGCCGCCGCCGGTGCACATGCTGATGGCCACGAACAGGCCGGTCACGATGGTGCCCATCAGCAGCCCGCCCAGCGCCCGCGGCCCCAGCAGCAGGCCCACGGCGATGGGCACCACCACCGGCAGCAGGCTGGGGATCACCATCTCCTTGATGGCGGCGGTGGTCAGCATGTCCACCGCCTTGCCGTACTCGGGCTTGGCCGTGCCTTCCATGATGCCGGGGATGGTGTTGAACTGGCGGCGCACCTCGACCACCACCGCGCCTGCCGCGCGGCCCACGGCCTCCATCGCCATGGCCCCGAACAGGTAGGGGATGAGCCCGCCGATGAACAGGCCCACGATCACCATCGGGTCGGACAGGTCGAAGCGGATGACCTGGCCATAGGCCGAGAGCTTGTGGGTGTAGTCGGCGAACAGCACCAGCGCGGCCAGGCCGGCCGAGCCGATGGCGTAGCCCTTGGTGACGGCCTTGGTGGTGTTGCCCACGGCATCGAGCGGGTCGGTGATCTCGCGCACGCTGGCGGGCATTTCGGCCATCTCGGCGATGCCGCCCGCGTTGTCGGTGATGGGACCGTAGGCATCCAGCGCCACGACGATGCCCGCCATGCTGAGCATGGCCGTGGCCGCCACCGCCACGCCGTACAGGCCCGCGAGCGCATACGACACCAGGATGGCCAGGCACACGCACAGCACCGGCCAGGCGGTCGAGCGCATCGACACGCCCAGCCCCGCGATGATGTTGGTGCCGTGCCCCGTGGTGGAGGCCTGCGCGATGTGGCGCACCGGCGAATACTGCGTGCCGGTATAGAACTCGGTGATCCACACCAGCGCGGCCGTGAGCACCAGGCCCGTCGCGCAGGCGCCGAAGAGCCGCATCTGGCTGCCGCTGGCGGCGATGGCGTTGTCCGGCACCAGCCAGGCGGTGACGAACCAGAACGCGATGAGCGAGATCACGCCCGCGATCGCCAGGCCCTTGTACAGCGCGGGCATGACGTTCTTCATGCCGGGCGAGGCTTTCACGAAAAAGCAGCCCACGATGGACGCGATGATCGACACCGCCCCCAGCGCCAGCGGGTAGGTCACCGCGGCCACGGGCGCGGCGGTGACCATGAGCGCGCCCAGCACCATGGCGGCGATCAGCGTCACGGCGTAGGTCTCGAACAGATCGGCGGCCATGCCGGCGCAGTCGCCCACGTTGTCGCCCACGTTGTCGGCGATCACGGCGGGGTTGCGCGGGTCGTCCTCGGGAATGCCGGCCTCCACCTTGCCCACCAGGTCGGCCCCCACGTCCGCGCCCTTGGTGAAGATGCCGCCGCCCAGCCGCGCGAAGATCGAGATCAGCGACGAGCCGAAGGCAAAGCCGATCAGCGGGTTGAGCAGCGCCGCCAGATCGGCCGTGGACGTGAACTGCCCGCGCCCCACCAGCAGCCAGCAAAAGCCGGTCACCCCCAAAAGCCCCAGGCCCACCACCAGCATGCCGGTGATGGCCCCGCCGCGAAACGCCACGTCCAGCGCCGGGCCCATGCCCTGCGTGGCTGCCTGGGCGGTGCGCACGTTGGCGCGCACCGACACGTTCATGCCGATGAAGCCGCAGGCGCCCGACAGCACGGCGCCGGCCACGAAGCCGCCGGCCGTCATGGCATCGAGGAACAGGCCGATGAGCACGGCCAGCACCACGCCGACGATGGCGATGGTGCGGTACTGGCGCGCCAGGTAGGCGGCCGCGCCGGCCTGGATGGCACCGGCGATCTCTTGCATGCGGGGGTTGCCCGGGTCTTTGGACAGGATCCAGTGGCGGGCCCAGAGGCCGTAGGCCACTGCGATCAATCCGCAGATCAGGGCCAGGATCAGGGGAGGGTTCAACGCTGCCGGGTTCGCCATGCTCTTTCTCCTCGGGTGTCGATTGCACGGAAAGGAAACACAACGCATCGGTGGTGCTTCCGCTGCGTTGCTTCCTCGTGCCCCGGAGCCTGCGTGCCTTCATGCAGACAGGAGACGATTGGCCAACGGAGGCAATTTACTGCCAAGGGCCCGGGCGGGCAAGCACCGCCGGACGTGCGCCTAAAATCGCGCCACTCCCATCACCTCCTCAACCTTCAGAGATCCATGTCCCTCAACAACGTCACACCCGGCAAGAACACCCCTGAAACCTTCAATGTGGTCATCGAGATCCCCATGGACTCGGACCCCATCAAGTACGAAGTGGACAAGGAATCGGGCGCCATCTTCGTGGACCGGTTCATGACCACGGCCATGTACTACCCCTCCAACTACGGCTACGTGCCGCAAACGCTGAGCGGCGACGGTGACCCGGTGGACGTGCTCGTGATCACCCCTTACCCCCTGTTGCCCGGCGTGGTCGTGCCCTGCCGCGCGCTCGGCATCCTGAAGATGGAAGACGAAGCGGGCGTCGATGGCAAGGTGCTGGCCGTGCCCACCACCAAGGTCCTCAAGATGTACGAAAACTGGAAGACGGTGGACGACGTGAACCCGATGCGCCTGAAGGCCATCAGCCACTTCTTCGAGCACTACAAGGACCTGGAAGAAGGCAAGTGGGTCAAGGTGCTGGGCTGGGAAGGCATCGATGCCGCCCACCAGGAAATCATCGAAGGCCTGGCCAACTACAAGAAGTAGATCCAAATCCGCAAGCGGTGAACCGAGAGGCGCCGCCTCTCCCAAAGCCTGCCGGCCTTCGTGCCCGCAGGCTTTTTTCATGGAGCGGTATCCATGGATGGGCATGATCCGAATGGTTTTGAATACTGTATATTTAAACAGTCATTCGATTCCAGCCTCCGAGCCCACCCATGCCGCACCTCGCCCTTTCAACGCCTTCGTCCGGTGCCGCCGCCCGGCGGGAGGGGGCTGCCCGGCTGGAACTGCCCGGGGTGTGGCAGGGCGATGCGCTGACGGCCCAGAGCGGCCGCGTGCAGTCCTCGGGCCACGCGCTGCTGGATGCCGCGCTGCCCGGCGGCGGGTGGCCGCTGGGATCGATGACCGAAGTGATGCAGCCCGCGCAGGGCGGTGCCGAATGGCCGCTGGTGCTGCCGGCGCTGGCCCAGGCCGCGGCGCAGCGGGGCGGGCGGGTGGTGCTGGTGGCGCCACCGGGCGAGCCCTTCGCGCCCGCGCTGCAGGCCGCGGGCCTGCCGGCGGACCGGCTGTGCCGCGTGCGCCCCTTGCCCTCGCCACACGACAAGTCGGCCGCATGGGCCAGCGAACAGGCCCTGCGCTGCCGCGATGTGCTGGCCGTGCTGGCCTGGCTGCCCCTGGCGCCGCCCGAGGCGCTGCGCCGGCTGCAACTGGCCGCGGCCCAGCAGGCCGCGCTGCTGTGGGTGTTTCGCCCCCAGAACCATCGCCAGCAAGCCTCGCCCGCGCCGCTGCGGCTGTGGGTGGTGCAGGGCAGGGCGCCCGGCACGCTGCAAGTGCATGTGACCAAGCGGCGCGGCCCGCCGTTGATGCACCCGGTGCCGGTCTGCGCGCATGGGCCTGCGCTGTTCGCCGTGCTCGCGGCCGTGCGGGCGTTGAAGGCGCGCCGCTTTCCGTCGGATGCCTTGCCGCCAGCGGTATCGGCGCCCCCAGCGCAGCGTGCACTGGAGCCGGTGCAGCCGGTGCAGAGCCTGCCGCAGGCTGTCGTGGCCTTTCAGGAGCCGGTCCATGCATTGGATCGCCGTGCCATCGTCGCTGGATGAGCTGCCGCCCGGCGCCCCGGCCGCTTCGGCGGGCTGGTGGGCGCTGCGCTTCACGCCGCGGGCGGCATTGGTCGACGAGGCATTGCTGCTGGAGGTCTCCAGCACCGAGCGGCTGTGGGGTGGCCGCGCCCGGCTGCTGGCGCTGCTGGAGCAGCATCGGCCGGTGTTCGGCGAAGACGCCGGGCCGGACGATCTGCCGACACCCGCCGGCCCGCAGCCACTGGCCCAGGGCGCCACGGCCTTCGAAGCGCTGGCCTTGCTCCGGCTGGCCCAGTCTCAGGCCCGGGCTCGCCCCCCGCGGCGGGTGCCGCACGACCTGCCCCTGCGCCCGCATGCCGCCAGCCTGGAGCGCATGGGCTGCCGCACGCTGGGCGCGCTGCGGGGTTTGCCGCGCGCTGGCGTGGCGCGCCGGTTCGGGGCCGGCGTGCTGCAGGCGCTGGATCAGGCCTGGGGCGATGTGCCGCATCCCTTGCCCTGGATCGAACTGCCCGAAAGTTTCTCGCTGTCGGCCGAGTTGCCTGCGCCGGCCACGTCGGCCAATACCTTGCTGTGGTCCGCCAACCGGCTGCTGGGGGTTCTGCACGGCTGGCTGCAGGCGCGCCAGCAGGGCGTGCTGTCGCTGGAACTGGCCTGGCGGCACGACCTGCGCCGCATCGACGGCGTGGACCTGCCACCTCAACAGACCCTGGCCGTGCGCACGGCCGAGCCCACGCAGGACCTGGTCCATCTTCGCCGCCTGCTGGCCGAACACCTGGGCCGCCAGCGCCTGGCCGCACCGGTGAACCACATCACCCTGAGCAGCACCGAAACCGTGCCCTATGCCCAGGCCAGCGCCAGCCTGCTGCCGCCCAGCCCCGACGATGCGCGCCAGGACCAGGGCGAGCCCTGGCACCAGTGGGTGGAACGGGTCTCGGCCCGGCTGGGGGCGCAGCAGGTGCAGGTGGCCGTGCTGCAGGCCGACCACCGGCCGGAATGCATGCTGCGCTGGGAGCCGGCTGCGGGCGGCGGCCCCGGCCACGCGCGGCCCGGGGCTGTGAACGGGGATGTGAAAGGGGCTGGTGCTGTGGCGGCGGACGCCGCGCTGTGGCCAGGCTGGCTGGTGCGCCCGCCCCAGCGCCTGGCCCTGCAGGGCAGCCGCCCGGCGTGGCACGGCCCGTTGACGCTGCTGGCCGGCCCCCACCGCTTCGACGGCGGCTGGTGGGACGCATCGCAGCATCTGGAGCGGCGCGACTACTTCGTGGCCCACAACGACACCGTGGGCACGGTCTGGATCTTTCGGCAATGGGCCGGCCCGCGCGAGGCGGGCCGGCACGACTGGTTCCTGCACGGGGTCTTCGGATGAGCAGCGCCCACCCCGCCCACGCCTTGCCGGACTATGCCGAGCTGCATTGCCTGACCAACTTCAGCTTTCAGCGCGGCGCGTCGCACCCCGCCGAACTGGTGCAGCGCGCGGCTGAACTGGGCTACACGGCGCTGGCGATCACCGACGAATGCTCGGTGGCCGGCGTGGTGCGGGCGCACACCGAGGCCAAGAAATGCGGCCTGTCCCTCATCGTGGGCAGCGAGTTCGCCTGGGGCGACCTGCGCCTCGTGGCGCTGGCGCGCGATGCCGAAGGCTGGGGCAACCTGTGCGAGTTCATCACCGCGGCGCGGCAGGCTGCGCCCAAGGGCGAATACCGCCTGCACGCCGGCACCGACTTCGCGCTGCTGCGTGGCTGCGAGGTGCTGCTGGCGCCGCGCCGCGATCAGCTCGTTGCTACTGATTTGATAGCTGTCAAGGCATGTTTTTCTAGGGCGCAAAGGCTATTCAGTGCTTTGGGCATTGCCCCCTGGCTGGCGGTGGAGCAGTCCCTGGCCCCCGATGACGGCCTGTGGCTGACCACGCTGGAGCAGGTGGGCGATGCGCTGGGCCTGCCGCTCGTCGCCGCGGGCGATGTGCACATGCACGTGCGTGGCCGCAAGCGCCTGCAGGACGTGGTCACGGCCGTGCGGCTGGGGCGGCCCGTGGCGGACTGCGGCTTTGCGCTGCAGCCCAACGCCGAGCGCCACCTGCGCGCCCGCATGCGCCTGGCCGCCATCTACCCGCCCGTGCTGCTGGCGGCCACGCTCACCGTCGCGTCGCGCTGCAAGTTCAGCCTGGACGAGATCCGCTACCGCTATCCGAAAGAAACCGTGCCGGACGGCATGACCCCGGGCGAAGCCCTGGCCTGGTACACCGAGCAGGGCGCCCAAGGCCGCTACCCGACGGGCGTGCCTGAGGCCGTGTGCAGGCAGATCGCCACAGAACTCGAACCCATCGCGCATTGCCGGTACGAGATGTACTTTCTCACCGTGCACGACATCGTTCGCTACGCCCGCAGCCAGGGCATCCTGTGCCAGGGCCATGGCTCCGCCGCCAATTCGGCGGTGTGCTTCTGCCTGGGCATCACGGCGGTCGATCCCGGCAAGACGAAGCTGCTGTTCGAGCGCTTCATCAGCAAGGAGCGCGACGAGCCGCCCGACATCGACGTGGACTTCGAGTACGACCGGCGCGAAGACGTCATCCAGTACATCTACACCAAGTACGGCCGCGAGCGGGCGGCGATCACGGCGGTGGTCATCAGCTATCGCACGCGCAGCGCGCTGCGCGACGTGGGCAAGGCGCTGGGCGTGGCGCCCGCCCTCATCGACGCCTTCGCCAAGGACCACCACTGGTTCGACGAGACGATCGCCACCGACCGATTGCAGGAACTGGCGGACGCCGTGGGCGTGCCGCTGGCGCCGCACATCGCCGAGCTGTGGCTCAAGCTGGCGCGCGATCTGAAGGGTTTTCCGCGCCACCTGAGCCAGCACGTGGGCGGCTTCGTGCTGACCGAAGGCAAGCTCACCCGGCTGGTGCCCGTGGAGCCCGCCAGCATGGACGGCCGCTCGATCATCCAGTGGGACAAGGACGACCTGGAATGGCCGATGGGCTGCGCCGCTCCATGGCGCCATGGAAGCGCACGGGCGGCGTGCACCGCTTCAAAGAGCCGTTCATGCAGGGCATGGCAGACAACGGCTACAGCGAGGATTTCGCCGTGCGCATCTTCAAGCAGATCGAGGGCTTCGGCGAATACGGCTTTCCCGAAAGCCATGCCTACAGCTTCGCCATGCTGGTTCAAACGCCACGAACCCGCGTGCTTTCTGGCGGCGCTGCTCAACGCTCAGCCCATGGGGTTCTACACGCCCTCGCAACTGGTGCAGGACGCCGTGCGCCACGGCATCCGCGTGCTGCCCATCGACGTGGTGCACAGCGACTGGGAATCGACCCTGGAAGGCGAACCCCAGCCCGTGCGCGGTGTGGCCGGCCCGCAGCCCGCAGCCCGCCGTGCGCCTGGGGCTGCGGCTGGTGGCGGGGCTGGCAGGGGCCGCCGCCGGGCGGCTGGTCAAGGCGCGCGCCGCCCAGGCATTCGAAAGCACCGAAGACCTGGCCTTGCGCGCCCGGCTGGACCGGCCCGCGCTGCAGGCCCTGGCGGCGGCCGATGCGCTGCGCTCTTTGTCCGGCCACCGGCGCCAGCAGGCCTGGGACGCCGCCGCGCAATGGCGCGCGCCGGCGCTGCTGCAAGACGCTGCGGTGAACGAGGTTCCGCTGGCCCTGGCCGAAGCGCCCGAGGGCGAAGAGATTTTGTTCGACTACGCCGCCACCGGCCTCACGCTGCGCCGCCATCCGCTCGCCCTGCTGCGCGGCCGGCTGGATCGCTGGTGGCTGCTCACCGCCCTGGCGCTGCGCGACATGCCCAGCGGGCGGTGCGTGCGTGCCTGCGGCATCGTCACCGTCCGGCAGCGGCCGGGGTCGGCCAAGGGCACGATGTTCATCACGCTGGAAGACGAGACCGGGCCCGTCAACGTCATCGTCTGGCCATCGCTGGTGGAAACCTGGCGCAATGCCCTGCTGCGATCGCGCCTGCTGGCGGTGGAGGGCCTGTGGCAGTCCAGCCCGAGCCCGCCGGGAACGCCGCCGGGACAGAGCGGCGCGGTGCGCCATCTGGTCGCCCAGCGCTGCAAGGACATGACCCCGCTGCTCGGCCGCCTGGCGCAGGCGCTGGACGGCAGCCGGGATTTCCATTGAGGCGCGGGCGTAGCCCCGGGCGATTCGAGGTAAAAAGTGGCTCCAGCGCAGGGGAATCAAGGGGTGGAAGCTATTGAATCAATAGCAAGCACCGCCTGAAGATCAACGTGCGGGGGCTGGCGCCGGTGTGTGTGACGACGCCGGGGGCTTGGGTGCGGCGCCGGCAGCGCCGCCCTGCACCTTGTCTCCTGCGCGGGCCAGCAGCACGGCGCAGTTCTCGTCGTCGTCTGCGGCCGGCACCGTGATGGGCGCCAGGGCCAGCGCCACCGGTGCGACCACCGCTGCGGCCACGGCAGCGCCTGCCCGCAGCAGCAGAGGGCCCGCTTCCAGGCCGACCTTCGGTTCGGCGAAGGGCCCGCGCACATACAGCGGCGTGCGCAGCGAGAAAAACTTCCACTGCAGCGATTCGGGCTTGATGCGCAGGTCAAGGTGCTCGCGCCCCAGGTCGGCCGTGCCGGTGGCTTCCACCGTGGCCTCGTTGGTGCTCAGCTTCACGGAGCGCGTCTGCGCGATGCCGTCCTTCACCGAAAAGTCGGCCACGGCGCAGCGCAGCTGCACTTCCTTGTCGTCGCCGAAGAGCTTGGAGACGACCACGCTGCCCACGTTGAGCGCCGCCAGGTCCAGCATCTGCTTGCTGAAGCGGCCATCGCGGATGTACAGCCGCGCCTCGCCGCTGGCACCGCCCAGCATGCTGGCCACCGACTGGCCGCTGCCGTTCAGGGCCACCGCGCCATCGAGCCGGCCGAAGCTCTTTTCCATCAGCTCGACCTTGGGAAACAGGCCCGACAGCCGCAGCCCTTCGATATTGCCGCGCAACTGCGCCTTCAGCGGTTTAGCCCGGCTGTCCAGCACCACCGTGGAATCGATCTTGCCCTGCGCCACGCCGAACTGCAGGGGCGAGAGCGTCAGCATGGCGTTGTCCAGCACCGCGTGGAGGCGCAGGTTCTCGATCGGCAGGCTTTCGTCGCGAATGATCTGCTGGCCGCTGAAGGTCAGGTCCAGGTCCATCGCATTCCAGCGGTCGGTGGCGAAGGCCACATCCGGCAGCACCTTGCCCGGCCGTTTCGACGTGCCTTTCTCGGCCTTGCCTTCGCCCGTGGGGGCGCCCAGCACCGGGCCCAGATCGGCCAGGCGCAGCTTTCTGGAAGTCATCGTGCCTTTCAGGCGGGGCCGTGGCTTGGCGGAGCCATAGGTCAGGCTGCCGTGCAGATCGCTTTCGCCCACCGTACCGTCGAAATCGCGGTATTCCCACACCGCGTTCTCGGGCGCCAGGCTGCCCACCAGCCGGCCGCGCGTGCGAAACGGCGGCGTGTTCGGCAGCACGAGGCCCGTCAGGTCGTACAGGTCGGCCATGCTGTCGGCTTTGAGCATCACCTTCAGGTCCATGCCCGACAGCGCGGCCGGGTTGGACAGGATGCCCTCCACCTCGGCTTCCACGGTGCCGGCGCGGGCCTTGAACCGCAGGGGGTAATCGACGACCTTCTCGCGCAGGTCCATCACGTGTCCCGCTTCGCCGCGGCCCTGGATGCGAGCCTTGGCGTAACGCCCGCGCACCTCGAACTTCACGCCGTACGGACTGGCTTTCTGCCCGGCGGGCGTGTCGATGGTCGCGAGCTGGGCGGTGAAGGCCAGGTCTTTCACGGCGTCGGCATAGGCCAGTTGGCCGTCGCGCACCACGATCCGGCCCACGCTCACGCTCCATGGGTTGGGCTTTGCGGGCTCGCCGTCCTTGGCGGGGCGGTCGAAGGTCCAGTTGTTGCTGCCGTCGGCCTTGCGTGCCAGCGCCACGTCGGGCACGGTCAGCTGCAGCGTGTCGATGGACACGTGGCGAGACAGAAGCGGCAGAAGGTGCAGCGATGCACTCACGCTTCCCAGCGTCGCCATGGGGTAGCCGGCCGCCGGGACCGTGCTTTCGCCGCTTTCGGGCGCGGGCGTCGCCACGGGGGCCGATGCGCCGGATGCCGGTGCCTGCGCGGCACGGGCCTGCACGGTCGCCGTCGAGGCATCGTCCGTCTGCACGTCCAGCGCGCCGAATCGGCCGAAGTCCGAGCGGTTGTCCATCACCAGCCGATCCGCCTGCACCGTGACCCCGGGCACCCAGCGGCGCCAGCCCGTCTCGGCCGGCTGCGGCCAGTGCCAATGGGCCGTCAGATCGCCCTCGATGGCAAACCGCCGGCCCGTGGCCTCGCTGACCTGCTGGTTGATCCAGGGCTTGGCCCGGTTCCAGTCGAACCAGGCCATGAATGCCATGACGAGCAGCAGGATGATGACCAAGCCCGCCACCGCGGCCAGGGGGGCTCTGGAACGCCGCCGTGCGGGCGCTGAAGCCGCAGGCACAGGCGGTGCGCTCGGCAGCGGGGCAGGGGAAGAAGGCGGGTTCTCTGGGGGCATGGTCATGGGTATTTTCTTCGGGCCATGCTAGCCCGTGCATGGGGGTTCACCCGCCTGCAAAGCCGCTTTGCCGCCGTTGTCCTACAGAGGCGCCAGCGCTGTTGCAAGGGGCGGAACGGGGTGTGGCAAAGGCGGCCTGATGGGCTCGGCCGCAGAGGCCATGCGCGGTTGACCCGACCGTTTTCGGGCCGGCGCGCGTCGCTTCGGGGGGCGGGCCCCACGTGCTTGAACCCGCGCGGAAAGATGCCCGGATCAGGAGGTCATTCATGGATTATTTGAAAAAGCTGGGCCGCTCGCCGGCCCAAAACGCTGCTGGCCGAGCAGCGTCATCGTCCGAAAAGTCCGAGCCGCAAGGTCGCGCTGCGGGCCGATCCAGTTCCGTGCGCATTCCGGATGCGCTGAGTTCGCTGCTGGCGCGCCGCAGCAATCGGCGCAGCCAGTCCATGGACCTGGAAAGCGGCGAGTCCCGCCAGGAACTGGTCAAGCTGGAGGCCATGCAGTACGAACGAATACCGTTCGAGGTGATGCTGAAAGAGATCGACATCGCGTTGCTGCCCGCCCCGCCAGAGGACACCCGTTCCCACGCCGAAATCAAGGCGCAACGGCGCGAGCGCTACGACATCCAGAAGCGCCAGCGAGGCCTGTCGCAGCAGTTGGAGCAAACGATGGAGCAGAGGCTGCAAGAAAGGCTTCAGTACGCTGCGTCGCTGAAACTGGTCTCGGCATCGGCGCCGGACTTCTCCAACCGGCTCCCGCCCGTCCACGAACACCCCAGCGGGTCCGATGCCTCTTCGGTTGAGCCCTCGCAAAATGCCTCGCCCGCAAAATCCGCTGCGGAAGGGCCATAGAAAAAGGGGCTGAAAAGCCCCTTTTGCAGCGCCACGGAGCGCGTTCGCGTCCGTGGATCAGGTATCGATTGGAGCGGCTTTGTTGCACAAACTCCATTCAGGCCGAGATAACCCCAAACCCCGGACGCAGCTACGCCACAGCGGGCACCGACACAGGCACCGTTGTCGGGCACCCAAGCTGCGTGAAGCGGTTGAGCAAAGCCACCCGCACATGCAACTCCACCACCTGGCGCTCAAACGTTCTGGCCATCACCCGCTCGCCCAGCCTTTTGAAGCAGTGCATCTTGGTCTCCACCAGGCTTCGGCGGTGGTAGCCGCTGCATTGCTTCCAAATCCCGCGCCCCAGCCTTTTGCACGCCCGTAGCGCTTCGTTGCGCACTGCCGCCCCTTGCCTGGTTTCCTTCCAAGGCTTGCCGTTCTTGCGCGGGGGTATTACCGCCTGCGCGCCTCTTTGCGCTATCGCCGCATGGCAGTCTTTGGTGTCATAGGCACCGTCGGTACTCACACTGGCTATCGGTTCATCCGGCGGTATCTGCGCCAGCAGTCCGGGCAGCATGGGCGCCTCGCCCACGCTGTTGTCTGTGACTTCAATGGCCCGTATCTCCAGCGTGCTGGCATCAATGCCCAAGTGCACCTTGCGCCACTGCCGTCGGTATTCAGCCCCGTGTTTCTTGCACTTCCATTCCCCTTCGCCCAGGAATTTGATGCCCGTGCTGTCCACCAGCAAATCCAGCGCTGTGCTGCTGCGCCGGTAAGGCAGTTGCACTTGCAGTGTTCTCTGGCGGCGGCTTAAGGTGCTGAAGTCGGGAACCCGCCAATTGAGCTTGGCCAACTCCAGCAGGCTTTGAATCAGCCCCAGGCTCTGGCGCAGTGCCAAGCCAAACAGGCACTTGATGCTCAGGCAAAACTGAATGGCTGCGTCAGTGAACGTGTGATGGCGACCCCGCTTGCCACTGGTGGATGCATACCACTGCATGTCTTTGTCCAGCCAGATCGTGAGCGATCCACGCGCTTTGAGTGCTGCGTTGTACTCAGTCCAATTGGTGGTCTTGTAGCGGGTCTTTGGCTGCCGGGGTTCACTCATGCGTCCAAGCTACCAGCGCAAAGGGGCGGTTTGTGCAACAAAGCCCCTGGGTTATCAAATCGCCCTCATGCCCTAGGAGATCATGCCTTAATTGCTATTAAAATAATAGCAATTAAGGCATGATCGCGCGGGACGCGGCGGCGGGATCACCCCCCACGCTGGTCAAGGAAGGCATCCTGGGCTACGTGCAGACGTCTCCCACGGGCTCCAACCAGCGGCTGTACCAATACATCTACGGCGGCGACATCGTGTTCCGGCTCACGGCCAACCCGGCGGATGTGGGCAGCTACCTGCCCATCTACGCGGACCCCCAGAACGATCCGAACTTTCACTTCAACCCGGGCACGTGGTACCAGAACGCATACCAGAACGACGGCTACATCTCCAGCGTGCCGGTGGATGGGACCACGCCGCTGTACTCGGTCTACAACGGCAACGCGGTGGGTGGGCGCAGCCTGGAAGACTTCCTCACCACGTCCAACGAATACGAGATCACCTCCACCTTCATGCTGCGTACCGTGACGGCGGCCACGCAGACCGTGGGCGGTGTGGGCATGGGGCGAGCGGTCATCGACGGAGTCGACCATGCCGTGCTGCAATGGCCGCAGCAGGAGGCGGGCGTGCGGGTCAAAGTCTCGGCCTCGCCGGGAATTCCCGGTGGCACGCCAGCACCGTACCTGTTTCGCCAGGGCGACGGGCGCTCGCAGTTCGCCGGTAGCGCAGCGCTGCAGGGCTTCGTGCTGGACGGGCTGAACGCGGGGACCGCTTACACCATCCGCATCGAGATCGAACACCCCGCGACCGGTAGCCAGAAGGCTTATATCGCCCGCACGGACGTGGTGGTCACCGTGCCCAACACGGGAGTGAACGGCCAGGTGACGATGTCGGACACCACCCCGGCCTACGTGCCGCAACTGCGCGCGCAGACGGCGGCGCAGGGCAACCTGTCCGGCCTTCCGGTGACGGCGCGGGAGTATGACCGGTGGGGCAACGTGGTGGCGATCGACGAGACGCAATGGACGGGCGTGGGCAAGCTGGTGCGCACGACCACGCTGCGCTATGACGCCAACAACCAGGTGGTGGAGCAGAGCCGGCTGCACGAGGACATGAACTTCGCGCAATCGTGGGCGAGCACGAAGATCTACTACGACGCGCTGGGCCGGCAGGTGGGCCTGCGCGATGCCAACGGCAACCTGAACGCGCAGGTGCGGGACCTGGCGGGCAACGTGGTGCAGGAGCGGCACGCGGACGGCGGGCGGATCGACAGCGCGTACAACGCCTTCGGGGACAAGGTGACCTCGGCCGAGCGGGTGACGGACAGCCGCACGGTGGTGACGAACTACGCCTACGACAAGCTCTCGCGGCTCACGCAGACCTCGCTGGCGCAGGGCATCACGCGCTACGAAGTCGGCGGCGCCGATGGCACGCAGATCAACCCGGGCATCACGCAGACCGTGCTGGAGACCAACCAGTACGACGAAGCGGGGCGCAAGGTGCGGGTGGTCAACGGCAATAACGAAGCCACGCGCTACCGCTACGACCGTGCGGGCAACGTGGTGCTGAGCGGGCAGGAGACGGTCAAGGTCACGGACCTCACCAGGAAACCGGGCATCGACGCCCCGGCAGCACCGCTGGCCTACCAGATGCGCTACCGCTACGACGCGGTGGGCCACAAGGTGGGCCAGACGGACGCGGCCGGCATGAGCCAGGCGTGGACCTACGACGCCTTCGGGCGCCTGATCGGGCGCACGGACGGCAAGACCGGCGGCGCCGCGGTGGACTTCCAGTACAGCTACAACCGGGCGGGCCGCCTCACGCACGAAGGCAATGGTGCGGGCAAGAGCCTGGACTACCGCTACGACGGCGCGGGGCAACTGATCGAGATCCGGGACAACTACCTGGGCCAGACCACCAGCTACGCCTACGACCTGGCGGGCAACCGGGTGGCCGAGAAGATGGCACAAAAGACGCTGCTGTCCTCCGGGGTGCTGGACAACGTCGTGTACCAGGACAACCACCTGGTGTACGACGCGCAGAACCGGCTGCGTGCGGTGTTCGACGGGCGTGCGGACGTGCGCATCACGTACGACCTGGCGGGCAACCGCTCTCAGGTCAAGACGCACGTGATCAACACCATCCGCAAAGACCCGAACACGCAGCCGGGGAACGTGGGCCGTCAAGAGCAGCAGGTGATCCACACCAGCACCACGGAGTACGGCTACGACGCCATGAACCGGCAGGCCAGGAGTTCCGATATATCCACAGTCACTGGAATGACGGAGGTGGCGTCACACGAGTGGGATGGCGCTCCAGGAATAAGAGCGCGTGGTTATGCGTTGAGGATCAGCGTTCGCCGTGGCTTGCCGGGGTAAAGGAAATGAACTCGGCCGGCACATTCGCCGTGAGCCAGACGCCATTCTCGGCTTGGTAGAACCGCTGTCCTTTGCCGTGCATGGTGGCCGCCTCGATGGATAGCACCACAGGCTGCCCGTATCGCTGGCCCACACCGATCGCCGTCTGCACATCCTCTGAAAGATGCACGTGGTGCCGCGAACCCGGCAGCAGTCCTTGCTGGCGGATCGACTCCAGAAACCGGGTTGCAGTGCCGTGGTACAGAACAGCTGGCGGCGCCTTTTCCTGCATGCTGATCGAGACGGTTGGCGTGGAGTGCCCTTGTACGGCGCGGATGCCGGAGCCATCCTCCGAGATCGCAAACCGTTTTTTATCGCTGGAAATGACAACCTGCTCGATCAATGCGCGGTCCAGCACTCGACCGTGCGATGCTGCCGCCGCGATCAGCGCGTCGATGGAGGCCCAGCCCTCGCGATCCAGCGCCAGCCCGATGGCCTCGGGCTCATGCCGCAGAACGTAACTGAGAAACTTGCTGGTTTCCGTGAGTGATTTGGTGTCCATGACAAACGCCTTGGCTGTTTCTCTCGCCTCGCGGTCAATTACTCTGCCGCAGCAGCAGTCAAGGCCTGCAACGCGTCGTTTACTTCACGGTCCTCGACCCCTTCCTGTGGCAGCAGGCAAGCCTTCAACGCCTGCAGCGCCCCTGCTTCCTTTTGCAGCCGCCCAATCGCCTGGCCCGCATCGCGGGGAGCATCGAATCCGATGCTTTGCAGCAGCACCCGGCCATCCGCAGCCACGAGCTTGAAATAAAACTTGCCGTCCGCCTCGCGGTATTGCTTGAACGACGGCAGCGCTGCCTTGGCGGGTTTCGTTGGCGCAGGCGCTGCCGCAGAACCTGCCGTACGCAAGCTGCGCAGGCCTACCGCAGTGCGCAATTCGCGGGTGAAGGGCGTGGCGATGGCCCGTGCGCGGTCGGCACCGGCCAGCAGGATGTCTTCGATCTGCGATGGGTCGGCCATGAGCGCTTCGTAGCGTGCACGCATGGGGGCGATGACCTGGTCCACGCGTTCGAACAGCACTTGTTTGGCGTCGCCCCAGGCGATGCCTTCGGCATATTGCTGGCGCAGCGCAGCCGTTTCGGCTTCGGTGGCGAAGGCCTGGTAGATCTGGAACAGGGCCGAGCCCTCGGTGTCCTTGGGCTCTCCGGGCGCGCGGGAGTCGGTCAGGATGCCGCCGATGAGCTTGCGCAATTGCTCGCGTGACGAAAACAGCGGAATGGTGTTGTCGTAGCTCTTGCTCATCTTGCGGCCATCGAGGCCGGGCAGGGTGGCCACGTGTTCGTCGATGGCGGCTTCCGGCAGCACGAAGTGTTCGCCGTACAAGTGGTTGAAGCTGGCCGCCATGTCGCGCGCCATTTCGATGTGCTGTACCTGATCGCGCCCCACGGGCACCTTGTGGGCCTTGAACATCAGGATGTCGGCGCCCATGAGCACGGGGTACATGAAGAGGCCGGCGGTCACGCCGTCATCGGCGTCGCGGCCGGCTGCGGTGTTCTTGTCCTGCGAAGCTTTGTACGCATGGGCACGGTTGAGCACGCCTTTGCCGGTCACGCAGCTCAGCAGCCAATTGAGTTCTGGGATTTCCGGAATGTCGGACTGCCGGTAGAAGGTCACGTGCTCGGGGTTCAGCCCCGCAGCGAGCCAGCTGGCTGCGATTTCGAGGGTGGACCGCTGGATGCGTACGGGGTCTTCGCACTTGATGAGTGCGTGGTAGTCGGCCAGAAAATAAAAACTCTGTACGCCGGGCCGAAGGCTGGCGGCCACGGAGGGGCGGATGGACCCGACGAAGTTGCCCAGGTGCGGCGTGCCCGTGGTGGTGATGCCGGTGAGAAAGCGCGTGGTGGTCATGAAAGCAAAATCCGCAGAAAACAAAAATGGGATGAACGCAGGCTTTTGGGCCAGCCGTGGCGACTGCGACGCTGCCGGGGGGGCGGTCAGCGCACCAGCGCCATCAACGGCGTGAGCAACAGGTTGATGGCGGAGTAGCCCAGCGACATGAGCGGGCGCAGCCAGATTGCGCCCACCACGCCGGCGACGACCAGCGCCAGCACGATGAAGAAACCGTAGGGCTCGATGCGCGACACCATTTGCGCCTGCTTCCAGGGCAGTAAACCGACGAGGATGCGTCCGCCGTCGAGCGGCGGCAGCGGAAAGAGGTTGAAGGCCCACATGACGAGGTTCACCAGCATGCCGGCGCGCGCCATCTCCATGAAGAAGCGCTCCTCAACGCCGAAGCCGACCAGCGCGATGAGAAGGACAGCCCAGAGGATGGCCTGCAAGAAGTTGGTGGCAGGCCCTGCCAGCGCGACCCAGATCATGTCGCGCTTGGGATTGCGCAGGTTGCCGAAGTTCACCGGAACCGGCTTGGCATAGCCGAAGAGAAAGGCCCCTGAGGTCGCAAAGTACAACAGCAGCGGCATCAGGATGGTGCCGACCGGGTCGATGTGCTTGAGCGGGTTGAGCGTGATGCGGCCCATCATGAACGCGGTCTGGTCGCCGAAGTGGCGCGCGGCGTAGCCGTGAGCGGCTTCGTGCACCGTGATGGCGAAAAGCACCGGCAGTGCGTAGATGAGTACGGTTTGGATGAGGTTGGAGAAGTCCACGGCGCGATTGTCTCAGACGCTGGCCCGATGCTCTTTCAAGGGCATAAGCGCAACTACGGAGGGCGCGCTGCACGATCGTTGATAGCATGGTGCGGCATGTTGCAAAACGTAGCCTGTGCCGACCGCCAGGCATCGGTGGCTGCCTGCGATAACCAAATACAACAGGCCGAGTAGGAGACATTCGATCATGGGCTTGGACACACTGAGGATTGGTACGCGGCTGGTGTTGGCGTTCGGCGCCCTGGCCGCGCTGATGGCCTTGCTGGTGTTGGTGGGCTTGTCCGATATCGGCCGCGCACAGGATTCGCACCGTGCGGCGTTGCAATTGGCCGGTGGGTTGCCCGATGCACAGCGGCAGTCTTTGGTGCAGGCCATTCAGGGCGCCCAGGCACAGCTCGACGATGTGCGCATGTGGCTTTTGGCATTGGGTGGGGCGGTGTTCGCCGTGGCCATCGCCGCATTTTTGATGCTGCGCCAGGGCATCGTGAGTCCGCTTGCCCAGGCCATCGTCATTGCCGAAACCGTGGCCGCCGGGGACTTGAGCAAGGAGTTCAGTTCCGATCTGCAAGGCGATTTCGGGCGGTTGCTGGGCGCACTTGGCACGATGGAAGACACGTTGACCGAACTGGTGTCGCGCATCAAGCAGTCCACCGATGCGATCACCCTGTGCGCCGGTGATATCGATACGGGCAATTCCGATTTATCGCGCCGTACGCAAGAGCAGGTGTCGTCCCTCACCGAAACGGCCGCAAGCATGGAGCAGCTCACTTCCACCGTGCGCCAGAACGCCGACCGGGCGCGTTCTGCCAGCGGGCTGGCGGTGGCGGCCTCCGCCACGGCAGAGCGCGGTGGGGCGGTGGTGGGCGAGGTGGTACAGACCATGCAGGCCATCAGCGGCAGTTCGCACAAGATCGTGGACATCATCCAGGTGATCGAGGGCATCGCCTTTCAGACCAACATCCTGGCACTGAACGCTGCGGTCGAGGCCGCCAGGGCCGGCGAGCAAGGCCGTGGCTTTGCGGTGGTGGCCTCCGAAGTGCGGAGCCTGGCCCAGCGCAGCGCCGTGGCGGCGCGCGAGATCAAGACGCTGATTCAGGAGTCGGTGCAACAGGTGCAAAACGGCACCGGGCTGGTGGGGCAGGCGGGCAAGACGATGCAGGAGATCGTGCACGACGTGGGCCAGGTCACCGCTTTGCTCGGAGAGATTTCGCACGCTTTGCATGAGCAAAGCGACGGCATTGCCCATGTGAACCAGGCCGTGGCGCACATGGACGGCGCCACGCAGCAGAACGCGGCCATGGTGGAGGCGGCCGCGCGCGCGGCGTCGGCGTTGTCGGAACGTGCGAACGACCTGCAGCGCGCGGTGGGCGCCTTCAAGTTGGACGATGACGATGCGCCATCTGGTGCACTCGTCGGCACGTCGGTGCGGCGCCTGAACGCCTGACACCTGACACCTGAACTCGGCAGCAGCTCGCTTCTCCGTCAAAGCCCCAGTGCGTCCAGGCTCCCGCGGCCTTCGCGCACCACGCGGGGCTCGCCGCCGTTGTACATGTCGGTCAGGTCCACCACGGTGGTGGGCTCCAGCGGGCAGGCGCCTGCATCGACGACGGCATCGATCTGGTGCTCGTAGCGCTCGCGGATCTCGCGCGGGTCGTTCAACGGCAGGGTCTCGCCCGGCGCGATGAAAGTCGTGGCAAGGAGCGGCGCGCCATGCAGCTCCAGCAGCAATTGCAGGCCTTTTCGGTCCGGCACGCGCAAGCCGATGGTCTTGCGCTGCGGATGGCTCACGCGGCGCGGCACTTCCTTGGTGGCATCCAGGATGAAGGTATAGGGGCCAGGCGTGGCCAGCTTGAGCAGGCGGTACTGGCGGTTGTCCACGCGGGCGTAGTTGGCCAGCTCGGAGAGGTCCCGGCACAGCAGGGTGAGGTGGTGTTTGTCGTCCACCTGGCGGATGCGGCGCAGGCGGTCCACAGCGGTCTTGTCGTCGAGCTGGCACACGAGCGCATAGCTGGAATCGGTCGGCACCGCCAACACGGCGCCTTGCTTGAGCAGCGCAGCGCCTTGCTTGAGCAGCCTGGGCTGCGGATTGTCGGGATGGACTTCGAAATACTGGGCCACTGGCTGGTCCTCAGGCGGCGGTATGGATGCGGTCCGCCAGCAATTCCCAGATGGGCGTCAAGGCGCCTGGCAGCGCGGGCAGGGCGCCCAGATCGGTGTGCGACTCGTCCGGGCTGTGAAAGTCGCTGCCCCGGGATGCCGCGAGCTTGAATTCGGTGGCCATGCCGGCGTACACGCCATATTCGGCCACCGAATGGCTGCCGGTCACCACTTCCACACCGCGGCCGCCGTGCTGGATGAATTCGGTGAACAGCGCGTACTCCGCATTCGCGCTGAACCTGTAGCGTGCCGGATGGGCGATGACGGCCATGCCGCCGGCCTCGCTGATCCAGCGGACCGCATCGCCAAGCGCGGCCCAGCGGTGCGGCACATAGCCGGGCTTGCCTTCGGTGAGGTATTTGCGGAACACCTCGGAGGTATCGCGGCACGCGCCGGTTTCGACCAGAAAGCGCGCAAAGTGCGTGCGGGAGATCAACTCGGGGTTGCCCACGTAACGCAGCGCGCCTTCGTAGGCGCCGCGAATGCCGACCTGCGCCAATTGGCGGGACATCTCCATCGCGCGTTCGCCGCGCCCGCCGCGGGTGGCTGCCAGGCCATGGTTGAGCTGCGCGTCGTCCGGATCAAACCCCAGGCCGACGATGTGCACGGTGGTGTCGGCAAAGGTGACCGAGATCTCCACCCCCGTGAGGTAAGGTAAGCCGTGCGAGGCGGCTGCGGCCATGGCGCGGTGTTGTCCACCGATTTCGTCGTGGTCGGTCAAGGCCCAGAGCTCCACTCCGTTGGCATGCGCGCGGGCCGCGAGCTCTTCCGGCGTGAGCGTGCCATCGGAAACCACGGAGTGGCAGTGCAGGTCGGCGTTGAGAAGTATGGACACGTGGCGATTCTAGGACTGGTAGGCCGTACCTGTGTCGCAATATGGAGATAGCTACGGAAAACCCCACTGCGCCATACCCCGGGGATGGGAAAAATGTAAAAAAGAGTGCGCGCACGGGAAAGGCGGCGCTTTAGACCCCATTGCCGTGCGCTCATGCGCTTCATTTCCTCCTTCGCATCCCCTGAATTTCCAGAACCTCTCCGTCAGCCGCAAGCTGTGGCTCATCATCCCCGGCCTCATGGGCAGCATGCTCGTGCTGGTCTATGCCCTGGTCAACTACACGGCCCGCGTCGATGCAGAAACCACTGCCAACGTGCAGGCCAACGAAGACCGCATCTCGCTGGCATTGCGCTGGAAAGGCATGACCCAGCTGGCCCGAGGGGCGGCGCCAGCGGGAACGGGCACATTGGGTCGGCGCCGGCATCGCTGCGCTGGTGGTGCTGCTGGGTGTGTTTCTCGCACGCCTTACGGTGCGATCCATCACGTTGCCGCTGGACCGCGCGTTGGGTTTGGCCGACGCCATCGCCGAGGGCGATCTGACCGTGGAGGTGCTTGACGAACGCAGGGATGAGCTGGGCCACCTGCTGCGCTCGCTGTCCGCCATGGCAGCGCGCTTGCGCGGCGTGGTGGCCGAGGTGCGCTCGGGGGTGGAATCGGTTTCGTCGGCCCCCAGCGAAATCGCCACGGGCAACCAGGACCTCTCGGCCCGCACCGAGCAGACGGCCGCCAACCTCGAAGAAACCGCAGCCAGCATGGAAGAGCTGACCGCCACCGTCACCCAGTCGGCCGAGACCGCACGGCAGGCCAACCAGTTGGCATCCACGGCCGCGCAGGCCGCCGGCCGGGGCGGCGAAGTGGTGGGCCAGGTGGTCACGAGCATGCAGCAGATCACCGACAGCTCGCGCAAGATCGGGGACATCATCGGCGTCATCGACAGCATTGCCTTTCAGACCAACATCCTGGCGCTGAACGCGGCCGTCGAGGCCGCACGGGCCGGTGAGCAGGGCCGGGGCTTCGCCGTGGTGGCCAGCGAAGTGCGCAGCCTGGCGCAGCGCTCGGCCGAGGCCGCCAAGGAAATCAAGCTGCTCATCGATACCTCGGTGCAGAACGTCGAATCGGGCTCGCAGCAAGTGGCGCAGGCCGGCCAGAGCATGGAAGAAATCGTGGGCAGCGTGCGCCGCGTGTCCGACCTGATCGGCGAGATCACCGCCCCATCCACCGAGCAGCGCGATGGCATCGCGCAGGTGAACCAGGCCGTGAGCAACCTGGACCAGATGACGCAGCAAAACGCGGCCCTGGTCGAGCAGTCGAGTGCCGCAGCGAGCGCCATGCGCGATCAGGCGCAGCGCCTGTCGCAGGTGGTGTCGGTGTTCAACGTCGGGACGGTGGCCGTGGCAAGGGCCCCGATGGCGTCACCGGTGCGGGCCACCGCGCCGCGTCCAGCGCCTGCCGCGGCGCTGAACCGCTCTGCCGCAGCGCCGGCAACCGCCCGAAAGACTGCTGCTCCAGCAGCGCTCGCATCGTCGGCCCTCCGCACGAGCGCTGCGGCCTCCGCCCGACAAGCCGCGGCGGCTGCGTCCAAGGCGCCTGCCGCACCCGCAAGCGCGCCCCGTATCGCCAGCACTGCGGCCCCTCGTGCGGCTGCGGCGCGGCCGGCATCGGGCTCGGAAGACGATTGGGAAACGTTCTGAAGATCCGGACAGCGGGGCCACGTGCAAAGCCTGCCGCAAGCCCCTGCGGCCGGCGCCCGGGTCGCCAAGGCCGCAGGGGCCGTTTGCTACGAAATCAATAGCTAACCAGGCAATCAATCCGCCGGCATGGGGTCTTTTTTAAATGAAAGGCCCCGGCAGCGACTGCGCCCGCAGGGCTGCGCTTCGACCTGGTCAGGGCTTTCTCACAACTGCGCGCCCTCCACCAGAAACTGCACTCTCCGCTCTCCCTTCCATTCATTCACATCCAGCCGAAACGCCAGCAGCACGCGCGAAGGCAACGGCTCGGTGTGCCCGAACCAGATGCCGTCCACCGGGTTGCCCTGGTGGAGCAACTTGAGCGACAGGTGGTGCTTGTTCTCGCCCACCAGGCGCTGCGACAGCACCTCGACCTCTTCGCTGAACGTGGGAGGCGCGAAGCCCTGGCCCCAGACCTCGCGGTGCAGGGTGTCCACCATGTCCGCGCGGCAGTATTCCGGGGCCAGGGGGCCGTCGGTGTCGAGCCTGCGGGTGAGCGTGGCGGCGTCCAGCCACTCCTGGGCCACCTGTGCGAAGGCGCGCTCGAAGGTGGCGAAGTGCTCCTCGGCCACCGTGCAGCCGGCCGCCATGGCATGGCCACCGAACTTGAGCAGCGTGCCCGGGTGCCGCTTGGCCACGAGGTCCAGCGCATCGCGCAGGTGAAAGCCGGGAATGGACCGCCCCGAGCCCTTGAGTTCATGCCCCTTGCCCGGCGCGGCGCTGGCGGCGAAGACGAACGTGGGGCGGTGCAGCTTGTCCTTGATGCGCGAGGCGACGATGCCGACCACGCCTTCATGGAAGTCGGGGTCGAACACGCTGATGGCGGGCGGGGGCTCGGCGCCTTCCTCGAACAGGCTCTCGGCCATGAGCAGCGCCTGCTCGCGCATGCCGCCTTCGATCTCGCGGCGTTCGCGGTTGATGGCATCGAGCGTGCGGGCCAGCTCTGCGGCGCGGCCGGGGTCGTCGGTCAGCAGGCATTCGATGCCGAGGGTCATGTCGGCCAGCCGCCCTGCGGCGTTGATGCGTGGCCCGAGGGCGAAGCCGAAGTCGAACGTGGTCGCCACGGCGGCCTTGCGGCCCGCGGCGTCGAACAGCGCGGCGATGCCCGCCGGCATGGCGCCCGCGCGGATGCGGCGCAAACCTTGGGCGACCAGGCGGCGGTTGTTGCTATCGAGGCGCACCACGTCGGCCACGGTGCCCAGGGCAACGAGCGGCAGCAGCGGCTCCAGCTTGGGCTGGCTGGCCTTGTCGAACACGCCGCGCTGGCGCAATTCGGCGCGCAGCGCCATCAGCACATAGAACATGACGCCCACGCCGGCGATGGATTTGCTCTCGAACGTGCAGCCGGGCTGGTTGGGGTTGACCATGGCATCGGCCAGCGGCAGCGTGGGGCCGGGCAGGTGGTGGTCGGTGACGAGCACCTGCAGCCCCAGCGCCTTGGCCTCGGCCACGCCGTCCACGCTGGCGATGCCGTTGTCCACGGTGATGAGCATGTCGGCACCCCGCTCATGCACGCGGCGGGCGATGCTGGGGGTGAGGCCGTAGCCGTCGGCCACGCGGTCGGGCACCAGATAGTCCACCTGCCGCGCGCCCAGCCGCCGCAGGCCGCGCACCGCCACGGCGCAGGCGGTGGCGCCATCGCAGTCGTAGTCGGCCACGACGACGAGGCGGCGGTCCTGCGCGATGGCGTCGGCCAGCAGCACCGCAGCCTCGCGCGTGCCGTGCAGGGTGTCGGGGGCAAGCAGCAGGGCCAGGCCGTCGTCCAGTTCGTCCTTGGCGCACACGCCGCGGGCGGCATACAGCCGCGCCAGCAGGGGATGAACGCCGGCTTGCTCCAGTGCCCAGGCAGCGCGGGGGGGAATGTCTCTTGCTACTATTTTCATAGCAATGTGCCGGCGTCTTTAAAGCGCTGGGGCCTGAAAAGGCTCTGAAGCCTCTGCGCGAAGCCGCGGGGGCCCGTGCGCCAGGCGAGGGCATTGCGCTCGCCGCACAGGATGAGCTGGGCCGCACCGCCGGCGGCGACTCGGTCGGCCAGGCGGGCGACCGGACCGCTGTCCAGCGCCTGCCAGGCGGCTCGCCAGGCGCGCCAGTCCTCGGCCAGGGCCGCGTCACGCAGGGTCAGGGGGATTTCGATTTCAGGCGCGGGGGCCGGCGCGGCGGCGGAAACGGAAGGGGGCAGGGAGCCCGTGCCGTGCACCCAGAAGGAATTGACAGGCCCCAGCCCGCGCGCTGCGCGGGCGTCGTTGAAGGCATGGGTGTAGAGCAGCATCTGCATTTCGCTTTGCAGGCGGTGCAGCACGCGGGCCTTCGCGGCGTCGGGCATCCAGGCCCGCACGTCGCGCTGGATCACCCGGTCGAGCGAAGCGGTGGCGAGCCCTTCGAACACGGCGCCGCGCGCCAGCCAGCGCGTGGGCCGCTCGTAGGCGAGCTCGATTCCGTCCTCCGCGAACCAGGGCGCCACGATGGCCAGCAGTTCGCGCGATGCGGCCTCGTCCAGGCCCAGCGCGTCCGGGTCGCCGACGGTGACGTGTTCGGTGGTCACGCGCCACTCGCACGGGGCGACGAAGGCGCGGGCTGCTCCGTCACCGCCGCCGTCGCTCGCCTGCCGCTGGTGCCAGGCGGCCCAGGGGGCGGTGCTGTTGGTGGCGGGCAGACCGAGGTGGCGTGCCAGGGCGCGCTCGTGTGGGGGGATGAAATCGGTCTCGTCGCCAGCGTCGGTGACGGGGGGCGGCAGGCGGGAAAGCAGCCGGTCGAGGTGGGGCAGGGCGAGGTCCTGCAAGGCGTGCTGGCATCCGTCGGAGGGGCTGGCGGCAAACGGAATGAGCAAATGGGGGGTGTCCGACATGGGCCTATTGTCCGGGATGCCACAATCGGCGCCGCCCAGTGGCCGACATTTCCAGAGCGGCAGCGGGCCTTCCACCACACCATGCAAATTCCCTACGAACTGGCCCTGGGCTGGCGCTACACCCGGGCCGGGCGCGCCACCCGGCGCAATGGCTTCATCTCGTTCATCTCGGGCGTCTCCATGCTGGGCATCGCGCTCGGCGTGGCGGCCCTCATCATCGTGCTGTCGGTGATGAACGGCTTTCAAAAAGAAGTGCGCGACCGCATGCTCAGCGTGGTCTCGCACATCGAGATCTTCGCGCCGCACGGCGCTGCGCTGGTGGACATGCCGCGCACGCTGGCCGAGGCGAAGGCCAATCCCGAGGTGGTCGGCGCCGCGCCTTTCGTGGCGGCGCAGGCCCTGCTGGCGCGCGGCGAGGACATGAAGGGCACGCTGGTGCGCGGGATCGATCCGCTGCGCGAAGCCGACGTGACCGACCTGGCCGCGGAAAACGTGGAGGCCCTCAAGGCCCTGGTGCCGGGCGAGTTCCGCGTGGTGCTGGGCAGCGAACTGGCCCGCGCCCTGGGCGTGCGGCTGGGCGATGCGGTCACGCTGATCGCGCCCGGCGGACAGGTGACGCCTGCCGGCGTGGTGCCCCGCTTGAAGCAGATGACGGTGGCGGGCACGTTCAGTTCGGGCCACTACGAATACGACTCGGCGCTGGTGCTGCTGCACCACGAGGACGCCGAGCGCATCTTCCGGCTGGAAGGCCCCACCGGCATCCGGCTCAAGCTCAAGGACCTGCACCGTGCGCCCCAGGTGGCGCAGGAACTGGCGCACTCGCTCAGCGGTGACCTGCTGATCCGCGACTGGACGCAGCAAAACCGCACCTGGTTTGCCGCCGTGCAGCTCGAAAAACGCATGATGTTCATCATCCTCACGCTGATCGTGGCGGTGGCGGCCTTCAACCTGGTGTCCACGCTGGTGATGACGGTGACCGACAAACGCGCCGACATCGCCATCCTGCGCACGCTGGGCGCGAGCCCCGGCAGCATCATGGGCATCTTCGTGGTGCAGGGCGCCATGGTGGGCGTGATCGGCACGCTGGCCGGCCTGCTGCTCGGCCTGGGCATCGCCACGAACATCGACGTGATCGTGCCGGCCATCGAGCGCGCGCTGAACGCCAGTTTCCTGCCCAAAGACATCTACCTGATCAGCAAGATGCCGAGCGAGCCGCAAAGCAGCGACATCCTGCCGATCGGCATCATTTCCCTGGTGCTGGCCTTTCTGGCCACGCTGTATCCGAGCTGGCGCGCGAGCCGCGTGAACCCCGCGGAGGCCTTGCGCTATGAATGATTCGTCCACGCCCGGCACGCTGCCCCATGGTTTCGCACAGGGCGGGGCCGCCACGGGCACGCCGGTGCTCGAAACCCGGAGCGCTTCGGCCCGCCTGGGCCGTGGCCCCGTGGTGCTGCAGGCCCGGGGCCTGACCAAGCGATTCACCGAGGGACGGCTCGACGTCACCGTGCTGCAAGGGGTGGACCTGGACGTGCACGCGGGCGAAACGCTGGCCATCGTCGGCGCCTCGGGCTCGGGCAAGAGCACGCTGCTGCATCTGTTGGGCGGGCTGGATGCGCCCACCGCCGGCCGCGTGCAGCTGAAGGGCGAGGCGTTCGACACGCTGTCGGCCCAGCGCCAGGGGCAGCTGCGCAACGCGCACCTCGGTTTCATCTACCAATTCCACCACCTGCTGCCGGAGTTCAGCGCGCAGGACAACGTCGCCATGCCGCTGCGCATCCGCCGCATGCCGTATGCCGATTGCGTGGCGCAGGCGGTCGAAATGCTCACGGCCGTGGGCCTGGGCGGGCGGGTGCAGCACCGGCCCGCCGAACTGTCCGGTGGCGAGCGCCAGCGGGTGGCGATCGCTCGGGCGCTGGTCACGCGGCCTGCCTGCGTGCTGGCCGACGAGCCCACCGGCAACCTCGACCGCAGTACGGCCGACGGCGTCTTCCAGCTCATGCTGCAACTGGCGCGAGACAAAGGCACGGCCTTCGTCATGGTGACCCACGACGAATCGCTCGCCGCGCGCTGCGACCGCGTGGTGCGCCTGACCTCGGGCGTGCTCGGGTAAGGCGTTGCAGTGCGATGCCTGCGCGTTCGATTGCTATTAAATTTATAGCAATACGCCGTTGATTTTATTGCGCTGGAGCCCTTTTATGCCCTCGGTCGCTACTGCTTCGCTGCTGCCTCCCCTGGCGATCACCCAGGGCGACCCCGCAGGCATCGGCCCCGAAATCGTCGCCAAGGCGTTCCGTGATGCGCCCCAAGAATTGCGCGGCTGCTTCGTGGTGGGCGACCTGGCCACGCTGCGCCGTGCCGTGCGCTGCATCGCGCGGCCGGGGGAGCCGCTGCTGCCGGTGGCCACCATCGCAACGCCGGCCGAGGTGGCCGGCGTGCCGCCGCGCTGCATGCCGGTGCTGGGCCTGCCAGGGCTGCCGGGGCCGTTGCCTTTCGGCGAGGTGAGCGCTCCAGCGGGCCGTGCCGCCGCCGACTGCGTGGTGTGGGCTGCACGGGCGGCATTGCGCGGCGAAATTGCCGCGCTGGTCACCGCGCCGCTGCACAAGGAAGCCCTCAGCGCGGCGGGCGTCGATTTTCCGGGCCACACCGAGTTGCTGCAGGCCGAGGCCGCGCGCCATGCCGGCGTGCCGCTCGCAGACATGCCGGTGCGAATGATGCTGGCCAGCGACGAGCTGCGCACCGTGCTGGTGAGCATCCATGTCTCGCTGCGCGAAGCCATCGACGCCGTCACCCCTGCCAATGTGCTGGACACGCTGCGCATCACCCACCAAGCCTTGCTGCGCAGCCTGGGCCGCGCACCGCGCATCGGCGTGGCGGGGTTGAACCCGCATGCAGGCGAGGGCGGCCTGTTCGGCCTTGAGGAGAGGCAGGTGATCGCGCCTGCCATCGCGGCTGCCCGCCAGCAGGGCGTGGACGCGCATGGCCCCTACGCGCCCGACACCATCTTCATGCGGGCGCGCAGCATGCCGCAGCGCCCCGGAGAGTTCGACGCGGTGCTGGCGATGTACCACGACCAGGGCTTGATCCCCGTCAAATACCTGGGCGTGGACAAGGGCGTGAACGTGACGCTCGGACTGCCGCTGGTCCGCACCAGCCCCGATCACGGCACGGCGTTCGACATCGCGGGGCAGGGCGTGGCCGACGCTGCGAGCCTGATCGAAGCCGTGCGCATGGCGCGCCGGCTGGCCGCCGCCCACTGAGCCGTCGCTCGGACGGGGCGGCAGCGGCCGCCGCAGCCCGCTCCTGGCTTCTGGCTCCGGTTACGGTTACGGTTCCCGCTGCCTGTCAGCGCTTGAGGCTGTCGCGGATCTCGCGCAGCAGCACGATGTCTTCCGGCGTGGCCACTGGTGCGGGTGCCGGCGGCGGTGCCTTGCGCTTCAGGCGGTTGATCTGCTTGACCATCATGAAGATGATGAAAGCCAGAATCAGGAAATTGACCGCCACGGTGATGAAGTTGCCGTAGGCCAGCACGGGGACTCCGGCCTTCTTGAGCGCATCCAGGGTCTGCGGAACGCCCGGGGGCACGGTGCCCAGCACCACGAACAGGTTGGAAAAATCCAGCCTGCCGAACACCAGCCCCACCACCGGCATGATCAGGTCGCTGACGACCGAGTCCACGATCTTGCCGAACGCGCCGCCGATGATCACGCCGACCGCCAGATCCACCACATTTCCCTTGATCGCGAACTCTCGGAATTCTTGTGCAATGCCCATTTCGACCCTCCTTGATATAGCTGAAAACCCTGCCAGTATTGCCCAGGTTTAAGGGTGTTAACGCCTAGGAATACCCATTTTCACTCCGCTACAATTCCGCGATTGACCCCACCAGCGAAGTACAACGAGGACACCCATGAGTGAAACTCCAATCGACTCCAGCAAGAGGACGTGGCTCATTGCGTCTGGCTGCGCTGGTGCCGTGGGCGGCGTAGCGACTGCCGTACCGTTCGTGAGCACGTTCCAGCCTTCCGAAAAGGCGAAGGCGGCAGGCGCCGCGGTCGAAGTGGATATTTCCGATCTCAAGCCGGGCGAAAAGGTCACGGTCGAATGGCGCGGCAAGCCCGTGTGGATCATCAAGCGCACGCCGGAGCAACTGGCGGCGCTGCCCTCGCTCGACGCGCAATTGGCCGATCCGAAGTCGGAGCGCAAGCAAAGCGAACTCACCCCTGAATACGCCCGCAACGAGGCGCGTTCCATCAAGCCTGAAATCCTGGTGGCCGTGGGTATCTGCACCCACCTGGGCTGCTCGCCCTCGGACAAGTTCGTGCCTGGCGCGCAGCCCTCGCTGCCCAACGACTGGAAGGGTGGTTTCCTGTGCCCTTGCCATGGCTCCACGTTCGACATGGCCGGCCGGGTGTTCAAGAACAAGCCCGCGCCGGACAACCTGGAAGTGCCCCCCCACATGTACCTGTCGGAGACCAAGCTCCTGATCGGTGAAGACAAGAAGGCATGAGGGAACACGACATGGCCCACCAATTCAAGGACATCTCCCCCAACGCCTCCGCCGGCGCCAAAGTCACCAACTGGTTCGAGAACCGGT
The DNA here is from genome assembly GCF_030159055.1 of Acidovorax sp. SUPP3334. Classification (GTDB taxonomy): domain Bacteria; phylum Pseudomonadota; class Gammaproteobacteria; order Burkholderiales; family Burkholderiaceae_C; genus Paracidovorax. The sequence goes on from NZ_BQXQ01000001.1 coordinate 86,924, forward strand.
TTCCGACCGCGTTCGATGCCTACCGCGTTCACATGTCGGAGTACTACGCTCCGAAGAACTTCAACTTCTGGTACATCTTCGGCTCGCTGGCGCTCCTGGTGCTGGTGATCCAGATCGTCACCGGCATCTTCCTGGTGATGCACTACAAACCCGACGCTGCCAAGGCGTTCGAGTCGGTCGAGTACATCATGCGCGACGTGCCGTGGGGCTGGCTCATCCGCTACATGCACTCGACGGGTGCCTCGGCCTTCTTCGTCGTGGTGTACCTGCACATGTTCCGCGGGCTGCTTTACGGCTCGTACCGCAAGCCACGCGAACTGGTGTGGATCTTCGGCTGCGCCATCTTCCTGGCGCTGATGGCCGAAGCCTTCATGGGCTACCTGCTGCCCTGGGGCCAGATGTCGTATTGGGGCGCGCAGGTGATCGTGAACCTGTTCGCGGCCATCCCCTTCATCGGCCCTGATCTGGCGCTGCTGATCCGCGGCGACTACGTGGTGGGCGATGCCACGCTGAACCGCTTCTTCAGCTTCCACGTCATCGCCGTGCCGCTGGTGCTGCTGGGCCTGGTGGTGGCGCATTTGCTGGCGCTGCACGACGTGGGCTCCAACAACCCTGACGGCGTCGAAATCAAGGGCCCGAACGCCCCCCGGGACGAAAAGGGCCATCCGCTCGATGGCATTCCGTTCCACCCCTACTACACGGTGCATGACATCTTCGGGGTGTGCGTCTTCCTGTTCATCTTCTCGGCCGTGGTGTTCTTCGCGCCCGAGTTCGGTGGCTACTTCCTCGAGTACAACAATTTCATTCCGGCCGATCCGCTCAAGACACCCGCGCACATCGCGCCCGTCTGGTACTTCACGCCGTTTTATTCCATGCTGCGCGCCATCACCAGCGAGATGATGTACGCCCTGATTGCCTGCGTGGTGCTCGCTGCCGGCTTCGGCGTGGTCAAGGGCCGCCTGCCGAGTTTCGTCAAGGTGGCGGTGGTGGCCATCGCGGCGGCGGCCATCGCGCTCATGCTGTCGATCGACGCCAAGTTCTGGGGCGTGGTCGTGATGGGCGGGGCGGTCATCATCCTGTTCTTCCTGCCATGGCTGGACATGAGCCCGGTCAAGTCGATCCGCTACCGTCCCAGCTGGCACAAGTACCTATACGGCATCTTCGTGATCAACTTCGTCGCACTGGCCTATCTGGGCGTGCAGCCGCCGTCGCCGCTAGGCGAGCGCGTGTCGCAAGTGGGGACGCTGTTCTATTTCGGATTCTTCTTGCTCATGCCCTGGTGGAGCCGGCTCGGCGAACCCAAGCCCGTGCCGGATCGCGTGGTTTTCACGGCGCATTGAGCGGGAGACGCATTCATGAAAAAAATCATCTTCACGCTGATCGCGGCCCTCGGCATCGCCACGGGCGCACAAGCTGCCGAAGGCGGCATCGCCTGGGACAAGGCGCCCGTCCAGACCAATGACACGGCTTCGCTGCAAAACGGTGCCAAGCTCTTCGTCAACTATTGCCTGAGCTGCCATTCGGCCGCGTTCATGCGTTTCAACCGGCTCAAGGACATCGGCCTCACCGACCAGCAGATCAAGGACAACCTGCTGTTCACCACCGAAAAGGTGGGCGAGACCATGAAGTCCACCATCGACCCGCGCCAGGCCAAGGACTGGTTCGGCGCCAATCCGCCCGACCTCACGGTGATCGCCCGCTCGCGTGCCGGCCAGGGCGGAACGGGTGCTGATTACCTCTATACCTTCCTGCGCACTTTCTACCGCGACGAGACCAAGGCCACGGGGTGGAATAATCTCGCCTTCCCGAGTGTCGGCATGCCGCATGTGCTCTGGCAACTGCAGGGCGATCGCCGCCCGGTGTTCGAGGAGCAGGAAAGCCATGGTCACAAGACGGAGGTCTTTAAAGGCTGGACGCAAGTGAGTCCGGGCACAATGAGCCCCCTCCAGTACGACCAAGCCGTGGGTGATCTCGTCAATTATCTGCAGTGGATGGGCGAGCCGGCGCAAAATACCCGGTTGCGCGTCGGCGTCTGGGTTTTGATTTTCCTCGGTGTATTCACGGTGATTGCCTGGAGGCTGAACGCGGCTTTCTGGAAAGACATCAAGTAATCGCACCTACCGCCTGCGGCGCCGGACTGGCGCTGCTCAGGTTTACAGAGTGGTCGCATCCTGCGCCCACTCTTTTTGATTTTTAGGAGTCTCTCACCATGATGGTGCTTTATTCGGGTACGACCTGCCCCTTCTCCCATCGCTGCCGTTTCGTTCTGTTCGAGAAGGGAATGGACTTCGAAATCCGCGATGTGGACCTGTACAACAAGCCCGAAGACATCAGCGTGATGAACCCCTACGGACAGGTGCCGATCCTGGTCGAACGCGATCTGATCCTGTACGAATCGAACATCATCAACGAATACATCGACGAGCGCTTCCCGCATCCGCAACTGATGCCCGGCGACCCGGTGGACCGTGCCCGTGTGCGCCTGTTCCTGCTGAACTTCGAAAAGGAACTGTTCATTCACGTGAACATCCTCGAATCGCGCGCGACCAAGGGCAACGAAAAGGCACTGGAGAAGGCCCGCGCCCATATCCGTGACCGCCTCACGCAGCTGGCTCCCGTGTTCCTCAAGAACAAGTACATGCTGGGCGAGAATTTCTCGATGCTGGACGTGGCCATTGCGCCGCTGCTTTGGCGCCTGGACTACTATGGCATCGACCTGAGCAAGAACGCCGCGCCGCTGCTCAAGTATGCTGAGCGCATCTTCTCGCGTCCTGCGTACATCGAAGCGCTGACGCCTTCCGAAAAAGTCATGCGCAAGTAATTGCGCGATCTTCCTTCTCGCACGCCACCATGATGAATGCCCAGGATTCCACCTCCACTCGCCCTTATCTCATTCGGGCCTTGTACGAGTGGTGCACCGACAACGGGCTGACGCCTTACGTGGCGGTGCGGGTGGACGAATCGGTCCAGGTGCCGCGCGAGTATGTAAAGGATGGCGAGATCGTGCTGAACATCAGCTACGACGCCACCAGTGCGTTGCAGCTGGGCAATGATTTCATCGAATTCAAGGCCCGCTTCGGCGGCAAGCCGCGCGACATCATGGTCCCTGTGGGCCGCGTGATCGCCATCTACGCGCGCGAGAATGGTCAGGGCATGGCGTTTCCCCCGCCGGTGGACGTGCTGGAGCCCAGCGAAGGTGGAGTGCTGTCGTCCACGGTGCTTTCCGCGGCGGCTTCGCCCGCAGAAACCGAGCCTTCCGCAGGCCCGGACGAGCGGGTGGTGCAACTCGTCTCGACCGATTCGCCGCCGGACGATGGTGGCACGCCACCTCGGCCAGCATCGCCGGGTGGTGGCGGGCGGCCTTCGCTCAAACGCATCAAATAGCGTTTTTGGCCGCTTCACCGCCTTTCGCGCGGCTAGAATGCATCCTTCGCCGATTTAGCTCAGTTGGTAGAGCACCCGCCTTGTAAGCGGTAGGTCGTCAGTTCGATTCCGACAATCGGCACCATCTTTTTTTGACTCCCTTTGCCACGCCTTCCCTTGCGGGTTTCAGGTTTGGATTTTGAGGCGAATGGAGTTAACCTCCCACCCCCGACTGCGCAAATGCGCCTGCAAGGCAGGCAGCAACTGACGCACTTTGGCTGCCGCTGCGTTGCTGCGCACCAGCAGGCACCACGTCGGGCCTTCGATCGGGCCTGCCTGAATGGCGGGCCGCAATGTGGCTGGGATCAGTAGCTCGACGGCCTTGAGCCGCTCCGTGGATTCGCGTGTCAGCGCCGCCAGCTTGGCCAACGTGGGGGATTTCTCCGTGGCTTGAAGCAGGGTGACGGCTTGGTGACGGCGGTTCATGGCAATGCGCCGCGCGGCGCGGAGAAATGTAGTGCACTTGATTATCACGGACGCCCGGCTGGCGCGAAGCCGGGCCATACACCTGACGGGGACACGGCTCATGGCGGCAGGCCTGCTGGTGTCGTTCACCATCATGCTGGTGGCGGCCATGCTGTATCACTGGGTTTTCCTGAAAGGCGCACGCGAAGGCTGGCCCGTCATCGGTTCGCTGGTCAAACTGGTGGCCAAAGACGAGATGGAAGAGCGCGATCGTTTCATGCGGGCCAATCTCGACGCCATGGCGCGCAAGGTCGGCGAGATGCAGGCGCGGGTCATGCAACTGGAATCCCTGGGCGAGCGTGTGCTGGGGCTGGCGGGCATGCCGGCGTCTGAGTTGTCGCGCCCGCCGGGGCAGGGTGGGGCGCTGGTTTCGGGCCATCCGATGGACATGCAGGAGCTGCAGCGCACGCTGGACGATCTGGCCCAGCTCACCGACCGCCGCGTGGACTTGATGACGGTGGTCGAGTCACGGCTTTTCGACCAGCACATCCGAAAGCACATGGTGCCCACCCAAGCCCCGGTGCTGGGCAAGCTGCCCGGTTCGGCGTTCGGCTGGCGCATCGATCCCATCACTGGCCATTCGGCGCTGCACACCGGGCTCGATTTTCAGGCGGACACCGGCACGGCCATTCTGGCCGCCGCCGGCGGCGTGGTCGTCGCGCAGGAATACCACCCCGCCTACGGCAACATGATCGAGGTGGACCACGGAAACCAGTTGGTCACACGCTACGCACATGCTTCGAAAACCTTGGTCAAGCGCGGGGATCTGGTGCGCCGTGGCCAGAAGATTGCCGAGGTGGGCACCACAGGCCGCTCCACGGGCCCGCACCTGCACTTCGAGGTTCTCGTGCAAGGCGTGCCACAAGATCCGCAGAAATTTCTCATGGCCGGCGCCCAGGCGCCATCGACCCGGCTGGCGAGTGCCGGACCGCTCCAGAAGGCCGATGCCCAGTCCCTCACCCCGCGCAGGTAAAATCTGCGGTCCGGAACTGCCGCCGACGGTTGCACAACTTGCAACCCGAGAACGCAGCCCCACCTGAACTCACTTCTTCTTTAGGGATTCTGGTCGCGCCTTGCGCCTTCGGGCACGGAGCGCGGTCCTGCTCGCATGGCCACCAATTTCCTCACCAAACTATTCGGCAGCCGCAATGACCGGCTCCTCAAGCAATACCGCAAGACGGTGGCCCGCATCAATGCGATGGAGCCCGACTACGAAAAGCTGAGTGACGAGGCGCTGCGCGCCAAGACCGCCGAGTTCAAGGAACGCGTCTCCAAGGGCGAATCGCTGGATGACCTGCTGCCAGAGGCGTTCGCCGTGGTGCGCGAAGGCTCCAAGCGGATCATGAAGATGCGGCATTTCGACGTCCAGCTGCTGGGCGGCATGGCGCTGCATTACGGCAAGATTTCTGAAATGCGCACGGGCGAGGGCAAGACGCTGACCGCCACGCTGCCGGTGTACCTCAATGCCTTGTCGGGCGATGGTGTGCATGTGGTGACGGTGAACGATTACCTCGCCAACCGCGATGCGCAGTGGATGGGGCGCCTGTACACCTTCCTCGGCCTGACCGTCGGCATCAACCTGCCGCAAGCGCCGCGTGAGGAAAAGCAGGCCGCCTATCAGGCGGACATCACGTACGGCACCAACAACGAGTACGGGTTCGATTACCTGCGCGACAACATGGTCTACGAGTCGCGCGACCGGGTGCAGCGCGGGCTGAACTTCGCCATCGTCGACGAGGTGGACTCCATCCTGATCGACGAGGCCCGTACGCCGCTGATCATCAGCGGCCAGGCTGAAGACCATACCGCGATGTACATCGCCATGAACGAGGTCGTGCCGCTGCTGGTGCGGCAAGAAGGCGAGGCCGACCCTCGCACTGGCGAAGGGGTGACCAAGCCGGGTGATTTCACGCTCGACGAGAAGACGCATCAGGTGTTCCTGACCGAGCAAGGCCACGAGACGGCTGAGCGCGTGCTGGCCAGCCGCGGGCTGATCGCTGAAGGCGCCTCGCTCTACGATCCCGCCAACATCACGCTCATGCACCACCTGTATGCGGCGCTGCGTGCCAATCATCTGTACCACCGCGATCAGCACTATGTGGTGCAGGATGGCGAGATCGTCATCGTCGATGAATTCACGGGCCGCCTGATGTCGGGCCGCCGTTGGAGCGAAGGGCTGCACCAGGCTGTCGAGGCCAAGGAAGGCGTCGGCATCCAGGCCGAGAATCAGACGCTCGCGTCCATCACGTTCCAGAACTATTTCCGCCTGTACAAGAAGCTGGCGGGCATGACCGGAACGGCCGACACCGAAGCGTACGAATTCCAGGAGATCTACGGCCTTGAAACCGTGGTGATTCCGCCCAACCGCCCCAGCAAGCGCGATGACCAGCTCGACCGGGTCTACAAGACAACGCGCGAGAAGTACGAAGCGGCGATCAAGGACATTCGCGAGTGCCATGAGCGCGGCCAACCGGTGCTCGTGGGCACCACGTCGATCGAGAACTCGGAAATCATCGACCAGCTGCTGCAAAAAGAAGGCTTGCCGCACCAGGTGCTGAACGCCAAGCAGCATGCCCGCGAGGCCGACATCGTCGCGCAGGCGGGCCGCGCGGGAATGATCACCATCGCCACCAACATGGCTGGCCGCGGCACTGACATCGTGCTGGGCGGCAACATCGAAAAAGCGCTGGCGGCCATCGAAAACGACGAGTCGCTTGACGCTGCCACCAAGGAAAGCCGCCTGGCAGAAGTGCGTGCGCAGTGGACGCGCGATCACGAAAAAATCAAGGAACTGGGCGGCCTGCGCATCATTGCCACAGAACGCCACGAATCGCGCCGCATCGACAACCAGCTGCGTGGCCGTTCGGGCCGCCAGGGCGATCCTGGCTCTTCGCGGTTCTATCTGAGCCTGGACGATTCGCTGATGCGCATCTTCGCGGGCGACCGCGTGAAGGCGATCATGGACCGGCTCAAGATGCCCGACGGCGAGGCCATCGAAGCCGGCATCGTCACGCGCAGCATCGAATCGGCGCAGCGCAAGGTCGAAGCCCGCAATTTTGACGTCCGCAAGCAGTTGCTGGAGTACGACGACGTTTCCAACGACCAGCGCAAGGTGATCTACCAGCAGCGCAACGAGATCCTGGACGCGACCGATCTGTCGGGCCTGATCGCCAATATGCAGGAAGACTGCTTGACCGATCTGGTGCGCCAATACGTGCCGGCCGAATCGGTAGAAGAGCAGTGGGACCTGCAGGCGCTGGAGAAATCTCTGGCGGAAGAGTGGCAGATCCAGTTGCCGTTGAAGCAAGAGGTCGATAGTGCGCACGCGATCACGGACGAAGAAATCCTGGAAAAAGTGCTCACTGCCGGTAAGGCTGCATTCCAGGCCAAGGTCGGCCTGGTGGGGCAGGAGAACTTCAACCAGTTCGAACGTGCCGTGCTGCTGCAGAGCTTCGATTCCAACTGGCGTGATCATCTGGCAGCGCTCGACTATCTGCGCCAAGGCATCCATTTGCGCGGCTATGCGCAAAAGCAGCCCAAGCAGGAATACAAGCGCGAGGCGTTCGAGCTGTTCCGCCAACTCATCGACCAGGTCAAGAACGAAGTCACCAAGATTTTGATGACGGTGCAGGTGCAGTCCCCGGCACAACTCGACGAAGCCGCCGAGGCGCTGGAGAGCCGCGCCGAGAACATCGCCAACGTGACCTACACCGCGCCCACCGAAACCGGCGAGGTCGAGGTCCGCTCCGAAGCCGCCATGGCTGCAGATGCTTCCACCGGCGACGTGCCCCGCGTGGGCCGCAACGATCCTTGCCCATGCGGCAGCGGAAAGAAGTACAAAAGCTGCCACGGCCGGCTCGACTGACAGGTCCTTGCCGTTGCGCAAAGAATGCGGGGCGGAAATCATGCGCTTTGCCTGCAGGGCAGGCATGGCGTGGCAGGCCAGGGCTGCGTCTTGGACCCGTCATGAAAACACGCTAGGCTGGCTCGCGTCACAGGGAGAAGGGCGCAAGGATGATCGACAAGCGGTTTTTCCCGCGGCAGGTGGTAGAGGCCGGCGGCAACCGATGGGACTGGGCCTTGCTTCCGCTGGTGCTGGCGGTGCTGTTCGCGCTTGCCTGGGGCGGTTCGCAGATGGCTCGCCCCTATCAGGTCGGCGATGTGCTTGCGCTGTCGCTGGACCCCTGGATGCTGCCGTATTACCTGCTGCGCACCACGCTTCGCATGTTCATTGCGCTGGGTGCCTCGCTGGTGTTTGCCTGCATCTTTGCCGCCCTTGCCGCCAAGTACCGCGCGGCGGAGCGGGTGATGGTGCCGCTTCTGGACATTCTTCAGTCCATCCCCATCCTCGGCTTTTTATCGATCACGGTGACGGGGTTCATCGCGCTGTTCCCGGGCAATCTGTTCGGCGTCGAATGCGCCGCTATTTTTGCCATCTTCACGTCCCAAGCCTGGAACATGGCATTCAGCCTGTACCAGTCCATGCGCACGGTGCCGGCCGAGCTTCGCGAAGCCGCCGCCGTGTTCCAGCTTTCGGGCTGGCAGCGGTTTTGGCGGCTGGAGCTTCCCTTTGCCATGCCGGGCCTGTTGTGGAACATGATGATGTCGATGTCGGGCGGCTGGTTTTTCGTGGTGGCTTCCGAAGCCATCTCGGTGTCGCACCAAGACATCAAGCTGCCGGGTGTGGGTTCTTACATCGCCTTGGCCATCGAGGCGCGCGACCTGGGTGCCATCGGCTGGGCCATCTTGGGCATGCTGGTAGGCATCGTTCTGTATGACCAATTGTTCTTCCGCCCCCTGATCGCTTGGGCGGACAAGTTCCGCTTCGAAGAAGGCGGCAGCGAGGCACAGCCCACCTCCTGGCTGTTGTCCTGGATGCGGCGCACGGCGCAACTCAAGCGGGTGGCGGCGGTATTCGTGGTGCCGCTGGAGTGGTCGCTCACGCGGTTGCGGCGGCGCCATGATGGCACCTCGATCCGTGCACGGCCGTCGATGCCCCATCCGGCGCTCACTCGCGCAGGGGACGCTGCACTGGCTGCGGCCGTCATGCTGGCGGTGATCTGGCTCGTTCGCTTCATTCACAGCGAAGTCGGCTGGGGCGAGGTAGGGCACGTCTTCGTGCTGGGGACTTACACGCTCGTGCGTGTGGTGGTGCTGATCCTGCTGGCCGCGTTGGTCTGGGTGCCGGTGGGTGTCTGGATCGGTATGAATCCTCGCTGGGCAGGCCGGCTGCAGGCGGTAGCGCAGTTCCTGGCGGCGTTTCCGGCCAACCTGATGTTCCCGCTGGCCGTGGTGCTGATCGTCCGCTGGCACCTCGATCCGAACCTCTGGCTTGCGCCGCTGATGGTGTTGGGCACGCAGTGGTATCTGCTCTTCAACGTCATCGCCGGAGCTTCCAGCGTGCCTTCCGAGTTGCGTTACGCCGCGCAGAATCTGGGGCTGACGGGCTGGTTGCGCTGGCGGCGCTATCTGCTGCCGGCGGTGTTTCCCAGCTTCGTCACCGGCGCCATCACGGCCAGCGGTGGCTCATGGAATGCCAGCATCGTGGCCGAGTACGTGACATGGGGCGACACCACGCTGCAGGCCGATGGACTGGGCAGCTATATCGCCCACATGACCGCCATCGGCGACTTCCCGCGCATCGCGCTGGGCATCGGAGTGATGTGCGTGTTCGTCATGGGCATGAACCACTTCGTGTGGCGGCGCCTTTATGCAATGGCGGAAAACCGCATGCATTCCTGAGGCTTGGAAGGAAAGAATGGAAATGTCATCCGGGTCCCCCATCGCAGAACTGATTCAGGTCGGTAAATCCTTTCGCTCCAGCGACGGCACCGCACGGTCGGTGTTGGAGGGCGTGGATCTCGTGCTGCAGGACGGCGAGATCGTCGCGCTGCTCGGCCAATCGGGTTCAGGCAAGTCCACGCTGCTGCGCATCCTGGCCGGTCTCGTTCCGGTGGACAGCGGCGACGTGCGCTATCGCGGGCAGCCGCTGTATGGCCCGGCACGCGGCATTGCCATGGTGTTTCAATCGTTTGCGCTGTTTCCTTGGCTGACCGTTCAGCAGAACGTGGAGCTTGGCCTGGAGGCCCGGGGCGTCCCGCCCGCCGAGCGGTCGCGCCGGGCCAGCGCCGCGATCGAGCTGATCGGGCTTTCGGGGTTCGAAGGGGCGTTGCCCCGCGAGTTGTCCGGTGGCATGCGCCAGCGGGTCGGCATTGCGCGCGCTCTTGTGGTCGAACCAGAAGTGCTGCTGATGGACGAGGCGTTTTCGGCACTCGACGTGCTCACGGGCGAGCGGCTGCGCGATGACATCCTCGAACTCTGGGGCCGCGGCAACATGCCCACGAGAGCGATGCTCATCGTGTCGCACAACATCGAGGAGGCAGTGCTCATGGCCGACCGGGTTCTGGTGTTCGCCAGCAATCCGGGCCGGGTACGCGCCGAGCTGCCCATTCGCTTGCCCCGCCCCCGCCATCCTGACAGCCTGGAGGTACGCGCCCTCATCGATGAGGTCTATGGCCTCATGACGGCGCGCCAGCCCGGTACAGGGCGGCCCACGGCCGAGCCGGCCCGCATGCATCTTGCCGACCAACTGCCGGCCGCCGACGTGGGACGCATGGAGGGGTTGCTGGAGCGCCTGTCCGAAGCGCCTTTCAACGGCCGCGCCGACCTGCCACGCATCGCTGAAGAGGCAGGGCTGGCCGACGACGAGTTGCTGGTTCTGGCCCAGGCGCTGGCTCTGCTGGGCTTTGCGCAACTGGCCGATGGAGACCTGCACCTCACCGCGCTCGGCCAACGTTACGTGCAAGCGCCCAACACCGTGCGTCAGCCCCTGTTCGGCCAGCAATTGCTGGCCCACGTGCCTCTGGCGGCCCACATGCGGCACAGCCTGGAGCAAGACCCTGCCGGCCAGCTGCCGGAAAAGCCCTTTTTGCGCCTGCTGCACGAAAGCTTGGATGCCGCCGAGGCAGAACGCGTGCTGAGAACGGTCATCGAGTGGGGGCGCTACGGCGAAGTGTTCGAATACGATTTCCACACGGGTTTGATCCATCTGCCCGACGGGAATGCGGTGCAGTCGGGGCCCAAGGCGGCCCCCTAGAATCATCGTTTTTCCAGTTTTTCCTTCCTTTCCTATTTCCTCCTTCACCAGCCGAGACCCATTGCCATGCCCGTGAATCTGATCGCGCCGAATCCTGCAGACCTGCACCCTGTGCCTGGCGTACGCCTGGGTGTGGCGATGGCCGGGGTGCGCAAGGCCAACCGCCGCGACCTCACCGTGCTGCTGATCGACGAAGGCGCCACGGTGGCTGGCGTGTTCACGCAAAACCGCTTCTGCGCAGCACCGGTGCAGGTGTGCCGGGAACACCTGGCCGGCGGCCAGGCCATCCGCGCCATCGTGATCAATACGGGCAACGCGAATGCCGGCACGGGAGCGGAAGGGCTGGCGCGGGCACGCACCACCTGCCAGGCTGCAGCCGGCCTGCTGGGGCTGGCGCCATCGCAGGTGCTTCCTTTTTCCACCGGCGTGATCATGGAACCGCTGCCGGTGGAACGGATCGAGGCGGGGCTGCCTGCCGCCATTGCAGACGCACAGTCTGGCCATTGGGCGCAGGCTGCCGAAGGCATCATGACCACCGACACCTTGCCCAAGGCGTTCAGCCGCCAGGTGGAAATCGGCGGCACCACCGTGACGGTAACGGGCATTAGCAAGGGCGCGGGCATGATCCGCCCCAACATGGCCACCATGCTGGGTTTTTTGGCAACCGACGCGCGTATCGAGCCCGCACTGCTGCAGCCACTGCTGCGCGAACTGGCGGACCGCTCGTTCAATCGGGTCACGATCGATGGCGACACGTCCACCAACGACTCGTTCGTGGCCATCGCCACCCAGCAGGCCAACCATGTGCCGATCGTGTCGATGGACAGCGCAGAAGGGCAAACGCTCAAGGCCGCGATGCTGGAGGTCGCTCAAAAGCTCGCGCAGGCCATCGTGCGCGACGGGGAGGGTGCCACCAAATTCATTACCGTGCGTGTCGAGGCTGGCAAGACGGCTGAGGAATGCCGGCTGGTGGCGTATGCGATCGCCCACTCGCCGCTCGTCAAAACGGCGTTTTTTGCCAGCGATCCGAACCTGGGCCGCATTTTGGCGGCTGTGGGCTATGCGGGCATTGGCGATCTGGACCAGACCCTCATCGAACTGCATCTGGATGACGTTCATGTGGTGACCCAAGGCGGGCGCAACCCCAGCTATCGTGAGGAAGATGGCCAGCGTGTCATGAAACAAAGTGAGATCACCGTCCGCGTGGGACTGGGCCGTGGCGATGCTGCAGACACCGTGTGGACCTGCGACTTCAGCCATGAGTACGTGACGATCAACGCCGATTACCGGTCCTGATGCCGCTGCCCGCCACGAACCCTATGAATCAAGCTTTCGAACATCTGATGCTGCGGGCGGAGCAATTGATCTCCCGCATCGAAGCCGTGCTGCCTCAGACCTTGTCTGCACCGGATTGGTCTTCCTCCATCGCATGGCGCTATCGCAGGCGCAGCGGTGGCCATGGCACGCTGGAGCCAGTGCGCCACGTGGCTGGCATGGGGCTGGACGATCTGAAGGAAATCGACGCACAGAAGGAAAAGATTCAGCGCAATACCGAGCAGTTCGTTGAAGGCCGCCCGGCCAACAACGTGCTGCTGACCGGAGCCCGTGGTACCGGAAAGTCATCGCTCATCAAGGCCTGTCTGAACACCTATGCGCCGAAGGGCCTGCGCCTCATCGAAGTAGACAAGGCGGACTTGACGGACCTGCCTGACATCGTTGAGGTCGTGGCTGACCGGCCTGAGAAATTCATCGTCTATTGCGACGACTTGAGTTTCGAAGAGGGAGAGCCGGGGTACAAGGCGCTCAAGTCGATCCTGGACGGATCGGTGGCCGCCTCCACACCGAACGTTCTGGTGTATGCCACCAGCAATCGCCGGCACCTGTTGCCCGAGTACCTCAAGGAAAACCTTTCGTACACCCATACGGAAGATGGCGAAGTGCACCCCGGCGAGGTAGTGGAAGAAAAAATTTCGCTGTCGGAGCGGTTTGGCTTGTGGGTCAGCTTCTATCCGTTCAGCCAGGATGAATATCTGGCCATCGTCGCGCAATGGCTGTCGTCGCTGGGCGTTGGCGAGAGCGAGATTGCATCAGCACGTCCACAGGCGTTGGTGTGGGCGCTGGAGCGGGGCTCGCGCAGCGGCCGGGTGGCTTATCAGTTTGCGCGCGACTATGCGGGGCGGCAGCATGGTTGATGTGGCGGCAGAAATCCAAGCCAGAGCGCATACCGAAGTGGCTGTCGGCATTTTGCTGCGGGCGGATGGTGCCATGCTGCTGTCCACCCGTCCCCCAGGCAAGCCTTATGCCGGCTACTGGGAATTTCCCGGCGGCAAGCTGGAGGCCGGCGAAACCGTAGAGCAAGCCTTGCGCCGTGAACTGATCGAGGAACTTGGAGTGACCATCGACGCCGCGTCCGTGTGGAAGGTGACGGAGCACGACTATCCCCACGCCCTGGTTCGGTTGCACTGGTGCAAGGTATGGGATTGGCAGGGCGACTTTGAAATGCGCGAAGGCCAGACCATGGCTTGGCAGCAGTGGCCATTGCAAGTCGCCCCGGTGCTTCCGGGTGCGTATCCCGTGCTCGAATGGCTGGCCCAAGAGCGAGGCGAAGTTTTCAATCCCGCAGCTCTTGGGTTGCTATAAAAATAATAGCTGCTTGCGCTTATGGAATAAGCGCGGGAGGCTATTTTTCCCAAGAACCCGGAGGAAGTTGAGGGAGGTGCGGGAGTCTTTCGGAGGATTCCAGTTCTTCCTGTGGCGCCTCGGTCGGGACGCGAAACTCTTCGCTCGCCCAGGCGCCCAAGTCGATCTGTTTGCAGCGCTCGCTGCAAAATGGACGGAAGGGATTGGCCGGGCTGTACAGACTTTTGCCCCGGCAGGCGGGACACGTTACATATTTGGCCCCGGGCAGGTCGGGAGACTGTGGCAGGGAACGGCTCATGGTCGGGAGGCGTTCAAGCGCACAGTGTCAGTTCGAAAGCGGCGTCTTCATTGGCCGCGTGCAATTTTCCGTCGGCATGCTGGCGCATCAACCGCACCGAGACGATCAGACGGTTACCGCTGATTTCCGGAATGAGATCCAGCGAAGGATCAATGCGCAGGCGCAGTAGCTGAAAAGTACGGCCTTGGGGCAAGGTTTGCTGGAACTGCCCGTGATCCGCCGCCACCTTTTGCGGCACTCCCGAATCACGCAGCAGCTTGAGAAGCACATAGAGGGACTCTGCCAGCGGTGCCAGCGTGGTCGCCCAGGACTCCAGATCATGTTGCCGCTTTTCTGGTGAATGGTGTTGCCACGCGTAGTACGCGGGCAGATCGAAACCGCAAGTGCCTCCAGGGATACCGACCCGGCTGCGGATGCTCATCAGCCAATCGTTCTCTGCCAGTGCTTGGCCTGCCTTGCCGGTCTGCGCATTCAGCCCTGCGAAGCAGCGATCCAATTGCGCAATGATTCCATCCAGCACGGCTTCTGAAATCGACGGATTGCCCCGGTAGCCATCTAGCTGGTGCTTGTGCTTTTCCAGGTCCTTGAGCACATCCGATTTCAAATCAGCGCGCGCTGCGACATCCATGATTTCGAAGACCGTCACCAAAGCATAGTGATGGTCCAGCGGATGGTGGCGCGGAATCAACTCCCCCAAGCGGCGAAACAGCTGCTCAAGCCGCAAATAGGTTCTTAGTCGTTCGTTGAAGGGATATTCGTAAAGGATCACGCTGCAGGGTTCCTGGGGCACACGGCTGGCGCTGCCAGCTTCGCGCGTCCGGTATGCCGCGAATCATAGCCCGAACCGCTGGGCGATCTGCAGCACTGCCGATTGGAGCCCTTGCAGGGTGACTCCATCGTTGTGCAGCACGATGTCTGCCGCCTCCCGGCGATCCTTGCGCGATGCCTGGGCTGCCAGAATGCCTTCTACCGTGGCGCGCGGCAAGCCATTACGCTGCTGAACGCGTTGAATCTGTGTTTCTGTCGAGCAATCGACGACCAGAATCCGGTCGAGTTGCTTCACCCAGTGCCCCGACTCGATCAGGAGGGGAATGTCGAAGACGACGATGGCAGCGCCATTCTGGGCTGCATGCAAAGCCATTGCCTGTGCTGCCTGGCTCACCAAGGGATGAATGATGCCTTCCAGCCGTTGGCGTGCCAGTGGGTCGTTGAACACCAGCTCTCGCATCCGCTCGCGGTGCATTGCTCCATGCTCGTCAATGAGTTCGTCTCCGAAGGCCTGACGGATTGGGCCGATGGCAATTCCGAGCGGTGTCGTCGCCTGGCGCGAAAGGTGATCAGCGTCGATCAGTACAGCACCTTGGGCCACCAACATCTGAGCGACCGTGCTCTTTCCACTGCCGACGCCCCCGGTCAATCCCAAGCGGAGGGCTGTTTGCCGTTTCGGCTCCATGTTCAAAGCCCGAGGCTGCGCAGCAATCCTTGCAGAATGGCTTCTGGTCCAAATACCATCGCGGCAAGGCCCGAGCCGACCAAGAAAGGACCGAAGGGGATGTATCCGCCTTCACGCAATTGGCTAGCGAATTTCATGCCGATGCCAACAAAGGCCCCAATCACCGATGCGATGAGGATGATGGGCACCAAAGCCGGCCAACCGAACCATGCACCCAGCGCGGCAAACAGCTTGAAGTCGCCGTGCCCCATGCCCTCTTTACCTGTGACGAGTTTGAAAGCCCAGTAAACCGTCCAAAGTGAAAGATAACCTGCCACGGCACCCATGACCGATACGAACAGTGGCACGGCCGTCCATTGCAATGCCGAGGCAATCAAGCCTGCCCAGAGCAACGGCAACGTAATGTAGTCAGGCAACAGCGTGGTGTCCCAATCGATGAAGGCCAAAGCCATCAAGGCGGCTGAAAAGCCGCACCATGCTGCAGTCGTGAGAGTCAATCCCCAATGCCAGCCGCAGAAGAAAAAAAGACAGCCCGTAGCCAACTCGACCAAAGGGTATCGGGGACTGATCCGTGACTTGCACGCAGAACATCGGCCTCGGAGCCACAAATAGCTCAGGACTGGGATGTTTTCATGCCATCGGACGGCATGCCCGCATGATGGACAGCGTGATGGTGGGGCCCACAAGTTGAACGATTCGACGGCTCTCGCGACCGTCTCCGTAGGCCCCTCCAATGCCGCACTATTGTTTTCTGTCTGCGCTACAAAATCCGCGCACTCGGCTGCCCATTGGCGCTCCATCATCTTGGGCAAGCGATGGATCACTACATTCAGGAAACTGCCGATCAGCAGGCCCAAGAGGCCTAGGAGAGCCGCGTTTCCCCATACCCCTAGTTCCATCACACCACTTGGCCCAGCTTGAAGATTGGCAAATACATCGAAACCACGATGCCACCGATCAGAGTTCCCAAAAACACGATGATGATGGGTTCCATCAGGCTGGAAAGCCCTGCGACCATTTCATCGACTTCGGCTTCGTAAAAGTCAGCAGCCTTGCCCAGCATGTGATCGATCGAACCAGATTCTTCACCAATGGCGCACATTTGAATCACCATTGACGGAAACACATTGGCATTGCCCATTGCCGCAGTCAGACTGGTCCCGGTGGATACTTCCTGCTGGATCTTTTCCGTGGCCATGGAATAGACGGAATTGCCAGAAGCTCCTCCGACAGAGTCTAGTGCTTCGACAAGCGGAACACCTGCTGCAAACATCGTGGACAAAGTGCGTGTCCAACGGGCTACACAGGATTTGTCGATTAGGCTTCCAAAAACAGGAATGCGCAATAACAATCGATCCATAAATATCTGCATCTTTTCACTGCGTCGCCACGCCTGCATAAAAAAGTAAAAACCCCCGCCCAATACTCCAAAAATCAACCACCACCACTTTACAAATACCTCGCTAATTCCCATAACAATAAGGGTCGGTGCAGGTAGTTCGGCTCCAAAGGATGTAAAAACTTCTTTAAATGCTGGAATTACAAAAATCATGATTACCGTCACCACTACAAAGGCAACGATTATCACTGAAATAGGGTACATCAACGCAGATTTTATTTTCGATTTGATGGCCTCAGTTTTTTCCATATACATGGCCAATCGATCTAACAGGGCTTCCAAAATACCGGCTGCTTCTCCAGCTTCCACTAGATTGCAGTAGAGGCTGTCAAAATACATGGGATATTTGCGGAATGCAGCGTTAAGCGATGTTCCCGTTTCAACATCACTTCGAATATCATTGAGCAGTTTCGTCACGCTAGCATTTGTGTTGCCACGACCAACAATGTCGAAGGATTGCAGCAGCGGGACACCTGCCTTCATCATGGTGGCCATCTGACGGGTGAACAATGCAATATCTTTGGGCTTGATCTTCTTGCCCGAGCGCATGCGCCTTTTTTTAATCTTGGTTGGCAATACACCTTGCCTGCGCAATGTGGCTTGGACTTGATTTTCACCAGCAGCGCGAACTTCTCCACGAATAATCTTGCCACTTCTGTCTTTGCCCTCCCACTCGAAGACGAAGTCCTTGATATCCCTCGATGCGGCGGTTGCCATAGTATTCCTCGCGACTCACTTATTCGTTTGTAACGGCCAATACTTCTTCTAAAGAAGTCAGTCCCATCTTGGCCTTGTGAAGGCCCGCGTCGCGCAAGGAGCGTACACCTTCCGCCTTTGCCTGCTTTGCAATTTCAAGCGCACTGCCATCTCTCAAAATAATGCGTTGAATTTCTTCTGAAATCGGCATCACTTGATAAATGCCCAGCCGCCCCTTATAGCCATTGTTGCAAGCTGAGCAGCCCACCGGCCTGTATGTCACCCATGTACCGTCGATGTCATCGTCCTTGTAGCCCGCTTCAAGCAGTGTTTCATGTGGAATGTCTGCGGGGGCTTTGCAAATTGGGCACAACCTGCGGGCCAAGCGCTGAGCAGTGATCAAAATTACGCTAGACGCTATATTGAAGGGCGCGATACCCATGTTGCGCATTCGGGTCAGCGTCGTCGGAGCATCGTTGGTGTGCAGTGTGGAAAGAACCAAGTGACCCGTCTGGGCGGCTTTGATGGAAATATCTGCCGTTTCAAGGTCGCGGATTTCACCGACCATGATGATGTCAGGATCTTGGCGCAGGAATGATTTCAGTGCAGTGGCAAAAGTCAGCCCAGCCTTTTCATTGACATTGACCTGATTAACACCCGGCAGGTTGATTTCAGAAGGGTCTTCAGCGGTTGCAATATTTACGCCTGCCTTATTAAGCAGGTTGAGGCAGGTGTATAGAGAAACGGTTTTCCCTGATCCCGTCGGCCCTGTTACCAATATCATGCCGTATGGGCGCCCGATTGCATGCATGAGGCGTTCTTTTTCCTCAGGCTCGTATCCAAGGGCATCAATGCCCAATTTGGCACTGCTCGGGTCCAAAATCCGGATAACGATCTTTTCGCCGAAGAGAGTCGGTAATGTGCTAACCCGAAAGTCAATGACACGATCAGGTCCGACTTTGAGCTTCATTCGCCCATCTTGTGGAACGCGTTTTTCCGAAATGTCGAGTCTCGAGATAACCTTGATGCGCGATGCCAGCTTATCTTTGATGGCTATCGGCGGGGAGGCGATCTCCCTCAATTCTCCGTCGATGCGGAATCGGACTCGGTATTGGTGTTCGTAGGGTTCGAAATGCAAATCGGAGGCGCGCATATTAAATGCATCCAAAAGCATTTTATGAAGAAACTTGACAATTGGCGCGTCTTCAACTTCATTGGCGCCTGCGTCTGAGTTGTCCGGCGCTTCTTCTACCTTAACGTCATCAAATTCGAAATCGCCGCCGCCCGAAAGACTCTCCATCGATTCGCCAACCGACTTGGTATTGGCTTCGACGAGTTTCAACAGCTTGTCGTATTCCGCAATAATCCAGTCAACCCCCATCTGGGTTGTAAACTTGATCTTTTCCGCAGCTTCCTGATCAGTAGGGTCTGCCGTGGCGACAATCAACCGATTGTTGCGCTTGCTGAGCGCTACAACGCGATAGGCTTGACAAATCTTCGGGTCAAGCAGGTCTTTAGGAATGCGAAGAGGATCGATTGCCTCCAAATCCAGCAGAGGTGCGCCAAACACGGCAGAGACAGTATGAGCAAGCTCTGCCGCTGAAACCGCTCCAGACCCTGTCAACTCAGCAATGAAACTGGTCTTGCTGATTTGTGATTTGCGGAAAATGTCTTCCGCTGACTTTTGACTCAGCTTGCCGGCTGACATCAATGCTCGGCCTAAGCCGGGCAAGGCAATTGCGGCGCCTTCTTTGGGTGCGATATCAACGGCCATGTAACCAGCAGCATCATGTGGATGGAAAGGAAACCATCCTAACATTGCTGAAGTGTTCAGGCCATGGCTCAAGTCGAGGGAGTGCGCCTAAACCACGAAGCTGTACGCTGAAGTGGTCGGGGTGAGAGGATTCGAACCTCCGGCCTCTACGTCCCGAACGTAGCGCTCTACCAGGCTAAGCTACACCCCGAATGGAGCGGTAATTAAAGTCGCCTCTCCAGTAGCTGCGAGGCTAATTGTAGCAAGCCGTCTGTATAGTGATTGGGTGGCAATTGCTGGGCTGCAGTAATTGCCTGCTGCGCCTGGAGTGCAGCAGCACTTCGCGTTGCTTCAAGTGCGCCAGTGCTTTTGACGATCTCTACGATGGCTGGCAGTTCTTCTACAGCCCCCGTTTGGATCGCGCTTTCGATCAGTAACCGTTGCTCAGAGGTGCCGCGCTGCATGGCAATGATCAGAGGCAAAGTCACCTTCCCTTCGCGAAGATCGTCGCCAAGATTTTTCCCCATCTCGGTCGAATCGCCGTCGTAGTCCAGCACGTCATCAATGACTTGAAAAGCGGTTCCAAGTGCTTGGCCATAGTCCGCGCAGACTCGCTCCAATTCTGGTGAACTGCGGGAAAGAATGGCGGCCAGACGTGCACTTGCTTCAAAAAGCTTGGCCGTTTTCGATCGGATGACCTCAAGGTAGCCTTGCTCGTCCAGCGTGGCGTCATGGGTGTTCATGAGTTGCTGGACTTCACCTTCTGCGATCACATTGGTGGCTTCAGAAAGGATCTGCATCACGCGCATGTCATCCGCATCAACCATCATCTGGAAGGCGCGAGAGTGCAAAAAGTCGCCAACCAACACACTGGCGGGATTCCCGAAGTTTTCATTGGCTGTAGCGCGTCCTCGCCGCAGAGTGGACTCGTCGACAACGTCGTCGTGCAGCAAAGTTGCGGTATGGATGAACTCCACCACTGCGGCCAAGTTAAAACGCTGGAAGCCTTTGTATCCCAGCGATCCACACATCAGCAGCAGTAGCGCTGGCCGCAAGCGCTTGCCGCCAGCGGAAATGATGTAACGCGCGATGTCTCCAACAAGAGAGACGGACGAGTTGAGCCGGGCGGCGATGACTTTGTCCACCTCGTGCATATCGTCGGCGATCAGAGCAAGGGTTGCTGAAGTGCTGGAGGTGGTTGTGGACAAGATGATCGTGTGCAGCGACGAAAAGCGGATTATAGGAATCGCTTTGTCCCAGGCTGGTGGCCATTCCTTTTTCTGGGGGCTTAAAGTCCGTGAAATCGTCACGAGGCGGAATTCTGGCAACTTGGCTAAAAAAAGCACCCGTGCTATAGTCGCAGGCTCTGTGGAAATTCGTCCACGGAACTCATTCAAAAGAGGTTTACATGTACGCGGTCATAAAAACCGGCGGCAAGCAGTATCGCGTTGCTTCCGGCGAAAAAATTAAAGTAGAACAGATTGCTGCGGACGTAGGCCAGGAAATTGTGATCGACCAAGTTTTGGCTGTCGGCAACGGCGCTGAAATCAAGGTTGGTACACCCCTGGTGTCCGGCGCAACCGTCACGGCGACTGTCGTGGCGCACGGCAAGCACGACAAGGTTCACATCTTCAAGATGCGCCGTCGTAAGCACTATCAGAAACGCCAAGGCCATCGTCAGCAGTTCACTGAACTGCAAATCGGTGCGATTGCCGGTTAAAAGGAGCTGATGTCATGGCACAGAAAAAAGGCGGCGGCTCTACGCGAAACGGGCGTGATTCCAAGCCCAAGATGCTCGGTGTGAAGGCTTTCGGTGGCGAATTGATCAGTGCAGGCTCGATCATCGTCCGTCAGCGCGGCACGCGCTTTCATCCCGGTACGAACGTTGGTGTTGGCAAAGACCACACATTGTTCGCGCTGGTCGAGGGCCACGTGTCATTCGGCACCAAGGGCGCACTGTCCAAGCACACGGTCAATGTGACGCCGGCCTAAAGCCCGTCCTTAGATGCTTTCGAAGCCCCGATCTGTCGGGGCTTTGTCGTTTTGGAAGTGCTTGCCGCGGATGGCCATGCCGCGTACTTTCTCGACTCTGTTTTGTAAACTGGATACCCATGAAGTTTGTCGACGAAGCCTTTATCGACATTTCTGCCGGAGACGGCGGCAATGGTTGTGTGTCGTTCCGGCATGAAAAATACAAGGAGTTCGGCGGACCCAACGGTGGGGACGGCGGCAGGGGCGGGCACGTCTTTGCTGTGGCCGATCCAAATCTGAATACGCTGGTCGATTTCAGGTATTCGCGGCGGTATGAAGCCCGCCGTGGAGAACACGGCATGGGTTCTGACATGTTCGGCGCCGCTGGCGACGACATCACGCTCAAGATGCCGGTGGGCACCATCATCAGCGACTCGGAAACGGGCGAGGTGCTCTACGAATTGTTGGTGCCGGGCGAGGTGATCACGATTGCCAAGGGAGGCGATGGCGGATTCGGCAACATGCGCTTCAAGAGCGCTATCAACCGTGCGCCGCGGCAAAAAACGCCTGGATGGCCTGGTGAGAGAAAGAGCCTGAAACTGGAACTGAAGGTGCTTGCCGATGTGGGTCTGTTGGGAATGCCCAATGCTGGCAAATCCACGCTGATCGCTGCCATTTCCAATGCACGTCCGAAGATCGCAGACTACCCGTTCACGACGCTCCACCCAAATTTGGGAGTGGTTCGTGTCGGTCCGGAGCAAAGCTTCGTTGTCGCAGACATTCCTGGGCTGATCGAAGGTGCTTCCGAGGGGGCTGGGCTCGGGCACCAGTTCTTGCGCCATTTGCAGCGCACTCGACTTCTGCTGCATGTCATTGATGTCGCGCCGTTCGATGAGGCGGTGGATCCTGTCGCACAGGCCAAGGCCATCGTGGGCGAACTCAAAAAATATGACATGGGGCTTTATGAAAGGCCGCGGTGGCTGGTGCTGAACAAGCTCGACATGGTTCCAACGGAAGAGCGCGAAGCCCGTGTGAAAGACTTCGTGAAGCGATTCAAGTGGAAGGGGCCCGTCTTTGAGATTTCAGCATTGACGCGCGAAGGTTGCGAATCCTTGATCCACGCCATTTTCAAGCACGTGCAAGCGCAGCAAAAAGCGGAGCAGGTGCCCGAGGAAGTGGATCCACGGTTTGTCAGCGATCAGCCAGAGTAAAGATTCCGCCTCGCTAATGCTCTTCATCTAATAGCTGCTCGCGCATGCCTGATGTGCGCTAGCAGTCACTATCCTTCATATGGTTTCCAGCATATTGCGTGATGCACGCCGCATTGTTGTCAAAGTGGGCTCCAGCCTCGTGACAAACGAAGGGCGTGGTTTGGATGAGGCGGCGATTGGAGAATGGAGCCGCCAGTTGGCTGCGCTGGCGCGTGGCGAATCGGGCGCTCGGCGCGAGGTGGTCATGGTTTCCAGCGGCGCGATCGCGGAAGGCATGAAACGATTGGGCTGGGCGACTCGTCCTCATGAAATACACGAACTTCAAGCGGCGGCTGCGGTCGGGCAGATGGGGCTCGCGCAGATGTACGAAACCAAGTTGCGAGAGCAGGGGCTGGGCAGTGCGCAAGTGTTGCTGACCCACGCTGACCTCGCCGATCGGGAGCGGTATCTGAATGCCCGATCTACCTTGCTCACGCTCCTGCGCATGGGTGTGGTGCCGGTGATCAACGAAAACGACACGGTGGTCACTGACGAAATCAAGTTTGGCGACAACGATACCTTGGGCGCGTTAGTGGCGAACCTCATTGAGGCGGATGCCTTGATCATCTTGACGGATCAAAAGGGACTCTACACGGCAGACCCCCGGCGTAACCCCGACGCGCAATTCGTGCACGAGGCCCAGGCAGGTGATCTTTCCCTGGAGGCCATGGCGGGCGGCGTGGGTTCCAGCATTGGCCGGGGCGGCATGATCACCAAGATCATTGCTGCCAAGCGGGCTGCGGGTTCAGGCGCTTCGACCGTCATAGCCTGGGGGCGGGAGACCGACGTGCTGGTACGGCTGACACAAGGGGAGGCGATCGGCACCCTTCTGGTGGCACAGACGCAGAAGAAGCAGGCGCGCAAGCAGTGGATGGCGGACCATTTGCAGCTCAGAGGCTCCGTGACCGTGGATACTGGAGCGGCCGCCAAATTGCGGGCGGAGGGCAAGAGTCTTTTGCCGATCGGCATGGTCGCGGTGGAGGGAGATTTTTCACGGGGCGATGTCATCGCCGTGCGTGATGAGGCCGGCGTGGAGGTGGCTCGCGGCCTGGCCAACTATTCAAGTGCAGAGGCGCGGTTGCTGTGCCGCAAGCCTTCCACGGAGTTCGAGCGTCTGCTGGGTTATGTTGCGGAGCCGGAAATGGTGCACCGTGACAACATGGTTCTTGCAGCTCTGGCCTACTGATGTGTGGCGCTGTTCGAAGATGTTTGCTGCCTCTCCAGAGGAAAAGCAGCAAACCTCAAACCAACTTAGGCGACAACTGAACGGGAGAAAGCTGGATTCCAGCGGCTTGCTCGGCCGGCGCTGACGGTGACTTGCTCTTTTGAGGGTCAGGGTCGAAGCTGGCGCCAGGGGGCATTTCCATGCACGGGCTGACCAGTAGCGAGCCTGCACGGTGCATCGGCATGCCGCTTGGAAGACCTTCGCCTTCTCGGGAGCGCATGCCGCTGCGCAGGTAGCGATTGCGCTGCTCATGGCGTGGCAGAAAGCGAGCCAGTTCGGTCAGCGCCATTTCATACACGCCGCGCTTGAACTCCACCACCACGTCCAGCGGAACCCAATAGTCATTCCAGCGCCATGCGTCGAATTCAGGATGATTGGTGGCGCGCAGGTTCAAGTCCCAGTCGTGCCCCAGCAACTGCAGCAGGTACCAGATTTGCTTCTGGCCCTTATAGTGTCCGCGTGCATCGCGGCGGATGTACCGGTCAGGCACCTCATAGCGCAACCAGTCCCTGGTACGGGCAACCACGCGCACATGGCCCGGCTGCAATCCCACTTCTTCGTGCAGTTCGCGGTACATTGCCTGCTCGGGAGTTTCCCCCCGGTCGATGCCGCCCTGCGGGAACTGCCAGCTGTGGGTACGGATGCGCTTGCCCCAGAATACCTGGTTTTTCTGGTTGAGCAGGATGATGCCGACGTTCGGCCGAAAGCCGTCCCGGTCAAGCATAATCTAACCCCAATTTTTTAAACTGTGACCATTATGCACGGCGCCTTGTGCGCAGCAAGCAGACCGGGCGCAATTGCATGAAATCCCCCCAATGAAAGCGTCCCAATTTTTCGTATCCACCCTCAAGGAAGCCCCGGCAGATGCGGAAGTGGTCAGCCACAAGCTGATGACCCGGGCCGGCCTCATCAAGAAACTGGGCGCGGGCATTTACAACTACATGCCCATGGGGTTGCGCGTCATCCGCAAGGTGGAGGCCATCGTTCGTGAGGAAATGAACCGCGCTGGCGCCGTGGAGGTGGCCATGCCGGTCGTCCAGCCTGCGGAGTTCTGGCAGGAAACCGGCCGTTTCGACAAGATGGGCCCTGAACTGTTGCGTATTCAGGACCGGCACGGGCGCGACTTCGTGATTCAGCCGACCAGCGAAGAAGTGGTCACTGACATCGCACGCCAAGAGCTGCGCAGCTACAAGCAGCTGCCCAAGAACCTGTACCAGATTCAGACCAAGTTCCGGGATGAGCGCCGTCCGCGATTCGGACTGATGCGCGGTCGTGAATTCACCATGAAGGATGCGTACTCCTTCGACCGTGACCAAGACGCGGCCAAGGCCAGCTACCAAGTGATGGCTCAGGCCTACCGCCGCATCTTCGACCGCTTCGGCCTGACCTACCGTGCCGTGGCTGCGGACAGCGGCGCGATCGGTGGCGACCTGAGCGAAGAATTCCAGGTCATCGCCGCCACGGGCGAGGATGCGATCGTCTACTGTCCCCGGAGCGATTACGCTGCGAACATGGAAAAAGCCGAGGCGCTGGCACCGACTGGTCCGCGTCCAGCAGCGACCATGGCCTTGGCCAAGACGCCCACGCCCGGCAAGAGCACCTGCGCGGATGTGGCACAGCTGTTGGGCGTGGCGCTGCAGACCACCGTGAAATCCCTGGTGCTTGCCACCGACGAGACCAACGAAGCGGGCGAGATCGTCAAGACGCAGGTCTGGCTGCTGCTGCTGCGCGGTGACCACGACATGAACGAGATCAAGGTGTCCAAGGTGCCGGGTCTGGCGGGTTTCCGCTTTGCCACGGTGGGGGAGATCGAAGACCATTTCGGCTGCAAGCCTGGGTATCTGGGCCCGCTGCAGCTGCAAAAACCGGTGAAACTGGTGGTGGACCGCGAAGTGGCCGTGATGGCCGACTGGATCTGCGGGGCCAATGCCGTTGATTTCCACATGACGGGCGTGAACTGGGGGCGCGATCTGCCCGAGCCCGAATTGGTGGCGGATTTGCGCAATGTCGTGGCGGGCGACCGCTCGCCGGATGGCCAAGGGGAACTCGCCATCGAGCGCGGCATCGAAGTCGGCCATGTGTTCTACCTCGGCACCAAGTACAGCAAAGCCATGAACGCCACCTTCCTGGGCGAGGACGGCAAGCCCGCCTTCTTCGAGATGGGCTGCTACGGCATCGGCATCACCCGCTTGCCAGCCGCCGCCATCGAACAGAACCATGATGATCGCGGCATCATTTGGCCCGATGCGATCGCTCCTTTCACGGTGGTGGTGTGCCCGATCGGCATGGATCGCAGCGCAGAGGTCAAGGCCGCGGCCGAGCAGCTCTACGGCGATCTGCTGGCGGCCGGGGTGGACGTGCTGCTGGACGACCGCGGCGAGCGCCCGGGCGCGATGTTCGCCGATTGGGAGCTGATCGGCGTGCCGCACCGCGTGGTGATTTCCGACCGTGGCCTCAAGGAAGGGCAACTGGAATACCAGCACCGCCGCGACACTGCGGCCACGAAAGTCGCAACGGCCGAGATTCTGGCGCACGTCAAGGGCCGGCTGACGCCATGAGCGCCATGCAAGGAGGGGCCGGGGCCGTTTCGCGCCGCGCCTGCCTGGTGTCCTTGTCCGCGGGGCCTGCCGCCTGGCTGGCTGCTCCGCAGGCCGCGCACGCGGGGGGACAACTGGAGGAGCCGCTGATCGATTCAGTGCGCACTGCGCTGAGCTCCGCCGTTTTGAATCAGGCGCCGCCCGAGCCCCAGTTCGGTACGACCGAAGCCAGGTTGCTGTACCTGCGCTGGCTCGGCACCATGAGCGATCGGCTGCGCCGCCGCAAGCCGGAATGGGAAGTACGCCGGGATTTCCTGCAGACCGTCTGGTACGAGTCCAAGCGGGCAGGCCTGGACGTGTCGCTGGTGCTCGGCCTGGTGCAGGTCGAAAGCGCATTCCGCAAGTTCGCCGTGTCCAGCGTGGGCGCGCGCGGGTACATGCAGGTGATGCCGTTCTGGACGCGGGTGATCGGGGACGGCGATCCGGGCAAGCTGTTTCACATGCAGACCAACCTTCGCTTCGGCTGTGTGATCCTGCGCCACTACCTGGACCGTGAGCGAGGCGATCTGTTCATGACGCTGGGGCGGTACAACGGCAGCCGTGGCCGGCCGCAATACCCCGATGCGGTGTTCGCGGCGCAGCGAAACTGGATTTTCCAGGATCGCATCACGACCGCAGCTGCCTGACCCAGCGCTTGCCAGCCGCTTGGCTGGCGGCGATCTGGAGGCGAAGCAGGCGTGACCCTTCAGGCGGTGCTGCTGGGTGCGATGGCAACGCCGTTCGCATCCTGCAGCCGCGAGACCATCACCTGGTCGATGCGGTAGCTGTCCACGTCCAGCACTTCGAACTTGTAGCCGCCCCAGTTCACGCTGTCGGTGCGGCGCGGCACGCGCCGCAGCATCACCATGAGAAAGCCGGCCAGCGTTTCGTACTCTTCGGCGTGGGGCAATTCGTCCAGATTCAGGGCACGCAGCACATCTTCGACCGGAGTGACGCCGTCGATGAGCCACGAATTCTCGTCGCGACGCACGATCTGGTCCTCGTCGGCCGGGCCGACCACGAGGTCGCCCATCACCGTGCTCATGACGTCGTTCAAGGTGACGACACCCACCACCAGGCTGTATTCGTTCACGATGACCGCGAAGTCTTCATGGACCTGCCGGAACTGCTCCAGCACCTCCGACAGCGAGAGCCGGTCCGGCACGATGAGCACCTTGCGCACCAGGCCTTCGTCGGCCAACGAGATGGGCTGGTTGTTCAGCACGCGCTGGAAAAGATCCTTGGCGTCCACGTAGCCCACGACGTGGTCGATGTCGCCATCGCACACGGGATAGGTCGAGAAAGGCTCTTCGGCGATTCGGGCACGGATCACGGTGTCGGGGTCGTCGCGCAGAAAGTACGCGATGCGGTCGCGCTGCGACATGGCGCTGCCCACCATGCGCGTGTCCAGTTCGAACACGTTTTCGATCACCTGCTGCTCGCGCGCGGCCAGCACGCCCGCGCGGGCGCCGGCTTCCATCATGGCCAGGATGTCGTCGGAGGTCACGCGGTCGTCCCGCAGCGACGAGAGACCGAGCACGCGGAACAGCAGGTCGGCGCCGCGGCTGTACAGCCAGACGACGGGCCGCAGCACCGTCATGAGCAGTTTCATGGGCGCCGAAACGCGCAGTGCCAGGCGCTCCGGGTTCGCCATGCCCAGCCGCTTCGGGAACAGGTCGGCCAGCAGGATGAACAGCGAGGTGATGATGGTGAACGACGCGAGGAAGCCCGCCGTCTCCGCCCGCGGGTTGCTCAGCCAGTAGGCGAACAGTTCGGTGAAATGGGGGCTGAGCGCGCCTTCACCCACGATGCCGCCCAGGATGGCGACGGCGTTTTGCCCGACCTGCACGACGGTGAAATAGTCGCCCGGCTGCTCCTGCATGCGCATGACGCGGTCGGCACGGTTGTCGCCCTCGTCGGCCATCTGGCGCAGGCGCAGGCGGCGCGAAGCCGCCAGGGAGATTTCCGCGATGGAGAAGAACGCGCTGGCCACGATGAGGAGGCCGATGACAAAGAGGCTTTGGGAGAGGGTCATGGGACGTCAGGCGCCGCCATGATCGTGCCGTGCGCCAGCGTGCCGAGTGTAGCTTCCCCGTCACGCCCCCCGTTCCGCCCGAAACGGGGCGGGCAGGTGGGCGAGGCGGTGCGCTACTGCAGGAAGCCGATGCGCGATTTTCCGGCGCCGCCGCGCGGCAGGTCGCTCGCCTCCACCGTGCCCCGGCGCTGCAGGCGCGCATTGCCGAAGCCGGTCATCAGGGCACGGCGCATTTCGCGCGGTGGCATCTGCGCGAGCTGGTCCAGCACGTCGGACTGCGGCTCGGGGTCGAGCATGCGGCCCCAGTCGTGGCCGTTGCGGATGCCCTGGTACAGGATGCGAGCGATTGCGCGGGCCTGCTCCGGCGTCGGTGCTTGCACCTCGAACACGTTCATGCGGTTGAGGATGGGGTCGGGAATGCCTCGCTCGTCATTGGCCGTGGTGATCCAGATGACCTGGCTCGCATCGATGGCGACCTCGGCGAACTCGTCGGTGAAGCTCTGCGCCGTGTCGTGCTCCAGCAGGCCGTACAGCGCCCCGAGCGGGTCGTACTGCGCATCGCTGGCGGCCTTGTCGATCTCGTCCACGACGATGACGGGGTTGGCGTATTCGCCCTCTACCAGCGCCTCGAACACCTTGCCGGGCCGTGCGCCCTTCCATTGCGACGACGAGCCCGACAGCAGCCAGCCGGCGGTCATCGAACTCATGGGCACCAGGTTCATGCCGGTGCCGAGCAACTCGGCCAGGTGCCGCGCGAAATGGGTCTTGCCGATGCCCGGCGGCCCCAGCAGCAGCATGGGCGTGACTTCGAGCCCGTCGCGGCTGTCCTGCGCCAGGGCCACATGGCGCTTCACGTCGTCGAGCACGTCGGTGAAGTTGGGCAACTGGTCGTAGAGGTGTGCCATGTCCGGCACGCCGGCGGGCTTGACCTGGAAGCGCTCGGGGCCGCGTTCCAGCATGCGTTCATACACCGAGCGCAGATTCTCGTATTCGCGCTGGCTTCCACTGTCCTGCAGCCGCGTGAGCTTGCGCTCGACGTCGTTGGGGTGGAACACGTTGCGCATCTGGGCGACCGGCATGCTCAGGGCCGGCGTT
Source organism: Acidovorax sp. SUPP3334 (assembly GCF_030159055.1). Taxonomy (GTDB): domain Bacteria; phylum Pseudomonadota; class Gammaproteobacteria; order Burkholderiales; family Burkholderiaceae_C; genus Paracidovorax. Next base: position 116,299 of record NZ_BQXQ01000001.1, read on the forward strand.
TGCGGAACAAGGCTGTGTGTCGTCATGGCGCGCTCCTGTTTGAGGGAAGTCACGCATCCATTCAAGCACACAACATGCCCACCCTCAACGGCGGAAAAACCCCGTCAACCCGGCCTTGTTGCGCCCATGCAAAAAGCCGCCAAAAGGCGGCTTTCGGTCAGGCAAGTCCCGCATGTGCGGGCTGCCGGGTCATTCGCCCTGCGCGCCCAGCACCTGCTTGAGCTCGCCCGACTCGTACATCTCCATCATGATGTCCGAGCCGCCGATGAACTCGCCCTTCACGTAGAGCTGGGGAATGGTGGGCCAGCTGCTGTATTCCTTGATGCCCTGGCGGATTTCCGGGTCGTCCAGCACGTTCACGGTCGCCACGCTCTTGGGGTCCACGCCGCAGGCCTTCAGGAGCTGGATGGCGCGGCCGGAGAAGCCGCACATCGGAAAACTCGCGCTGCCCTTCATGAACAGCAGGATGTCGTTGGATTTGACGAGGGCGTCGATGCGTTGCTGGGTGTCGCTCATGGGTTGCTCCTGGAAATGGCCGTGGATCGGCGGCAAGGCGTGATTATTTCACTGTCGGCGAAGGCTTTGGCAGGCTGCGGTCATCCGCGTCAAGGCCCTGGCGGCAGCGCTCCCGCTCACATGGGGACGGTGCGGCGCTTTCCAATGCCGCGCGAGCGTTCATCCAGCGACCGGCCGGCGGCCGCCGGTGCAGCGGGCGTGGCCGGCCAGATCGGTGCGGCTTTGCACTTCGGCGAAGCCGGCTGCGCTCAGCAGCGCCAGCACCGACTCGGCCTGGTTCCAGCCGTGCTCCAGCAGCAGCCAGCCGCCTGGCACCAGATGGGGGAGGGCTTGCCCCGTTATGGTGCGAAGATCGTCCAGGCCGTCGGCGCCGCTGGCCAGGGCGTGCAGCGGTTCGTGGGTGAGGGCGGCCAAATGCGGATCGTCGGCAGCGATGTAGGGCGGATTGGAGACGATGGCCTCGAACAACGCGCCTTCCGCCAGCCCGGACAGCCAGTCGCCCTGTGCAAAGCGCACGGGCAGACCCAGCCGTTGGGCATTCGCGCGGGCCACCTCCAGCGCTTCGTGGCTGGCATCGACTGCCAGCACCTGCGCCTCGGGCCGCTGGCTTTGCAGCGCGAGGGCGATGGCTCCGCTGCCGGTGCCGAGATCCGCGACGCGGGGAGCGGCGATGGGCTGCAGTACCTGCAGCGCCCAGTCCACCAGCGTTTCGGTGTCGGGGCGCGGGTCGAGCACCCGGGCATCGACCTCCAGCGCCAGCCCATAAAACTCCTTGCGGCCCGTGAGGTAGGCCACCGGCTCGCCCGCCGCGCGGCGCTGGCACAGCGCCAGGAAGGCGGTCTGTGCGGAATCGGGCAACGCATCGGTGTCGTGCGCCAGCAGCCAGGCGCGACCGGCGTCGGGACGGCCGATTGCGTGCAGCAGCAATAACTGGGCGTCGATGCGCGCCAGCCCCAGGGTATGGGCCTGCGCCAGTGCCTGGGCCAGTGCCTGGGCCAGTGTCGGGGAAGTGGTCACTATGAAATCAATAGCAGTGCAGGCAATGAAGACGCCGGCGACGGGGCGATTCGGCGTTCAATCTGGCTGCGGGGCCGGTCGTGTTCGCCAGGGCGCGCTCAGGCCGATGTTTCCAGGTCGGCCAGTTGCTCGGCTTCGCGGGCATGGCGCAGGGCGTCCAGCACGTCGCCGAGGTCGCCTTCCATGATGGCCAGCAGTTTGTAGAGCGTCAGGTTGATGCGGTGGTCGGTGAACCGGCCTTGCGGAAAGTTGTAGGTGCGGATGCGGTCGCTGCGGTCGCCGCTGCCGATCAGCCCCTTGCGCAGCGCGGCTTCCTTGGCGGCGCGCTCGCTGCGCTCCTTTTCCTGGATGCGGGCTTGCAGCACCTGCAGCGCCTTGGCCTTGTTGCTGTGCTGGCTGCGGCCGTCCTGGCATTCGGCCACGATGCCCGTGGGCAGGTGGACCACGCGCACGGCCGAGTCGGTCTTGTTGATGTGCTGGCCGCCGGCGCCGCTGGCGCGGAAGGTGTCGATGCGCAGGTCGGCGGGGTTGAGCGTGATGGCCTGGTGCTCGTCGGGCTCAGGCATCACCGCCACGGTGCAGGCGCTGGTGTGGATGCGGCCCTGCGTCTCGGTGGCGGGCACGCGCTGCACGCGGTGGCCGCCGGATTCGAAGCGCAGCGCACCGTAGGCGCCGGACCCGGAGGGGCCGTTACCAGCCCCGGCCTCCACGCGCAGCACGACTTCCTTGTAGCCGCCGATCTCGTTCTCGTTGGCGCTCATGATTTCGACCTTCCAGCCCACGTTGGCGGCGTAGCGCGTGTACATGCGCGCCAGGTCGCCGGCGAACAGGGCGGATTCGTCGCCGCCCGTGCCCGCGCGGATTTCGACGAAGGCATTGCGGGCGTCGTCGGGGTCCTTGGGCAGCAGCAGGCGCTGGAGTTCGTCTTCCAGCTGCGTCAGCTCGGCCTCGGCGGCGGCGACTTCTTCCTGCGCCATCTCGGCCATATCGGGGTCGGCGAGCATTTCCCGGGCGCCAGCCAGGTCGGCCTCGCGCTGCTGGTGGCGGACGTAGCGGCCTGCGATCTGCGTGACTTCGGCGTGCTCGCGCGAGATGGTCCGGTACTGGGCCATGTCGGACATGATGTCCTCGCGCGAGAGCAGAAAGTCGAGTTCTTCGAGGCGCTGGGCATAGCGCTCCAGCTGGGTTCTGAGAAAGGGCTTCATCGTCGGGGGAAATTGGTTTGCTACGGTTTTTGTAGCTGCTTGCGCTCATGGATCAAGCGCTGGAAGCCTGTTTGGCCCGAAGGCCGCGCAGCCGCGTCGCTACAGGCCGGTTTTGCTTTGCGAGCGCAGGAACAGGCGTGAGACGGTCTGCGCCGTCTGGGCGCGGGTTTCGGCGTCGCCGGCCCGCAGTTCGGCCAGGGTGCCGTGCAGCATCTTCTGCGTGAGTCCGCGAGACAGCGCCTCCAGCACCGCATCCATGTCTTCGCCCTTGGCCAGGAGCTTCTTGGCGCGGGCGATCTCCAGCGCGCGCCATTCGTCGGTCTGGGCGTTGAGCTGCTGGATCAGCGGCACCACGCCGCCGGAGCTTCCAATGCCCGGGCTGCGCAGCTCCATCCAGTGCATGAAGCTCTGCACGCCCGCGTCGATGATGGCCTCGGCCTGCGCCACGGCGGCCTGGCGGTGGGCCTGGGCGGTCTGCACCACGCCGGCCAGATCGTCCACGGTGTAGAGGTAGATGTCTTCCAGCGCCTTGACCTCGGGTTCGATGTCGCGCGGCACGGCCAGATCGACCATGAACATGGGGCGGTGGCGCCGCTTTTTCAGGGCGCGCTCCACGGCGCCCAGGCCGATGATGGGCAGGCTGCTGGCGGTGCAGCTCACCACCGCGTCGAATTCGTGCAGGCGGTCGGGCAGGTCGGCCAGGCGCATGACCTCGCCGCCGAAGCGCGTGGCGAGTTTTTCGCCGCGCTCCAGCGTGCGGTTGGCCACGGCGATGGCCTTGGGGTTCTTGGCGGCGAAATGGGTGGCGGCCAGCTCGATCATCTCGCCCGCGCCCACGAACAGCACGCGGATTTCGGACAGGTCCTCGAACAACTGGCCCGCCAGCCGCACGGCGGCGGCGGCCATGCTGATGCTGTGGGCGCCGATCTCGGTGCTGGTGCGCACTTCCTTGGCGACGGCGAAGCTGCGCTGAAAGAGCTGGTTGAGCGTGGTGCCCAGGGCGCCGGCGGTTTCGGCGGCGCGCACGGCGTCTTTCATCTGACCGAGGATCTGCGCCTCGCCCAGCACCATGGAGTCGAGCCCGCTGGCCACGCGGAAGGCGTGCCGTGCCACGAGGCCGTCTTCCAGCGAATAGGAGTGCGAGCGCAGGAGCGCGGGGCTCACGCCGCCGCTTTCGGCCAGCCAGCCCAGCGTGTGGTCCAGCGCAGGCTCGCCGCCAGCGCAGTAGATTTCGGTACGGTTGCAGGTGGAAATGATGGCCGTTTCGACGCTCGGGTGGCGGCTCGTGCCGCCCAGCGATTGGCGCAAACCCTGGAGCGTGGGCGCGATCTGATCGAGCGCGAACGCAAAACGACCGCGCAGATCGAGCGGCGCGGTCGTGTGGTTGATGCCAAGGGCCCAGACTGCCATAAGCCGCGATTATAAAATTGCCCGCCCCATGCCGGGGGCTATGCTCGTAATAGTCTTGATCTGGGTCATGTCCATGGATGCTTTGTCCGCCGTCAACCATCTGCTGAATTTCGTGCTGCCCGCGTTGGCCGTGGCGCTGCTGCTGGTGGGCGGCTGCAGGATCTTCCTGCGAAAGCGGGCTGCCACGCGCGGCATGGCGGCCCAGGTGGCGCTCAATTTCGCGGTGGGCTGCGTCATCCTCGCGGCGGGGCTGGCGTGGTGGGGACGCGACGGAAAGATGCTGACCTACGCGGCGCTGGCCCTCGGTTGCGCCACCACCCAGTGGCTCCTGCTGCGCGGCTGGCGCTGAAAAGCCTGCGTTTCGGGTTTGGGAGCACCTGGCCGTCCGGGCCGGCAGCGCGGCCAGCCCGATCAGCCCGGATCAGCCCAGCTTGTGCCGCGTCTTCAGCAGGCCCAGGCCCAGCGCGATGAAGGTGCCGCCCACGATGCGGTTGAACAGCTTGGCGCGCGCCACGATGTGCCCCTTGACCCGCGAAATCAGCACCACATAGAAAGCGTGCGAGATCAGCGCGCAGACGGCGAACGTGGTCGTGAGCAGCAGGTACTGCGTGAACAGGGGCTCGCCCGGTACGACGAACTGCGGAAACAGCGCCGAGAAGAACAGGATCGCCTTGGGGTTCGTCAGCGACACGCCCAGCCCCTGCGCCACCAGTTGCCAGTTCTTGCGCTCGCGCCGCTCGATGGGCGCCTGGCCCGCATCGCTGCCGATGAGCGCGTCCTTGCTGCGCCAGCGCTTGACGCCCAGCCAGATCAGGTACATCGCGCCCGCCACTTTCATCGCGAGGAACGCGTTCGCCGACATGCTGAGGATGGTCCCCATGCCGATCATCGCCAGCCCCGACACCGCGAAGATGCCGAGCGAACTGCCGAGCGAGCTGAACGCCGTTCGCCGCGCCCCCACGTCCACCGAGTTCGATACCGCCAGCAGCACGGCGGGGCCGGGGGTGAAGCACATCAGCAGCGAGACGCCGCAGAAAAGAAGCAAGGAGGGCTGGTTCTAAGCTGCGGCCTTTCGAAAAACCAAAAGGAGACCTTCGAATGCGCCTGCGCAACTGTCTGGCTGCCGCCGCCCTGGCGTGCCTGTCCGTGGCCACCCTGGCCCAGGGCTTTCCGTCCAAGCCCATCCGCATCGTGGTGGGGTTTCCTGCCGGCGGTCCGCTCGATCAGCATGCGCGCCTGCTCACCGATAAATTGCAGGCCGTGCTGGGCCAGCCGGTGCTGGTGGACTACAAATCCGGTGCTGGCGGCACGGTGGGCGCGCAGGACGTGATGAAGGCGGCGCCCGACGGCCACACGCTGATGCTGGCCAACACCGGCGTGATGGTGATCAACCCCGCGCTGTACAGCCGGCTGCCGTACCAGACGCTGAAGGATTTCACGCCCATCGCGCGCACGGCCATGCAGCCGCTGGCGCTGCTGGTCAACCCCAAGCTGCCGGTGCAGACGCTGCCCGAATTCATCCAGTACGCGCGCGGCAAGCCCGGCCAAGTCAACTTCGGCTCGGCGGGCAACGGCGGCATCAGCCACCTGGTGCCGGAGATGTTCAAGACGGCCACCGGCCTCTTCATGGTGCACATCCCGTACCGCGGCAGCGCCCCGGCCTTCACCGACCTGATGGCCGGCCAGGTGCAGTTCATGGCCGAAAGCATTCCGCAGGCGGCCTCGTACCACAAGCAAGGCAAGGTGCGCGCGCTGGCCGTGACCAGCCGGCAGCGCAATCCGGCCATGCCGGACGTTCCCACGGCCATCGAGAGCGGGCTCAAGGGCTTCGAGGTGGTGGGCTTCTACGGCTTCCTGGCCCCGGCCGGCACGCCCAAGGACGTGGTCGCCAAGCTGAGCGATGCCTTCGGCCAGGTGCTGCAGTCGCCCGAGGTGCGCGACCGCATGGTGTCGCAGGGCGCCGATCCGGCCTACCTGGGCGCGGATGCGTTCGCGGCGTTCCTGGCGGCCGAAATGCCGCGATGGGCCACCGCGGTGAAGCAGTCCGGCGCCAAGCTGGATTGAAAAAAGGGCTTCAAGCCAAACAGGCCTCCAGCGCATGATCGACTAGGGGATATTGCTATTTATTTAATAGCAATCCGATCCGTCGGTCATGCCAGTCCCGCAGTCCCACAGTCTCCAAAGGCCCTGGAGCCCCGGCAGCGTTGTCTCCGCGGCTGGGTCAGACCACCGTGGTGGCAGGGCCGTTGCTGCCCTGCGGCTGCGGCACCGCCACGGTGGGCGAGGTCGGCGTGGGGTAGGCGAGCGACGTGGTCGCTGGCGGCGACAGCGCCAGGCCCGCGCCGCGCAGATTGTCCAGGATGGTGAACAGCAGGTCGCTTTTGACGCCACCCGCATTGCGCGGGTTGCTCACGTAGCCGATGGCCAGGAAGGTGAGCGTGCCGTTCAGGATGCCTTCCAGCTGCACGATGGGCTCGGGCTCGTCCATGATGCCCTCGTGCGCGTGGAAGGCCTGCAGGATCACCTCGCGCATGCGCTGCGCGTCGGTATCGAGCGGGGCGGGCAGGCGCAGCAGCACGCGGCCGGGTGCGCCGGTCAGCGTCATGTTGCGCACGGTCTTGGTGATGAATTCCGAGTTGGGCACGATCACCGTGGACCGGTCGCCCAGCTGGATCTCGGTGGCGCGCACGTTCACGCGGCGCACGTCGCCCTCGGTGTCGCCCAGCACCACCCAGTCGCCGACCTTCACCGGGCGCTCGGCCAGCAGGATCAGGCCCGAGATGAAGTTCTGCACGATGGCCTGCAGCCCGAAGCCGATCCCCACCGACAGCGCGCTCGCCACCCAGGCGATGCGCTCCACGCTGATGCCCAGGGCCGCCAGCGCGGCCGCCACCACCAGCACGGTGCCCACATAGCCCAGCAGCGTGACGATGGAGCTGCGCATGCCGGGCTCCAGGGTCGTGTTGGGAAAGTAGCGGTCGCGCAGCCAGCGCTTGAGCACGCGGATGCCCACGAACCCCGCGGCGACCACGGCCAGCGCGGTCAAAAGGGCCTGGGGCGCGAACGCGAAGTTGCCCACCTGCAGCCCGTTGTTGAGGCTGCTGCCGCGCCGGAAGACCTCGCCGGGGTCGGTGCCGAAAGGGGCCATCAGCGCGATCACCATGTAGAAGAACAGCACCACGCGCAGCACGCCCGAGCCCAGCACGGCCGCCTGGTCGAGCACGCTCGCGTCGATGCCCATGCCCGAGTGCAGGCGGCGCCCGAAGCTGCCCTTGGACGAGATCACCGCTTCGCACACGTCGTCCGCCAACTGGTAGAGCAGGTAGGCGGTGGCGAAGACGATCGCGCTCCAGACCATCTGCCGCGCGAGCGTGCTGGCCAGGGCCACGAAGCCCAGGGCGACCAGCACCAGCGTCGCCACCGACGCAAAGCCCGCGCAGGCGACGAGCAAGCCCACCCACAGCGGGCGGGGCGCAGCGGCCGCAGCGCTGTCTGCCGCATGGTGCTTTTCGCCGCTGGCAGCATCGTCCTTGTTGGCGACGGGCGGCGAATGCAGATGCCGCAGGCAGGCGATGGCGATGAGCGCCACGAGCAGCGCCGTGACGGCCTGCGTGGTCACCTCGGCCGCGAGGCTGGCGCCCACGGCGGTGTTGATCTCGGTGACCAGCCCGCTGGTGGAGGCCACGATGGCGATCCACCACGGGTAGGGGCTGAGGCGCCGGGCCAGGTCGTCGGACAGCGAGGGCAGCCGCCACGAACTGCGCCGGCGCGACAGCAGCGCGTGCCCCAGGCCGATGGCGAACGACGCGAAGATCGCCAGCCGCACGGCGGTGCTGCCCAGGCCGTGCAGCCGCTCGCCCAGGTTGTCGCCCACATCGACGCCGCTGAGCGCCAGTTGCGCGGCCAGCCCGATGAGCAGTACGTGTACCACGACCGACACCGCAGCCAGCAGCGACCGCCGCAGGCGCCCCGATGGCAACCGGGTCGGTGCCACGCGCACCAGTACGCGCTTGGCCACCCAGTTGCCCAGCACGGCCAGCAGCAGCGCGCCGGCCAGGCTGCCCAGGAACGTGGCTCGCCGGGCGGGCTCCATCGCCCGCTCCAGGGCCTGGCGCGCTTCGATCGCCAGCATCGACAGGCGGGCGGTGTCCGAGGGCCAGGCGTTGCGCAGGGCGCGCCAATAGGTGGGGCCGAGCGGGGAGTCGATGCGGGCCGTCAGCGCGTCCTGGAACTGCTGGCGGCGCTGGCGCACGAGGTCGGCGCTGCGCTGGTCCGCATCGACGACGATCAGGCGCGCGAGTTTCAGGTCGGCATCGACCACGGCCCGCTGCTTGGCGAGCGCCGCTCGCTGCTGGGCGACATCGGGGGCATCGGCGGGGGCTCCTTTTTCCGGCGCGGGGCCGAGGCCGGCCAGGCGGGTGTCGAGATCGGCCAGCGCTTCGGTGCGCTGCGCGACGAGCTGCTCGGCCGCGGTGCCGATGGCATAGACCTCGTTGACCCGCTTGCGGCCGTCGTCGTCGGGATCGAGCTTCTTCGGAACGGCATCGAGCTGCTTGCGCAGGTCGTCCACCGACGGGGGGGCCGGGTCGCCCGCGCGCGGCGCGGCGGCGGTGGCGCTGGCGGATGAAGCGGGAGCGGCCGCCCCGGCGCGGTCCTGGGCCGAGGCGGGGTGGGCGGCTGCCAGGCCCATGAGCAGGCAGGCCAGGAGCAAGAGAGCGGAGAGTCCGGTGCGCAGGCCGGGCGGGATGCGTGAAAAGGAAGGAGGCAAGGGCGGGTCCGTGCTGACGAGAACCCGAAAGCGTATCACTGCGCGGGGCTGAACAGGTCCACCCGGTCGGTGATGACGCCGTCGGTGCCCAGGTCGATCAGGCGCTGCGCGGCCCATTCGTCGTTCACCGTGTAGCTCAGTGCGCGCAGGCCGGCGCCGTGCACCTGGGCCACGGTTTCGGCCGTCCACAGGGCGTGGTTGCAGACCACCGCCACGCAGCCGAGTTGCTGCGCGGTGTCCAGCCAGCCGGGGGTGAGCGTGTCCAGCAGCAGGCCGCGCGGCAGCAGGGGCGCTGCATCGCGCGCGCCGGACAGGGCGCGCACCTGGAACGAGGTCAGCAGCGGCGGCACGGCGGCATTCAGCCACAGGCGGGCGGCGTGCGAGGCCACGACGCGGCCGGTTTCTTCCTCGGTGCCGGGCGTGGGTTTGATCTCGATGTTCAGCAGGTGGCCGTTGGCCCGGCAATAGCGCGCCACGCTCTCCAGGGTGGGCAGGGGCTCGCCCGCGTGGGCGCGCGAGTGCCAGGCGCCCGCATCCAGGCGCGACAGGTCGCTCCAGGGCTGCTCGCCAGCCGTGCCGGTGCCAGTCGTGGTGCGCTCCAGCGTGGCGTCGTGCAGCAAAAAGGGAACGCCGTCGGCGCTGAGCTTGGCGTCGCATTCGAACATGCGGTAGCCGTGGTGCGCCCCCAGGCGGAAGGCGGCCAGCGTGTTCTCGGGCGCCAGCTTGCCCGCGCCGCGGTGGGCGATCCAGCGGGGATAGGGCCAGTCGGCGGCGAAAACGGCGGGAGAGGATGAGGTCATGTCAGTGAGGCGGTCGATGGGGAGCGCTGCGTTCAGGCGCCGTGCTTCATGTGCTTTCCCCGAACTTGAGCAGGTTGCCGTGCGGGTCGATCACATACAGCTCGCGCGCATCGCCACGCACGTAGCAGGAGGTTTTCTCGGCGATGTGGCGCTCGGCGCAGTGCCAGAAATGCAGTTCGCAGCCGTCGCGCTCGACGATGAGGTAGTCCCCGGTGCGCAGCCGGGGCGTGAAGCCCAGGCGGTCGGCGTAGAAGGCGGCGCTCTCGTCCAGGTCGAGCGACGCCAGCACGGGCACCGTCGCCAGCACGGGCCCCGCTGCGGGTGCAGTGTCGCTGGCGGCGCACGTCACGTCACATCCGCTTGCCGGTGGCGGCGTCGAACCAGTGCAGGCGCGCCATGCGCGGCGCGATGTGGATGGTGTCGCCGGGCTGCGGCGAGTGCGTGCCTTCTTCCACGCGCACGATGAGCGATTCATCGTTCATGCGGGCATAGACCAGGCGCTCGGCGCCCAGCAGTTCGACCGTCTCGACCTGCACGGCCCAGCCGTCGTCGCCGATGTCCAGATGCTCCGGGCGCACGCCGAGAATGGCGCCGTCCTTGCCACCGGGGGCGTTCTTCAGCAGGTTCATGGGCGGCGAGCCGATGAAGCTGGCCACGAAGGTGGACGCGGGCGTGTGATAGACCTCTTCGGGCGTGCCGAACTGCTCCATCACGCCGCCGTTCATCACGATCATGCGCTGGGCGAGCGTCATGGCCTCGACCTGGTCGTGGGTGACGAACAGGCTGGTGATGCTTAAGTTCCGGTGCAGCTTCTGGATTTCCAGGCGGGTCTGCGCGCGCAGCTTGGCGTCCAGGTTGGACAGCGGCTCGTCGAACAAAAAGACCTGCGGCTGCCGCACGATGGCGCGGCCCATGGCCACGCGCTGGCGCTGGCCGCCGGACAACTCGCGCGGCTTGCGCTCCAGCAGATGGCCCAACTCGAGGATCTTGGCGGCCTTGTCCACGCGCGTCTTGATCTCGTCCTTGGGCACCTTGGCGATCTTCAGGCCGTAGGCCATGTTGTCGTACACCGTCATGTGCGGGTACAGCGCGTAGTTCTGGAACACCATGGCGATGTCGCGCTCGGCGGGTTCGAGGTCGTTCACCACGCGCGGGCCGATGGCGATCTCGCCGCCGCTGATCTCTTCCAGGCCCGCGACCATGCGCAGCAGCGTGGATTTGCCGCAGCCCGAGGGGCCGACGATCACGATGAATTCGCCATCCTGGATTTCGGCGTTCACGCCGTGGATGACCTGGTTGGCCTTGGGGCCTGCGCCGTAGCGCTTGATGACGTTGCGAAGCGAGAGGGATGCCATATCTTTTGGGGATGCTTGTCGGATCGATCGGTGGTCTTGATCGTTGATCGTGGTCGTTATTTCTCGGTGTCCACGAGGCCCCTGACGAACCACTTTTGCATGAGCATGACGACCACGGCGGGCGGCAGCATGGCCAGGATGGCCGTCGCCATGACGATGTTCCATTCGTTCTGCCCGTCGCCGCCGGCGATCATGCGTTTGATGCCGATCACCACGGGGTACATGTCTTCGCTGGTGGTCGCCAGCAGCGGCCACAGGTACTGGTTCCAGCCGTAGATGAACTGGATCACGAACAGGGCGGCGATCGACGTCTTGGACAGTGGAATCAGCACGTCCTTGAAGAACCGCATGGGCCCGGCGCCGTCCATGCGCGCGGCCTCCACCAGCTCGTCCGGCACCGTGAGGAAGAACTGGCGGAACAGGAACGTGGCCGTCGCCGAGGCGATCAGCGGCACGGTCAGGCCGGCGTAGCTGTTGAGCATGCCGAGGTCCGACACCACCTGGTAGGTGGGGCCGATGCGCACTTCCACGGGCAGCATCAGCGTGATGAAGATCAGCCAGAAGCACAGGCCCTTGAAGGGAAAGCGGAAGTACACGATGGCGAACGCCGACAGCAGCGAGATCGCGATCTTGCCGAACGTGATGACCAGCGCCGACACCAGGCTGACCCACATCATTCGGGCGACCGGGGCCGTGGAGCCCGCACCCGCGTCGCGGCCGAACAGCGCGGCCTTGTAGGTGTCCCACAGGTGCGTGCCGGGCAGCAGCGGCATGGGCGCCTGCACGATTTCCTGCGCGGTGTGCGTGGAGGCCACGAAGGCCAGGTAGAGCGGAAAGGCGACGATCACGACGCCGAGGATCATGATGGCATGCGCGAGGATGCCGAGGGTGGGGCTGCGTTCAACCATGGTGGGGTGCTCCGGACGGCATCATCAGTATTGGACTTTCTTCTCGACGTAGCGGAACTGCACCACCGTGAGCGCGACGACGATCAGCATCAGCACCACCGACTGCGCGGCCGAGCCGCCCAGGTCCATGGCCTTGAAGCCGTCGTAATAAACCTTGTAAACGAGGATCGCCGTGTCCTTGCCGGGGCCGCCCTGCGTGGCCGCATCGACGATGGCGAAGGTGTCGAAGAACGCGTACACCACGTTGATCACCAGCAGGAAGAAGGTGGTGGGCGACAGCAGCGGGAACTGCACCGTCCAGAAACGGCGCCATGGGCCGGCACCGTCGATGGCCGCGGCTTCGATGAGCGACTTCGGAATCGACTGCAGCCCGGCCAGGAAGAACAGGAAGTTGTAGGAGATCTGCTTCCACACCGAGGCCATCACGATCAGCGTCATGGCCTGGCCCGAATCGAGCAGGTGGTTCCAGTGCATGCCGACTTTCTCCAGGCCATAGGCCACCACGCCCAGCGACGGCGAGAACATGAAGACCCACAGCACGGCGGCCACGGCAGGCGCCACGGCGTAGGGCAGGATCAGCATGGTCTTGTAGAACATGGCGGCTTTCACCACCCGGTCGGCGAAGACCGCGAGCATCAGCGACAGCGTGATGCCGATGCCCGCCACCAGCACGGAGAACATCGCGGTGGTCTTGAACGACTCGACATAGCTGCCGTCGCTGAACAACTGCTTGAAGTTTTCCAGCCCCACCCATTCGGTGGAGGTGCCGAAGGCGTCCTGCAACTGCATGGATTGCACCAGCGCCTGGCTGGCCGGCCAGAAAAAGAAGACCAGGATGATGGCCATCTGCGGTGCGATGAGCACCCAGGGCAGCCATGCAGATTTGAAGCGGACGCGTTTTTCCATGGGGCGGAAGGTTGAGAGAAATAGGCGCTTCCCAAAGCAAAAAGCAGAGGGTTGACCCCTCTGCTTTTTACGGTTGGCGAAACGTTCAGTTTAAAACGACTACGACTTGTTCGCCTTCTGGAAACGCTCCAGCTGTTCGTTGCCGCGCTTGACGATCGTGTCCAGCGCTTCCTTGGCGGTCTTCTTGCCGGCCCACACCTGTTCGAGCTCTTCGTCCTCGATCGCGCGGATCTGCACGTAGTTGCCCAGGCGGATGCCGCGGCTCTTGTCGGTGACCTTGCGGATCATCTGCGTCACGGCCACGTCGGTGCCGGGGTTCTGCTGGTAGAAGCCCGACTTTTCGGTCAGCTCGTACGCGGCCTTGGTGACGGGCAGGTAGCCGGTGCGCTTGTGGCTGGCGGACTGCACTTCCGGCGTGGAGATGAACTTGAAGAATTCGGCCACGCCCTTGTATTCGGCAGGCTTCTTGCCAGCCATGACCCACAGGCTCGCGCCGCCGATCACGGTGTTCTGCGGAGCGCCCTGAACGTCGGGGTAGTAGGGCAGGGGTGCCAGGCCGTAGGCGAACTTGGCGTTCTTGGCCACGTTGCCGTAGAAGCCCGAAGACGTGTTGATCATGGCGCACTCGCCCGACACGAAGCTCGCCTCAGGCACGTTGCCGCGGCCCTTGTAGACGAACAGGCCCTGCTTGGCCATGTTGGCCAGGTTTTCGATGTGGCGCACGTGCAGTGGCGAATCCACCTTCAGGCGCGCGTCCAGGCCCTGCAGGCCGTTGGACTTGCTGGCGAACTCCACGTTGTGCCAGGCCGAGAAGCTCTCGACCTGCGTCCAGTTCTGCCAGGCCGTGGTGAACGGGCACTTGTGGCCCGATGCCTTGAGCTTGGCCGCCGCGTTGACCACTTCGGGCCAGGTGGTGGGCGCCTTGTCGGTGGGCAGGCCGGCCGCCTTGAAGGCGTCCTTGTTGAAGTAGAAGATGGTGGTGGAGCTGTTGAACGGGAAGCTCAGCATCTGGCCGTTGGGGGCCGTGTAGTAGCCCGCCACGGCGGGAATGTAGGCCGCCGGGTCGAACTGGGCGCCCGCGTCCTGCATGACCTTGCCCACGGGCACGATGGCGCCCTTGCTGGCCATCATCGTGGCGGTGCCCACTTCGAACACTTGCAGGATGTGCGGCGCGTTGCCGGCGCGGAAGGCGGCGATGGAGGCCGTCATGGATTCGTCGTACGTGCCCTTGTAGGTCGGCACGATCTTGTAGTCCTTCTGGCTTTCGTTGAACTGCTTGGCCAGGTCGTTCACCCATTCGCCGTTGACCGCAGTCATCGAATGCCACCACTGGATCTCGGTCTGGGCCTGCGCCGTGGCGCAGAAGGACGCGGCAATGGCAGCCGCCGCCGCCAAATGCTTGAATTGCATGAAAACTCCTCGAATCGGTACGAAATGCACGAAGCGCCGATGGTAGGACGCATGTCGTGACACGAATGTGTCGTTGTCGCATAGGCCCGCATGGCGATCAAGCGGGGAAACCCGTCGCGCCGGCGGGCCCGCAATCGCGCCTAAACGGGCGTGAAAAATGGCAATTTCGTGACCAATCCGTGACAGGCCGAGTCGCCTTGGCGACTCATCCGCCGCACCAGCTTGGCGAATCGCGGAGATGCCAGCAGGGTTTTGTGCAGTGCACAATGATCTGTGTCCCCGTTCTGGGGCCTCCGGTCGGGGCTGACGTCCCGCCCCATCCGATTCTTCGTTTCCCGATCCTCCCGGACCTTTCCATGGCCAAAACATCTCTGGACAAAAGCAAGATCAAGTTCCTGTTGCTCGAGGGCATCCACCCTTCCGCGATCGACGTGCTGCGCGGCGCGGGCTACACCCAGATCGAGGCCCTCTCCGGGGCGCTGCCCGACGATGAACTCAAGCGCAAGATCGCCGACGCGCACTTCGTGGGCATCCGCTCGCGCACGCAGCTGACGGCCGAGGTCTTCGCCCATGCGCACAAGCTGGTGGCCGTGGGGTGCTTTTGCATCGGCACCAACCAGGTGGATCTGAACGCCGCCCGCGAGCGCGGCATCGCCGTGTTCAACGCACCGTATTCCAACACCCGCTCGGTGGCCGAGCTGGTGCTGGCTGAGGCCATCCTGCTGCTGCGCGGCATTCCCGAAAAGAACGCGGTGGCGCACCGCGGCGGCTGGCTCAAGTCGGCCGACAACGCCTACGAAATCCGCGGCAAGACGCTGGGCATCGTGGGCTACGGCTCCATCGGCACGCAGCTGTCGGTGCTGGCCGAGGGCCTGGGCATGCACGTGATCTTTCACGACGTGGTCAACAAGCTGCCGCTGGGCAATGCGCGCCAGGCGCCTTCGCTGCACGCGCTGCTGGGGCAGGCCGACATCGTGAGCCTGCACGTGCCCGAGCTGCCTTCCACGCAATGGATGATCGGCGCGGCCGAGATCGCGGCGATGAAGCCGGGCGGCATCCTCATCAACGCCGCGCGCGGCACGGTGGTGGAGATCGAGCCGCTGGCCGAGGCGCTCAAGGCCAAGAAGCTGCTGGGCGCCGCCATCGACGTGTTCCCGGTCGAGCCGCGCACGAACAAGGACGAGTTCCTGTCGCCGCTGCGCGGGCTGGACAACGTGATCCTCACGCCGCACATCGGCGGCTCCACCATGGAGGCGCAGGCCAACATCGGGCTGGAAGTGGCCGAAAAGCTGGTCAAGTACAGCGACAACGGCACCTCGATCTCGTCGGTCAACTTTCCCGAGGTGGCGCTGCCCGCCCACCCGGGCAAGCACCGGCTGCTGCACATCCACCAGAACGTGCCGGGCGTGCTGTCGCAGATCAACCGGATCTTCTCGGACAACCAGATCAACATCGCGGCCCAGTACCTGCAGACCAACGAGAAGGTGGGCTACGTGGTGATCGACATCGACGCCCAGTCGTCCGACCTGGCGCAGGACAAGCTGGCCCAGGTGCCGGGCACGATCCGCAGCCGCGTGCTGTTCTGAGGTCCCTGCCGGCTGGCGGCTTCGGGTACGGCCGGCCGGTCTTTTTGGTCAGAGCCAAAAAGGCCTCCAGCGCAATCAATATGCCGGGATATTGCTATGAAAATAGTAGCAAATGCGGCTTGTGCGGCGCCCTGGCCTTCGGTGGTGCCCGAGAACGCCCCGGGCCGCCCTGGGCCCTGGCATAAAATCGCGGCCCCGAGGCACAGGGGCGCCCCACGCGCCCGACCCAGGTTGACCCCATGAACGTTCCCATAGCGCTGGCTGCCCTGCAGGCGCAGGCCGCCGAGCCCGCCCGCCTGCGAGAGATTCCCTACAACTACACCTCGTTCTCGGACCGGGAAATCGTCATCCGGCTGCTCGGGTCTCCCTCCTGGGACGTGCTCGACCAATTGCGCCGCGAGCGCCGCACCGGCCGCTCGGCCCGCATGCTCTACGAAGTGCTGGGCGACATCTGGGTCGTGCAGCGCAACCCCTATCTGCAGGACGACCTGCTGGACAACCCCGACCGGCGCAAGCTGCTGGTCGATGCGCTGGAGCACCGCCTGGCCGAGATCGGCAAGCGCCGCACGCCGGCCGACGATTCCAGCCGCGACCAGCTCGTGGGCCAGTTGGTGGACGCCGCCCGCCGCGCCATCGCCGAGTTCGACGCCACGTTCGTGGAGGCCGCCCAGCTGCGCCGCCAGGTGCAAAAGCGCCTGGGCCGGCACACCGCCAAGGACAACATCAAGTTCGACGGGCTCTCGCGCGTGTCCCACGTGACCGATGCGACCGACTGGCGCGTCGAATACCCGTTCGTGGTGCTCACCCCCGACACCGAGGCCGAGATGGCCGCGCTGGTGAAGGCCTGCATCGACCTGGAGCTGACCATCATTCCGCGCGGCGGCGGCACCGGCTACACCGGCGGCGCGATTCCGCTCACCTGGCGCAGCGCGGTCATCAACACCGAAAAGCTCGAAGCCATGACCGAGGTGGAAATGCGCCGCCTGCCGGGCATGGACCGCGAGGTCGCCACCGTGTGGACCGAGGCCGGCGTAGTCACCCAGCGCGTGGCCGATGCGGCCGAGCGCGCGGGCTACGTGTTCGCCGTGGACCCGACCAGTGCCGAGGCCTCGTGCATCGGCGGCAACATCGCCATGAACGCCGGCGGCAAGAAGGCCGTGCTGTGGGGCACCGCGCTCGACAACCTCGCCAGTTGGCGCATGGTGACGCCCGATGCCCAGTGGCTGGAAGTGACCCGTGTGAACCACAACATGGGCAAGATCCACGACGCCGAGGTGGCGAGCTTCGAGCTGCAGTATTTCGAGGCCGACGGCAAGACGCCGATCCGCACCGAGCGGCTGGACATCGCCGGCAAGACCTTCCGCAAGGAGGGCCTGGGCAAGGACGTGACCGACAAGTTCCTGTCGGGCCTGCCCGGCATCCAGAAAGAGGGCTGCGACGGCCTCATCACCAGCGCGCGCTGGGTGGTGCACCGCATGCCCGAGCACACGCGCACCGTGTGCCTGGAATTCTTCGGCAACGCCAAGGACGCGGTGCCCAGCATCGTGGAGATCAAGGACTTCATGTTCGCCGAGCAGCAGCGCAGCGGCGTGCTGCTGGCGGGCCTGGAACACCTGGACGACCGCTATCTGAAGGCCGTGGGCTACGCCACCAAGAGCAAGCGGCACGGCGGCGGGCTGCCCAAGATGGTGCTGTTCGGCGACATCGCGGGCGACAACGCCGACGACGTGGCGCGGGTGACCAGCGAGGTCGTGCGCCTGGCCAATTCGCGCTCGGGCGAAGGCTTCATCGCCATCAGCCCCGAAGCGCGCAAGAAGTTCTGGCTGGACCGCAAGCGCACGGCGGCCATCAGCCGCCATACCAACGCCTTCAAGATCAATGAAGACGTGGTGATTCCGCTGCCGCGCATGGCCGAGTACACCGACGGCATCGAGCGCATCAACATCGAGCTGTCGCTGCGCAACAAGCTCAAGCTGTGCGATGCGCTGGAAGATTTCTTCCTGCGCGGCAACCTGCCGCTGGGCCGCCAGGACGACGCGCACGAGATTCCCTCCGCCGAACTGCTGGAAGACCGCGTGGGCCAGGCCGTGGCGCTGGTGGGCGAGGTGCGCGCGCTGTGGACGGGCTGGCTGCGCGATGTGCAGACGCTGTTCCCGCAACTGCAGGACCATACGCTGCGGGCGAGCTGGAAGACCCAGCTGCGCGAGCCGCTGTCCAAGATCTTCGCCGGGGCGGCGTTCAAACCCATCATGGACGAGACGGCCGCCATCCATCAGCGCGTGCTCAAGGGCCGCGTGTGGGTGGCGTTGCACATGCATGCCGGCGATGGCAACGTGCACACCAACATCCCCGTCAACAGCGACGACTACGACATGCTGCAGACGGCGCACGAAGCCGTGGCCCGCATCATGGTGCTGGCCCGCCACCTGGACGGCGTGATCTCGGGCGAGCACGGCATCGGCATCACCAAGCTGGAGTTCCTGACCGACGACGAGCTGCAGCCGTTCGCCGACTACAAGCAGCGCGTGGACCCCGAGGGGCGCTTCAACAAAGGCAAGTTGCTACGAAATCAGGAGCAATGTGCCCTAGTGGATATTGCGCGGGAGCCCGGTTCGGCTCGCAACTCGCTGATGTATGCCGACCTGACCAACGCCTACACGCCGAGCTTCGGCCTGATGGGGCACGAGTCGCTGATCATGCAGCAGAGCGACATCGGCGCCATTGCCGATTCGGTCAAGGACTGCCTGCGCTGCGGCAAGTGCAAGCCCGTGTGCGCCACCCACGTGCCGCGCGCCAGCCTGCTGTACAGCCCGCGCAACAAGATCCTCGCCACCTCGCTGCTGGTGGAGGCCTTCCTGTATGAAGAGCAGACGCGCCGGGGCGTGTCGATCAAGCACTGGCAGGAGTTCGAGGACGTGGCCGACCACTGCACCGTGTGCCACAAGTGCTACACGCCGTGCCCGGTCAAGATCGACTTCGGCGACGTGACCATGAACATGCGCAACCTGCTGCGCAAGATGGGCAAGAAGACCTTCCGCCCGGGCAACGCGCTGGCGATGGCCATGCTCAACGCCACCAACCCCGACACCATCAAGCTGATGCGCAGCGCCATGGTCGGCGTGGGCTTCAAGGCCCAGCGCATCGCCGTGGACCTGCTGCGCAAGGTGGGCCGCCGCCAGACCGCGCGCCCGCCGGCCACGGTCGGCACCGCGCCGGTGAAGGAGCAGGTGGTGCACTTCATCAACAAGAAGCTGCCGGGCGGTCTGCCCAAGAAGACGGCGCGTGCTCTGCTGGACATCGAAAACAAGGACTACGTGCCCATCATCCGCAACCCGGCCACGACCACGGCCGAGACGGAGGCGGTGTTCTATTTCCCCGGCTGCGGATCGGAGCGCCTGTTCAGCCAGGTGGGCCTGGCCACGCAGGCCATGCTCTGGCACGCGGGCGTGCAGACCGTGCTGCCGCCGGGCTACCTGTGCTGCGGCTACCCGCAGCGCGGCAGCGGCCAGTTCGACAAGGCCGAGAAGATGATCACCGACAACCGGGTGCTCTTTCACCGCGTGGCCAACACGCTCAACTACCTCGATATCAAGACCGTGGTGGTGAGCTGCGGCACCTGCTACGACCAGCTGCAGGGCTACGACTTCGGCAAGATCTTCCCGGGCAGCCGCATCATCGACATCCATGAATACCTGCTGGAAAAGGGCGTGACGCTGCAGGGCAAGGGCGCTTACCTGTACCACGAGCCCTGCCACAACCCGATGAAGCTGCAGGATTCGGTCAAGACCGTGAAGGCGCTGGTCGGCCCGCAGGTCACCAAGAGCGAACGCTGCTGCGGCGAGTCCGGCACGCTGGGCGTGACGCGGCCCGACATCTCCACCCAGGTGCGCTTTCGCAAGGAAGAGGAGATCCGCAAGGGCGAGGCCGCGCTGCGCGCCAGCGGCGCCGTCGCCCCGACGGAGAACGTGAAGATATTGACCAGCTGCCCCAGCTGCCTGCAGGGCCTGAACCGCTACCAGGACGACCTGAACAACGGCCTGCTGGAAGCCGACTACATCGTCGTCGAGATGGCGCGCGAGATCCTGGGCGACAACTGGATGCCCGAGTACGTGCAGCGCGCCAACGCGGGCGGCATCGAGCGGGTCCTGGTCTGATGGCGGCCCATGGGCCTGCTGCGTCCACCACGCCGAACTGCCCGCTGTGCGATGGCGAGGGCGGCGCGCTGGTGTGGCGCGGCCAGAAGCTGCGGGTGATCCGCGCCGAGGAAGCCGGCTTTCCGGCTTTCTACCGCGTGGTGTGGTCGGCGCATGCGGCGGAGTTCACCGATCTCGCTGCGGCAGACCGCGTGCATTGCATGGAGGCGGTGGCCGCGGTGGAGGCCGCACTGCGCGTCCACCTGCAGCCCGACAAGATCAACCTGGCCGCGCTCGGCAACATGGTGCCGCACCTGCACTGGCATGTGATCGCGCGTTTTGCATGGGACAGCCACTTCCCCGGCGCCGTGTGGGCCCCGGCGCAGCGCGACCGCGCACCCGAGCGCGAGGCCGAAGTGGCCGCCCGCCTGGCCGCGGCCGAGGCGGCGATGGCCGGGCGGCTGGCGCAGCTGGCTTGACGCCACGGGCCTTCAGGCCGCGCGGGGATTGCTGCCGGCCCGGCCAGGGCGCGGTGGGACAATCCCGCGCTGGTTCCATCGGGCCGCCCGCAGCGGGCGCAACGCAAAAAACGCACAGAGGATTTCCATGGCAGGTTTGAAAGCCGGCGCACCCACGCCGCAGTCGATCACGGTGCACGAGGCATCGCGCGTGCTGGAGGTGGTGTTCTCGGACGGCGCGGCCTTCCGCATCGCGTTCGAGTTGATGCGCGTGTATTCGCCCTCCGCCGAAGTGCAGGGCCACGGGCCGGGGCAGGAGGTGCTGCAGACCGGCCAGCGCCACGTCACGCTCACGGGGCTGGAGCCGGTGGGCAATTACGCGGTCAAGCCCACGTTCTCGGATGGCCACGACACGGGCATCTTCTCGTGGGACTACCTGTATGAACTCGGCCAGCGCCAGGACGCGCTGTGGGCCGACTACCTGCGCCGCCTGGCCGAGGCGGGCGCCGACCGCGACACGCCGATGCCGCCCAAGCGCGGCGGTGGCGGCCATTCGCACGGTTCTGGAGGCTGCGCGCACTGACGGCGACGGGCCCGCTCTGCGCGGGCCGAGCGTCCAAATTGCGACAGATGCCCCATGCAGGCGCGGGGTTGTCGCTGTACGAGCGGGGCGCGCGCCCCTAGCATCGCGGAATGAGCACCACGCATTTCGGATTCCAGTCGGTCGACGAGGCAGAAAAGGCGCGCCGCGTGCGCGGCGTTTTCGACTCCGTCGCATCCAAGTACGACGTCATGAACGACCTCATGTCCGGTGGCCTGCACCGCGCATGGAAGGCCTACACGGTCATGGTTGCCAACCTGCGCGAAGGCAACCGCGTGCTGGACATCGCGGGTGGCACGGGTGACCTGTCGCGGGCCTTCGCCAAGAAGGTCGGCGCATCGGGCCAGGTGGTGCACACCGACATCAACGAAGCCATGCTGCGCGTGGGGCGCGACCGCCTCATCGACGCTGGCGTGGTGCTGCCCACGCTGGTCTGCGACGCCGAGCAACTGCCCTTTCCCGACGGCCACTTCGACGCGGTGAGCGTCGCCTTCGGCCTGCGAAACATGACCCACAAGGACCAGGCGCTCGCTGAGATGTGCCGCGTGCTCAAGCCGCGCGGCCGCCTGCTCGTGCTGGAATTTTCCAAGGTGGCGAAGCCCCTGGAAAAGGCCTACGACTGGTACTCGTTCAAGGTGCTGCCCCGGCTGGGCCGGATGGTGGCGGGCGACGATGCCAGCTACCGCTATCTCGCCGAGTCGATCCGCATGCATCCGGGCCAGGAAGAACTCAAAACCCTCATGCAGAAAAATGGCTTTGGGCATGTGGACTATCACAACATGACGGGGGGAATCGTCGCTTTGCATGTTGGAATCAAGTGCTGAGCCTTCTTGCGTGTTCGCTGGCAGCGGGCACCGATCAATAAATTGGAGATGACATGATGAAGATCTGGTCCATGGCGCTGGTCGCCATGATGGTGATGGTGCATGCCGACGCGGATGCCCGCCGCATGGGTGGCGCCAAGTCCGTCGGCAAGCAGTCGAGCAACGTGACGCAGCGCGAGTCCGCCGCGCCGCCGCCTGCCGCTCCCGGCGCACCGGCGCAGAACGTCAACAGCGCTGCCGCCGCCAAGCCCGGCGCCGCCGCGCCGGCAGCGGCTCCGGCCGCCGCCGCCAAGAAGCCTTGGGGCGCGATGCTCGGCGGCCTGGCCGCAGGCCTGGGTCTGGCCTGGCTGGCGCACTCGCTGGGCCTGGGCGCGGGCTTCGGGCAGTTCCTGCTGATCGCGCTGCTGGCGCTCGGCGCGTTCGCCGCGTTCCGCATGTTCATGCGTTCGCGCAAGCCGGCTGAAGGCGGCGGCGCGGGCAACTCGCCGTTCGCCTTCCAGGGCGCTGGTGCCGGTGCCGGGGCCGCTTCGCCCGCCGAAGCGCAGATGCCGCGCCAGTACAGCCCGCAGAACGTCGGCAACGACGCCTCTGCCCGGCCGTTCGAGCGCAGCAGCATGGCGTTCGATGCCTCCCGCCAAAGCGGCGGCGGCTCGGGCGTGGTGATCGGCTCGGCGCTAGCCGGCTCGCAGAACTGGGGCGTGCCCGAGGGCTTCGACACCGAAGGCTTCCTGAACGCAGCCAAGCGCAACTTCATCACGCTGCAAGGCGCCTGGGACCGTTCGGACATTCCCGCACTGCGCTCGATGATGACCGACAGCATGGTGGAGGAAATCCGCACCCAGCTGAGCGAGCGCGAATCGCTGCGCGGCGCCAGCCAGCCCAACCACACCGATGTGGTCATGCTGGAAGCCCAGCTGCTGGGCATCGAAGACCTGGGCGACGGCTACATGGCCAGCGTGGAGTTCTCCGGAATGATCCGCGAGGAGCTGTCGGCAGGCCCGAGCCCGTTCCGCGAAGTGTGGAACATGACCAAGCCCAAGACCGGTGGCAGCGGCTGGCTGGTGGCCGGCGTGCAGGCCTTGCAATAAGGCCGGGCCGCAATGGCGCGGCGGGCGCGGGGGTAAAGCCCTCGGTGCCGCGCCCAGTTCGGGGAATAATCGGGGACTATGGCAACACAGTCCCCTTTTTCATTCCTGGATGGGCTTTTCGAGCGCATCGCCGCAGGTCCGCAGCCACCGCAGTGGCTGGTGCACGAGGTGCAGCACCGCATGGTGCTCTTCCTCAACCATGTGCTCATGCAGGAGCCCGAGGCCATGGACCGCCTCGTGCGCCAGAAGGGGCGCGTGGCCCGCGTGCAGTGGCGGGTGTATTCGATGGCCTTGCAGATCACGCCGGCGGGGCTCCTTGATCTGGCGCCTGAAACCCTGGTGCCGGACCTGCGCCTGGAGGTGACCGAGACCTCGCCCCTGTCCCTCGCGCAGACCGCGCTGCGGGGCGACAAGCCCGGCATCCGCATCGAAGGCGACGTGCAGCTGGCGGCCGAGATCAACTGGCTGGTGGACCATGTGCGCTGGGACGTCGAGGAAGACCTGGCCCGCGTGATCGGCGATGCGCCGGCCCATGCGGTGGGTTCGGCCGCGCGGCGCGCGGCACAGGCGCTGCGCCAGTTCGTCGGCGCCCGCCGGGCTTCGTCGGCCGGCCAGGCCGGTGGCACCGACCGATTCGCACCATGAGGCGTTTCTTTCGCGGCATCACCATCGTCTGGGTGGTGCTGCGCTACGGGCTGGATGAACTGGTCCTGACGAGCTTTCAAAAACCCTGGCTGCGCCTGGTGGCACGCATCGTGTCGGTCGGCCGCAACCTGGACGCGCCCCGCGGGCAGCGCCTGCGCGAGGCGCTGGAGCGGCTGGGCCCGATCTTCGTGAAGTTCGGCCAGGTGCTGTCCACCCGGCGCGACCTGATGCCCCCTGACATCGCCGACGAGCTGGCGCGCCTGCAGGACCGCGTGCCGCCCTTCGATCCCGATGTGGCCGTGGCCACCATCGAGCGTGCCTTTCGCCGTCCGCTGGCCGAGGTGTTCGTTTCGTTCGACCGGGTGCCCATTGCCAGCGCCTCCATCGCCCAGGTGCACTTCGCGGTCGTGCGCGACCGCAAGGGCGTGGAGCGCGAGGTGGCGGTCAAGGTGCTGCGCCCGGGCATGCTGCCGGTGATCGAGAACGACCTGGGCCTCATGCGCCTCATGGCCGGCTGGGTGGAAAGCCTGTCGGCCGACGGCAAGCGGCTCAAGCCTCGCCAGGTGGTGGCCGAGTTCGACAACTACCTGCACGACGAGTTGGATCTGGTGCGCGAAGCCGCCAACGCCGCGCAGCTGCGCCGCAACATGCAGGGGCTCGAACTGGTGCTGATCCCCGAGATCCTCTGGGACTTCTGCCACGCAGAGGTGCTGGTGATGGAACGCATGAAGGGCGTGCCCATCAACCAGATCGAACGCCTGCGCGCTGCGGGGGTGGACATTCCCAAGCTGGCGCGCGACGGGGTCACGATCTTCTTCACCCAGGTGTTCCGCGACGGCTTCTTTCATGCCGACATGCATCCGGGCAACATCCAGGTGAGCCTGGAGCCCGAAACCTTCGGGCGATATATTTCGCTGGACTTCGGCATCGTCGGCACGCTGACCGAGTTCGACAAGGAATACCTCGCGCAGAACTTCACGGCGTTCTTCCGCCGCGACTACAAGCGCGTGGCCGAACTGCACATCGAAAGCGGCTGGGTGCCCCCCACCACGCGCGTGAACGAGCTGGAGGCGGCGATCCGCACCGTGTGCGAGCCGTACTTCGACCGGCCGCTCAAGGAGATTTCGCTCGGCATGGTGCTGATGCGGCTGTTCCAGACGTCGCGGCGCTTCCAGGTCGAGATCCAGCCGCAGCTCGTGCTGCTGCAAAAGACGCTGCTCAACATCGAGGGCCTGGGGCGCCAGCTCGACCCCGACCTGGACCTGTGGAGCACGGCCAAGCCGTTCCTGGAAAAGTGGATGCTCGACCAGATGGGCCCGCAGCGCCTGTGGCGCGAGCTGCGCGCCGAGGCGCCGCGCTTCGCCAAGATGCTGCCCGAACTGCCGCGCCTGCTGCACGGCTATCTGCGCGAACGGCCGCACGACCACCGCCGCGAGCTGCTGGAACTGCTGGCGGCGCAAAAGCGCACCAACCGCCTGCTGCAGAGCCTGA
This sequence comes from Acidovorax sp. SUPP3334, assembly GCF_030159055.1. GTDB lineage: Bacteria > Pseudomonadota > Gammaproteobacteria > Burkholderiales > Burkholderiaceae_C > Paracidovorax. Next base: position 141,420 of record NZ_BQXQ01000001.1, read on the forward strand.
TCTACGGTGGCATGGGATTTGTATTGGGGCTGCTGGCGATGCAGCTGCTGATCCGCGTGCGGCTGTTCTAGCCTTTCCCTGCCCGCTTTTCCCCCTACACCCCTCCCTACGCGACATACGAGGAGCATGCCGTGCTGTTGACCCTGGTCATTGTCTATCTGCTGATCACCATCGCCATCGGCCTGCTGGCAGCGCGGCGGGTGAAGAATTCGGCCGACTTCGCCATCGCCGGGCGGCATCTGCCGCTGTACATGATCGTGACGACCACCTTCGCCACGTGGTTCGGCTCCGAGACGGTGCTGGGCATTCCGGCCAAGTTCATCGAAGGCGGGCTGGGCAACGTGGTGGAAGACCCGTTCGGCGCGGGCTTCTGCCTGATCCTGGTGGGCCTGTTCTTCGCGGCGCGGCTGTACCGCATGACGCTGCTGACCATCAGCGACTACTACCGCGAGCGCTACGGGCGGGTGGTCGAGGTCGTGTGCTCGCTCATCATCATGCTGAGTTACCTGGGGTGGGTGTCGGCCCAGGTCACGGCGCTGGGGCTGGTGTTCAACCTGCTGTCCGGCGGGGCCATCGGCATTCCGATGGGCATGACCATCGGCGTGATCTCCATCCTTGCCTACACGCTGTTCGGCGGCATGTGGTCGGTCGCGGTGACGGACTTCATCCAGATGATCATCCTGGTCGGCGGCCTGGCCATCATCGCGGTGTTCGCGGGCAACATGGCGGGCGGGGCCGGCAAGGTGATCGAGCTGGCCAGCAGCCGCGACCTGTTCCGCTTCCTGCCCGAGCCCAAGCTGCACGACATCCTCTTCTTCATCGCGGCGGGCATCACGATGATGTTCGGCTCCATTCCGCAGCAGGACGTGTTCCAGCGGGTCATGTCGGCCAACAACATCAAGGCCGCCACGCGCGGCCCGGTGATCGGGGGCATCTGCTACATCCTCTTCGCCTTCGTGCCCATGTTCCTGGTGGCCAGCGCGCTGATCATCATGCCGGCCGAAACGGCGGAACTGCTCAAGGACGATCCGCAGAAGGTGCTCCCCACCCTGGTGCTGCAGAAGATGCCGTTCATCATGCAGGTGTTCTTTTTTGGTGCGCTGCTGTCGGCCTTGAAGTCCACCGCGTCGGCCACGCTGCTGGCGCCCAGCGTCACCTTCACCGAGAACATCTGGCGCCAGTTCCGCCCGAACGGCACCGACCGCGACCGCCTGCGCACCATGCGCATCAGCACGCTCGTGTTCAGCGCCTTCGTGCTGGCCTATTCGATCCACATGCAGGGCACGTCGATCTACGAACTGGTGTCGGGCGCGTACCAGGTGCCGCTGGTGGGGGCCTTCGTGCCGCTGGTCTTCGGCCTGTACTGGAAGCGCGCGACGACGCATGGCGCCCTCCTGGCGATCGCCGCGGGCCTGTCCACCTGGCTCGTGTTCCTGGCCACGCCCGTGGGCGCCGTGTTTCCGCCGCAACTGGCGGGCGTTCTGGCCGCCACCGCGGGCATGCTGGTCGGCTCGCTGGCGCCCCAGGGGCTGCGCAACGTGCGCGCTTCGCACCACCCGGTGGCAGGGGTGGAGCAGGCGTGAGGGGCCTCGGGCACGGTGCCTATAATTGAAGGTTTTGCACTTTCCATCGCACACGCTCCAAGATGCCTATCTACGCCTATAAATGCGGTTCCTGCGGCCACGCCAAGGATGTGCTGCAAAAAATGTCCGACGCGCCGCTCACGGTGTGCCCGGCCTGCGGGGCCGAGGCCTTTTCCAAGCAAGTGACCGCCGCCGGATTTCAGCTCAAGGGCTCCGGCTGGTACGTGACCGATTTCCGGGGCGGCAACAGCGGCGCTGGCAGCGCCAAGCCCGATGCGGCGGCCTCCGATGGCGCCGCGCCTGCGGCGGCACCCGGCGGCGACGGCGCTCCCAAGAAGGAAGCCGCGGCTCCCGCGCCTGCGCCCGCACCGGCCGCCAGCAGTTCCGACACCAAGAAGAACTGAACGGCCCCGGATGTCCGCTTTGCGCAAATGGCTGTTCACCGGCCTTCTGGTCATCGTTCCCGGCGTCATCACGGCCTGGGTGCTGAACTGGATCGTGAGCACGCTCGACCAGACCCTGCAGATCCTGCCGGGCGCCTGGCAACCCGACAAGCTGCTGGGCTTTCACATTCCCGGCTTCGGCGTGCTGCTCACGCTGGGCATCCTGCTGGCCGTGGGCGCGCTCACCAGCAATTTCGCGGGGCGCAAGCTGGTGGAGTGGGGCGATGCCCTGGTGAGCCGCATCCCGGTGGTGCGCTCGATCTACTCCAGCGTCAAGCAGGTGTCCGATACGCTCTTTTCCGAAGGCGGCAACGCCTTTCGCACCGCCGTGCTGGTGCAGTGGCCGCGCGAGGGCGTATGGACGGTGGCGTTCATCACCGGCACCCCCAGCGGCGAGGTGGCGGCGTACCTGCGTGACGAGTACGTCAGCGTGTATGTCCCCACCACCCCCAATCCGACGGGCGGCTATTTCGTGATCCTGCGCAAGAGCGACTGCATCGAACTCGAAATGAGCGTCGATGCGGCGCTCAAGTACATCGTCTCCATGGGGGTGGTCGCGCCCCCGGATCTCACGCCGCCCGACTCCCGATAAACACCCTCTTCGCACGTCCGCTTGGCGCGGGCGCGCGAAAAACCCTTGTCGCGCTCCACGAGGGCGCAGGAAGACTCCCAATGGCCATGCGTTCCCACTACTGCGGTCTCGTCACCGAAGCCCTCCTGGGCCAAACCGTCACCCTGTCGGGCTGGGTCAACCGCCGCCGCGACCATGGCGGCGTGATCTTCATCGACCTGCGCGACCGCGAAGGCTACGTGCAAGTGGTGTGCGACCCCGATCGCGCCGAGATGTTCAAGACCGCCGAGGGCGTGCGCAGCGAGTTCTGCGTGCAGGTCAAGGGGCTGGTGCGCGAGCGCCCCGAAGGCACGACCAACGACAACCTCAAGAGCGGCAAGATCGAAGTGCTGTGCCATGAGCTGAACGTGCTCAACCCCTCGGTCACGCCGCCCTTCCAGATCGACGAGGAAAACCTCTCGGAAACCACCCGCCTCACGCACCGCGTGCTGGACCTGCGTCGCCCTTACATGCAGCGCAACCTGATGCTGCGCTACCGCGTGTCGATGGAAGTGCGCAAGTTCCTCGATGCCAACGGTTTCATCGACATCGAAACCCCCATGCTGGGCAAGTCCACGCCCGAAGGCGCGCGCGACTACCTGGTCCCCAGCCGCGTGCACGATGGCCAGTTCTTCGCGCTGCCCCAGTCGCCCCAGTTGTACAAGCAGATGCTGATGGTGGCGGGCTTCGACCGCTACTACCAGATCACCAAGTGCTTCCGCGACGAAGACCTGCGCGCCGACCGCCAGCCCGAATTCACCCAGATCGATATCGAGACCTCGTTCCTCACGGAAGAAGAGATCCGCGACATCTTCCAGGGCATGATCAAGACGGTGTTCCAGAACACCATCGGCGTGGACCTGGGCGATTTCCCGGTCATGACGTACCAGGAAGCGGCCTTCCGTTTCGGCTCCGACAAGCCCGATCTGCGCGTGAAGCTCGAATTCACCGAGCTGACCGAAGTGATGAAGGATGTGGACTTCAAGGTGTTCTCCGGCGCTGCCAACATGAAGGGCGGCCGCGTGGTGGCCCTGCGCGTGCCGGGCGGCGCGCGTGAGACCGGCGGCCTGTCGCGCGGCGAGATCGACGGCTACACCGAGTTCGTGAAGATCTACGGCGCCAAGGGCCTGGCCTACATCAAGGTCAACGAACTGGCCAAGGGCCGCGATGGCCTGCAGTCGCCCATCGTGAAGAACATCCACGACGCGGCCATCGCCGAGATCCTGAAGCGTACGGGCGCGCAGGACGGCGACCTGCTGTTCTTCGGCGCCGACAAGGAAAAGGTCGTCAACGACGCCATCGGCGCACTGCGCATCAAGATCGGCCACAGCGGGTTCGGCAAGAAGAACGGCCTGTTCGAAAGCCGCTGGGCGCCGCTGTGGGTGGTGGACTTTCCGATGTTCGAGTTCGACGAGGAGTCGCAGCGCTACACCGCCGTGCACCACCCGTTCACCGCACCGAAGGACGGCCACGAGGACTGGATGGTCACCGCGCCCGAAAAATGCATCTCCAAGGGCTACGACATGGTGCTCAACGGCTGGGAAATGGGTGGCGGCTCCGTCCGTATCCACCGGGCCGACGTGCAGCAGAAGGTGTTCGACGCCCTCAAGATCACGCCCGAGGAAGCGCGCAACAAGTTCGGCTACCTGCTGGATGCCCTGCAATACGGCGCCCCTCCGCACGGCGGCCTGGCATTCGGCCTGGACCGCATCGTCACGCTGATGACCGGCGCCGAGTCGATCCGCGACGTGATCGCCTTCCCCAAGACCCAGCGCGCCCAGGATCTGCTGACGCAGGCACCCGGCCCTGTGGACGAAAAGCAGCTGCGCGAGCTGCACATCCGTCTGCGCAACCCGGACGCCGTCAAGGCCGTCTGATCCGGATGAGCGGGGTTCGTTGAATCCGTCCCACTCGAAGCGGCAGGAGCGCCATGTTCCTGCCGCTTTTTTGTTTTTCTTTTGGAAGAGGCGTTTATGCAAACCCGTGCAATGACTGGGCTGGCCCTGGCCCTCGTGGCCGCGCTGGCCGGCTGCGGCGAAAAGAAGACCGAACTAGGGCAGGGCGGCTCGGTCGTCTCGGGCTCGGCCGGGCCGGAAGGCGCGAAGAACGCGGCGCGTGAACTGGTGCGGTGCGATGCGCCCGTGGCCACGCTGGCACTGGCCGAGAACCCGAACGGCTACATCATGGGATCGGGCTACCAGCTGCCCGCCTCGCCGGTGCCGCTGGTCAAGCTGCTGGCCCAGCAGAGCGGGTGCTTTCGCGTCGTGGACCGCTCGGCGGGCCTGCGCGGCACGGTGCAGGAGCAGGACCTGAAAGACGCGGGCGTGCTGCGCAAGAACTCCACCGTGCAAAAGGGCCGGGGCTACGAAGCGCAGTACACGCTTACGCCCAGCCTGACCTTCAGCGAGCAGGACGCGGGGCGCGGGCTGTCCGGCGTGATCGCCATGATTCCCGTGCTGCGCGACATTGCGGGCCTGGCCGGCCTGGTGGAGCAAGTCAAGTTCAAGGAAGCCCAGACCGCGCTGCTGCTGTCGGATAACGAAACCACGGAACAGGTGGCGGCCGCCACCGGCGCGGCGCGCTCCACCGATCTGGGCGTGGGCGGGCTGGTGTTCGGCAAGCTCGGCGGCGCAGCGGGCGCCGGCTGGAGCAATACCAACGAGGGCAAGGTGATCGCGGCGGCGTTCCTCGATGCGCACAACCAACTGGTCACGCAGGTGCGCGCGCTGCAGGCCAAGGAAATGCCACCGCCCGTGGCGACGGCGCGCAAGGCTGCGGGCGGCTGACCGAGCCGCTGACCGAGCCGCTGACCGAGCGCGGCGGCGCAGTGGCATGGCAGCGTTTTGGCGGCGAGGGGGCATCATCCGGCCGTGGCCGGAATGCGGGGCGTCGAGGCTCTGGATGGCGAACGAATGCACGTGGCATGCATCGTGCTCACGGCAAGGCGCATCGCACCGCGCGCTGCGGAGGGTTTGCCGACACGGCCAGATCCTGCCCGCCAGCCTGCGCGGCAGAGGGCAAACCCCCATGCCGACGGTGCGCGGCGCCCTCGGGGCATGCATCACAATCTGGGCCATTGCCCAGGCAAAAGGACTTCCTGTGTCTCACGCGTCTCCCTTCACGGCCTTCCCCGAGCAGTGGCTGCGCTACATGCCGGCGGCGCAGCATCAGCGGCAAGAGTTGAGACTGGTCGAGAACGCATGGGACCATCTGTCCCTGCTGTCTTCCCTGTCCCTGCTGTCGGCCAAGGCGTCTTCCGGGGCCGATCTGGCGCAGGCCCGCAGGGACTTCGCCGCGCTGTCGGCCGACCTGCTGCGCGGCCTGGCGGGCGAGGCCCTCAAAAACCGCATCGCCGACATCGCGGCGCGCGCCCAGGTGTGCATCGACGTGCTGGTGCGCAATCTTTTCGAGCGCACGGCCGACATCGGTTTCTTCGCCACCGACGTGGGCGTGGCCGCCTTCCTGGGCGATCCCTCGCCTGAGACCCGTCCCGCCATCGAAGCCCGCCTGCGCGAGTACGCCGACAAATACACGGTGTACGGCAACATCTTCCTGTTCGACACTGCTGGCCGGCTGTGTGCGCAACTGCAGGCCGTGGACCCGCTGGCATCGCCGCCGCAGGCGCAGGCAGACCGCGCCTTCTTGCAATCGGTGCTGCAAAGCCACGCGCCCTATGCCGAGCATCACGCGGTGCATGGATTCACCGGCGAGGCGGGCAAGACGCTCGTGTACGCCCAGCGGGTGGATTCCGGGGGGCAAGCGGTGGGCGTGCTGTGCCTGCAATTCAAGCTGGCCGACGAGATGCCGGCCATCTTCGAATCGGTGCAGGGCGGGGGCGCGCAGCCGGGGCAGGGTGGCGACGCGGTGCTGGCGCTGGTGGACGCCGAAGGCCGCGTGCTCCTTTCCAGCGACTCGCTGCAGCTGCCGTCGGGCTGGAGGCTGCCGCAAGCGGCCATGGCGGGCGTGCAGCCCATCAGCCACGCCAGCCGGCGCTGCCTGATGGCCGTTCGCGAAACGCAGGGGTTCCAGGGCTATGCCGGTCCCGGCTGGCGAGGCCTGGCGCTGCTGCCGCTGGACGTGGCCTTCGACGAGGCCGCGCAAGACCCGGCCGATGCCTTTCCCGTCGAGCTGGCCGGCCATGCCGACGTGCTGTCGCAGGAGCTGCGCGACATTCCCGGCCGCTCGGCGGCCATCCAGTCGGCGCTCGAACGGTCGGTGTGGAACGGCCTTCTGGACCTGCACCAACTGGGCGGCGATTCGGCGGCGCCGCGCGAGCTGCAGTTCGCAAAGACGCTGTTGTCCGAGATCGGCGCGACCGCCCGGAAGACGGCTTCGGCATTTGCCAGTGCGCTGCAGGACCTGTACGGCGTCGTCATACGTTCGCTGCTGAGCGATGCGCGCGGCCGCGCTTCGCTGGCGATGCAGATCCTGGACCGCAACCTGTACGAGCGCGCCAACGATTGCCGCTGGTGGGCGCTGACGCCACAGTTCGCCCTCACCCTGCAGGCCGGCACGCGCGCCTGCGCGCAGGCCACGGCGGTGCTGCAGGAGATCAACCGCCTCTACACCGTGTATGCCAGCCTGGTGCTGTTCGACCGCGAGGGCCGCGTGGTGGCCGTGTCGCGGCCCGATCAGGCCGGGCACATGGGGGCGCAGCTCGACGAGGAATGGGTGGGCCGCTGCCTGCGCCTGCAGGGCAGCCAGGGCTATGTGGTGAGCCGCTACGGGCCGAGCCGGTTCTACGGCCAAGGGCCGACCTTCGTCTATGCCGCAGCGGTGAGGGGCGGCGCGCACGTTGAAGCGCGCTTTGAAGCGCGCGCTGAAGGACGTTCCGACCGGGGCAGCCGCGGCGCTGGCGGGCCGGTGCTGGGCGGCATCGCCATCGTGTGGGATGCGGCGGAGCAGCTGTCTTCCATCCTCGCCGACTGCGCCGTGGGCGCGGGCCCGCAGGACGTACTGGCTTTCGTGGATGCGCAAGGGGCGGTGGTCTGCGCCGCGGGCGATGCGGCGGTGGCGGCGGTGGCTGCTTCGCCGCAGGTGGCGCCGGGCCCTTCGGACTCTCGCATGGCGGTGTTCGGACACGACCTGTATGCGCTGGGGTTCGCGCGTGGCCAGGGCTACCGCGAGTTCCGCGCACAGGACGGCTACGACCATGGCCTGGGCTGCACGGTGCTGCGCCACGTGTGCCGGCACCACGCGGCCGTGCCGCTGGCGCCGGCCCTGTCCACGCAGCCCGGCGGCCGGGCCGATGCGTCGCACAGCGTGCAGCTGGCTTCTTTCCGCATGGGGGCGCAGTGGTTCGGGCTGGAGGCCGCCTCGGTGGTGGAGGCCGCGCCCGATGCCATGGTGCTGCACGCGGGGGGCTTGCGCGCGCCATTCATCGGCCTGGCGCAGATCGGCCAGCGGGTGTGCCCGGTGGTGGACCTGCGCAGCGTGATCGCGCCAGCCCAGGGGGGAGCGCCTTTGCCGGCCGCGCGCGGGGGCGACCCCAACCGGCAGATCGTGGTGGTGCGTGCCACGCTGGACGATGGGCGGGTGCAGGAATTCGCGCTGCGGGTCGATGCGCTCGGCGCCATCCTGGAGCTGGATCGCGGCACGCTGCAACCGGTCAGCGTGGGCTCGGCGGCCGGCGCGGTGTCGCTGGTCGATGCGGTCGTGCCGGTGGTCACTGCGGCGGCCCTCGGCCAGCCGGCCGGCCGGACCATGCTGTGCCGCATCTCGCCGCAGTGGCTGCAGCACTGTGCGGCCGGCGCGCTGGCGGATGCGCCCCCGCAATCGCTGCAGGCCCTGCTGGCGGCCGCGGCGTGACCGGCTTGCCCGGTGCTTTCAAGATCCCCGAGTCGGTGCTGGTGGTGATCCACACCCCGGCGCTGGAGGTGCTGCTGATCCACCGCGCGGGCGGCGGCGACCACTGGCAATCGGTCACCGGCAGCAAGGACTGGCCCGAAGAGCCTTTCGAAGACGCGGCGGTGCGCGAAGTCTTCGAGGAAACGGGCATCGATGCCCGTGCCCCCGGCTGCGTGCTGACCGATTGGGCGCTGGAAAACGTCTATGACATCTGGCCGCAATGGCTGCACCGCTACGCCCCGGGCGTGGTGCGCAACCGCGAGCGCCTGTTCGGCTTGTGCGTGCCGGCGCGCACGCCGGTGGTGCTGAGCCCGCGCGAGCACGTGGCCTGGCGATGGCTGCCGTGGCGCGATGCTGCGCTCGCGTGCTTTTCGCCGTCCAATGCCGAGGCGTGCCTGATGCTGCCCCGGTTCGCGCCACCCGCCTGAACGGGCGCTGCTACATCGGCCGCAGGCGCAGCACCGCGGCCAGATCGGCCGGTTCGGCGGCCGACGGGAAAGGCGAGGATGACGTGGAGGGCGGCGTGCCCGGTGCGGTGGACGCGCCGGACGCAGCGGGCGCGGTGGCGGCGCTGGAAACGCGCAGCACCAGTTCGCCCGGCTTGCGTTCGGTGGCCTGGCCCAGCACCGCGCGCGGGGTGGTGGTGCCGCAGCGGGTGCGCAGCGCATCGATGGCTTCCTGCCGGCCCGCCGCGTCGTCGAACCGGCCGGCATGCCGGGTCAGCATCTGCTGCGCCATGTCGAGCAGCTTGGTGTTGAGCGTGGTGTCGACGCAGTCGAGCAACTGGGCCACGGCGCCGCCGGGGTCGCCCGCCAGGCTCAACGCCACCGCGTTCTCGGCGGTCTTGTTGATCTGCGGCAGGCAGCCGCGCACGATGTCCGAATAGTCGGGGTAGGCCTGGCAGGCATTGGCCATCAGTTCGCACAACCCGCGCGTGTTGGCGTAGCGCATGCCGATGGCGGTCACCCAGGCCGTGCCTTCGCTGAGATCGATGGACGTGGCGGCCAGCACGGCGAGCAGGCTGCTCAGGTTGCAGGCGGCCTCGTAGTCGAAATCGCCGCTGCCGATCTCGCGCACCATCGACCGCACCTCGGCCACGGCCTGCGCGAACTGGCGCTGCTGCATCTGCTGCAGCGTGCGCACGATCTCGCTGAAGCGCTGCACCCGCCGGCTGTCGCCATGGCGCTCCATGATGCGCGCGAAGTCGGCCATGCAGCGCTCCAGCCCCTTGCGGTCGTTGCCCGCGAAATGCGAAAACGCCAGCAGCACGAGCGACTGGTAGTCGAAGAGCTTGGAGTCGATGCCCAGCACGGCCGCCCGTGAAAGGGCCTTGGCCGCCGTTTCGCGGTCGCCCATGTAGTGGGCCATCATGCCGAGCTTTTGCTGGCGCACCACCGAGTCGGGCGTGAGGCTGCTGGCCGTGCGGTAGGTGGCCATGGCGTCTTCGAAGTGGCCCATTTCGACCTGCGCGCGCCCGAGCACGTCGTAGGCGTCGGCGAACGAAGCGTCTTCGCCGATCAGCCCCTGCAAGGTGGTGATGGCCCGCGGCGCCTGGCCGGATTCGATCTGCGCCCGCGCCACACCGAGCTTGGCCCAGGGCAGGGCGCGCGCCTCGATCACGGCCTCGAACAGCGTGCGGGCCTCGTCGTGGCGGGCCAGGCGCAGCAGCAGCTCGGTGCCGATGCGAGCGGCATACAGCCAGTAAGGCTTGCGCGCCTCGAATCGCTCCACGCACAGCTGCGCGGCCGCCTCGAAGTCCTCCCGCCCGATGGCGTCGAAGATGGGGCGCAGGTGGGTCTTGCGCAGGCGCGCCGAGCCCAGCCGCTCGAACAGCGCGCTGGGCGTGAACGGTTTGAGCAGGTAGCCGTCCAGCGCGGATTCGGCCGCCTCGGCCACCGCGGCGTAAGACGCCTCGGCGGTGACCATGAAGAACACGGTGGAAAACGGCAGCATCTGGGCGCGCCGCAGATCGTCCAGCAGCGTCTGGCCCGACTGTCCGGATTCGGCGAAATACTGCTCGCACAGCACGTAGTCGAACACGGTGTGCTCCAGGCGGCTGCGCGCGTCCTGCACCCGGCTGCACTGCACGACGCGCTGGATGCCGTATTCGCGCAATTGCGCCACCAGAATGCTGCGCGAGGTCGCGTTGCTGTCGATCACCAGCGCCTGGGGTTCCGTGGAGTCTGGTTCTTTGGCGGTGGCCATGGCGTGCGGCGCGCGTTCCGTATGTAACAAAGAGCACAGTGTAGGCTGCGGCCCGTTCGCGCGAGTGGGGAAAAGCACCCCCTTCGCCCCGCTGCCACCGAAGCGACGCGCGCCTGCGACACAATCGCGCCATGGAATCTTCCGACATCCTGCGCGTTGCCACGTACAACATCCATAAAGGGGTGCAGGGCCTCGGCCCCGCCCGCCGCCTGGAGATCCACAACCTGGGCCACGCGGTGGAGCAACTCGACGCCGACATCGTGTGCCTGCAAGAGGTGCGCAAGATGCACCGCCGCGAGCAGCAATACTTCCAGCGCTGGCCCGACATGCCGCAGGCCGAGTTTTTGGCGCCGCAGGGCTACGAAGCCGTGTACCGCACCAATGCCGTCACCCGCCATGGGGAGCACGGCAACGCGCTGCTCACGCGCTGGCCGGTGATCGGCCACCAGCACGAGGACATCTCCGACCACCGCTTCGAGCAGCGCGGCCTGCTGCATGTCGAGGTCGAAATCCACGGCCGCCGCGTGCATGCCATCGTGGTGCACCTGGGGCTCATTCCCGGCAGCCGCGTGCGCCAGGTGGCGCAGCTGCAGCGCTTCATCGCCCGGGAGGTTCCGCCGGACGAGCCGCTGGTGGTGGCCGGCGACTTCAACGACTGGGGCCTGCAGGTCAAGCGGGCGCTGGCGGCCTGCGGGCTGTACGAGTACGAAGAGGCGCCCCGCACCTTCACCTACCCGGCGCGCCTGCCCATGGTGCAGCTCGACCACGTGTACGTGCGCGGGCTCACGCCGCTGGGGCTGCACGTGCCGCGCGGGCGCATCTGGTGGCGCATGTCGGACCACCTGCCGCTGATCGCCGAGTTCCGCCTGTGAACTGCGGGGGGCGCTGACCATGTCGCAATCCGCCGGGCTGGGGGGAGACCACCGCGTTCGCCTGCTGCAGGGATCGCAAGAACTGTTCGCCGCGCTGGTGGAGGACATGGATGCCGCGCTGTCCGACATCCAGTTCGAGACCTACATCTTCGACTGCACCGGCACTGGTGCCGTCATTGCCGAGGCCCTGGTGCGCGCGGCGGAACGCGGCGTTCGCGTGCACCTGGTGGTGGACGGCGTGGGTACCGGCTCGCTGCCCGGCCCCTGGCCCGAGCGCTTCGAGGCCGCTGGGGTGCAGATGCAGGTGTATTCGCCGGTCGGGCGGCTGGGCCTGCTGCTGCCGCGCCGCTGGCGCCGCCTGCACCGCAAGCTCTGCGTGGTCGATGGCTGCGTGCTGTATTGCGGCGGCATCAACGTGCTGGACGACCTGCACGACCCCAACCACGGCGTTCTGGAGGCGCCGCGCTTCGACTTCGCGGTGCGGGTCGAGGGGCGGCTGGTGGAGCAGGCCAACGAGGCCATGGAGCAGATCTGGTGGCGCCTGAAAGCCGTGCGCGATGCGCGCCGCTACCGCCTGGCCGATGCGCTGCGCGATCTTCGGGCCGCCAGCAGCGCACGGCGCGCGCAGCAACGCACGGCCGAGGCAGGCCTCGGCATGCGCGCGGCGCTGCTGCTGCGCGACAACCTGCGCAACCGCAGCCGCATCGAGCGCGCCTACCGCCGCGCCATCGGCAATGCGCGGCACGAGATCATCATCGCCAACGCGTATTTCGTGCCCGGCGGCAAGCTGCGCCGCGCGCTGGTGCTGGCCGCGCGCCGCGGCGTGCGCGTGCGCCTGCTGCTGCAGGGCCGCTACGAATATTTCATGCAGTACCACGCGGCCCGGCCCGTGTACGGCGCGCTGCTCAAGGCCGGCGTGGAGATCCACGAATACTCGCCCAGCTTCCTGCACGCCAAGGTGGCTGTGGTGGATGCACTGGGCGAACACCCCTGGGCCACGGTGGGCTCGTCCAACCTCGATCCGCTGTCGCTCTTGCTGGCGCGCGAGGCCAACGTGGTGATCGAGGACGCGGGCTTCGCCGCCGACCTGCGCGAACGCCTGGTGCATGCCATGGAGCACGCCGGCCAGCGCATGGACCCGCGCGCCTATGCCGAGCGCCCCTGGCGCCAGCGCGCGCTGGACCGCATCGCGTTCGCCACCATGCGGGCCGCGCTCTGGGTGACCGGCAACCGCTACTGAGCTGGCGCAGCTTCGGGGTGTTGCTATTGTTTTGATAGCTATGCTCCCTAGGGGAATATGTGCTGGAGGCCAAAAACACTCAGCAAGCCAGGGCGGGCATTCGCTGGTACGATGCCGCCCATGTTCAGACAACTCGCCGCCGACTCGAACGACGCGCCGCCCGAAGAGGGCACGCCCGTTTCCACCAAAATCCGCGAACGGCTGGCCGCGGCACGCAAGCGCTTCAATGCGAACGACAACATCGCCGAGTTCATCGAACCCGGCGAGCTGGAGCAGCTGCTCGACGAGGTCGAAGCCAAGATGCAGGGCGTGCTCGACAGCCTGGTCATCGACACCGCCACCGACCACAACACCCAGAACACCGCGCGGCGCGTCGCCAAGATGTACCTCAACGAGGTCTTCAAGGGCCGCTACGCGCAGCAGCCGGCGATCACCGAGTTTCCGAACGCCGAGCACCTGAACGAGCTGATGATCGTCGGCCCGATCACCGTGCGCAGCGCCTGCAGCCACCACTTCTGCCCCGTGATGGGCAAGATCTGGATCGGCGTGCTGCCCAACGAGCACACCAACGTCATCGGCCTGTCGAAATACGCGCGGCTGGTGGACTGGGTCATGGGCCGCCCCCAGATCCAGGAAGAGGCCGTGGTGCAGCTGGCCGACCTCATCATGGAAAAGACCCAGCCCGACGGCCTGGCGATCGTGATGGAGGCCAGCCACTTCTGCATGTCCTGGCGCGGTGTGCGCGATATGGACAGCAAGATGCTCAACTCCGTGATGCGCGGCGTGTTCCTCAAGGACCCCGCGCTGCGCCGCGAATTCCTGTCGCTCATTCCCGGAAGGAACTGACATGCTCGTTCGCCTGCTTTATGCCAGCCGTGCCGTGGACCCGTCTCCCGATGCGATCGAAGCCATCCTCAGCCAGTCGCGCCAGCACAACCCGACCTGCGGCATCACCGGCGTGCTCTGCTACGGCGGGGGCGTGTTCCTGCAGGCGATCGAAGGCGGCCGCTCCGCCGTGAGCGACCTCTACGGCCACATCCAGAAAGACCCGCGCCACAAGGATGTGGAGCTGCTGCACTTCGAGGAAATCCAGGAGCGGCGCTTCGGCGGCTGGACCATGGGCCAGGTCAACCTCACCCGGGTCAACCATTCGATCTTGCTCAAATACTCCGAAAAGCCCGAGCTCGACCCGTATTCGGTGTCGGGCCGCGTGTCGTTCGCGCTGCTGGAAGAGCTGATGGCGACTGCGTCCATCATCGGCCGCGCCTAGCATCGCCAGCGCCGCCCTCGTCCCTTTCTCGCCCGTTCCGCGCCCCGAGGCCGCAGGCACCATGCGCTGCGGCCTCTTGCATTCGGGCCGTCCCATCCGTTCTTTCTTCGTTCGTTCCTTCCTGCTTCTTTCGGCGCCGTGACCCTCAACGCTTTCGCGCTCATCCTGTTGGCCGGCCTCATCCATGCCTGCTGGAACATCGCGGCCAAGAAGGCCGGCGGCGATTCACGCTTCGCCTGCTTCACCTCGGTGCTGATGATGGTGCTTTGGGCGCCGCTGGGCTGGTGGCTCGGGCCCGCTGCTGTCCTCGTTCGTCGCGATCACCTTCCTGGGCGAGCGGATTTCCTGGCTGGGGGGCTTGGGCATCGCGGGCGTGGTGGGCAGGGTTTTCCTGATCGCGGGCGGCCCGGCGCTGCTGCGCGCCGCGCACGATCCGGCGGCGCGGCACAGGTTGCACGCGGGCATGCGCTACGGCGTGCTCACCGGTGCCTTCATCGCCAGCTACACCGTGGTGGACGGCTATGCGGTCAAGGTGCTTCGCATGTCGCCGATCCTGGTGGACGACATGGGCAACTTCGTGCGCGTGGCCATGCTGGCGCCCTTCGTGCTGCGCGATCTGCCGGCCGCGCGGGTGCTGTGGCGCGTGCAATGGCGGTTCGCCCTGCTGGTGGCGCTGGTGAGCCCGGTTGCCTACGTGCTGGTGCTCTACGCCATGCAGGAGGCGCCACTGTCGCACGTGGCACCGGCGCGCGAGGTGTCGATGCTGTTCGCCGCGCTCATCGGCGGGCACCTGCTGGGCGAGGGCGACCGCGCGGCGCGCATCGCGGGCGCCGCGCTGATCGCTGCGGGCGTGACCGCTCTCGCGCTGGGCTAGCTTCGGCATGAACACGCCGAATGCCCTGCTGCCGCCAACGGTGGCGCCAGTGCTGCCGATGCTGATCGGCTGCGACTTTTCGAGCAGCCCGAGCCGGGCCAAGCCCATCGTGCTCGCCACCGGCCAGTTGGCCGGATCGCGCGTCGTGCTGACGGGGCTGGAGCGCTTCGACACGCTGGCCGGCTTCGGCCAATGGCTGGCCGGGCCGCGCGCCTGGGTGGGCGGCTTCGACCTGCCGTTCGGGCTGCCGCGCGAACTGCTGTCGCACCTGAACTGGCCGCTCACTTGGCAGGCCAGCATTCACCACTACCGCAGCCTGAGCCGCGCGCAGATCCGCGACACCTTCGCGGCGTTCTGCGACGCGCGGCCGGTGGGGGCGAAGTTCGCGCACCGCGCCACCGACGGCTCGGCGGGCTCCAGCCCGTCGATGAAATGGGTCAACCCACCCGTCGCCTACATGCTGCACGCGGGCGTTCCGCTGCTGCTGGATGCCGGCGTGCACCTGCCCGGCCTGCACGATGGCGATCCGGGCCGCGTGGCGCTGGAGGCCTATCCCGGCCTGCTGGCCCGCGAGATCCTGGCCCGGCGCAGCTACAAGAGCGACGACCGTGCCAAGCAGACGCCCGATCGCCTCATCGCCCGCAAGGACCTGGTCACCGCGCTGGAGAACGGCGCCACCCGGCTGGGACTGCGCCTCAAGCTCACGCACGCGCAGCGCGACGCGCTGGTGGACGACGCCAGCGGCGACCGGCTGGACGCCGTGCTGTGCCTGGTGCAGGCTGCCTGGGCGCTGCAGCGCCACCAGCAAGGCGACGTGCTGTATGGGCTGCCGCCGGGCCTGGACCCGCTGGAGGGCTGGATTGTCTCGGCGCCCTGGCCCGAACGCGCTGCGGGCGCGCCCGCAGCGGCCCGGTGAACGTGCTGGAAGGCGGCGGGGCCACAATGCAGCCAAAGCCCCTTCCAACCCCGCTTCGACCTTTTCTGATCGCCATGACTTCGTTGCCCGACCGCCGCTCCGCCCGCCAGTTCGGGGCCCTTGCGCTGCACGGCTGCGCTGCGTTCGTGGCGGCCGCATGCCTTGCCGGCGCGGCCTGGTCGGCGCCGGCGCCCTGGTACTTCTGGCGCAGCAAGGTCGATGGCAAACGCGTCTGCGCCCAGGTTTCGCCGGGCCCCGGCTGGGATCGCGACAGCACGCCCTACGACGGACCGGGCTGCGAGCCGCGCCGCCGGGTGTTCGTCATCCCGATGCGCTGAGCGCCATCGGCCGGCGCCAGGGCGCTACACGCCGGCCTGCTGGTGCCGCCATTCCTGGCTGCGCCCGCCGTAGCCGTATGCCGCGGCACGGGCATCGATCAGGTGGATGTAGCTCACCTCGTGCAGGCGCGGCAACAGGTCGGAGAACGCCGCGTGGACCTCGCGCAGGTAGCGCGCCTTCTCGGCCTTGGTGTTGGTTTCATCGGTGATGCTGATGTCCAGGTGGAATGTGCTCTGGCCCAGTTCCGCCAATGACGCGCCGCCGATGAACCACTGCTCGGCGGGGATGAATTGCACCGTGGTGGCGATGACGGGCAGCGCCTTGCCCAGCACGCGCTGGGTGATCTCGGCGACCGCATCGGTCGCGCGGCGGGCGAGGGCGGCATCGGCGGGGCCGCAGAGGTGGATGACGGTGTGGGGCATGGTGCGTTCCTCGGTGGTGGGTTGCGAATGCCTTGATTCTTGGCGGGCTTCATCCTTTTGAAAAGCGGGATATACGGATACCATCCATCGGTTTACCCGGTGGATGGATCGGCCGCCATGAACACCTTCCCCCTCGACCAGCTTCGCACCTTCGCCGCCGTGATCGACGCCGGCAGCCTCACGGCCGGCGCACCCCGGGTGTTTCTGTCGCAGTCCGCCGTCAGCGAGCAACTGCGCAAGCTGGAGGAGCAGGCCGGGCAGTCCTTGCTGCTGCGCTCCAAGGCCGGTGTGCAGCCCACGGCGGCCGGCGAACGGCTGCTGGGCCATGCGCGCAAGCTGCTCGCGCTCAGCGAAGAGGCCTGGCGCGATCTGCATGGCGTGGCGCTGCAGGGCACGCTGCGCCTGGGCATCACCGATTACTTTCGCCCCGCCGAACTGGCCGGCCTTCTGGCGCGCATGGAAGCGCAGTACCCGCTGGTGCGGCTGCAGGTCACCGTGCAGAAAAGCGGCCTGGTCGAAGCGGGCTATACCGGCGGTGAATTCGATGTGGCGGTGACCATGGCCTTGCCTGCCACGCGCGCGGCAGTCGGCGCGGCCCGTGCACACCCTGCCGCCAAGGCCTCGTTGCTGCGGCAGGAGGCGCTGCACTGGATGGCCGCGCCCGGCCTGTCCCGCGCGCGGGGCGAGCCGCTGCGCCTGCTGGCCTTGCCCGACAGCTGCTCGCTGCACCAGTTCACCGTGGCCTTGCTGCAGCGCCGCCGCGTGCCCTACAGCATCGCGCTGCTGGCCTCGGGCGTGGCGGGGCTGCAGTCGGCGCTGGCGGCGGGCCTGGGCGTGGCATGCCTCAATGCTTCGGCACTGTGCGCCGGCGTGCGGATGCTGCCCGCGCCCCACGGCTTGCCGGCCTTGCCGCAGGCGGGCTTTTATCTGCTGCCGCCGCGGGCCGGGGAGTCGGAGTTCGTGCGCGAAGCGCGCGGGGTGCTCGCGGCGGGTTTTGGCTAGGAAACCGAGTTCATAGGGATTGCTATTAAAAAATAGCTGTGTGTCATTGATTGCTGCAATTGCGTTGAAGATACCGTTTCATCCATTAGTGAAAAGCTACCCTGCTGGCAGATTTGATAGGCTAAAAACAATTTGTCACAGATGATTTCAATCGTTATCGCTAGTATCCGCGGCAATAAAAAATTGCAACGACTCTGCATCTGCGGTTAGGGGCGGTAGTCAGCTCAGATTCGGCCGACGACGCTTTTCATGCGCATGGAGAGAGACTAAAGGATCTCAAATGCGTACGACGGGAATCAACCGGACGGCCAGGGCCGTGCGGTATTGGGTGTGCTTGGCTTTACTCATAAGACGGTAACTTGCCGAGCACGCCAAGACAAGAAAGCCAGCATTCATGCGGTTTTCGAGGCGATCAATGTTCCCCAAGTTACTGACTTCTCAGTAATTTGGGCGTGTACAGGTTTCTCCTGGGCGGGCGCTGCCAGTGGCGTGGCATGGCTTCAGAATCAGGTTCAGACGACGGGCCAGTTGGCAAGTGCTTCCGGTTCCGCTACCGCATTACAAAGTCAGTGTGAAGCTGCCCGTACGCTGCTGGAATTTTCAGATACATCCAGGGCTGCCTCGCTGACGGCCGCGTTGGATGCAGTGCCATTGGCCGAGACTGCGACGGAAGTGCTGGCATGCACTCAGTGGCTGCAGCAGCAGCAAACCCAGATTCCTAGGACCCCTGAGCTTCAAGGTCGGCGTGCAGCCTCCGGCGGATTCGCCACATACGACAGCCTCAGCGGTACAAATACGTTAGATACGGGCTGGGCCCTGCAAGCCTTGGCCACGCCGTGGAGCGCGAGTCAGGCCGAGCCCACCCTGGCTTGGCTATTGAGGCAACAGGCTACCAATGGCAGCTTTACCGTGGGTGGCAGTAGTGATTTATTGAGCACGGCCCTCGTGTTGCGTGGCCTTCTAGAACACCGTCAACGTTCCGCTATCGCAGCAGCCATTGCCGACAAAGCGGCCACTTACCTGTTGGGTCAAGCCGACCCTGGCGGGCATTGGAGATCCGATGCTGGCTTAACCGCACTCGTTTACGAAGCCGTCCACCCTTACAGCGGTGCTCTGCCGGCCATGGGCCCCTCCGTAAGGGACTGGCTACTGGCAGCGCAGGAGCCCAGCGGGGCTTGGGGGAGCAATGACCCCTGGGCCACGGCGCTGGCCCTGCGCGCTCTCGTATTGACGGAGCGTCCTGCCATCAATCCCGTCCAGTCTGCGCTGCGTGTGCAGTTCGTGGACGCCCGCAATGGCAGACCTATCCCCGCAGTACAGTTCACAGGTCCGGGAAGCAGCGGTATCCTTGGATTGAGCGACGATTCTGGCCGGATTCTTCTGACAGGACTGACCCCTGGCGCCTACACCCTGACCGGCAGTGCCCCAAGCTACAGCACCGTCCAAACATCCGTAACGTTGCGCGCAGGCCTTGTGACGGACCTGGGTATCCTGCAGATGCTGGTGTCTGGCAGCAGCAGCACCGCAGTCATCAGCGGGAGCATCAAAGACAGTTCCAGCGGCGTTCCCTTGAGTGCAGTGACCGTCACGGTACCGGCCCAATCGCTGAGCGCCACCACCGACGCGGCAGGCCGTTATCTGATCAGCAATGTCGCACCCGGCAACGTCAGCGTCATCGCATCCAAAAATGGTTATTACGACGCCTCTGGCCAGGCGAACGCATTGGCTGGGCAGACCTTGGACTTCTCGCCCGGCCTGGTGGCCAGCCCGCCTGGAGGTTCGGGCGGCACCACCGATTGCCGCATCACCGGCCACGTCACCAACGCCGCCGACGCATCGCCCGTTGCCGGCGCCATCGTCGCTCTGAGCGGCGCTAATACCGGCACGACACTCACAAACGCCGATGGTGCATATGTGCTGGCCGGTCTGGTTTCGGGCGATGCACGCATCAGCGTCAGTCAGGCCGGTTACAGCTCTGCCGATGCCAACACCCGGCTCTCCTGCAGTTCACAAAGCAACACAGCGGTTCAGTATTCCCCCAGACTCTACGCAGGCAACCAAAGTCCTCCAGAGGCCAACAGTGCCAGCCTCAGCGGCATCGTTGTGGACGCTCGCAACAACCAGCCCATTGCAGCGGCACAACTGTCCGCCACGACCAGCACCGGCATCGTGCGCACCCTTGCAAGCCACACCGATGGCCGATTCGAACTCGGCGGTTTGGACGGGTCCAGCGTGCAGCTCACCGTCACTGCCGCTGGCTATGAAGGCGTCACAGCCAGCTATTTGCTGCAGCCTGCGCAGAGTAGCGACCTGGGACAACTGCGCTTGCGCCCCCCGCAAACGGCAGCGCTGGCCGTGGACCTGCAGGTGCAAGCCGTCAGGCGCCACACCCTGCAGACCGACCCGCAGACGCTGCGCGTCCTCGGTGCGCTGCAGGTGCAGATACGCAACGCAGGCGCACAACCGGCCCCGGCGAACGTTCCAGTGCTTGCCTTCCTGGACATGGACGGCAACGGCGAATACAACCCTGGCACGGACGCTGTGCTCGGCCAGGCAACGCTTTCTGCGGCGCTGGCTTCGGGACAATCCCAAACACTGGAAATCGCGGTGGCGGGCATGCTGCCTTTCCGGGATGCACCGATCCATGTCATCGTTGATCCCGCAGGGTCCATCCCTGAGGGCAACAAGCTCAACAACGTGCGGTCCAGCGCGCAGGATGTGCTGTTCACTCCCTCGGCCGCAGCGTTCTCGCCCAAGCTCAAGTGGCACTGGGATGGGAGCAACTCGCCGTACCCGGATTACAACCAGGTCATGATGGCGCCCGTTGTCGGGCGCATCGTCGATACCAACGGCGATGGACGCCTGGACGAGCAGGACATGCCTGCGGTGGCGTTCACATCATTCACGGCCTCGCAGGGGTACAACAACGCAGCGACGATCCGCGTGGTCGATGGCAAGACCGGCGCGCACCTGCTGTCCATCCGTGACGACTCCATTTCCGCGATTGCCAATCTGGCGTTGGCGGATCTCGATGGTGACGGCAAGCCGGAAATCATCGCCATCACGCGGGACTACCGCGTCGTGGCCTTTCGCCACACCGGCGAGCGGTGGTGGGTTTCCGAGGTGGCCGTTGCCAGTTCCGGTTCTCCCCCGTGGGGAGCGCCATATGTAGCGGACATCGACCGAGACGGAAAGCCGGAAGTCATTTTCGGTCTCACTGTCCTGAACTTCGACGGCACCACCAAGTGGCGTGCCAATGGTCCTTATGTCGGTACGTCCTACGAACGAAACGGGGGCTTTTCCATCCCCGTTGCGGCCGACATCCAGGGGCACGGCAATGCCAACGTGATTTTCGGAGGCTCGCTTTATTCCGCAGAGGGGGCGCTGGTGTGGCAGGCCCCCATGGACGGATACACGGCTGTAGCCTCTTTCGACGCAAGCCAGCAGCCTTCCATTGCCATCGTCCATTCGGGCCAACTCTCGCTCATCGGTGCGGACGGCCAGGTCCGGTGGACGACTGCTCTGCCTGGCGGAGGAACAGGCGGCCCACCCACCATTGCCGACATGGATGGCGACGGCATCCCGGAAATCGGTGTGGCGGGCTCCAACGCGTATTCCGTGTTCCGGGGCGACGGGTCGCTGCTGTGGAGCAAGGCGTCGCAGGACTGGTCTTCGCAGATCACGGGTTCGACCGTTTTCGATTTCGACGGCGACGGTGTGGCCGAAGTGCTCTATGCCGATGAAATCAAGCTGCGCGTCTTCAAGGGGCCGACAGGCGAAGTGCTGTGGGAGCAGCCCAACACGTCGGACACCACGCTGGAGTATCCGGTGGTCGTCGATGTCGATGCGGATGGACACTCGGACATGCTGGTCGTGGCCAACGACTTCGGTTGGCTCATCAATGCGACGGAACGTTTTCACGGCGTTCGGGCTTTTGAAGACGTCAACAACGCATGGGTGCCCACGCGCAGCCTCTGGAACCAGCACGCCTACAACATCAACAACATCAACGATGACCTGAGCGTTCCCCGCGACCCCGAGCCCAGTTGGAAGAGCCACAACACCTTCCGGCTGAACCGGCGCATGGATGCGGACCCCCGGGCCGTCGCCGACATCACGGCCAGCTACGTGCGCGTGGTGGACAAAGGAGCGCAGCCGCTCTCGCAGATCATCGTGCGGGTGGGCAATGCCGGTTCCTACAAAGTGCCCGCAGGCACCCCGGTGGCCATCTACAGCACCGACCCCGCCCTGGGCCAGCCGGCGGCGCAAGCCCTGGTGGCTCAAGGCGTCACGCAAAGCGTGTTGCCAATGGGCGCCTACGAAGATTTGGCGATCGTCCCCACTCGGCCGCTGGCCCAACTCAGCGCTATGGGCACCGTGTGGATCGTTGCCGACGACGACGGCACGGGCGGGCACACCCTCTCGGACTTCGATCGCGGCAACAACGTGGCAGCGGCCGACCTGGGCTCCATCGCCACCAATTTGCTCATCGCGGTGACCACTGACAAACCGATCTACGCGGAAGCGGACACCGCCAACTTCACAGCGACGGTACACAACGCGGGAAGTTTTGTCCGCGACGCCCTCGTACGGTTGACGGTGCTGGATGCGGCCGGCAAGTCCGTGGACATGCTGCCGCTGGGAATGGCCGCTCAGTTGCAACCTGCGACCAGCGATCAGGTGCGGGCACTTTGGTCGACGGCGGCCGTGCTCGCCGGTGACTACCAGGTGCGGGCGGAACTCGTTACGCTGCAAGGCCTGGTGTATGGCAGTGCAGGCGCCTCCTTCTCCGTCAAAGCGGGTGCAGGGGCGGGGGCTGCAGACAACAGCCTCAACAGTGCCCGCGCAAGTACGGACCGCAGCCGCTACAGCGTTGCGCACACCGTGTTCATCGATTCGCGGGTTGCCAATCTCAGTGCCAATTTGCTGCAGGAAAACCTGCGCGCAATCACGCAGGTCATCGCGCCCGACGGGCAGGTCGTGCTCGTCCATACCGAAGACATCGCCCAGGCCAGCCCGCGCAGCCAGCGCAAGTACGGCTACTACCTCCAGGCCGGTAGCCTGGTGCCAGGCACCTACCAGGTGCGCATCCAGCTCTTCGGCTCGGCCAACTACAAAAGCAACCGAATGGCGATGGGCGCCAAGTCGACTGTTCGGGCGGGCCTTGCAGATGTCGAACTGGCGTCCAGCACCACCAGCTTCGTGGTTCAGGACGCCTTGCAAAGTGGCGTAGGCATCATGGGCCAACTCACGGCGGCCCCTGCCGCTGTCGTCGTCGGCGCTTCTTCGGCGCTGCAACTGAGTCTGGTCAACAACGGCAACTCGGCCATTGCGGGAGGCACCGTGCGCGTGCGGGTGCTGGACCCCACCAGCGGCACCCCCATCGCTGTCTTCACCCAAACGGGCGTGCAATTGCCCGTGGGTGCAGGTGGCCAGTACCGCTGGAACTGGGTCGCGTCAGGCACCGCAGGCAGCGTGCTGCCGGTGGCCGCCACCATCGAGATGGCAGGGAACGAGCAACCCCTGGCACAAACCACCCTCACGCTCATGGCCCCAGGCGGGCAGCCGCCTGTCGAAATCCAGCCGGTGCCGCTCGATTGGCAATGGCTGATCGCGCTGCTTTTCCTGATGCCCGCAGCGGCGCATGGCATCGCGCGGCGCCGCATGCCCCCGCGTGCTCCCCTTCAAAGCGAACAATGAACGACATGACTCCGAGCCTGCGTGCCCCCCATAACACCCGAGTCGCGTGGCATCGTTGGCTGCGCCCTGTGGCCCGCATCGTGATGGCGGCGCAACTGGCCTTGGCGCTCCAACCCTTGAGCGTGCTGGCCCGGGAAGGTCCTGCCGCTGTCCCCGCAGCCGCCCAGCAGCAAATGCAGCGGCTGGCCCAATGGCAGCAGCGCATTGAGCAGGCCAAGCTGGAGCAGGCGCGTGCGGGGCAGCCGGTCGGCGCGCTGGCGACCGAGCGCACCAGCCGCAACCTGACCCGGGTGCACGAGCTGCTCAAAGAAGCCAAAGCGCGTACCAGTCGGCAGCCTGACCAAACAGCCAGACTTGGCCGCGCCAAGGCCTACGCGGCAAAAGCCGAGCTGACCGCAGACCAAGCCAAAGAATCCGATCAAGTGCAGATCAGTGCACTCTTGGCGGCGATCGATGCCGACACCGATGCGGTGTTGGCCGACTTTGCCTCGATGCGCCAGCCTCTGCAGGCGCAGGGCGTGAGCGCAGAGATACTGGCCCGCCACGATCAGGCGCAGGGGGAGTTGGAAAAGCGTGCCGGCGAACTGCGCGAATTGATTCGTGCCTGGCGACAGGCACCTGGGGCGGCCACGTTGGCGGCTCTGCACGCCTACTTCCAGCGGTACCCGGCTGCCCGTGCCATCGCACCCGTGGACCCTGGCAAATTGCCCTGGAGATCACCGCAGCCCAATCAACGCCCGCCGGCCGAGAACAAGACCGCCTGGTTCCAGAACCTGCATGGCAAGCAGCAAGTGAAGCTGGCACAGGCGGGCGGGGGAAACGGCATCGGCTTACAGTTCACCATCCCCCCCGAACCCGGACAAGCGCCGACCCCTGAGGATCTGGCGGAAACACCGGAAGTCACCCTCACGGCCGCCGTCCGCGCCAAAGCCCAGGAACTGGGCAACAACCCCGTTGCCATTCAGAACTGGGTGCGCAACACCATCGAATGGGTCCCGACCTGGGGGGCCATTCAGAGCGCGCAGGACACCCTGGACAAACAGCGCGGCAATGCGATCGACATCGCCAGCCTGCAGATCGCGCTCCTGCGCGCGGCGGGCATTCCTGCACGCTATCAATTCGGCACGGTGGAAATCCCTGCCGTGCAGGCCATGAACTGGGTGGGCGGAGCAACCAACGCACAGACCGTTCTGCAACTGATGAACCAGGGCGGCATTGCAGCGCGGGGCAGCGTCCAGGGCGGGACGGTCCAGAGCATCCGCTTGGAGCACGCATGGGTGCAGGCCTATGTGAACTGGGCGCCTGGGCGGGGTGCCAGGAATGCGACGGCGGACCAGCACAACCATCCCAATGGAGCGCTGAATGCCTGGGTGGCGCTGGATGCCAGCGTCAAGCAATACGCCTATGCGGCGGGCATGGACCTGCAGGCCGCAGTGCCACTGGACGCACAGGCGCTGCTGAATGCCGCCCAAGGCGGTGCCACCATCAACGAACAAGAGGGCTGGGTGCAGAACCTCAACCAGGCGGCCATCCAAGCGCAGCTGGACACCTACCAGAGCCGGCTGAAGACCCACATCGACACCCAAAAACCCAATGCCACCGTGGGCGACGTCATCGGCAGGAAGATCATTGCGCAGACCGTGCACAGCGTGCTGAGCGGTATCACCCCGCTGGCGATCATTCAGGCAGGCCAGCAGAGCGCTGCGGTTCCAAACGGCCTGCAGCACCAGTTCACCTACCGCTTGAGCGACAGCTGGGGTAACGAACTGCTCAGCTACACGGCCCCCACCAGCCGGCTGGCAGGCAAACGCCTGACCTTGAGCTACGCGCCCGCCGATCAGGCCACGGCAGAGCTGATCGCCAGCTTTCTGCCCAAGCCCAATGCGGACGGCAGCCCCATGCGTGCAGACCAACTGCCCAGCAGCCTGCCGGGCTACCTCGTCAAGCTGAAGCCGCAAATGACCCTGGATGGGCAAGTGGTGGCACAAGGCACAGGCGTGGTCACCCTGGGATCCGATCTGCAAGGACAGGGCGGCTTCACCCAGTTGTACGACCCCACGCAGTGGGACCTGACGCCGGACCAAAGCCATGTGGCGGGCCAGGCCACGGCCATCGGCATCAGCGCAGGGGGCATCAGCGCCCGGCAACTGGACAGCCTCAAGGCAAGGCTGGAGAACACCAAAACCCAGCTGCAAGCCAACAACCTGCAGAACCTGAGCGGAGAGCAAATCAGTGGGGACCTGCTCACTGCAGTGATCTGGAGCTGGTTTGCAGCGGCGGAGAGCCATAACCGCCTGAGCCAGAACCAGGCCGGAATGGTTGAAAACCCGGGCCTGTCTTATGGGTTGTTCCATGCCGTAGCCCAGCCGACCTATAGCTGGGGCGTGGTGAGGAAGGTGACGTTCCCTGGGGTGAACATCGATATCGGGCACATCCGGAGCGTCGGCTGGGCCAAGGACAACGACGACAGGAAGTGGGTGGCCTACAACCGGCTACGGGGCCAGTACATGAGCGCGCTGGAACATGCGGTGCCCGAGCGGTTCTTCAATGACCCGCAGAAATGCAATCTTCAGGGGAACCCTAATCCAACGGCCGGCCTACAGGACTGCCCGCAGGGGATATCGGCAGTGAAGGCCCTGGGGATTGCGGCATCGCAGGGGCAGAAGATTTACACCATCACGCAGAAGGTTTACAACGACAACCCCAATATCGTGAACATGGCGCTATCGGCGCACAGCTATGACACGCAGAGCCGGGTGCAGCAGTCGCTGGACGCGGGGTATGAGGTGACTATTCACGAAAGCCCGATTACGCAGAGCGGGTGGACTGGGGCTGGGTATACCGCGATTGATCCGACGACAGGCGCGGGGGCATATACGATTGAGGGCGGGGCTAATGGAGGGTGGATTGCATTGGTAATAGGGGGACTTTTGTTGGCTGTTGGTTTGTATTTTGTATTGCTTCCCTTTTTCTTGTTGTTTGCTAGCTATTTGACCGCGGTTTTACTTGTGCTTCTTGGCGTGTTGCAGCTTATTCTTGCTATGCAGCTGGATAAAAATGATTTTAGGGCTTTTTTGGCCAATTTAGCCCACGGAGAAATGTCTGCAGGACTAGCGGCGATATGGGGTGGCCCAATTGTTGGTGCAGTGCTATTTGTTTTGTTTAGCTATCTCAATGTTGTTCTCTCTTGATTTTATGACCCCTACTGCAAAAAGATGTTTCGCTATAATATTGGCGATTTTTCTTATATGGCTTGTTGTGTCTTTTGTCGCAAATGTTCATTTGCAAGTTTTTCTAAGCGCTCTGGTATGGTTGGTGTTGCTTATTTATGAGCGATTTATTTCTTCCAAGAATGAGTGAAATGATTATTCTTTGAATTTTGGTAGGCACCGGCGCGATGGCGACCGAGCGCACCAGTCGCAACCTGACCCGGGTGCATGAGCTGCTCAAAGAAGCCAAAGCGCGTACCAGTCGGCAGCCTGACCAAACAGCCAGACTTGGCCGCGCCAAGGCCTACGCGGCAAAAGCCGAGCTGACCGCAGACCAAGCCAAAGAATCCGATCAAGTGCAGATCAGTGCACTCTTGGCGGCGATCGATGCCGACACCGATGCGGTGTTGGCCGACTTTGCCTCGATGCGCCAGCCTCTGCAGGCGCAGGGCGTGAGCGCAGAGATACTGGCCCGCCACGATCAGGCGCAGGGGGAGTTGGAAAAGCGTGCCGGCGAACTGCGCGAATTGATTCGTGCCTGGCGACAGGCACCTGGGGCGGCCACGTTGGCGGCTCTGCACGCCTACTTCCAGCGGTACCCGGCTGCCCGTGCCATCGCACCCGTGGACCCTGGCAAATTGCCCTGGAGATCACCGCAGCCCAATCAACGCCCGCCGGCCGAGAACAAGACCGCCTGGTTCCAGAACCTGCATGGCAAGCAGCAAGTGAAGCTGGCACAGGCAGGCGGGGGAGTCGGAGTTCGTGCGCGAAGCGCGCGGGGTGCTTGCGGCGGGTTTCGCCTGAGGCTCGCCCGCGGCGGCCATCCCTTGGCGTATCGCGGGCCGTGAAAATTCGGTTGCTATCAAATATATAGCTGCATGCCGGCGTATTGATTGCGCTGGCAGCACTTTTCATTCAAAACCTGAAGACGGGGTGCGTGACGTGGACATGGCGGCATGGCCCCTCGGGCCTGCGAACCGGCAGGCCTGACTACAATCTCGCTCCCCGAAAGGCGGCTGTCCCGGCCGCCTTTCGCGTTTTCATCCCCGGGACCATGTAGAGGACCACCATGTACAAAAACCTCGCTGCCACGCTCGTGGCCGCTTGCTGTTTGCTTTCGCACGCCCATTCCCAGAACCGCCAAGCCGGTCAAGCCGACCAGACCGCATCCCCGGCCGTGGTCAAGGCCGGCTTCGTCTATGTCTCGCCCATCACCGAAGCGGGCTGGACGCGGCAGCACGACGAGGGCCGCAAGGCCGTCGAGGCCGCCCTGGGCCAAGGCGTGCGCACCACGTTCGTCGAGAACGTGCCCGAGGGCGCGGACGCCGAGCGCGTGATCCGCGATCTGGCCGCCACGGGCCACCAGATCATCTTCACCCCCAGCTTCGGCTACATGGAGCCCACGCTGCGGGTCGCGCGGGACTACCCCGGCGTGAAGTTCGAATCCATCACCGGCTACCAGACCGCGCCCAATGTGGCCACGGCCAACGCGCGCTACTACGAAGGCCGCTACCTTGCCGGCATCGCAGCCGGGCGCATGACGCGCACCAACGTGGCCGGCTATGTGGCGGGGTTCCCGATTCCCGAAGTGCTGCAGGGCATCAACGCATTCACGCTGGGAATGCGTTCGGTGAACCCGAAGGCGACCGTCAAGCTCGTTTGGCTGGACGTGTGGTTCGACCCGCCCAAGGAGCGCGACGCGGCCATGGCGCTCTTCAATCAGAACGTGGACGTGGTGGCGTTCCACACCGGGTCCACGGCGGTGATGGCGGCGGCGCAGGAGCGCGGCAAGCTCGCCATCGGCTACCACTCCGACATGCGCCGCACCGGGCCGGACGCGCAGGTCCTCGCCGTCACGCACCAGTGGGGCGGCTACTACACCCAGCGGGTGCGCGCCGTGGCCGATGGCACATGGAAAAGCGGCAACCTCTGGGGCGGCGTGCGCGAAGGCATGATCCGCGTCGAAGGCTTCGGCCCCAAGGTGCCTCCCGCCGTGAAGGCCGAGGTGCTGGCGCGGCAGGACGATATCGCCCAGGGTCGCTTTCACCCGTTCCGCGCGGGGGCAGCGCCCGTGCGCGACAACGCCGGCCGCGAGGTCATCCCTGCGGGCCGGACGCTGACCGACGCGCAGATTCTGCAGATGAACTGGCTGGTCGAGGGCGTGCAGCGCTGATTCTCGAGACCCTTTCCCTTTGCCGCTACAGGTGGCGTGCCGCCAGCAGCGGCAGCGACGAGGCCAGCAGTGCCGCGCCCGATGCGGTGAGCAGGCCCAGCACGATCTGCCGGAAGGCCACATCGCTCAGCCCGATGTACAGCCGCGTGCCGAGCAGCGTGGGAACCAGCATGGCCGGCGCCACGATCGCGAAGAACGGCAGCATGTCGCGCGTGACCACGCCGGTGCCCAGGTACGTGGCCATGGTGACCATCAGCATCGACAGGTTGAAGTTCTGGATCACCGCGCGCTGCTGGTCCTTTTCGTAGCCGCGCAGGGTGCACCACAGCGTGGGCAGCGTGCCGGTGAAGCCGCCGATGCCGCCCATCACGCCGCCGGCCATCCCCACGATGCCATCGGCCAGGCGCCCGCCTTTTTGAATGCGGGGCAGGCGCTTGGCCATCAGCATGGCCGGGCACCAAAGCACCAGCAGCGCGCCCAGCAGCGTCTTGAACCAGACCATGTCCAGGCGCGGCAGCAGCGCCACGCCGAGCGGAATGCCCAACAATCCCCCCAGCACGAACGGAGCGAGCGTGCGCACGTCAAACCCGCGCCGCACCGACACCGCCGCGACGATCTGGCCGGTGAGCGCACCGAACACCGCCAGCGTCGCCGCCAGGCGCGGCTCCAGCGTCCATGCCCAGAACGACATGGCCACCATGCCGAACGCAAAGCCCGAAAGGCCCTGCACGAACCCGGCCACCACGGCCCCGATGCCCACCACCCAGTAGATCGTCTCCATTGCGCGCCTCTCCCCCATGTGTTCATTCTCGGAAGGCGCCGGGCCTGCAAGAAGGACCGCCGCCGATGGGCCAGGATTGTGGCGAAGTCTCATGAACCAATCTTTCTAAATTAGTATTGCCCCATAAGTAATTCGATATACCGGAGGACGTACCCATGATCCTGTCCGACATGGAAGCCCGGCTCGCCTCGCGGCTCAAGATGCGCCACCTGGTGCTGCTGCGCATGATTGCCGAGCACGGCTCGCTCACCCGTGTAGCGCACCACATGGCGACCAGCCAGCCGGCCGTCACGCATGCGCTGGCCGAGCTGGAGGCCATGTTCGGCGGCGCGCTGTTCCAACGCTCGGCACGGGGCATGGCACCCACTGCCTTGGGCGACATGGTCATCGCCCGAGCCAGGGCCATGCTGGAAGACCTGGGCCACTGGGTGCGCGATATCGAGGCCGTGGGCCTGGGCCGTGCAGCGCACCTGCAGGTAGGCGTGATCCCTTTCGTGTCGGGGCGGTTGCTGGCCGCTGCCATCGGCCGCACACGCCCGCAAGGCCTGCAGGTGACGGTCACGGTCCACGAAGGCACCAGCGACCGCCTGCTGGAGCGCCTGCGCCAGCACGAGCTGGACTGCGTGATCGGCCGGGCCTCCGCGGTGCTGGACATGCAGGGCGTGGAGCACGAGGTGCTGTACCACCAGGAGCCGCGCCTCATCACCCACCGCCGCCTGGCCGCGCGGCTCGGGCGCCAACCTCTGGCCTGGCAGGAGCTGGCCCGGCTGGAGTGGATTCTTGGCGCGCGCCAGACGCCCATGCGCGAGCAGATCACCGATTTTTTCTTGCGTGCAGGGGTTGCACCGCCTGCGCCTTTCGTCGAAAGCCTGTCGTCCAAGCTCATCGGCGAATTGATCGCCGCCAATGAAAAAGCGGTGTCCATCGTGCCCGCGGACATCGCCGAGGAACTGGCGCGCATCGCTGGCGTGGGCATCGTCGCCCATCGGTTCGGCTGGACGCTGCCGCCGATCACGCTGTTCCAGCGGGTCGAAGGGGCGCGCTACGAAGAGCAATCGCTGTTCGTGGCCGCGCTGCGCGAGGTCTGCGCCCAGCAGGCTGCCGCGCAGGCGTCGAGCACGGCATAGCGCGCGGCGCGCGCTTTTCGATCCCCCCAGCGGCCTGGCGGCGGCGGTGATGCCGGCGCCGGGCCGTTGCCGTTTTTTCGTGGCATGGCTTCACATCCGCAGCGGCCTGGCAACTACCCGAATGGGTAGTGTCGCTGCCGCACGGCCGTTGCTGTAATGCGACCGACGTGCCAGCCCGGCGCGCGTCGCTTGGGGTGCCCTGTCAGAGTGGCGCCCCCGGCGAATCCACAAAAAAAGGGGAAGGTTGATGCGAATATTCATCACGGCTGCGCCAGTGGGCGCCGTTCCACAGCACGCCCTGGCCGAAGCGCCGAAGTTTCTGCCCGGCCACGCCATCGACGCCGCACAGGCGCAGGGCAATGGCCTGGCCGCCCATCTGGATGCCGATGGCTGGGAGCCGGTGCCCGCCGGTGGCCTGGCGTTGAGCGACGGCCTGGAAGCTTCGGTGACTGCCAGTGATATGAGTGATATGAGTGCGCCATCCGTTCAGGAACGCCGCGCTGGCGACGCCGATGTGCGCCGCCATCTGCCGGGCGCTGTCCTGCGCTGCATCGCCTCGGTGAAGACTGCGCGCGAACTGGTGCTGACGCTGACCGCCCAGGGCTGGACAGCGGCCGGCTGCGGCGATCTGGAATGGCGCGAGAACCGCATCGAGAGCTACCTGCCGCCTGCGCTGGTGGCCGCGCTGGAGAGCGAGGCGCCGCAGGTGCTGGAAATGCTGCGCGGGCGCGGCTGGGTGGAGTGCGGCGAAGGCCGCTGGAACCCCGGACGCACGGCATCGCCGCATCTGCCGATCACGCCGGAAGCCATCGTCGCGCACAGCGTGGCGGCGGTGCGCGAAGGCGCCGCCATCGTGCATCTGCACACGCGGGACTGCAGCGGCCAGCAGACGCTGCAGGTGCCTGGCGTGGCCAGCCCGGTGCGTCTGGGGCGGCAGGCCAACCACATCGACGAGGCGCAGTACGCGGCCATCGTGCCGCGGCTGCACCAGCTGGCGCCTGCGGCCATCCTCAACCTGTCCACCAGCGTGCGGGGCGGTGCCGCCGATTTCGAAAGCCCTGTACGCCGGGTGCACCTGCGGGCTTACGGCGCGCAGCAACGCGTGCCGGAGATGGGGTCCTTCAGCCCGGGGCCGGTGATCTTCCAGGCGGGCGGTGGCTACGAAAACCCGCCGGCCTTCCTGGCGGCGCAGACCGCGCACTGCCGGCAATGGAAGGTGCGGCCGGAGGTCGAAGTGTTCAACAGCGCCATCTTGGGCAGTGCGCTGGGCGCGTATCAGGCCGACCTGCGGTCTGTGGGCACGCCTGTCATGTTCATGCTGGTGGTGGGGGTGGACCAGCACCGGCGCCTGCCGGAGGGCGGAGTGGCGGACGACTCCCTGTTGCCTGTAGCCGAGCGCAAGGACATCCTGCGCCTGTTGGCCGAAGGTTCTGCGGAGGCCTTCGAGCATGCCCTGGCCCGGGCCGTGCAATCGTTGCGGCCGGTGGTGGACCGCATCCGCAGCGAATGTCCGGGGGCCAAGGTGTCTGCCCTCGTGCCCGGCCCGATGATCGTGCTGCTGGCACGCCTGGCAGTGGCTCTCGGCCTCGATGGCGTCCGCGTGGGCCTGGAAGACGCGTTGAACGTACCCGATGCGGAAATGGCCGGCGGCTGGCGCCGCGGCACCACGGCAGAACAGGTGCGCTATGTGCGAGAGCAACTGCAGGCCCTGGGTGCCACCGTGCTGACCGCCGAGGAAGCGCGCGTGGCGCTGGACATGCCCCATCCGGACGTCGCACTGCTGCAGGAGGCGATCACGCGGCTGCAGCCGCTCGCGGCCACGGAACCCTTGGCGCGTCCGAGAGCGATGGCCGGCTCGGTGCTCGCTGCTCTGGCACAGTTGCAGCCCGGCTATGCGGCGCGGGAGTCGCGGTTTCTGGCGGCGCTGCAAGCCGATGCAGCCCGTCTGCCGGCGGATCGGCAGGTCGAGGCGGCGGGCGACCTCGCACTGGCCGCGTTGCGCGATCACGGTCTGTACGCGCGCTTTTTCGTGGAAGAACGGGACCGCTATCCCGCCGAAGGGGCAGGAGCCTTCCGATACGTCTATCCGCTGCAGGCGCTGAACTTCGTGCGTGAACTACTGGTAGAGCAACAGCGGCCCGGCGGACTGTGGGATGCGGCGCTGCAAGCGATGGCCATCGAAGCGGGTCTGCCGCCACATGCCTATCAGGTGCGTCCCGCGCAGTTCAAAGGTCAGGAGCTGCGGTTTCTGGAGTTCCTCACATCCATTCCGTGCCGCTACACCGAGGACCGGACCGACATCGTGCATACCGCGGTGCGCCGCCATGCGGGCTACAGCGCCGCCATGGCCGTGTTGTTCGAGGCCATCCACGAGCGGACGGTGGCGTTGCGGGCGGACAAGGACTCTGAAGCCGAGGCCAAGAGCGCGGGCATCCGCATCTACCGCGACGCGCCCCGCAGCGGGCCCCTGGCGATTCCGCCCGACATGGAGATTGCGGCGGTGCAGGCCGCCGTGGCTCGCGGGGCGTGGGTCGTCCTGCCCAGCACGCCCACCACGCATTACCCCGAGGGCCTGAAGCTCTCCACCGGACTAACGGCCACCTTCGCGCGGTTCCTGGAGCGCACGCAGTCGGCTGCTGAAGTGCTGGGCATCGCCCATGCCGGCATCGACGCCTGCGGCACGGTGCTGATCGAATCCAGCATGCTGCACAACCGGTTCACGTTGAATACGCAGGTGCATCCGCAGGTGGTCAGCCATTCGTCACGCCTCATCTACGAGCGCGTGGTGCTGCCCCGGCTGGTCGCTCAGCCGCAGGCCTTGGCCTGGAACGCTGCAGGCCTGGTGGAACGCGACGCGGCGGGCCGGCTGCTGAACCGCGATGGTCGCCCGGCGGATCGGCTGTCGTTTCAGGGCATCGAAGACTTGGCGCGGCTGCATTTTCTGGCACACAGCTCGGGCATCGCGACGATCCAGCAAATCGACAATGCCGCGCGGGCAGACCTAAAGCGGCTGGGGTATTCGGTGCAGGAGCAGGAAGAAATTTTCAACCGCGCTGTCGCTCTGTCGTTCGCGTCGGCCTGCGATGTGAACCTGTCCGTCCTGGGCACGCCCATCGTCGATGTCACGGCGCTGAACGACGTGCGCAGCGTGGCGGGCACGACGACGCCGGATTACCTCTGCGGCAGTGCCAGCGGCACCTGGAGCCTGGCGCCCCTGATCCCGCATCGCGATGACGAGGCGTTCCGCTATACCGAAGCCCACTGGACCCTGCGCAAGGGCGAACAAAAGAAGCTGTTGCTCCGCCTGGCGGGGGTGGTTCTGCGGGAGGATCCGGCGCGGCTGCACGATGGCCACTCCATCCGCCGGTATCTGGAAGGCGCTCCAGCCTCTCTGGTCGAGCTGGTGGCGTTGCTGCAGACCGCAGCCCCCTCGCTGCGCGCGGACATGCTGCTGCGCCAGCATTTCGCCAAGCATGGTGCTCCGTCCCATACCCCCTCGGCCATGGGCGTTCGCATGCCAGTGCTGGCCACTGCGGTGGAGCGCGAGTGATGCGGCGGGCATGGCATCCGCAGCGTCCACGCCCGGCGTCTGCCCGGGCCGCCAGCAGGGAGACCTACGACCATGGCTAGGATCGCGATCATCGGGGGCGGCTGCAGCGGCACCCTCGTCATGCAGGCGCTCAGCCGTGCAAGCCACCGCGCCGGTATCTCCGAGGTACTGCTTTTCGACGAGGCCGGCGGGTTCGGTCCAGGCCTGCCCTACGGACAAGACACCAACGATGGTGAGTTCCTTCTCAACATGGCGTCGTCCCTGCTGAGCGTCGATTCCGGCCAGCCCGACGGCTTTGATCGCTGGCTGGAATGCACCGGCAACGCGCCGCCGGGCGGGCAGGGCTCTTACGTGCGCCGGTCGCTCATGGGCGCCTATCTGCAGAACGTCGCCCGGCAGGCCGAAGACGCGCTCGCCGCGCGCGGCGTGAAGCTCGTGCGCATTGCGCAGACGGTGACCGACATTGAATGCGGTACCAGCGGTTTCCATGTGGCCACTGCGCACCACGCCTGGCCAGTGGACCAGGTCGTGCTGGCGATGGGGCATTTGAAGAAAAGGTCGCCGTTCCCGGGCGCTGCGCATTACCACGCCAATCCCTATCACGACCTGAATGCCATCAAGGCAGAGCTGCCGCGCAACGCACGCATCGGCATTCTGGGCACCAAGCTCACGGCCATCGACATGGCGCTGCTGCTGGGCCGGCTCGGTGTGGAGCGCATTCACATGTACTCCCACTCCGGCCAGTTGCCGCTGGTTCGCGGTGCCGTGCCCGCCGTGCCTCCGGTTCGCCCAGGGCCACGCTATGCCGGCGACACGCTGCGCGGCTTCCTGCGTTGGTTCCGCCAGAGCGGGCCCTACGAGCGCGAATACCCGGGGCTCATGACGATTCGTGATCCGCTCTTGCGGATCGGCCGCGAAATCGCGGCGGCTCAGTCCGTGCGGGACTGGCAATGGCAGTTGGACGCCACCAAAGAGGATATCGACCGCTGCTGGGCCGCCCTGCGGCCCGACCAGAAACGCCGCTTTTTCCGCAAATACCAAGGCTTGTGGATGAGCTACCGGCATCCCATGCCGCTGGACAATGCGCGCAAGGTGCAGGCATTGCTCGAAAGCGGTCGCCTGACGGTCCATTCCGGTTACCGGGCCACCCAACCGGGTGCAGGGCGGCCGGGGTTTCGCGTAGAAATCGCAGACGGAGCGCTGGAACTCGACGGCATTCTGGATGCGACCGGCGTGGCAGGCAATCTGGCACGAATCGATTCGCCGCTGCTTGAAAATCTGATCGACCGGGGCTTGATTCGCCAGCATGAATTCGGGGGAATCGCGGTCGATGTGCAGAACCTGCAGGTGGCCGGCCAGCCGGGGCTGTTTGCCATCGGCGCATTGACGCAGGGCTCGCTGTTCTATGTGTCCGCCATCGAGCGGCTGGCGCTGCACGCCCAATGCATCGCGGGCCAACTGGGCCGGATGCCCTCCGGTCCGCCAGCGGGGAGGCTCCCACACACGCTGCAGCTGGAGCGGCTTGCGGTGTAGCGCCAACCGTATGCAGTCCATGCGCTGCGGCGCATGAAAAGCGGGCGGCACGGCGGTAAGCTGCCGCCATGCAAATCTATCGCTCCGGCCTGCTGCGTTTCGCGGATGACCATTCGGCCTTGTATGAAGAAGACGGCCTGCTCGCCGTCGGTCCCGATGCCCAGGGGCGCCAGCTTGTACAGGCCGCCGGTGCCTGGCATGCGCTGGCGCCCGAGTACGCGCAATGGCCGGTGGTGCATTGGTCCGGCCGCATCATCGCGCCAGGGTTCATCGACATGCATATGCACTTCCCGCAGACCGACGTGATCGGCTCGCCTGCCGACGGCCTGCTGCCCTGGCTTGAGAACTACACCTTTCCCCACGAATCGCGCTTCGCGGATCCGGCCTATGCCGCAGGTGTGGCGATCGTGTTTCTGGACGAGCTGCTGCGCAACGGCGTGACCACGGCGCTCACCTTCGCTACCTCGCACCCCGCATCGGTGGACGCGCTGATGAACGAGGCCCAGGCGCGCGGGTTGCGCCTGATCGCCGGAAAAGTGCTGCAGGATCGCCACTCACCCGACGGCGTGCGCGACGAAACCCGGCAGTCGCTGCTGGACACCGAGGCGCTGATCGGCCGCTGGCACGGCAAGGACCGGCTGGGTTACGCCATCACGCCGCGCTTCGCGCCCAGTTGCACCGAGGCCCAGTTACGCGGCGCGGGCGAATTGGCCGCCCGCTACCCCGACGTCTGGGTCCAGTCGCATGTGGCCGAGAACAAGGACGAAATCCGCTGGGCCCGCGAACTGTTCCCTGCGGCCCGCAGCTATCTGGCGGTGTACGACGATTTCGGCCTGATGCGTGAGCGTGCCGTGTACGCCCACTGCATCCATTTCGACGATGCCGACCGCGCCCTGATGCGCGACACCGGGGCCGTGGCCGCCGTCAGTCCCACCAGCAACCTTTTTTTAGGCAGCGGTTTCTTCGACTATGCGGGGGCCGACCGGGTCGGCTTTCGCTACGGGCTGGCGAGCGACGTGGGCGGCGGCACGAGCTTCAGCCCCTTTCACACCATGCTCGCCGCCTACTACGTGGGGCGGGAAGGGCAGACCAAGCCCGGCCTGTCGCTGTCGCCGCAGGCGTTGTGGTGGCAGCACACGGCGGGCGCAGCGCAGGCCCTGGGCCTGACGGGCGTGATCGGCAATCTGCAACCGGGTTGCGAAGCAGACTTCGTGGTGCTTGACCCGGGCGCGACGCCGCTCCTGGCCCGCAAGACCGCACACGCGGCCAATCTGGATGAGTTGCTCTTCGCCTTGATCGTGCTGGGGGACGACCGCGTCATCGAACGCACCGTGATTTCACAAGCCAAATAGGCCTCCGGCGCACGTTGGTAAAGCGTGGGCAGCTATGAAAAATATAGTGTGCTGCCGCGCGCGTCCTCTCTACAATGGCGGCCCAGCAGGAGTTGAGCAATGAGCATCAAAAGCGACAAGTGGATTCGCCGCATGGCGGAGCAGACCGGCATGATCGAGCCCTTCGAGCCCAATCAGGTCCGCGAGGCCGAGGGCCGCAAGATCATCAGCTACGGCACCAGCAGCTACGGCTACGACATTCGATGCGCGCCGGAATTCAAGGTGTTCACGAATATCCACAGCACCGTGGTGGACCCGAAGAACTTCGACGAAAAGAGTTTTGTCGACTTCGAGGGCGACAGCTGCATCATTCCTCCCAACAGCTTCGCTCTGGCGCGCACTGTCGAGTACTTCCGCATTCCCCGCAATGTGCTGACCATCTGCCTGGGCAAGAGCACGTATGCCCGCTGCGGAATCATCGTGAACGTGACCCCTTTCGAACCCGAATGGGAAGGCTATGTCACCCTTGAGTTCAGCAACACGACGCCGCTGCCGGCCCGCATCTATGCCGGCGAGGGCTGCGCGCAAGTGCTTTTCTTCGAAAGCGACGAAGTTTGTGACGTGAGTTACAAGGACCGGGGCGGAAAGTACCAGGGCCAAAGCGGCGTGACCCTGCCCAGGGCCTGACGGGTCTGTTTGCAGGGCGGCTGCGTCCTACACCGCGTCGGCTTTTTCGCTGCAAGCCTCGTCTCGGAGGGCTCCTTACCATTCGCCCAAGGTTCTGTGTTGCATCTGGTTGGATGCTGTAAACATTGCGCAGAACGCTTTCAGAGGAGTCCACCATGCCCGCTACCCATCACGCTGTTTCGTCTTTTCAGGCCGAGCGCACGGGCCTTTCGCGGGTGCTGCACGGCTCGGGGGGATTGTCCCGTTACTGGCCCGCTGAAACGCTTGACGCGTTTCTGCTGCAAATGGCCGCTCGGGGCCATTGCATCAGTGCCGCCATGATGCTGGGGGACCGCAGCTACGCGCTGCAGCAGATCGAGCGAGCCCGCACCCTGCCGGGTTGCGCGCTGCAGGCCCTGGTTCAAGAGCTCTCCGAATACTTCGAAGACGCAGAACCCGCAGCCGCCAGCATGCACTGGTGCACCCGCTGACTTGATCGGTGTCAGGCGCTGGAGCCCGGTCCGGGTGGCTGTTGCCCCACTGAGTGCCGGTACACGGGGCCTGGCCTGAACGCTCGAGCCCTACGCCGCCCCACCGCCACCGTCCTACGCTTTTGCACGTTGTTCGCCGGGTTTTAGGCGGCATTGCCATGGGTAGCATCGATCTCATTCCCATCAAGAGGCTTTGCATGCACGACGATTTTCATCCTCCCGTTAGCCACCCCGCACCACGGCGCCCCTGGCCCATCGTCATCGGTGCCGTCGTGATCGTAGGGCAGCTCGCCGCATTGGGCTGGGTGGTGCAGGGGCAGGTGCAGGTGCAGCATGCGGCAGAGCGCCAGTCCA
Organism: Acidovorax sp. SUPP3334; assembly: GCF_030159055.1. Taxonomy (GTDB): domain Bacteria; phylum Pseudomonadota; class Gammaproteobacteria; order Burkholderiales; family Burkholderiaceae_C; genus Paracidovorax. The sequence goes on from NZ_BQXQ01000001.1 coordinate 179,958, forward strand.
GCTGGGTGGCCCGGGGCCTGCAGGCATCGCCTGCCATGACCTACGCCGCTGCGGATGCTCCCGCTTTTGGCGAGCAGCAGCCTTGAGCCGCACCGGCAGCGCGCGGCATGCGCCGTGTTTGCGGCGCGGGCGTAATATCCGGCGCGTCGTGCCCATGGCGGCACGCAGGAGAATCGTATGAAGTGGGAAGGCAATCGCGAATCGGACAACGTCGAGGACCGCCGCGATGGCGGCGGAGGCGGCGGCATGCCGGTGTTCGGGGGGCGCAGCATCGGGATCGGGACCATCGTGGTCGCGCTGTTGGGCGGCTGGATCTTCGGCATCAATCCCCTGACCATTTTGGGATTGCTCAGTGGCGGTGGAGGCCCTCCCGCCCAGGTTCAGCAGGCGCCGGCGCATCGGCCGCCTGCGGATGACAAGATGGCGCGCTTCGTCTCTACCGTGCTGGCCGACACCGAAGATGTCTGGACGGGCATCTTCCGCCAGAGCGGCAGCGCCTACCAGGACCCGAAGCTCGTGCTGTTCCGCGGCTCCACGCCGACGGCCTGCGGCACGGGCCAAGCTGCCATGGGCCCGTTTTATTGCCCTGGCGACCGCAAGGTGTACATCGACCTGGGTTTTTATGAAACCCTCAAGAACCGCCTGGGTGCGCCCGGAGATTTTGCGCAGGCCTATGTGATCGCCCACGAGGTGGGCCATCACGTTCAGAACCTGATGGGCATCAGCGCCAAGGTCGACGAGATGCGCGGCCGCGTCAGCAAGGTGCAATACAACCAGTTGTCGGTGCGCCTGGAACTGCAGGCCGACTGCTTTGCCGGGGTCTGGGCACACCACGCGCAGAACGCCCGGCAGATTCTGGAGCAGGGCGATGTCGAAGAAGCCATGAATGCCGCCGCCAAGATCGGGGACGATGCCTTGCAGCGCGCGGGAGGCGGCGCCGTGGTGCCGGACAGCTTCACCCACGGCACCAGTGCCCAGCGCCAGCGGTGGTTCCACACGGGGCTGGAAAACGGTAATGTGAAGGCTTGCGACACGTTCTCGTCGCGCAGTCTGTAGCGCGCATGCAGCAATCGGCCGTGCTGGCTCAGCCGTGCGGTGATGCATGCAGCGCATGCTCCATCAGCATCGTGTGCTATCGATTGAATAGCAAGGCTGTCGCCACGGCTAAACGCCTACCCGAAAAAACGCCCATTGCAGCCCCTGGTGCGACAATAGCGGGCTAAATGACAAGTTCTTTCTCCAATTTATCGCTGGCTGAACCGCTGGCACGCGCTGTGGCCGAAATGGGCTACGAGTCCATGACTCCCATTCAGGAGCAGGCCATCCCGGTCGTCCTGACCGGCAAAGACGTGATGGGCGCCGCCCAGACGGGCACCGGAAAAACCGCCGCGTTCTCGCTGCCTTTGCTGCAGCGCCTGCTCAAGCACGAAAACAGTTCGACCTCTCCGGCGCGCCACCCGGTGCGTGCGCTGGTGCTGCTGCCCACTCGCGAATTGGCCGATCAGGTGGCCCAGCAGGTCGCCATGTACGCCAAGTACACGAAGCTGCGCAGCATGGTGGTGTTCGGCGGCATGGACATGAAGCCGCAGACGCTGGAGTTGAAAAAAGGCGTCGAGGTGTTGGTCGCCACGCCCGGACGGCTTCTGGACCACATCGAAGCCAAGAATGCCGTGCTCAACCAGGTCGAATATGTGGTGCTGGACGAAGCCGACCGCATGCTGGACATCGGCTTTTTGCCAGACCTGCAGCGCATCCTGTCCTATCTGCCGAAGCAGCGCACCACGCTGCTGTTCAGCGCCACGTTCTCCCCCGAGATCAAGCGGCTGGCCGGCAGCTATTTGCAAGACCCCATCACCATCGAAGTGGCGCGCCCCAACGAAACCGCGTCCACGGTGGAGCAGCGTTTCTACAGCGCCAATGACGACGACAAGCGCCGCGCCATCCATCAGGTTCTCAAGACACGCGGACTCAAGCAAGCCTTCATCTTCGTGAACAGCAAGCTGGGCTGCGCCCGCCTGGCGCGAAGCCTCGAGCGCGAGGGCCTCAAGACTGCTGCACTGCACGGCGACAAGAGCCAGGACGAACGCCTGAAAGCGCTCGATGCCTTCAAGCAAGGCGAGGTCGATCTGCTGGTGTGCACCGATGTCGCTGCCCGGGGCCTGGACATCAAGGACGTTCCGGCCGTATTCAATTTCGACGTGCCGTTCAATGCCGAAGATTACGTGCACCGCATCGGTCGTACGGGTCGCGCGGGCGCTTCCGGCTTGGCCGTCACACTGGTGTCCAACAGCGATGCGCGCCTGGTGGCGGACATCGAAAAGCTCATCAAGAAGAAGATCGATCTCGAAGCCCTGGAGTACGAGGAAGACCGTCCCCGCGGCCGCATCAACGATGGGCAAAGGGCCTGGCGCGAGGATGGCCAGCGCGAAGCCCCTCGCCGCGAGCGCAGCGGCGATTCCCGCGAGCCCCGCAGCAGCTACCGCACCGCCCCGGTTGCCCGCGACCCTTTCTTCGACAAACCGTACGAAGTCCCGGCAATCGATGCCGCACCGCATTGGGAGTCGGCGGCCAAGGCCCAACCGGCGCGCAGCGGTATCTCTGCCAACATCAAGCCCAAACGCAAGGTGGCTGCCCTGTTCAAGGCCGAGGAACAGTCAGAAACTTCATCCCAGTGAGAGGCGTCTTCAGGCCAGGATGACCTAGCTTGAATGATAAGGGGATGACAGAACAGAGTCGTGCGCCGTGCCGTGCGCACTGTCTGTTGGCCATGGTCCAGCTGCTCAGGCACCGGGTTGTTGCGCTTCCTCGCACTGAACGTGGCAGTGCTCTCGCTCGGAGAGCGTGCTGCCGAACCTGACCGCGCTGAGGCAGCCTCCCCAGACGCACCCCGTGTCCAGCCCCAGCAGGTCCGGTCGGTTCATCCAGCCCAAGGTGGACCAATGCCCGAACGTCACCAGCGTGTCCTGGGTTTTCCGTTGCGGGGCGTCGAACCACGGGACCAAGCCCGCTGGCGCTGAATTGGCACTTTCGCTGCTTTCGAAGTCCATGACCCCCGCGGGCGTGCAAAAACGCAGTCGAGTCAGCGCATTGACGATGACGCGCAAGCGGTTCGTTCCGGTCAGTGAGTTATCCCAACGATCGGGCGTATTGCCATACATCGCGTGGAGAAAATCCCGCAGCTGCGGTCCCTGCAAGACATCTTGCACTTCGCCCGCATAGGCCAGCGCATCCTCGATCGACCACGACGGCAAAACGCCAGCATGCACCATGAGCAGGGTCTCGCCAGCATGCACATGCGCACGGGCGAGCGGCTGCTGCCTGAGCCATTCGAGCAACCGCTCACTGTCTGGTGCTTTTAGAACCTGCTCCAGCGTGTCGCGGCGGGAGGATTTGCGTGCGCCGTGGGCGGCGGCCAATAAATGCAGATCGTGATTGCCCAGTAAACTCCGCAGGCTGTCTCCCGCCTGCATGCAACGGCGCAGCACGGCGGCAGAGGCGGGCCCCCGGTTCACCAGATCGCCCAATAGATAAACCGTATCCCGGCTGGGCGAGAAACCAATGTGGTCGAGCAGGCTCTGCAATGCAGTGTCGCAGCCTTGAATATCCCCGATGCAGTAGAGCGCCATCGCCGTCCCAATGTGTGTAAACCCGCATTGTGACGCGCCGCCATCGGCGCAAGGTAATGAAAAGGCGCAGCGAGCCCTTCCTGGTTCAAGCGCGCTCTTCGAGATGGTCCTTGTGGCAGAGTTCCATGAAATGCAAAAATTCGGCGATTCAATGGATGGGGGATTGATTTTCTATTTTTTCCTGCACGATATTAAAAGCTCCCTATAATGCAGCCTTCGATATTAATCACTACATCACTACCATGAGCACTAGCTACAAAGACCTGCTGAAACAACGTGAAGAACTTGAGCAGCAAATTAGCGAAGCGCGCCGCCGTGAATTGTCTGACGCCATCAATCAGGTTCGCAATCTGGTGGCCGAGTATGGTTTGACCGCCCAGGATGTGTTTCCCGCAGGACGCGCTCGCAGCGCTAGCGCTGGCGTCAAGGTCGCTCCCAAATACCGCGATCCTGCCACCGGCCAGACATGGACGGGCCGTGGCAAGGCGCCTAAGTGGATTCAAAACCAAGACCGCGAGCAATTCGCGATTTAATTCGCGCATTGCTCATTCCTCGGAGCAGGCACGCCCGATGCGTTGCCTGAGCCCGATGCCGTTCACTGATCGGCAATCACAGCCCGCTTTGGCGGGCTGTTTTCATAGCCATAAATACTTCACAAACGCGGACATGAAGTGGAATGCCTTTTCAGTGCCTTGCATATCGCCGCCATTGCATCTCTCTTTGGAGAATCGGCAATCCGGGTTGATTAGCGATGGCTATGGCTGAGTAGGATTCCTGGGAAAGTTCCCGAACCAAATCGCGAATAAAAATCAAAATTCCACAGGGTGGTATTTTGTTGGTGGTTTTGGCACTAATGAATATGTTTTGCACCAGCTGCAAAAGTATTCCCACCCTGTAGGACGGCAGCGCTCGCAGCGGTTGGTGTTTTCTGCAGACGCATCATTCGATGTCAGCGCGCTTCGCCATTGATTACCCCACGATTGCATCGATGGGTAGGACTGCCAGAATAGGCGCTCTCGTCCCCACAGGAGTCGCACTACATGGCCTCGATGTCACCCCCAGTTCTCCGCCACGCTTTCGCATCCACCCTGAAGAGTTTGACGACCGGGTCCGGCAAAAGTGGAAAGTTCTATTCGCTTCCGGCCCTTGCCAAGCAATTCCCGACGGTGAAGCGCCTGCCGGTTTCGATCCGCATCGTTTTGGAGTCGGTTTTGCGCAATTGCGATGGCAGAAAGGTCGCGGCGGAACATGTGGAGCAGTTGTCGCGGTGGCAGCCCGTGGCGGATCGCAAGGACGAGATTCCCTTCGTCGTGTCTCGTGTGGTGCTGCAGGATTTCACGGGCGTGCCTTTGCTGGCCGACTTGGCGGCGATGCGCAGCGTGGCCCAGCGCCTGGGCAAGAAGCCCAAGAAAATCGAGCCGCTGGTTCCGGTGGATCTCGTGGTCGACCACTCGATCATGGTCGATTACTACGGCACGAAAAAAGCGCTGGACCTGAACATGAAGCTCGAGTTCCAGCGCAACCGCGAGCGCTACGAATTCATGAAATGGGGCATGCAGGCCTTCGACACCTTCGGCGTGGTGCCGCCAGGGTTCGGCATCGTCCACCAGGTCAACCTGGAATATCTGGCGCGTGGCGTGCACAAGGGCGACGGCGACGTGTACTACCCCGATACGCTGGTCGGGACCGATAGCCATACGACGATGATCAACGGCATCGGCGTGGTGGGTTGGGGCGTGGGCGGCATCGAGGCCGAAGCGGCCATGCTGGGCCAGCCGGTTTACTTCCTCACCCCGGACGTGGTGGGGTTCGAGCTGACCGGCCAGTTGCGCGAAGGTGTCACCGCCACCGACCTGGTATTGACGGTGACCGAGATCCTGCGCCAGCACAAGGTGGTGGGGAAGTTCGTGGAATTCTTCGGGGAAGGCACCCGCACGCTTTCGCTGCCCGATCGCGCCACCATCGGCAACATGGCGCCCGAATATGGCGCGACGATGGGTTTCTTTCCCGTCGATGAAAAGACGATCGAATACTTCAGGGGCACCGGGCGCACGCAGGGTGAGATCGAGTTCTTCGAAGCCTACTTCCGCGCACAGGGCCTGTTCGGCGTGCCCTTGGCGGGCGAGATCGACTATTCCAAGGTGGTGCGCTTGAACCTGGGCGACGTCACGCCCAGCCTGGCTGGTCCCAAGCGCCCGCAGGACCGCATCGAACTGGGCAAGGTCAGCAGCGATTTCGTCACGCTGTTCAGCAAGCCGGCAGGAGAAAACGGCTTCAACCGCCCCGCCGAACTGCTGCACACGCGTCACCACATACACCGGGGTGACGAAAGCGTGAGCGAGGCCGTGCCGGCGGAAAAACCCGCACCGGCAGGCGGCCCGCGCTTTCTGGTCGAGATGGAGCACAACAAACCGCCCCTGGCCGTCACCCATGCGGACGCGGTCGTGCGCCTGCCTTCCAAGGGGTCGGACCCCACCATCGGCAACGGCGATGTGCTGATTGCGGCCATCACCAGCTGCACCAACACGTCCAATCCGAGCGTGCTGCTGGCGGCCGGGCTGCTGGCCAAGAAAGCGGTGGAGGCCGGACTGAAGGTGCAGCCGCACATCAAGACCTCGCTCGCTCCGGGCTCGCGCATCGTGACCGAATACCTGACGGAAACCGGCTTGCTGCCGTACCTTGAAAAGCTGGGGTTCGCGCTGGCCGGCTACGGGTGTACGACCTGCATCGGCAACGCCGGCGATCTGGCGCCCGAACTGAACGAGGCCATCACCAGCAACGATCTGGTCTGTGCCGCCGTGCTGTCGGGCAACCGCAATTTCGAGGCGCGCATCCACCCCAACATCAAGGCCAACTTCCTGGCCAGCCCGCCGCTGGTCGTGGCCTACGCCATCGCCGGGACGGTGATGCGCGATCTGATGACGCAGCCCGTGGGCAAGGGCAAAGGCGGGCGCGACGTGTACCTGGGCGACATCTGGCCGACCAGCGATGAAATCAACGCGCTGATGCGCTTCGCCATGAACGGCAAGGCGTTCCGCGACAACTACGGCAAGGTCAAGACCGATCCAGGCGCGCTGTGGAACAACATCAAGGGCGTGACGGGCGATACCTACAACTGGCCCGCCAGCACCTACATCGCCGAGCCGCCGTTCTTCGCGAAGTTCACCTTGCAAGCGCAGGCGCGGCCCGACGGTGCCGATGGTTCCAAGGTATCCGAGGCGGTGGTGGGCGCGCGGATCATGGCGCTTTTCGGCGACTCGATCACCACCGACCACATTTCGCCCGCTGGCTCCATCAAGGAGACTTCGCCGGCAGGGCAGTGGCTGCTGCACAACGGCGTGATGAAGCAGGACTTCAACAGCTATGGCGCGCGCCGTGGCAACCACGACGTGATGATGCGCGGCACCTTCGCCAACGTGCGCATCAAGAACCTGATGATTCCCGCCACTGCGGACGGATCGCGCGAAGAGGGCGGGGTGACCTTGTTCCAGAACGACGGGCCGCTGCAGGGCACGAAGATGTTCATCTTCGATGCTGCCATGAAGTACATCGCCGAAGACACGCCCACCGTGATCTTCGCGGGCGAGGAATATGGCACGGGCTCCAGCCGCGACTGGGCCGCCAAGGGCACGCAATTGCTGGGCATCAAGGCCGTGGTGGCCAAGAGCTTCGAGCGCATCCATCGCTCCAACCTGGTGGGCATGGGCGTTCTGCCGCTGCAGTTCAAGTCGGGCGACTCCTGGGAATCATTGGGGCTGACCGGCAAGGAGACCATCGACGTGGTTCCCGACCCGGCACTGACACCGCAAAGCGATGCGCTTTTGACGATCCAACGGGCCGACGGCTCACGCCAGCAGGTCACCGTCACGCTGCGCATCGATACGCCGATCGAGGTGGACTATTACCGCGCTGGCGGCATTCTTCCGTACGTGCTGCGTCAACTGTTGAGCGCTTGAGCAAGGGGTCATGCGGACACCGGAGCGGCGGCCCGATACACTTGTGACGATATGTTCAGGTAAGTCGCGCAGAGGTACCCCGCCGCCATGACGTTCCCATCCCAACGCCCGGTCACACGAGCCATCGTGCGGGCGCTTTTGTCGGAAGCGCCCGCAGTCACGCTCATGCTGGTGGTGGCGGTGTTGGCGTTGCTGCTGGTGCCCGTGGTCCAGCTGCTGGGGCCGGGGTTGCAAGGGCTGCATGGCCTGGAGCCTTTTCTCGACATGGTGGTGGTGCTGATCGGCCTGCTGGCCGTGGCGGTGTCGCTGCACATGCTCGACGACAGCCAGCAGGGCCGCGCCAACGTGCTGGTGGCCGGGCTGGCCACGGCGGCGGTCTGCAATTTCCTGCACTCGGTCTTGCTCCACCAGATGGAGAACATGGGTTTCCTGGCGCGAGAGGACGTCTCTGCCTATTTCGGTTGGCTGGCCCGTGCGGCCGAAGCGCTGACTTTGCTGCTGTTCGCCCTGAGGGTGTCTGCGCGTGGCCCGGGCCGGGCCTGGGCGGTCGGGTCCGCGGGGGTGTCTCTGGTATTGGTGTGGTCCGCTTCCAGCGGCCTGCCCGAGCAGCTTGCCCTGGCCCATGACGATCCGGTCACGATGGTGGCGAACGGGCTGCTGGGCGCCATCCTGGCGTTTGCCGCGTGGTCGATGTACCGGTTGGACCGCAATGCGCCGGCCGGGCGGGGCAAGGGGCGCCGGCGCATCATGGCCAGCGCGGCCACGGCGCTGGCGGCGGCTGAATTTTCCATGCTGATCTATCCGCTGCATCCGCTGTTCGTGGACACCTTCGCCCATGCGCTGCGGGTGCTGGGTTATGCGCTGATGTTCCAGGCCGTGTTCATCGCCGGCATTCGCATGCCGTTTTCCCGGGTGCGGGAGGCCGAGGCCCGCCTGCGCGAGAGCGAAGGCCGGCTGCAGCTGCTGGGCCGTAACCTGCCCGACAGCGTGCTGTACCAGCGGGTGCGCGAAGCGGACGGCCGATGGCATTTCGTGCACATGGGCGACGCCATCGAGCGCCTGAACGGCATTCCCGCCGAAGACGTGGTGAAGGACGCCACGCTGTTCTTCGAGCAGATGGCGCCCGAGGACCGGCTGGCCTGCGCAGCGTCCGACGAGGCCTCCTACCGCGCGATGGAAGTCGGCGAAGCCGTCGTCCGCATGCGGCGCGCGGATGGGCAGTGGCGCTGGATGCGGATGAGCTCCACCCCGCGCCCGCTGGACAAGGGCCGCGTGATCTGGGACGGCGTGCTCACCGACGTCACCGAGCAGCGCGAAGCGCAGGACCTGAGCCGTGCGCACGAAGTGCAGTTGGCCAGCCTGCTGAGCCATCTGCCGGGCGGCGTCTCGCGCCTGGACCGCGACCTGCGCATCGTCTATATCAACCCCTCCCAGGCGCACTGGCTGCGGCGCACCGTCGAGGAGCTGCAAGGCCAGCGCATCGCGGATGTGCTGCCCGACGATCTGATGAAGCCCATCCAGCCGCATTTCGACCGCGCGCTGCGGGGTGAGACCGTGGTGTTCGAGCACCGCATTCCCAAGAGCCATGGCGCCCAGTTCTGGCACACCACGCTGGTGCCAGAAATCTCGGCCGATGGCCGCACCGTGGCCGTGGTGGTGTTCGCCTTCGACCTGACCGAGCAAAAGCGCATGGCGCTCGAACTCACACAGCAGCGCACCCGGCTGGCCAGCCTGGTGAGCGCGATTCCCGACGTGGTGTTCCTCAAGGATGCCAACGGCTGCTATCTGTCGTGCAACCCCGTGTTCGAACGCTTCATCGGGCGGCGCGAGCGCGACATCATCGGCCTGTCCGACGACGAACTCATGCCGGCAGTGGAGGCGCAGCGCGTGCGCCAGCTCGACCAGCGGGCCATGGCCGCATGGCAGCCCCTCGTGTATGAAGAAACGCTCACCTTCAAGGAAGACGGGTACGAGGGGTATTTCGAAACCATCAAGACGCCCATCCGCGATCTGCACGGCCACGTCACCGGGCTGCTGGGCGTGTGCCGCGACATCACCGACCGCAAAAAGGCCGAGCAGCAGATCGAGTTGCTGGCGTTCTTCGATGCGCTCACCGGCCTGCCCAACCGCCGGCTGCTGCTGGACCGCCTGCAGCGCGCCAGCGCGGCCTGCCAGCGCAGCGGCCAGTTGGGTGCGCTGCTGTTCATCGACCTGGACAACTTCAAGGATTTGAACGACACGCTGGGCCACGACATGGGCGACCAGTTGCTGGCGCAGGTGGCCACGCGCCTGGTGTCCTGCGTGCGAGCGACAGACACCGTCGCGCGCTTCGGCGGCGATGAGTTCGTGGTCATGCTGGAGAACCTCGATGTCGACCTGACCGAAGCGGCCACCCAGGCCGAGCACGTGGCCGACAAGCTGCTGCAGCAGCTCAACCAGCCTTTCATGCTGGGCACGCAGCAGCACTACAGCACGCCGAGCATCGGCATCACGCTGTTCGGCGACCAGACCCGCAGCGTGGACGAACTGCTCAAGCGCGCCGATCTGGCCATGTACCAGGCCAAGGCGGAAGGCCGCAACACGCAGCGCTTCTTCGATCCCGAGATGCAGGCCCAGGTGCATGCGCGTTCGCACCTCGAAGCCGATCTGCGCCAGGGCCTGGCGCGGCAGGAGCTGGCCGTGCATTACCAGCCCATCGTGGACCACCGCACGCAGCTGTGCGGGGCCGAGGCCCTCGTGCGTTGGCGCCACCCCGAGCGCGGCATGATCAGCCCCGCCGACTTCATTCCGCTGGCCGAGCAGACCGGCCTCATCCTGCCGCTGGGCCGCTTCGTGCTGGAATCGGCCTGCCAGCAACTCGTGCGATGGGCGCGGCATCCCGAGACCGAACGCCTGACCATCGCCGTCAACGTGAGCGCGCGGCAGTTCCGGCAGCCGGCCTTCGCGGCCGAGGTGCTGGAAACCCTGCAGCGCACCGGCGCCAACCCGCAGCGGCTCAAGCTCGAATTGACGGAAAGCCTTCTGCTGGGCGACATCGAAGACGCCATCCAGCGCATGGCCCAGCTCAAAAAGCAGGGCGTGGGCTTTTCGCTGGACGACTTCGGCACCGGCTATTCGTCGCTCAGCTATTTGAAGCGCCTGCCGCTGGACCAGGTGAAGATCGACCAGAGCTTCGTGCGCGATGTGCTCACCGATCCCAACGACGCGGCCATCGTGCGCACCATCCTCGCGCTGGCCAAGAGCCTCGATCTGCAGGTGGTCGCCGAGGGCGTGGAAACCGCGGGCCAGCTGACCTTCCTGAAACTGCACGGTTGCGAAGGCTTTCAGGGCTACCTGTTCGGGCGGCCGAGCATCGTGGCGCAGTTCGAGCGCGACCAGCAACTGCCCGGCGATCTGCCTGAGTCCGCCGCCGAGGTCACTGCGGCATGAGCGCGGTGCCCGCTCGGCCGTTGGCTCCGGCGGCAGCCTTGCCGCTGCCGACCGGCGTGGGCCGTGCCCGCATCGGCTGGATCGATGCCCATGCGTCGAGTGCGCCCGCAGAGCGCGAATGGCTGGCGCGCCACCGGCCCGATTGGGATGTGCTGGACGTGCTGGATGTGCCTGAAAGTCCCACACCGCCCTTCGGCGCTTTCGACGGCCACGCTCTGGTGCTGTGCGTGCCCCGCGACGCCACGTCGCTGCCTGGCTGGACCGCGCAGGCCCGCCTCCAGCCGCTGATGCTCTGCCTGGAGCCCGCGCAAGAAGCCCTGGCCGCCCGCGCACTGCGGCACGGCGCCGGGGACTACGTGCTGCGCGCCGCTGGCAACGCCCACCTTCCGGAACTGGCGCAGCGCCTCGCTGCGCTGCTGGACCGATCCTTTGCCGCCCCATCTTCCCTTCCCGATGCCGCCGCCGCCATCGCGTCCACGCTGCCGTGGGCCGAAGAGCTGCGGGCGCAGAGGGCCTTGCTGCAGACCACGCTGGCCAGCATGAGCCAGGGCCTGTACACCGTGGGCGCCGATGGCCGCATCACCGTCTACAACGACCGCCTGCTGGAGCTGCTGGACCTGCCGCGCGCCCTGTTCGACGCGCGGCCCACGCCGATGCAGGTCAAGCGCGTGCAGACGGAGCGCGGCGATTTCGGCGAAGGCGCCGGGCTCGTCGACCGGCAGGGCCAGGCCTATGTGCAAAGCGGTGGCGAATTGCCGCCGCCCGATGTGTACTGGCGCCGAACGCGCAGCGGCCGCACGCTGGAGGTCCACACCACGCCCCTGCCCGACGGAGGCATGGTGCGCACTTTCACCGACGTGACCGAGCACGTCCGCACGCAGGCGGAACTGCGGGTGAGCGAGGCGCGTTTTCGCAGCCTGAGCGATCTGTCGTCCGACTGGTATTGGGAGCAGGACACCTCGTACCGGTTCATCCATTTCGTGGGCGGGCGCAGCACGCAGACCATGGCCCCGGGCGAGGTGGTGGGGCGCACCCGCTGGGAGATCGGCGCCCTCAACATGGCCACGGAAGACTGGGAGGCGCACCGCCGCCTGCTCGATGCGCGCGAGCCGTTTCGCGACCTCGAATTGCAGCGGCTGTCGCCGGACGGCGCGGCCTACTGGGTGTCGATCAGCGGCGTGCCGGTGTTCGACGATGCCGGCAGCTTCCAGGGCTACCGGGGCGTGGGCCGCAGCATCTCGGACCGCAAGCAGGTCGAGGCCGAGATCGAGCGGCTCGCCTTTTTCGACGCGCTCACGGGCCTGCCCAACCGCCGCATGCTGATCGACCGGCTCTACCGCGCGACCGTCTCCGTCGGCCGCACGCGGCGGCACGGCGTGCTGCTGTTCATCGACCTGGACAACTTCAAGGACCTGAACGACACGCTGGGCCACGACATGGGCGACCGGCTGCTCGTGCAGGTGGCGCAGCGGTTGCAGGCCTGCGTGCGCCAGACCGATACCGTCGCGCGCTTCGGCGGCGACGAGTTCGTGGTGCTTGCCGAAGGGCTGCCCGCCGAGTCGTGGGCTGCCAGCGCGGATGCCTCGCAACTGGCCCGCAAGATCGGCAGCGCGTTGAGCCTGCCGTATCTGCTCGATGGCATCAGCCACCACAGCACGCCCAGCATCGGCCTCACGCTCTTCGGTGAAGCCGCCGGCAGCGTGGACGACCTGCTCAAGCATGCCGACATGGCGATGTACCAGGCCAAGGCGGCCGGCCGCAACGCCGTGCGGTTCTTCGATCCCCAAATGCAGGTCGCCGTCAGTGCGCGGGCCGCGCTGGAGGCCGAACTGCGCCGCGGCCTGCAGGCAGGCGAGTTGGTGCTGCATTACCAGCCCATCGTGGACCGGCGCGGGCAGATGCTCGGGGCCGAAGCGCTGGTGCGCTGGCGGCACCCGCAGCGCGGCATCGTGTCGCCCGCCGAGTTCATTCCGGTGGCCGAGCAGAGCGGGCTCATCGTGCAACTGGGGCAGTGGGTGCTGGAACGCGGCTGCGAGCAACTGGTGGCCTGGAGCCGGAGCGCGGCCACCGCGCAGCTCGTGCTGTCGGTGAATGTGAGCGTGCGCCAGTTCCGCCAACCTGATTTCGTGCACCAGGTGCTGCACGCGCTGCGCGAGAGCGGGGCGCAGCCACGGCTCTTCAAGATCGAGCTGACCGAAAGCCTGCTGCTGACCGATGTGGAAGACGTGATCACCCGCATGGAACTGCTGCGTGCGCAGGGCGTGGGTTTCTCGCTGGACGATTTCGGGACCGGCTACTCGTCGCTCAGCTACCTCAAGCGCCTGCCGATCAACCAGCTCAAGATCGACCAGGGCTTCGTGCGCGACGTGCTCACCGATCCCAACGACGCCGCCATCGTGCGCACCATCCTCGCCCTGGCGCAAAGCCTGGACCTGCATGTGGTGGCCGAGGGCGTGGAAACCACCGGGCAGCTGCAGTTCCTGCAGCGCCATGGCTGCCATGCGTTCCAGGGGTATCTCTTCGGGCGCCCCGCACCTGTCACGGTGCTGGAGCGCGCGGTACGGCCCGCGCTTTGAGAGCGCTGCGCCGCTGCTGACCGGCCACTACCCTGCCGTCCGGCCGCAGGGTCGTTCCTTGATCTGACTGAATGGCCGCCACGGCGCGGCGGGCACAATCGCCGCATGCAGAAACAACAGGTGTTGGTCGCCGGCGGCGGCATCGGCGGGTTGGCGGCGGCATTGGGTGCCTCCCGCGCGGGGTGCGACGTGCGCCTGTACGAGCGCGCCGAGGCGTTCAGCGAGGTGGGGGCCGGCGTGCAACTGGGCCCCAACGTCGTGCGCCGCCTGCAGGCCTGGGGCCTTCAGCACCGGCTGCAGTCGGTGGCGGCGTTTCCCGGGCGGCTGCAGGTGCGCAGTGCACTGAGCGGCGCCGAACTGGCCGTGCTGCCCCTGGGGTCCACCGCGGTCGAGCGCTATGGCGCGGCCTACGCCACCATCCACCGCGCCGATCTGCACGGGCTGCTGCTGGCGGCCGTCGGCAAATACACCGACACGCAGATTTCGCTCGCCCACGGCATCGACCGCTTCACCGACGCCGAGGGCGTCGTCACCGTGCGCACCAGCCGGGGCAAGGAAGTGGAGGGCGACGCGCTCATCGGTGCCGACGGCCTGTGGAGCCGCACGCGCAGCAGCCTGCTCGGGCCGGTGCCGCCGCGCGTGACGGGCCATCTCGCCTACCGCGCGCTGGTGCCGCAACAAGCCTTGCCCGATGTCCTGCGCACCCGCCAGGTGACCGCCTGGCTGGGCCCCCGGCTGCATGCCGTGCAGTACCCCGTGCGCCGCGGCGAATTGCAGAACCTGGTGGTGATCGTGCAGGGCCCGGCACCCCAGGACCTGGAAGGCTGGGACCACGCAGCCAATGCCACGGGCCTCGAATCTGCGCTGCGCGGCACGTGCTCCGCGCTGCAGCAGGCGGTGCGGGGCGTTGCCGACGCGGGCGGCGGATGGCGGCTGTGGCCGCTGTGCGACCGGCCTCCCGTGCGCAGCGCCGACGACATGGCGCGCGGCCGGGTGGCGCTGCTGGGCGATGCGGCCCATCCGATGCGGCCCTACCTGGCACAAGGCGCCGGCATGGCGATCGAAGATGCCGCCGAGCTGCAGCGCGCGCTGGCCATGCACGACCTCGATGTGCCGCTGCGGCTGCGCCGCTACGCCCTCAACCGCTGGCAACGCAACGCCCGCGTGCAGGCGCGTTCCACGCGCAACGGCCGGATCTTCCACGCCACCGGCCCGGTGCGCTGGGCGCGCGATGCGTCGCTGCGGCTGCTGGGCGAGCGCCTGCTCGACGTGCCCTGGCTGTACCGGGGCGATGGGTCCAGCACCAGCTCTTTGTAGTTGCTATGTAATTGATAGCTACATGCCCTAGTGTTAATTGCGCTGGAGGCCGATTTTGCTGATATGCCTCATCGCGGCTGCGCTGCGCACCGGTTCAGGCGTGGGAGGGCGCGGGCAGCCGCAGGAAGGCCAGCACGCCGGCGGCCAGCAGCGCGGCGATCGTCAGCATCACGGCCGTGTACGGTTCCACGCCGTGCGCCGCCGCCATGGCCGCGGCCACGCCGGTGAGCCACTGCATCAGCGCCACGCCGAGAAACATCGCCATGGTGAACACGGCCATGGCGCGCCCTGTCATCGCTGCGGGGTAGGCAGCGCGCACGTCGGCGTACTGCAGCACCATGTACCCCGACAGCAGGCCCACGCCGATGGCGCCGGCCACGTCCAGCCACACCTGGTGCAGCAAGCCGATGGCCAGGAACAGCACCGCCAGCGCCATGGTGAAGCCCGCGATCCAGCGGCGGCGCCGCGTGGGGCCGGGGTCGAGCCGGCCGAACAGCGCGGGGCTGAACAGCGACACCAGCGACACCACCACGGCCACGTTGCCGCTTTGCACCAGCGTGAAGCCGTGCCGCTCGATCAGCAGCGGCCCCAGCCACAGCCCGCGCAGCGCCAGGAACGATGCATAGGTGTTCAGCGCCAGCAGCACGATGCCCGCCGTGTGCGGCAGCAGGAACAGCGCGCCGAACCCGCGCACGGCCGCGCCCACGGATTCGCGCGGCGCGCCGTCCCCGGGCCGCCGGGGCTCGCGCACCTTCCAGAAGATCAGCAGCCACGCCAGCGCGGCGAGGCCGGCCAGCACGCCGAAGCCCCAGCGCCAGGACGCCTGCTGCACCAGCCAGGCCAGGGGCGTGCCGGTGAACAGCATGCCCAGGCCGCCCACGCCCATCGCCACGCCCGACACCACCGCGAACCGGTGGGCCGGAAAGTGCCGCGCGATGAACACGGTGCACACCAGAAAAGCCGGCGCGCAGCCCACGCCGATCAGCATCTGGCCCAGCAGCACGGTGCCGTAGCCGGGCGCCATGGCCGACAGCAGGGCGCCCGCCACCGCCAGCGGAAACACCGCCAGCAGCGTGCGCCGCACGCCGAACAGATCGATGCCGATGCCCATGAACAGCTGCATGGTGCCGAACGCGAAAGCGAATGCCCCGGCGAACGCCCCCAGCGCCGCGGCCGACAGGCCGAACTCCGCGCGCAGGCCGGTGGCGATGATCGCGGTGATCGTGCGGAACGCCTGGCTGAGCGCAAAGCCCGACACCAGCGCCAGCAGCATCACCCAGGCAGCGCGCGGCGCCAGGCCCGTGGATGCCTCGTGAGACGGGTGCGCAGGCGATGGCGGGACGGACATCAGCGGCTGTGGGGGTGCAGGGCGCTCAGCCGTTGACCAGGGCCAGATACGCCTTGCGCGTTTCGGGCGCCACCGAGGCCACGAGCTGGTCGTAGGGCGTCTGGTGGCGCGCCATCATGCGGGCGGAGGCCACGGTCTTCGATTTGCAGAACCAGTGGCAGGTGTGCTGCATCAGGAACAGTTCTGCCGACAGCGTGAATGCCTTGTCGCGCGCCTCGCGGCCCATCTCGTTGCGCACGGCGCGGGCGATGCCCTGGGCATGCACCAGCAGGGCCTTGCGCATGTCGAACGAGGCCGAGGCGAACAACTGGTGCGCGAAGGGCACGGCCACCGGAATGCGGCTCACGCGGGTCACGGCAGGGTCCATGCGCGAGAACTCGGCGGTGAAGCGGTTGAACTGGTCGGTCAACTGCGATTCGGTGGTGGTCAGCAGGCTCCAGATCTGGTCGCGCCGCTGCGGATCGCTCTCGCCCAGTGCACGCAGGTAGCCCTCGGTGAGGTTCTCCATGAGCTTTTCGATCTGGTAATTGGCCAGGTGGCGCGCCAGCAGCGCGATGCGCCGGCGCTGCTGGCGGGCATTGAGGGCGTAGGTGCCGGTGGCGATGAGAATCGCCAGGAGAAAGGTGTCCATTTGCGGGGTCGGGCCGTGGTGTCGGGAGAGCGAAGGGTGAGGGTGAAGGAAAACAGGGCGCCTTCCTCACGCCCCGGGGGGCTGGGGCCAGGGCCGTTGTGGCGCACGGATCTGTTCGAAGGCATGGGCCACCTGCAGCACGCCCAGGTCGTTAAAGCGCGGGCCGGCGATCTGCAGCCCGATCGGCAGCCCTGCGGCCGTGTATCCGCAGTTCACCGACGCGGCCGGCTGCTCGGACATGTTGAACGGCACCGTGAAGCCGATGTGCTCCAGCGGGCGCAGCGGGTCGTTGGTGGGCGATGGCAGCTCGGCCGCGAAGGCCGGCATGGGCGCCACGGGCGAGAGCACGTAGTCGAACGCACCGCAGGCCTGCACCGCAACCACGCGCGTCGCATGGAACTGCTGGCTGGCGTGGAACACGGCGGTGCCCGACAACCCGGCAGCGCTGTCGGCCCAGGCACGGATGTAGGGCAGCACCTGCGCGCGCCGCGCTTCGGGCAGCGTCTGCAGATCGGTATGGGAGCGCATGCGCCAGAAATGGTCCATGCCGTCGAGCATGCCCTGCGTCATGAACGGGTTCATCGGCTCGACGTGGGCGCCCGCCGCTTCGAACCACCGCGCGGCCTGCTCGATGGCGGCGCGCACTTCGGGATCGACCGGCAGGCCGCAGCCCGCATCCAGCAGCAGTCCCAGGCGCAGGCCGCGCAGCCGCTCGGGCCCCCGGGCGAAATCGTGCCAGGCGATGTCCTGAAACGGCAGGCCCATGCTGTCGCGCACATCGGGCTGGCTCAGCACCTGCATCATCAGCGCGGCATCGGCCACGGTGCGCGTCATCGGGCCGGCGGCGCGGCCGGTGTAGGGCGGATCGATGGGAATGCGGCCCAGGCTGGGTTTGAGGCTGAAGATGCCGCACCAGCTGGCGGGCAGGCGCAGCGAGCCGCCGATGTCGGTGCCGATGTGCAGCGGCCCGTAGCCCGCTGCCGCCGCCGCGCCGCCGCCCGCGCTGGAGCCGCCCGGCCCTTTGGACAGATCCCACGGGTTGCGCGCCAGCGCATGGAAGCTCGACAGGCCGGACGACAGCATGCCGTAGTCGGGCATGGTGGTCTTGGCGACGATCACGGCGCCGGCCTCGCGCAGGCGCGCGGCCGGCGGCGCATCCGCCGCTGCGGGCGTGAGCACCGTGGCCGCCGTGCCCAGCGGCGTCGGATCGCCCTGGGTGGCGATGTTTTCCTTGATGGTGGCGGGCACGCCGTCCAGCAGGCCCTGCGGTGCACCGCGCAGCCAGCGCGCCTCGCTCGCGCGGGCCTGCTCCAGCGCCGCTTCGGGGCGCAGCAGGTAGGTGGCGCACAGGTGGGGCTCCCACCGCGCGATGTGGTCCAGCACCGACTGCGTCACCTCCACCGGGGACAGGCGGTGGGTGCGGTAGGCGTCGATCAGGGCGTGGGCGGGCAGGTCGTGCAGCGCAGGCGTGGCGTCGGGCATGGCGTCGGGTATGGGCGATCCGCTCATGACCACGACAGCGCCGACAGGTCGTTCACGAAGATCGGCATGTCCTTCCACAGGCCGCGCAGGTTCTTGTTGGCCACGGTCACCCACTGCGGCTGGTATAGGAAGGCGTGCACGGAATCCTCGGCCAGCAGGCGCTGCGCATCGCCCAGCAGGCGTGCACGGTCGGCGGGGCGGGCGGCGTTCTTGATCTGCTCGTACAGCGCATTGAATTGGGGCGAGTTGTAGCCCCAGTAGTAATCGGGCTTGGCGAAGTTGCCCAGGTCGAACGGCTCCACGTGCGAGATGAGGGTCAGGTCGTAGTTCTTGTTGCCATACGTGCCGCTGAGCCACTGCGCCCATTCCACGTTCTGCAGCTTGGCGACGATGCCCACCTTGGCCAGCTGCGCCGCGATGACCTCGCCGCCCTGGCGCGCATAGGGCGTGGGCGGCAGCGTCATGGTCAGCTCCAGCGGCGTCTTCACGCCCGCCTCGGCCAGCAGTTTCTTCGCCTTTTCGGGGTCGAAGGGGTTGATGCCCGTGGTGTCCAGGTAGCCGAAAGCGCCCGGTACGTAGTGGCTGCCGATGGGCACGCCCAGGCCATCGCCCGCCCCCTGGATGACGGCCTTGCGGTCGATGGCGGCGGCGATGGCGCGGCGCACGCGCACGTCGTCCAGCGGCTTTTTCTGCTGGTTGATGGCCAGGATGGTCTTGGCCCACGAGCCGCTCACGATCACCTGGAAGCGCGGATTCGCCTTGAACTGCGCCACGCTGCGCGGCGTGACGCGCGGGAACGCATCGACATCGCCCGCCATCAGCGCCGCCACCTGCGCGGCCGGGTCCGAAATGAAGCGGAAGGTCGCGCGGCGGATGTGCACGGCGTTCGCCGTGCGGTAGCCGTCCCAGCGCGCCAGCGTGACCGAGGCGCCCTTGCTCCACGATTCGAGCCGGTAGGGGCCGGTGCCGACGGGCTTGGTCGCATTGGCATCGGCGCTGCCGGGCTCGACGATCACCGCGGTGGCCTGGCCCAGCACGAAGAGCAGGTCGGGGTCGATGTCCTTGTTGATCACCACGACGGTGAGGTCGTCCACCGCCTGCGTGGTGAGGTTGGCGAAGGTGCGCTTGTCCTTGTTGGTGCTCTTTTCGCCGGCCGCGCGGTCGAACGAGAACTTCACGGCCGCCGCGTTGAATGGCGCGCCGTTGTGGAACTTGACGCCTGCACGCAGCTTGAAGGTGTAGGTCTTGAGGTCGGGCGAGACCTCCCAGCTTTCGGCCAGCAGCGGCGAGACGCTGCCGTCCGCATTGATCTTGGTGAGCGGCTCGAACACGTTGTACAGCGTGATCTCGCCGATGGACGAGGCCGCGCCGGCCGTCGGGTCCAGCCCCGGGGGCTCCAGCGTCATGGCGAGGGTGACGGCGTCCTTCTTGCCCTGGGCCAGTGCCTGCAGGGACGTGGCGAGCGGCACGGTGGCCAGGGCGCCGGTGGCGAGGACGGTGCGACGGTTCAGCATGGGCGGATTCTCCGAAAGGAACAAACCAGGGGCGGGCCGGAAGGCATCGGGCAGGCAGCGGCCAAGGGGCTTTTTACTACACCCGCTGCCCATCGGCGCGCAGCGGGACGGCCGCCGCACGGGCCGGGCGGGGCGCGATGGGCGGCACGGCGGCCACCAGCGCGCGGGTGTAGGGGTGTTCGGCCTCGCTGAACAGTGCCTCGGGCGTGCCACGCTCCACGATGCGGCCCTGGTAGAGCACCACGACTTCGTCGCACAGGTGGTTCACCACGGCCAGGTCGTGGCTGATGAGCAGGTAGGTGATGCCGAAGGTTTCCTGCAGGTCCTGCAGCAGGTTCAGCACCTGCGCCTGCACCGACACATCGAGCGCGCTCACCGGCTCGTCGGCCACCACCAGGCGGGGCCGCGTGACGATGGCGCGGGCGATCGCGATGCGCTGGCGCTGCCCGCCCGAGAATTCGTGCGGGTACTTGTCCAGATCGCTCGTGCGCAGGCCCACCTGGGCGAGCGCCTCGCCGGCCCGCTCGCGCTGTTCGGCGCGCGACACCTTCGCCGCATCCGGCGTGGCATGCAGCGCCTGCAGTGGCTCGGCCACGATGCGTGCGACCGTCTGGCGAGGGTCGAGCGAGCCGTAGGGGTCCTGGAAAACCATCTGGAAATCGCGGCGCGCTGCCCGCAACTCGGCTGCGGGCAGCGTGTGCAGATCGCGCCCCAGCAGGTGCACGCTGCCGGAGGTGGGCGCATCCAGCGCCATTACCAGGCGCGCCAGCGTCGATTTGCCCGAGCCGGATTCGCCCACCACGCCCAGGCTGCGGCCGGGCGCGATGGACAAGCTCACCCCGTCGAGTGCCCGCACCGTGGGCGGAGGCGACCACAGGCGCTCGCGCGGCAGGGCATATTCGCGCACCAGGCCGGTGGCCTGCAGCAGAGGAGGCTCCTCGGTGTCAAATTGGTCCGATGCCCTAGTACTTATTGCCTTTGATGCTATGGTTTTGATAGTATTTCCCAGGATCATGCCCGGCTCTCCTGCGCTGCGGCGGCCACCGCGCCCAGCCGAATGCAGCGGGCCGAATGGTCGTCGCCCAGCGGCACGGCGGGCGGCAGGGCCGGGTAGCACGCCGGCACCGTGAAGCCGCAGCGGCCCGCGAAGGGGCAGCCCGGCGGCAGGTCCACCAGCTCCGGCACGGTGCCGGCAATGGTCGGCAGGCGCACGCGCGTGCCAGCGGCGCCTCTCCCCGATGCCCCATTCAGCCGCGGCCGGGCCGCGAACAGCCCCCGCGTGTACGGGTGGGCCATGGCCGAGAACACCGCCGCCGTCGGGCCGCGCTCGACCACCGTGCCGCCGTACATCACCAGCATGCGGTCCACGTTCTGCGCGATCACGCCCAGGTCGTGCGAGATCAGGATCAACGCCATGCCGCGCTCGGCCACCAGTTCGCCGATCAGCCCCAGGATCTGCTGCTGCACCGTCACGTCCAGCGCGGTGGTGGGCTCGTCGGCGATCAGCAGGTCCGGCCCGCAGGCCAGCGCCATCGCGATGGTGATGCGCTGGCGCTGCCCGCCCGAGAACTGGTGCGGAAATGCATCGAATCGCTGCGCCGCACGGGGAATGCCCACGCGCTCCAGCAGCGCCACGGCCTGCGTGCGTGCGGCGGCGGCGGACAGCCCCAGGTGCCGCCGCAGCGGCTCGGCCACCTGCCGGCCGATGGTGTGCACGGGGTTGAGCGCCGTCATCGGCTCCTGGAACACCATGCCGATCCGGCGCCCGCGAATGCGGCACAGCGCTGCTTCGCTCTGGCCGAGCATCTCGGCACCGTCGAAGCGAATGCTGCCGCGGGTCGTGGCGCGGTCCGGCAGCAGGCCCATCAGCGCCATCGCGGTGAGCGATTTGCCGCAGCCCGATTCGCCGATCAGGCCCAGTGTTTCGCCGCGTTCGAGCGTGAAGCCGACGCCGCGCACCGCATCGGCCGGGCCGCGGTGCGTGTGCAGCCGCACGTGCAGGTCGGAGACTTCGAGCAGGGGCATGGCGGGCGTCACGGTGCGGTCCATGTCGGTCAGCGCTGGCGCGCCAGGCGCGGGTCGAGCAGATCGCGCAGGCCGTCGCCCAGCAGGTTCAGCCCCAGCACCGCCAGCGCGATCGCCACGCCCGGCCACACGGCCAGCAGCGGCGCCTGGAACATCAACGTCTGCGCCTCGCTCAGCATGCGGCCCCAGGAAGGCTGCGGCGGCTGCGTGCCCAGGCCCAGATACGACAGCGCGGCCTCGGCCAGGATCGCCAGCGCGAACTGGATCGTGGCCTGAACGATCAGCACCGCGGCAATGTTGGGCAGCACATGCTCGATCGTGATGCGCCAGGGGCCCTTGCCGCAGGCGCGCGCCGCCAAAATGAACTCGCGCGACCACACCGCGTTGGCCGATGCCCGCGTGACCCGCGCGAACGTGGGAATGTTGAAGATGCCGATGGCGATGATCGAATTGACCACCCCCGCCCCGAACACGGCCGTGAGCATGATGGCCGAGAGAATGGCCGGGAATGCGAAGGTGAAGTCGGCCATCCGCATGATGAGTTCTTCCACCCAGCCCCGCCGCGCCGCCGCCAGCAGCCCCAGGGCCGTGCCGATGGTGAGGCCGATGCCCACCGCGATCACTCCCACCAGGATGGAATTGCGGGCACCCACCAGCAGCAGCGAAGCCACGTCGCGCCCGAACGCGTCGGTGCCCAGCCAGTGCGCGGCCGACGGGGGCAGCAGCTTGGCCTCCATGTCCATGTCGTAGGGCGAGCCGGGCGTCCATGCGAACGACACCAGGGCGGCCAGCACCAGCAGCAGCGACAGCACCGCGCCGATGGCGAAGCTGCGGTGGCGCAGCGCCCGCGCCCATCCCGAAGGCGCCGTGCCGGGCGCGGTGGCGGGGGCGGCAGCAATGGCAGGAGAGGACGGTGTGGCGGGTGTGGGCATTACAGGTCGCTGGCTTTCACGCGCGGATCGATGGCCGCATAAAGAATGTCCACGACGAAGTTCACGACGATCACCATGGCCGCCAGCAGCATCACGCAGTTGCGCACCACGATCAGGTCGCGGTTGGCGATCGACTGGAAGATCAAGCGTCCCAGGCCCGGCAGGTAGAAGACGTTCTCCACCACGATGGTGCCCGCCAGCAGGTTGGCGAACTGCAGGCCCATCACCGTCACCACGGGAATCATCGCGTTGCGCAGCACGTGGCCCCAGAGCGCCGCGCGCCGCGACAGGCCCTTGGCGCGCGCCGTGCGCACGAAGTCCTCGCGCAGCACCTCCAGCACCGACGAACGCGTGATGCGCGCCAGGATCGCCGCCTGCACCACGGCCAGCGAAATTGCCGGCAGCAGCAGTGCCTTGAGCGCCTCGAGCGGGCTGCCGCCGCTCTCCTCGGTCCAGCCCGGAAATCCGCCCGCCGAGAACCACTGCAGCTTCACCGAAAACAGCAGGATCAGCAAAATGGCGAACCAGAAATTCGGAATGGCGATGCCGATCTGCGCCAGCCCCATCACGCCCACATCGCCCCAGCGGTTGTGGCGCGATGCCGCGTACACACCCGCCAGCAGCGCCAGCACGGTGGTGATGGCCATGGCCATCAGCGCCAGCGGCACGGTGAGCGCCAGCCGCTCCAGTACCAGGTCCCGCACCGGCGTGCCGTAGGCGTAGCTGTCGCCCAATTGACCCGTCAGCAGCCCGCCCACCCAGTGGCCGTAGCGCTGCAGTGCGGGCTGGTCCAGCCCCAGCTTCGCCGCCAGGGCGGCCACGGCCTCGGGCGAGGCATCCGGCCCCATCAGCATCTGCGCCGCATTGCCGGGCAGGATCTCCAGCACCACGAACACGACCACCGACGCACCGGCCAGCGTGGCGACGAGCGTGAGCAATCGTTTGAGGAGGAAGGGTCCCATGGGGTGGTTCTGAAGGGCGCCAGGGGCGTCCGGGCTGCCGGAAGGGGCAGGGCGGCGTGAATGGCAGCATAGCGGCAAATGGCCGGCCAAGGCCAGCGCCCGGGCGCCGTGCCTGTCGCGTGTGTTCGGTGGGCCGATGGCTTGGCGCCGCCGTGCGGGAGGGGCGTCTAAGTGATCGGCGCGCAGCACATCGCCGCCCCGCCTGCGCCAGGGGCATGCCGCCGCAGGGATAATCGCCCGATGACTTCCGCACTCCGCATCCTCCAGGCCCTCGCAGGGAGACAGCCATGGCGCTGATGATCACCGACGAGTGCATCAACTGCGATGTGTGCGAGCCCGAGTGCCCCAATCAGGCCATCTACCTGGGCGAGGCCATCTACGAAATCGATCCCGCCAAGTGCACCGAATGCGTGGGCCATTTCGATGAGCCGCAATGCGTGCAGATCTGCCCCGTGGCGTGCATTCCGGTCAACCCGCAACACGTCGAGAGCCGGGAAACCCTCTTTCAGAAGTACGAACGCCTGCAGGCGCCTGCACAGGGTTCGGCCGGATAGTCCAGGCGCTGGATGCCACCAGCGCTTATTCAGTAAGCATTGTTAGCTATAAAAATAATAGCTAAATGCCTTCGGGTCGGGGTGGCTTGGGCCGTGGAGGCTTGGTCGTGTGCACCAGCAGCGTGGCCTTTTCCATATCGCCTGCCAGCATGGCCGGATGGGCTTTCAGGGAATGGGCGATGCTGTCTTCGATCAGCGTGCGATGGTCGGGGGAGGGCTTTTTGAGCACCCAGTTCGCCACTTCCGCCTTGATGCCCGGGTGGCCGATGCCGATGCGAAGGCGCCAGTAGTCCGCAGACCCCAATTGCGCATGGATGTCGCGCAACCCGTTGTGGCCGGCATGGCTGCCGCCGCGCTTGAGTTTCACCTGGCCTGGAGCGATGTCCAGTTCGTCATGCGCCACCAGGATCTCATCCGGCTGGATCTTGAAAAACCGCGCCAGCGTTGCCACCGATTTGCCCGAGAGGTTCATGAACGTCTGGGGCTCCAGCAACCACACGCTTTGCCCGTGAACGCTCGTGCGGGCCACCAGACCGTAATAGCTGCGGTCGGGCACCAGCGTGGTCTTGAGCTCACGGGCGAGCGCATCGATCCACCAGAATCCGGCGTTGTGGCGAGTGGCGTCGTAATCGGGCCCTGGATTGCCCAGGCCCACAAACAGTTTGATCATGGTGTCCGCGATTATCCGTGTGCGCCAAAGAAAAACGGCCCGCATGAGGGGCCGTTGGGAGCAGGCCGCCGAAGCGGCCCGCAAGGAGCGGCAACGCTGCCTGCCCCTTGCTTGTCGGAATACGACAGTGCTGTTTGCTTGCTTGCTTACTTCTTCTTGCCCTTGCCGGCCTTGGCATCGGCGGCGGGCGCTGCTGCGTCGGCAGCAGGCGCTTCCACTTCGACCACAGGGTTCGTCACCGACACCAGAACGGGGTTGTTCTGGCCGCCACGGATCACAGCGCTCACGCCGCGGGGCAGCTTGATGTCCTTCAGGTTCAGCGAAGAACCCTTCTTCAGCTTGGACAGGTCCACAGCGATGAATTCAGGCAGGTCGGAAGGCATGCACGACACATCGAGTTCGTTCACGACGGGGTTCACCAGGCACTTGTCCACCTTCACGGCGTCGGATTCTTCAGCGCCGCTGTAGTGCAGTGGCACCTTCATGTGCAGCTTGGTCTTGGCATCCACGCGCTGGAAATCGATGTGCAGCACGAGTTGCTTGTAGGGGTGGTATTGCACGTCACGCAGCAGCACTTTGCTGGTGGTGCCAGCGACTTCCATGTCCAGCACGCTGGAGTGGAAGGCTTCCTTCTTGAGGGCGTGCCACAGAGCGTTGTGGTCGATCTCGATCAGTTGTGGCTCGGCTGCACCGCCGTAGACGATGCCGGGCGTCTTGCCCGTGTTGCGCAGACGGCGGCTCGCACCCGTACCTTGCTTGGCGCGCTCAAAAGCGACGAAGTTCATAGTTAGCTCCTGTAAGGGCCGGCCGCGACCAGCTCAGACCCTGTTGAAAAAGACACGTGCCACCTGGCAGCGGGTCTGCTTGTGTTCCCGAACGAACAAACCTCCCGAAGGAGGCTTGGCATCCAATCCGCGCGAGGGCGGAATAAGATCAGAAAAGATTGTCCTGGTCCGAGAACAGACTCATCACCGACTCACCCTTGGCAATGCGCTGGATCGTTTCTGCGATCAGCGGTGCCACGGAGAGTTGGCGAATCTTGGCGCATCCCTTGGCGGCTTCGCTCAAGGGGATGGTGTTGGTCACGACCACTTCGTCGAGCGCGGAGCCTTTGGCGATGCGTTCGATGGCCGGGCCCGAAAAAATAGGGTGCGTGCAATAGGCATACACCTTTTTGGCGCCACGCTCCTTGAGCACTTCGGCGGCCTTCACGAGCGTGCCGGCGGTGTCGATCATGTCGTCCATGATCACGCAGTTACGGCCGTCGATTTCACCGATCACATGCATCACTTCCGACACGTTGGCCTTGGGCCGGCGCTTGTCGATGATGGCCAGATCGCAGTTGAGTTGCTTGGCCAGCGCGCGGGCACGAACCACGCCGCCCACGTCAGGCGACACGACGATCAGGTCGTCGTACTGCTTTTGGCGCAGATCACCCAGCAGGACGGGCGATGCGTAGATGTTGTCCACCGGAATGTCGAAGAAGCCCTGGATCTGGTCTGCATGCAGATCCATCGTCAGCACGCGGGCGACGCCCACGGCCTGCAGCATGTTGGCCACTACCTTGGCGGAGATGGGCACCCGGCTGGAGCGGGGACGGCGGTCTTGTCGGGCATACCCGAAGTAGGGAATCACCGCGCTGATGCGCTCAGCCGAAGCGCGCTTGAGCGCATCGACCATGATCAGCAATTCCATGAGGTTTTCGTTGGTCGGCGCGCAGGTCGATTGCACAACGAATACATCGCGGGCACGAACGTTTTGCTTGATTTCGACGGTGACTTCGCCGTCAGAGAAACGGCCTACGTCCACTGCACCGAGCGTAGTACCGAGGTGCCGGGCAATATCAGCCGCCATCCCAGGATTGGCGTTGCCGGTGAAAACCATGAAGTCGGGGTGATTGGCTTGCATGAGCGACCCAGCAGTCTAAAAAAATGCCCGTGTGCGAAAGGATTTGGCAGGGGAAGAAGGATTCGAACCTTCGCATGCCGGAATCAAAATCCGGTGCCTTAACCAGCTTGGCGACTCCCCTACACAGGTCAATTGCCGAAAGCAATCAACCGAAATCTTCGTCTGAAGCCCATCCTGCCAGAGGATGAATCATCAGATTTCCACATGCCCTCACTTGCCATGCGCCCGGGGCGTCTTGCAAGTTAACCGCATGTGGCATTTGCGCAAACACTGCACTTCCAGAGCCAGTCATTCGTCCTTGCAACCCTTTTGATTCAAGCCAATCGAGGGCCTGACTCACTTCGGGACACAGTGCCTGAGCAACCGGCTGCAAGTCATTACTTCCGAATCGGTAGTGTGCTGCAGCAAAGCCTAAGATTGTAGCATAGCCAGAATCGCGTTTTAAAGAAGGGTGCGAAAAAATCGATTTCGTATCCAATCCCGCTTCTGGTTTGACTACCAGGAATTGTGTTCTTGGCAGTGCATGCTCTCTCTCAAGCGGGCGTATTGTCTCACCAATTCCTTCGACCCAAGCGTTCCTGCCGCGTAAAAAAAAGGGCACGTCGGCCCCAAGCGACAGTCCGATTTGTTCCAGCTGGGTTCGGGTCAGGTGCAGGTCCCAAAGCCTGTTGAGCGCCAGCAAGGTGGATGCGGCATCCGAAGATCCTCCACCCATGCCGGCTTGGGCTGGTATGCACTTTTCAACGCTGATATGCGCTCCCAGGTTGCATCCTGTCGCCTTCTGCAATGCCGTGGCGGCCTGAATACAAAGGTCTTGCGGCGGCAATGCTTGCGACAGGTCTTCCCGGCTGACCTGCCCATCACTGCGCCGTTCGAAATGCAGTACGTCGCACCAATCAATGAGCATGAATACCGACTGCAGCAAGTGATAGCCATCAGCCCGTCGCCCAGTGATGTGAAGAAATAAATTGAGCTTGGCCGGCGCTGGCACGTCATGCAGCGATTGCATGCTGTCAGCGGTCCAGTGCAATGCGCAGCGTGGCCTGGGGCAGTGGGCTGCGGCGATAAGCGACTAGCCTGCCGCGGTCCATTCCTTCCAGATCGGCGTCCCATCCCTCGGCCACTGCAGGCTCCTGGCGAAGCCAGCCGAACAAGGCAGTCACAGGGACTGTGCTGCCTGTGAGTTGCAATACCAGTGTGTCCAATGAGTCTGACTCGCGCGTTTCGTTGCCGTTGGTCAATGTGGCCCTGCCTGGAGACCAAATCAGCTTGGCGATGACATTGCCAAAGGGGTTGAGCAGCGTCAATTCACCTTGCGCTGGCTGGCCTCTCAATTCAAAGCCTGCATTCAATGGCTGAGCAGCAGGGTCATCGACTTGGAGTGAAAGTCGGCCACTCCAAGCATTCGCTTGTGGACTTTGCTGATGGCTTACGCGAGCCTGCTGCGCGCAACCGGTCGCAAGAAGTGTCATCACTATCGCCAGCACGGCGCGCCATGTGGACCAGTGAGTCTTGACGAAAGCAGGGCGATAGCCCGTGGCCATTTGTCGTATCAAGGGTTTGCTCCGAGACGCTTAAGGGTTTGTCGCAGCGTGTCGTTGTCTTTGTTCAGCCGCAAACCTTCTTTCCAGACCACTGCTGCCCGATCACGCTCTCCCATCGCCCAGAGCGCCTCTCCCAGGTGGGCTGCAATTTCTGGATCGGGCTGGGCTTTGAATGCATCGCCCAGCAGGCGTACGGCTTCCTTTCGGTTGCCGAGCCGAAACTCCACCCATCCCAGGCTGTCCATGATGAAGGGATCTCCAGGAGCGTATTCCAAAGCTTTCGCAATCAATTGCTTAGCTTCGGGCAGGCGAATATCTCGCTCTGCCAATGAGTACCCCAAGGCGTTGTAAGCATGGTGATAGTCTGGCTGGCGGGCAATGATCTCGCGCAGCAGTTTTTCCATCTCGTCCAACAGGCCTGCTTTTTCGGCCAACATGGCTTGGCCGTAGGCCAACTCGTTGTCCTGGGGTGCCAGTGCTGCCGCCTTGCCTTGTGCTTCGTAAGCCTCCCGGTAGCGTTGTGCATCGCGCAGAAGTTGGACCTCGGCGAGCAACTTCATTCGCTCATCCTGGGCGGTCTTGGCTGGCAAGGCACGAATGAGTGCAATGGCCTCGGGTAGTTTGCCTTGTTTGGCCAGCAGGGATGCTCTGCGGCTCTGTACCGTCAGCAATTCGGCAGAGTTTCCAACCTTTCCCAGCCATTCTTCGGCCTCAGCCAGATTGCCGTGCTTTTCTGCAATTTGCGCGTGCAATAAAAACGCCTTGGTCGCCGCCGCCCGGCGTGGATCGCTTTCGGGCAAAGACTCAAGCAGTTTTTGGAATTGAAGCAGCGACGCCTTTGCTTCATCGAGACGATTTGCCTGCAGATGCAAAGTGGCCTGGATCAGCCAAGCTTCCACCATGTCCGGCGTACTTTGCGTAAGCAAGTCGGCCTGCTTGGACGCTTCTGCATAGCGTTGAGAATCCAGCAGAACCCTGACGTACGCCATTCGAATCTCCGGCTTGGGCATGCCGGCCAAATAGCGTGCCACCAACGGTTCGGCTTCCGTCTCACCGGCTTCGAGCAGCTGCAAGGCCAGCAGGGCCACTGCTTCGGCAGGCGCTTCCAATGTTTGCGCCTGGCGCACGGCCTCCAAACCGCCTTTTTTGTCGCCAGCAGCCAGGCGCATTCGGCCCACGGTGATCCAAGCCAAGGGTGCAGATGCTGGATTGACGAGTTGGTCGGCCAGCGCCTGCTCGACCACTTTGCTTGCCATGGCCTTGTTACTCGCTCTCCCGTAAAGCTGGGGTATGGCCTGCAGCGTCATCGCCCTGTCGCGAGCGGGTGACTGCGCCAATTCTTGCTTGAGCAAATTCGAAGTCTCTTCGGTTCGATTAAGTGCAATGAGTATTTGCAGTACGTAGCGATTGGCCTCTCGTGATTGAGGCTTTGCCTCTTTCCAGGCCTTCGCGGCCGCGAGTGCATATTCAGCCGAGCGGGATTGCAACGCAATCTCAATGGCTCGACGGTAGAGCTGACCGTCGCCACTGCGCCGGGCTGCCTCGAGCATGAGCGAGTAGCCCGTCCCGGGGTCGCCCCCTGTGGTGCTGATTTCCCCCAACAGAATTTCGTAAAACAGTTCGGCATCCAATGCCGCAGTGGCATCGCTGGAGGATTCCTGAGACTCCCGGGAGTCCGCTTGCGGATTGGGCGGCGTGTTTTGCGCCTGTGCGGAGAGAGCTCCCATCACCATGATGCACGCCAGGGTAACGGTCCAGATTCGATGTAATTGCGCCATCGACCCATAATAATCCATGGTCCGAGGTCTTTGTGGAGCGTGCAGGCATGCCTGAGTTGCCGGAAGTGGAAGTCACGCGACTCAGCATCGCGAAAGGTCTGTCAGGGGCAGTGATCGAATCCGTTGCGCTGGGCAAGCCGTTGAGGTGGCCTCTCGGCTATCCACCGGAACGCTTGATTGGCCGCACCATCATCCAGGTGCGGCGCCGAGGTAAGTACCTCTTGTTGGATTTGGATAGCGGATTGCTTCTGGTGCACCTCGGCATGTCGGGGAGCTTGCGCTTGGGCCATGATCTTGGCGCTATTGGGCTGCACGATCACTTTGAAATGAGGACGACCGGTGGCACTTTGCGCTTGCGTGATCCCCGGCGATTCGGGGCGGTGGTATGGGCAGAAGGCGAAGACGATCCCGTGGCCAGAAAGCTGCTCAGCACCCTGGGTGTCGAGCCTCTTTCAGATCTATTCACGGTCGACGGCCTTTTCGCGGGCCTGCGTGCCAGCCGTTCACCAGTAAAACAGGTCCTTCTCGGTGGAAAAGTAGTAGTGGGCGTTGGAAACATCTACGCATCCGAAGTGCTTTTCCTGGCGGGAATTCGACCCACGGCGAAATCATCAACCATTGGTTTGGAGCGTGTGCGACGGTTGCATGCAGCGATTCGGCAAGTGCTGACAAGGGCTGTAGAACGTGGAGGCAGCACGCTGCGTGACTTTGCGAGCGCCGATGGCAGTGAGGGCCATTTCCAGTTGGAGGCCCATGTTTATGGACGGCAGGACGAAGCATGTAGCACTTGTGGCTCAATCATCCGCATGATTCGGCAGGGCCAACGAAGCACTTACTATTGCATGCGTTGTCAGAAGGGATGAGTTAGGGGTGAAGCCCCCGCCCGTGACAGGCTTCGATGAGTTCGTAGGGTGCTATATTTTGTGCAGGCCCTCGCCCGTGGGGGTGCAGCGACATTCGGGAGCAAAGTGGGACCTTCTTTTAACGAGCAGTTCGACCAGCATGGTGCGTGGCGCCGCGCATTTGCGCTTCAACTGAAGCAGTTGGCCGATTGGATGACGTCGCACTCTCTAATGGACGCTGCTGTCGGCGAAAAGCTGCAGCGGCTGGAGAGTCAGGTTCGCAGCGACAAAGTCATGGTGGCCTTCGTTGCGGAATTTTCCCGCGGTAAGTCCGAGCTGATCAATGCCATTTTCTTTGCGGACTATGGCCGCCGCATCATGCCTGCCAGTGCCGGCCGAACGACGATGTGTCCCACCGAGTTGGGTTATGACCCCGTCATGCCTGTCAGCTTGCGGTTATTGCCCATCGACACCCGGCTCCATGTACAAGGTCTGGCCGAGTGGCGTCTCAAACCTGAACGATGGGTTCAGATTCCACTAGATATCAGTGACGCTGCGCAATTGGCCCACTCACTTGAAAAGGTGGCGGAAGTCCGACGCGTCACATTAGAAGAAGCGAGAGCGCTCGGGTTTTGGCATGACGATCTGCCGCAAGAAAATCCTGTTCTGGATGCTTCCGGACTCGTAGAAGTCCCGATGTGGCGGCACGCCATCATCAATATTCCGCATCCTTTGTTGAAACAAGGGTTGGTGATTCTCGACACTCCTGGGTTGAACGCAGTAGGTGCAGAGCCTGAGCTCACCATCAATCTGATTCCACAGGCGCATGCAGTGGTCTTTATTCTGGGAGCTGATACCGGTGTGACCCGCTCTGACCTGTCGATCTGGCGTGAGCATTTGACTGCGCCGGCTGAAAGCGCTGATGCCCGGTTGGTCGTTCTCAATAAAATCGACACACTGTGGGACACGCTCAATTCGCCAGAGCAGGTTCAGGAACAACTTGAGCGCCAGCGTTTGACGTCTGCCGACATGCTGGGCATTTCGCAAGATAACGTCATGCTGGTTTCTGCGCAAAAAGGATTGATCGCAAAAATTCAATGCGACGACTTGCTGTTGGAGCGAAGTGGTTTGCCAATTCTTGAAGAAGCGCTGGCACAGGGCGTGATGGGAAAGCGCCAATCCATTCTCCGTTCGGCCGTCGGAGCGGGTATCGCGAGCCTGCGAATGGAGACCTCCCGGGTCATCAATATCCGCCGCCGCGATTTGGATGATCAGATGTTGGAGTTGCGAAGCTTGCGGGGCAAGAATGCATCGGTCATCGACTCCATGCGAACCCGGATCGAGCAGGAGCAAAAGGAGTTTGAAATGAGCACCGCCAAGATTCAGGCGGTGCGAGCGGTGCATTTGAAATTGCTGCGCGATATTTTCCATGAGTTGGGTGCGCGCTCACTCAAGACCGAACTGAGCTACTTGACCGATGCGTTGCAGCAAAAGGGCTTGAAATTGGGAGTTCGTAAAATTTACGCAGACACTTTTGAACGGCTGCGAGGCATCGTGGATAAGGCCCAGTTCTCGGGCACTGAAATTCACGCCATGCTGGGGGGCACGTTTCGTCAACTGAATACAGATTTTGGATTCTCATTGCAGGTGCCGCCGACCCCTCAACTGGAACCGTTCATGCAGGAGATTGCGCAAATAGAACAGCGCCATCTGCAGTATTTAAGTATGGGCAATGCGCTCAAGTTAGCGCAGCCGGAGTTCGCCCAAAGATTGGTGCGGGCACTGGGTATGCGGCTTCGGACGGTGTTCGAATCGATTGCTAATGATCTGGAGTTGTGGAGCAAGTCCGCAACCGCCCAGTTGGACGCCCAGCTAAGGGAGCGCAAGCGAAGTTTTGCTCGGCGCATAGAAGCCGTAGACCGGATTCAACAAGCGGCGAGTGGATTAGTCGAGCGCATTGCAGAGATTGAAATGGCTGAGCAAGACTTGATTCACATGGAAACTCGCCTCAACGCAATGACCGAGCAGCTCGCTGGAGTTCGCCGGTCTGAAGAAGTACAGGCTAGCCAGCAAGCCGCCTTGGCATGAGTGAAACGTTGGATATTGCCACCGACGTAGTTCGGTGGCAGGCAGTGCATGGTCGGAATCACTTGCCTTGGCAGCAAACTCGCGATCCCTATCGGGTTTGGTTGTCAGAGATCATGCTGCAGCAAACCCAGGTGGTCACGGTTCTAGGCTATTACGAGCGATTTCTCGAAAAGTTTCCAAACGTGCAGTCGCTTGCGTCGGCTTCAGAGGGCGAGGTTCTGGCTCTTTGGAGCGGGCTCGGATACTACAGCCGTGCGCGAAACCTCCACCGCTGTGCGCAGCAGATTGTCGAGATACATGGAGGCTACTTTCCTCCGACAGCTGAAGCTCTCTCGCAACTGCCGGGAATCGGCAGGTCAACGGCAGGCGCGATCACTTCTTTTTGCTTCTCCGAGCGTGTGCCTATATTGGATGCGAATGTTCGCCGGGTGCTGACACGTGTCCTTGGATTTTCCGAAGACTTGGCGATTTCTAAAAACGAACGTCTTTTGTGGGATCGTGCTCAAGGCTTGCTGCCGAAAAGCGATCTTCACAATGCAATGCCTCGCTACACACAGGGATTGATGGATCTTGGTGCGAGTTTGTGCACGCCCAAAAAGCCAGCTTGCATGGTCTGCCCGCTGAGTCTGCAATGCAAGGCACGTCGCGATGGTGATCCTGAACGCTATCCCGTGCGCACCCGTAAACTTTTGCGCCGCGCAGAATCGTGGTGGTTGATGCTGCTTCGGAATGAGGATGGACGCGTTTTTTTGGAGCAGCGGCCCTCAACCGGAATCTGGGCCGGCTTGCACTGTTTGCCTGTTTTCACCGAGCGTGCGGAATTACAGGAGCGAGTGAAATCGTGGCCCGTCACATTTCAGGATGCTGACGCCTTTCTCCATGTTCTGACTCATCGCGATCTGCATCTGCACCCGGTTCAGATCTGTTGGAGAAAGGAATGGGACGCGCCGATAGAAGGGGCGTGGTTCAAACCCGCCGAATTGGAGCATCTAGGTTTGCCAACCCCCATTCGAAAATTGTTGAAGGGTTTGTCGTGAACAGTCAGGACCTCGTCTCGGAACGGGTATGGTTCACAACCCGTCCAGCTCTCGATGGCGCCGCAGTGTTGTCCAGCGCTGGCTGAAATGCGATGCCAGTTTTTCGACCAGATAAACTGAGCGGTGCTGCCCACCCGTACAGCCAATGGCAACGGTGACATAACTTCGGTGATTGAGCGCTAGAGGTTCCAGCCAATGCGATAGAAACTGGGCGATGTGTTGTCGCATGAGTTCTACATCCGCTTGCCGCTGGAAATAATCGATAACGGGCTGATCCTTGCCTGTCAGCGCTTTCAAAGCAGGTTCGTAATGAGGATTTGGCAGCATGCGCACGTCAAAGACGTAGTCCGCGTCCACAGGTACCCCGCGCTTGAATGCAAAGGATTGAAAGACGAGCGTCAGTTGGCCTGGCAAAGCTGGCATGAGGCTTTTAACGTACCCCTGCAATTGGGCGGCTCGGATGGCGCTGGTGTCAATGACATGGGATTGCTCACGCAACTCGGCTAGCAACTCTCTTTCAAGTTCGATGGTTTGCAGCAAGGCACGCTGGCCTTCTGTCCATTCGTCCCTGGAGAGTGGGTGCCGCCGCCGGGTTTCCGAAAATCTTCTTATCAAAGTATCGGTGGTGGCGTCCAAGAATAACGAATGGACCACCACCCCTTCGCTCCGCAACCGTTGCAACTGCTGAGGCACCAGTGGCAAGGCTGTCGCGCTGCGAACGTCCATGGCAATGGCAATTCGGTTTCCGTGATGCTGGTGCTCAAGGGCTACAAATGCTGCGAGCAATTCAGGGGGAAGGTTGTCGACACAGTAGTAGCCTGCATCTTCCAATGCATGCAAAGCCACGGATTTTCCGGATCCCGCCATGCCTGTGATCAATACGACTTCGAGTGCCATGACTTATGCCTTGCCAAGCAGGGATTTGCTGCCGTTGAGCATTTCCCGAGCGTGTGCCATGGTCGCACGCGATTGACGTTCGCCGCCGAGCATCCGTGCCATCTCTGCCACCCGTTTGTCTCCCTTGGCCGCGACCACATGGCTGGTGGTGTTGTCGCCTTGAGTCGTCTTCGCCACGATCAGGTGATGGTCTGCGCAGGCAGCGACCTGCGGAAGGTGAGTGACCGCCAGCACTTGCCGGTCGCGACCTAATTGTTGCATCAGTCTCCCGACGGTTTCGGCCACAGAGCCTCCCACTCCTGAATCAACCTCATCAAAAATCAGAGTAGGAGCTTGTCCTAGCTGACTGGTGGTAACCGAGATCGCCAACGAGATGCGTGACAACTCTCCGCCTGAAGCGACCTTTCCCACTGGTCGAGGCGTCGCACCGGGGTGCCCCGCAACCAGAAAAGAGACACTGTCGACTCCATGCATGCCAGGTTCTTGTGTCGTTTCTAAAAGTACTTCAAATCGTCCGCCGACCATGCCAAGTCCTTGCATGGCTTGAGTGATCGATTGGGCAAGCAGCGGCGCTGACTTGGCGCGCTTGCGTGATACAACCAGCGCTGCTTTTGAATAGGCCGCGGCGCTTGCACGTTCTGCTTCGCCCAGGGATTCCAAATCTGCAGCTGTATCCAGCTTTGCCAGTTCTGTCCTCCACCCTTGCAGCAACATCGCCAAATCTTCGGGTGCGCGCTTGTATTTGCGCGACAACGAAACCCACAGCGCCATGCGAGAGTCCAATTCCAGCAGCCGATCGGGATCCAATTCAATGTGCCGAAGATAGCTTTGCAAAGAGTGCGCTGCGTCAGCAGCTTGATCCAGACACGATTGAAGTACTTCCGCCACAGATTGAAACTCGGGGTCCAGGTGTTGCTGCGCTTGCAATAGATGGCATGCAAGACTCAGCTGACCCAGTGCGCCAGAATCTTCGCTTTCAAGCGTTGTCAGGGCTTTCTGGGCACTGTCTAGCAGTGCTTGTGCGTGGGAGATGCGACTGTGCTGCGTGTTCAGCTCATCCCATTCATTGGGCCCGGGTCCAAGCTTCTGGACCTCGTTAATTTGCCACTGCAGTCGCTCGCGCTCCTGCTGAAGCGTGTGTTGGGTAGCCTCTGCTTGGGCCAATGCCTTGCGGTCATCCCGCCAGCGGCTCCAAAGAGGCTCCAACGTTGCGGTGTCGACGCCTCCATAAGCATCCAAAAGGCTTCGGACCGCTTCTTGACGCATCAGACTTTGCCAGGCGTGTTGACCGTGGATGTCCAACAAGTGCCCTCCGACAGTTCGCATCTGTGTTGCCGTCGCTGGAATGCCATTCATCCATGCCCGGCTTTTTCCTTGCCGATCAATGGTGCGGCGAAGGAGCAGCCCGTCTTCTTGCGGAATGCCGGCATCTTCCAACCAACTCGTCAAACTGAACGGGCAATCAAATTCTGCACAAATATCCGTGTGCTCTGCCCCTTCACGGATGACTCCTGAATCTGCTCTCGCGCCGAGAAGCATCTGCAATGCGTCGATCAGAATTGATTTCCCTGCGCCAGTCTCTCCCGTTAGAACGGTAAATCCTTTTTGCAGATCCAACTCCAACCTGTCCACGATCACGAAATCGCGCAATGCGATCCGTTTCAGCGCCATCTATGAGCCTCCTTCGTTCCAGCGTAGTTTTTTGCGCAAGGTCGCAAAGTAATTCCAGCCACGAGGGTGCAAGAAGCGCACACAGTGTTGCGATCGTCGCACGACGATCCGATCTCCATGCTGCAGCGCCGCAAGCGACTGCATATCAAAATTTGCGCTCACGTCACGGCCTCCAACGACCGTGACTACAACCTCGGTGTCTGGTAGCACGATGGGGCGGTTGGAGAGTGTGTGAGGTGCGATTGGAACCATGACCCATCCTGGGATCGCCGGGTGCAACATGGGGCCTCCGGCTGACAGCGCATAGGCAGTAGATCCGGTGGGAGACGCAATGATGAGCCCGTCCGCCCGCTGGTTGGACACGAAATGCCCGCCCACTTCCACTCGTAGTTCAACCATTCCAGAAGTAGAGCCGCGATTCACCACCACATCGTTGAGCGCCAGTGCCTCAAAGACGCATATGTCTTGCCGCATCACACAGGCATGCATCAGGGGTCTGAGATCCTCTTCATATTCCCCATGGAGCATAGGTTTCAATGCAGAGGCGTGCTCATCCAAAGGAATATCGGTGATGAAGCCGAGCCGGCCTTGATTGATGCCGATCAGCGGCGTTCGGTGGGGGGCTAGCTGCCGGCCCACCCCGAGCATGGTGCCGTCTCCTCCGATCACCATACCCAGGTCGCACTCCTCCCCGATTTGCTCTACTTCCATCATCGGGTAGTCAGAGATACCAGTGTTCTTGGCGGTATCCTGTTCCAGGACGAGTTCACAGCCTTCATCCGCAAGGAACTGTGCAACCTCGCGCACGGCATTGCGTGAGCCTTCCGAGACGACGCTCGAGATGTGTGGCTGATATTTGCCAAAAAGAGCAACCCGTTTGAACCTGAGCTTCATTAGGAAATTAGATCATTAAAATGATTCAATGCTGGATGACCGTGCCAAGTTGTTGCTCAAGGCGCTCGTAGAGCGCTATATCGCCGATGGGCAACCTGTCGGCTCGCGTACGCTTTCACGCGCGTCAGGTCTCGATCTTTCCCCTGCCACCATACGCAACGTGATGGCGGACTTGGAAGAGATTGGGCTGATCGCCAGTCCTCACACTTCTGCTGGACGAATCCCTACTGCAAAGGGTTATCGCCTGTTTGTAGACACCATGTTGACGGTGCAGCGAGAGCAGCTTTATTCCCCGCAGCTTGCCGCTGAGCAACCACAGAAAGTGATTGCAAACGCTGCGCACCTGCTGTCAAGCCTCTCACAGTTTGTAGGCGTAGTCATGACGCCTCGGCGTGCTTCGGTATTCAGGCATATCGAATTTTTAAGATTGTCTGAAAAAAGGCTGTTGGTCATCATCGTTTCGCCGGAAGGAGATGTGCAGAATCGGGTGATCTTTACGGATGTGGACCATTCACAGTCCCACTTGGCGGAGGCTGCAAACTTCCTGAACATTCACTACTCCGGAATGGACATGGAGCAAGTGCGTGAACGCTTGAAAACCGAGGTAGATCAGCTTCGGGAGGAAATCGGGTCACTGATGCAGGCTGCGGTCAACGTTGGATCAGAAGCTATGGCGCAGTCGCAGGATGATGTGGTGATCTCTGGTGAGCGCAATCTGCTTGCTGTAAGCGATTTTTCCAATGACATGGGGAATCTCCGGCGGGCCTTTGACCTTTTTGAGCAGAAAACGCAAATACTGCGGCTGCTCGATGTGTCCAATCGGGCCGATGGAGTTCGAATTTTCATAGGAGGAGAGAGCCACATAGTGCCATTCGAAGAGCTTTCGGTGGTCACTGCTCCGTATGAAGTCGATGGTCAGGTCGTCGGGACACTTGGCGTCATTGGGCCCACAAGAATGCCTTATGACAGGATGATCCAGATCGTGGACATCACATCGAAACTGGTGACCAATGCCCTAAGCCACCGCAAGTAAGCACATACAATTGTTGGCTCGGGGCGTTAGCTCAGTTGGTTAGAGCAGAGGACTCATAATCCTTTGGTCGAGTGTTCAAGTCACTCACGCCCTACCATTTAATTTCTAATGGAATCAACAGCTTACGGCTTGCGCTGTTGTAGGCAAGGCTATTCACCATAGCCCCTGAGGTAACAGTTTCGGTACAGTGAACCGAAGGCACCTCATGGCAAGCATTATCAAAACCCCCTCTGGCACCTGGAAAGCCATCATCCGCAAGCGTGGCTTTCCTCCCACCATCAAGACTTTTCGCGTCAAACGGGACGCTGACGACTGGGCGCGAACGACTGAGGACGAAATGGTGCGCGGCCTGTACATCCGCCGACAGTCCGCTGATCGCATGACCTTGGCCCAGGCGCTGGAGCGTTACGCAACCGAAGTTACACCGACCAAGAAGCATTGCAC
The DNA here is from genome assembly GCF_030159055.1 of Acidovorax sp. SUPP3334. Taxonomy (GTDB): domain Bacteria; phylum Pseudomonadota; class Gammaproteobacteria; order Burkholderiales; family Burkholderiaceae_C; genus Paracidovorax. The sequence continues at coordinate 219,116 of NZ_BQXQ01000001.1, forward strand.
CCAGCTCGGTGAGCGATCACATACTGCCGCTCTGAAGAAGTTTTTTGGTGCGTATTCCATGAGCGCTGTGTCACCCGACCTAGTGGCCAAGTTTCGTGATCAGCGTTTGGTCGACGGCAAGGCCGCCAACACAGTGCGGCTTGACTTGGCGCTGCTGGGCCATTTGTACACCGTGGCTATGCGTGAATGGGGCGTAGGACTCGTTTACAACCCGGTGCGCCTGGTTCGTAAACCCGCACCAGGTGCGGCCCGTGACCGGCGCTTGGATGATGGTGAAGAGGCAAGACTGCTAGCTGCAGTGGCCGCGCACAGTAATCCCATGTTGAAGTGGATTGTGGAATTGGCCATTGAGACGGGCATGCGTCGATCCGAAATAACTTCATTAAAGCTGGAGCATGTGGATATGGAGCGCCGCATCGCAAGGCTTCTTGACACTAAGAACGGCGAATCAAGAACCGTACCTCTCAGTCGCCGGGCTACCGAGGTGATGTTAGAGGCAATTTCTAACCCCGTGCGCCCTGACGATACGCGCCTTATCTTTTTCGGCGAGCCTGGCCGCGATGGCAAACGGAGGCCGTGGCAATATGATCGTGTTTGGCGCCAAATTCTGGCAAAGGAAGGGTTCCACAACTTCCACTTCCACGATCTTCGCCACGAGGCTGTAAGCCGCCTTGTTGAGTATGGTTTCAGTGATCAAGAGGTATCTGCTATCAGCGGCCACAAATCTATGCAGATGCTGAAGCGCTATACCCATTTGAGAACAGAAGACCTTGTTGCGAAGCTAGACCGAATAAACCAATCGAACTGGAGTTGACCCACTTTCGTGGACGGATACTGGTTTGATTCTCAAACCGTTTTGGGTGTTGTATCGACATGCACGACGGCCTCGTCGACAACATCAAACAAGGCTTCGTTGCTCCTTTCAAAGTTCAGGGGTGAGAGGTAGCCCAGGCCGCTATGTCGGCGCCGAGGGTTGTACCAGCCTTCAATCCAGGTGAAAACGGCCATTCGGGCATGGGCCTTGCTC
>NZ_BQXQ01000002.1 GCF_030159055.1 Acidovorax sp. SUPP3334
ACCCGGACCTGAAGGTCTACCTGCATCGCGATGCCATCGACTTTCGTGTCGGTCTCAATGGTCTGGCAATTGTGGTCGAGCAGGCGCTCGGCATGGACCCGTTCGCCCAGGCCGTTTACGTATTTCGCAATAAGCGACGCGACCGCATCAAGATTCTGGGCTGGCAGCGCAACGGCTTCTGGCTGTTGATGAAGCGGCTCGAGCAAGACCGCTTCATCTGGCCGGATGTGGCGACAGTGCCCAGCCTGACGGTCGAGCAACTTCATTGGCTACTCGACGGCATCGACCTGGCAGTGGTGCAAAAACACCCACAGCGTTTCTATTCTCGGGTGGTTTACTCATAAGTCAGTAACTTAGAGAACACGCTCTTGCGCAGTGCGGCCATCGGTGCTTTCATTGAAAGCATGAAACGAGACGGACGCACCCTGGCCCACAATGTGTTGGAAGAAATGCGCATGCTGGCCGTACAGCGCATGCGCGAAGGAGAGTCGCCAGCAGCGGTGGCGGCTTCCTTGGGCATGCACAGGGGCTGGGCCTACAAGTGCAAAGCCGCTGCGCTCGACCAAAGGCACAGGCCGCCCGCGCAGCCTCACACCCGTGCAGGAGCGCCAGGTTTTTCGCTGGGTCAACGGCAAAAACCCACGTCGGGCTTTCGCGCTGATGCCGTGCATGGCAAGACCTGGGGAGCCAAGGGCCAGACCCCGGTCGTGGAGCGCCCGGGCCAGCGCCAGTCGATCTCGGCGGCCTCAGCCGTCAACTCCAAAGGGGCGTTCTGGTTTGAGACCTACCAGGGAGCGCTTACAGGCGAGTTGTTCGTGCAACTGCTCAAGAACATGATGGCCGAGCGTGAGAAACCCGTGCACTTGGTCGTCGATGGCTTGCCGGCTCACAAGAAGGCCCTCGTCAAGCAATACGTGGCAAGCACGGCGGGCGCATCGACGTTGCACTTCCTGCCCGGCTATGCGCCAGACCTCAATCCAGATGAGCTGGTATGGAGCCACGCCAAGCGCACAGGGGTGGCGCGCAGTCCATTGCGAAAGGGAGACAAGCTCAAGGAGCGTGTGGATGCGCAGTTGCAGTCGGTGGCTGAAGATCCTGCACTCATCAGGTCATTCTTCAGACACCCATCTGTCGCCTATATTTCTGACTTTTGAGTAAAGATGTGGTTGTTCGCCAATTATTGCAACATCACGCCGGCGCGATCACTCAGCAAGTGCCCAGTCGCAGTGGGCGACATAGGACTTCTGACGGTAAAGCCGTCGCTTACCTTGGGGGAGATGCTACATTCCCGAGACGACGGTCCAGTTCTACAAGTAGGTCGCGGCGACGCTGCTTGTGAAACCCCTCGATCAGACTCCGGATGCCATGAGAGGCCAGGACAAACTCCTGAGGTCCGAGGTCTCCGATTAGCCTCGCCAAATCAGCAGAGGCCTTGCTCATTAAGTTCCCCCGAATAAGACCAGAAATGGCCGTCAGAGCAGAAATGACCGTCAGAGTTTGTCTCGTTTGCGCGCTGACTGCAGCCATGGAACATGATCCCTTCTTGATTGCCTGCTATCGTAAACTGCTCGCTGCTGAGCATGAATGACTCATGACCAATGCTACAGGGCCACGTTCAAAGCCACCCTGAGCATGCTGCGGCTAAATCCCGTTGAACATGCGAGCCCTGGAGCCGTGTAGAGACCCCACCGGCTTCAAGTTCAAGTCGAATGAAAATCCAAGCAACAGTGAGGCTGCACTGTCATCGCGCGGAACCCGCATCGGCCTCCGCGTCCTTGCGAGGACGACCGGACCGAGGCTTGGCGGGCTTGCACTCATGCGGATCCGGCGCCGCCAGCGGTGACCACTCCGGCGGCTTCAGCGCATTGAAAACGTTCGGCGCAGTCACCAGGATGGCCTGCTCGATGCGCTCCATCTCCCGTCGCAGCAGCGCCCATTCAGCGGCCGTGTAGATGGCCGTGACATTCGTGCTCCCGTGATTGAAGAAACGGCTCTTGATGCCCTCGTCCACCCCAAGGCTTCGCATCACCGAGCCAAACGAGCGCCTGAGGTCATGGCGGGTCAGGCGGGCAATGCCCGCCTCGTCACGGATGCGCCCCAGTAGATCGGTGGCATCCATGTAGTGCCCCGTCGATGAGAACCGGCTGCGCGCCGGGAAGACGAACGGCCGCGATTTCGCGTTGAAGCCGCGACGGGCCACCTCCTCGGCCGCCAGCCTCTGTCGCTGCCGCAGCAGGTTCAGCGCCATGGGCGCGATCGGCAAACGGTGGTCACAGTGGTTCTTCGTGTCGTGGAACAACACGTAGGGACCGTACTCGCCGTCATCGCGCAGCCAGACATGCGAGGTGTTCGCCAGCGCCGCCCCCGACTCCCCATGCATAGACAGGAGCTCGCCCCAACGGCAGGCCGCGTGCTCCGACGCGCGGCAGCCCCATAGCAGCATCAGGATCAGGTAGTGCACTCCAGTGGCGCCGTCATTGATGTCCTTTTTGCTCCAGGCCGCCTCCAGGAACGTGCCGAGCGTGGTCGACGGCCCGAGCGGCGTGCGTGCCCCATTCGCTTGCCGTTCCCGGGTCAGGGTCGCCGGCGAGCGGAACAATTGCCGCCGCGTGAGCACTTCGAAAGGGTTCGCCCCTTCGGGAACTTGCTGACCCTTGACCTTCGCCCCCAAAATGTCATCGGACAGGCATTTGTTGACCGCTGTGGATGCCCACCGGTACATCTGCTCGTTGGCTGAAGGCTTGTCCATGCCCTCGCCGAACTTGGTGACGACCTCATCCGGGTCGAGTTCGCGAATCTTTCGATCCAGCCATCCAAGGGCGTTGAACTTGCCGACCACGCGGTCATGGACGCGAAGGCTTTCATCCGAGGCCTTGCGATTCACGCGGGTCGCGAGGAAGCTGCGATAGCGCTCGAAGGCCCGCCGGAGCGTCAGTTCCGCCTTCTCGGCCTTGCGCGCCGTTTCATTGGGATTGGCGCGGGTCTCAACGACTTCGCGCGCCAGCACGGCGGCCTTTGCACGCGCGTCCTCGATGTCGTTGAAGTCCGCCACGTTGCCGACGACCGGCATGAAGGAGCGGCCACCCACCTTGCGACGCAGGACGTAGGTTTTCTTTCGGGAGACACGGACTCCGAAGCCCGGAGGCGCAGTGCGCGCCTCGTCCCATACGATGTAGTCCTTGCCATCCGGATTTGCCTCGAAAATAGGCTTCCCGTTTGCGTCTACCCCGGTCGGGCGTTCGTCACGGCGCAGTCGCAGCACGATGGCGCGCGTGAGGACCATCCTTGCACTTGGACGGCGGCCAGAGGGGGACTCATCTTCTTCCATAAGCTATTGATAAAATTAAGTTTTCTTGATTTCATCTCGAAGGGGGACTGAGACATATGACAGAAGCAGCAAAGACATGCTTTAGTCCCCTATACGCACCCCTGAAGTGCGAGTAAGACGACGGCAAGTGAAGGCGCATGGTAGTAAAAGATAAACAGAAGATTGGCTAAGCTGTTGAAAAAATTAGATAAATCCGAAAACACAGAGGAGGGCCAAGCCTTCGCCGGGCATACCCCCATGATGCAGCAGTACCTGGCCCTCAAGGCGGCATACCCCGACACGCTAGTTTTCTACCGCATGGGCGATTTCTACGAGGTGTTTTTCGCCGATGCCGAGAAGGCCGCGCGGTTGCTGGACATCACGCTCACGCAGCGCGGGCAGTCCGGCGGGCAGCCGGTGGTGATGGCCGGGGTGCCGTTCCATGCGCTGGAGAACTACCTGGGCCGGCTCATCAAGATGGGCGAATCGGTCGCGATCTGCGAGCAGGTGGGCGAAGTGGGGGCGTCCAAGGGGCCGGTGGAGCGCAAGGTGGTGCGCGTGGTCACGCCCGGCACGCTGACCGACAGCGAACTGCTGTCCGACAAGGCGGAATCGCTGCTGCTGTCGATCCACCAGGGCCCGCGCGCGCGTTGCGGCCTGGCGTGGCTGAGCGTGACGCAGGGCTTGGTCCACCTGGCCGAATGCATGCACGACGAGGTCGGCGCATGGATCGCCCGCATCGGCCCCAGCGAAGTGATCTACAGCGCCGGGGTGACCGAGCGCTTCGAAGAGCAACTCAAGGCGCTGCGCCAGAGCGGCACGTTCGCCTGCCCGTTGAGCCTGCGGCCCGACTGGCAGTTCGATGCCGCCTTGGGCGAGCGCAAGCTCCTGGAGCAGTTGAACGCCGCCAGCCTCGCGGCCTGGAGCGCGCAGAACCTCGCCCAGGCGCATGCCGCCGCGGCGGCGCTGCTGGCCTATGCCGAGCACACGCAGGGCCGCTCGCTCACCCATGTGCACGGCGTGAGCGTGCAGCAGAGCGACGAACTGATCGCCCTGCCCCTGGCCACGCGCCGCAATCTGGAACTGACGCGCACGCTGCGCGGCGAAGACTCGCCCACGCTCTTTTCGCTGCTGGACACCTGCATGACGGGCATGGGCAGCCGCCTGCTCAAGACGTGGCTGCTGGAGCCGCGGCGCGACCGCACCGAGGCGCGCCAGCGCCTGTCGGCCACGGCCGCGCTGCGCGGCACCGGCGCGGGTGCAGGACCCTGGCAGATCCTGCGCGGCGAACTGCGCGGCGTGAGCGACGTGGAGCGCATCACCGCGCGCATCGCGCTGCGCCAGGTGCGCCCCCGCGAATTGCTGGGCCTGTGCAGGACGCTACAAAAAGCAGAGCAACTCTCCGGCGCATTCATTGCGCCAGAGCCGTTTTTGGCTCAGATCTTCGAACACCTGCGCCCGCCGGTGGACTGCGGCGATCTGCTGCGCGCGGCCATCCACGAAGAGCCTGCGGCGCTGGTGCGCGACGGCGGCGTGATCGCGGCAGGCTTCGATGCCGAGCTGGACGAGCTGCGCGGCATCCAGACCCATTGCGATGCGTTCCTGCTCGACCTGGAAACGCGCGAGAAGGCGCGCACCGGCATCGCCAACCTGCGCGTGCAGTTCAACAAGGTGCACGGCTTCTACATCGAGGTGACCAGCAGCCACCTGGACCGCGTGCCCGAAGATTACCGCCGCCGCCAGACGCTCAAGAACGCCGAGCGCTTCATCACGCCCGAACTCAAGACCTTCGAGGACAAGGCGCTGTCGGCGCAGGAGCGCGGCCTGACGCGCGAGAAGTGGCTGTACGAACAGGTGCTCGACCAGTTGCAGCCGCACGTGCCCGCGCTGACCCGCCTGGCCCATGCGCTGGCCACGCTGGACGTGCTGTGCGCGCTGGCCGAGCGCTCGCTCACGCTGAGCTGGTGCGCGCCGCAGTTCGCGCCCGAGCCCTGCATCGAGATCGAAGGCGGGCGCCACCCGGTGGTGGAGGCGCGGCTGGCGGAGACTTCGTCAGGCAGCTTCATCGCCAACCACACGCGGCTGAACGCCAACACCCGCATGCAGGTGATCACCGGCCCCAACATGGGCGGCAAATCGACCTACATGCGGCAGGTCGCGCTGATCGTGCTGCTGGCCAGCATGGGCAGCCATGTGCCGGCCACGTCGTGCCGGCTGGGGCCGATCGACGCCATCCACACGCGCATCGGCGCGGCCGACGACCTGGCCAACGCGCAATCGACCTTCATGCTGGAGATGACCGAGGCCGCGCAGATCCTGCATTCGGCCACGCCGCACAGCCTGGTGCTGATGGACGAGATCGGGCGCGGCACGAGCACGTTCGATGGCCTGGCGCTGGCCAGCGGCATCGCCACGCACCTGCACGACCGCACCAAGGCCTTCACGCTGTTCGCCACGCACTACTTCGAACTCACCGAGCTGTCGGCCCGCCATCAGCACGCGGTGAACGTGCATGTGGGCGCGACCGAGTCGGGCTCGAACATCGTCTTTTTGCACGAGATCCAGCCGGGCCCGGCCAGCCGCAGCTACGGCATCCACGTGGCCCGCCTGGCAGGCGTGCCCGGCGCGGTACTGAACCACGCCCGCCACACGCTCGCCGCGCTGGAGCAGCGGGCGAACGAGGGCGAGACGCAGGTCGATCTGTTCGCCGAGCCGCCCGATGCCGACGGCCCGCTGGTGAGCCCGGTGGAAGCGGCGCTGGCCGACCTGCAGCCCGACACCCTGAGCCCGCGCGAGGCGCTGGACGCGCTGTACCAGCTCAAGCGGCTGGCGCGGGGCTAGTCCCGGGGCCGCCCGCTGATCCGGCCGGGGAGGCATCGGGCATCGGGGCGTCAGGGTTTCGGAGCCTTCGGCGCCCGCTCGAACTTGGTCTTGGCCGCGATCTGCTGCTGCTCGGACAAACCGTCCATGTCGCGGTACAGGTGCACCGACAGAGCGATGTCGCCGGACTTGTTCTTGAGGCTGTGGGGAATGCCCAGCTCCGTCGGGCCAAAGCCGTCCATGGAGCCCTGGAGGCGCTCGTTCTTCTTGTCCTTGACGGCCAGGGGCACCGGCGCACCTTCGGGCGTTTCGCTCGGAGAGTAGAGCCGCTCCCACAGGTTGCCCTGGAGCACGAACGAAGCGCACTCGTTGGGGTGGTCGTGGATCGGGGTTTTCTGGCCGTCGGCGAACGCGAACAATTGCAGGCAGAACGACTCGCCGGGCTCGGGATGGCTGTGCAGCAGATAGCGGCCGTAGCCTGCCAATTCGTCGCTCTTGGGCTGGTAGACGTCGGTCGATAGCTGGGCCTCTTTCAACAGGCCGTCCAGCGCCCCTGCCACGCAATCGCGCACATCTTTGCCCGCCGCGATGTCGGCTTTCACCGAGGCTTGCTGGAGGAAGGTCCGAATGCCGGACTCCAGGCGTTTCTGGTTGCCGATGTGCTTTTGCCGGTCCTGCGCGGAAACCGCGGTATAGACCTTGTCGAGCGCGGATTCGCGGGCGGCGATGTCCTTGGAGTCGGCGCCGGGCAGCGCCATGCGTGGGCGCTTTGCCGACGCCAAGGCCTGCTGCGCCTCCGAAGAGCGCGCCGACAGGCCATCCAGGCGTGCATCGTTGGCGGATGGGCTGCTGCCCGGGGCGGGCCGCTTTGCCGATGACGCCGTATCGGCGACGTCGGTGCGGTCCGGCCGCGGAGAAGAAGAACGGGAGGCCGAAGCAATGGAACTGGTGGTCATGGGTTGGAAGGTTGGTGGTCGTGAACGAACGAACGAACGAATGGATGGAACGGGACGAAGGGGTAACGGCGGAACAAAAGCCGTTCACCACCCGCCTCCATTTTTCAAACCGTGGCCGAAAACAAAGCGCGCCATGCGAAGCAGCTGCAGGCAGGCGCGAATGTCTTTCCATATAGCGGAAATATCTCAAACCATTTGCGTGCCGCTTTCAGCGGTTTTCGCTCGGGGCCGTACGGCATCGGCCCACAGCGGCCATGCACCAGAATGGCGACAAGCCTCTACACTCGACCCTTTGCCCTCGAAGTTGCCCTCCATGACGTATTGCGTCGCCATCAAGCTCAATGCCGGACTGGTTTTCCTGTCCGATTCCCGCACCAACGCGGGCCTGGACCAGATCAGTTCCTTTCGCAAGATGATGATCTACGAGAAGGCTGGCGACCGTTTCATGGTGCTGCTGTCCGCAGGCAACCTGAGCATCTCGCAATCGGTGCGGGAGATCCTGCAGTCCGAGCAGCTCACCGACCGCGACGGTGGCGAACCCATGACGATCTGGAACGCCAAGAGCATGTTCGATGCGGCACGCGTGCTGGGCGCGGCGGTTCGCCACGTGCACGAGCGCGATGGCGCGGCCCTCAAGCGATCGGGCGTGGACTTCAACGTGTCGCTGGTGTTCGGCGGGCAGATCCAGGGCGAGGGCATGCGCCTGTTCCAGGTGTACTCGGCCGGCAACTTCATCGAAGCGACTTCCGAAACGCCTTACTTTCAGGTCGGCGAGTCCAAATACGGCAAGCCCGTGCTCGACCGGGTGCTGACCCCGGACACGCCGCTGGACGAAGCCGCCAAGTGCGCGCTGGTGTCGATGGACAGCACGCTCAAATCCAACCTCTCGGTGGGCCTGCCGCTGGACCTCGTGGTGTATGAGGTGAACCAGTTCGCCACCGACAAGATCGTGTGCATCGACGAGCACAACCCCTATTTCCGCATGCTGCACAACAGCTGGGGCGAGAAGCTGCGCGAGGTGTTCGACAGCATCGAAGACCCGGCCTGGCACGGCGGCCTGACCGAGGTGCCGCTCAAGGTGGAGCCGTCGCGCAGCCGCCCGATCAAGAAGATCACCAATCCCCGCGACAAACTCGTCTGACGCCTTGCTCGCGTCGCGCAGCCGCATGCTCCCCATCGTCTTCTCGCACGCCAACAGTTTTCCGGCAGGCACCTACTCGGTGCTGTTTCGCCACCTGAAGGACCGGGGCTTCGATGTGAGCGCCCCCGACCGCTACGGGCATGCGCCCGCATACCCGGTCACCAACAACTGGCCGCACCTGGTGCAGCAACTGGCCGACTTCGCGCGGCAGCAGGTGCAGCGCGTGGGCGGGCCGGTGTTTCTGATGGGCCATTCGCTGGGCGGTTTTCTGAGCGTGATGGCGGCGGCGCGCCACCCGGAGCTGGCGCGCGGGGTGCTGATGATCGACTCGCCGCTCATCAGCGGCTGGCGCGCCAGTGCGCTGGGAATGGCCAAGCAGACGCAGCTGGTGGGATCGGTCTCGCCGGGCAAGGTGAGCCGGGCCCGGCGCAATGCCTGGGCCGGGCCCGACGAAGCGCTGGAGCATTTCCGCAAGAAGAAAGCCTTCGCGCAATGGGACGACGAAGTGCTGCGCGACTACATCCGGCACGGCCTGAGCGAGCAGGAAGGCAAGCACATGCTGCACTTCGACCGCGCGGTCGAGACCGCCATCTACAACACCCTGCCGCACAACCTGTCCCAACTGCTGCGCGCCCATCCGCTGCGCTGCCCCGCGGCTTTCATCGGTGGGCGCGCCTCGGCCGAGGTACGGCAGGTGGGGATGGCGATGACGCTCAAAGTCACCCAGGGCCGGGTGATGGTGCTCGACGGCAGCCACCTGTTCCCCATGGAGCAGCCCCGGACCACGGCAGCGGCCATCGAAGCCGCGTTGCTGAACCTGGCAAGCCTTCCAAAAACCTGAGGCGCCAGCGAGGCACTGGTGGTCGCAGGGCTGCCGACAGGCAGTGCGATCGCGGCCGCAGCGCCACGCATGGCAGCGATTTGCGCCGGAATTTTCGTCGGATTTACATCTGCATTCGCCCGACCATCGCACAGGCCATTTAGCGCCCATTGCTCCTGAGAGCGCACCGCTCACGCCACCGCGTAAACCCGCAGTCCTGCCGGTTTAGCGGCAGAACGCACAAGCGTGCTGAAAAAAATGGAATCTTGCGAAAAGTTCACCTACACTGCGGCAGCGTTACAAGGTGATACATCGTGATTGATTCCGAAACATCCTGCCGTGTTAGCCGCCGTTCAGGGCCCTCTGGCCCGCTCACGCCCCCTTCGCGCCGCCCGGCCTGAGCCGGGTTTGCATGGTCGTTGCCGTCGAGCCACCTGCATCCATGCGCCGCCCCATCCGCTTGCGCCACCGTCTCGAAGACTTCATGGCGGCCTGCCTGCGCAGGCTGCTGCAATGGGGCTTCGTGCTGGCCTGCCTCGTCGGCGCCGGCGGGGTCCACGCGACGCAGGCGCAGCCCTTGGTGCTGCGCGACGGCATGCCGCCCGCCGACCTGTGGTCGGCCTTCACCACGATGGCCGACCGAACCGCAGCGCTGACCGCCGAAGAAGCGCTGGCGAACCCCGCCGCGTTCGCCGTGCCTTCGCGCAGTGGCGGGTCGCTCGGCATTCGCAACGGGGCCGTTTGGCTGCGCGCCACGCTGGTCAACGGCGCGAGCGCCAGCACGGACTGGATCGTCAACATCGACTACCCGTCGCTGCACCAGGTGGACATCTATCTGGCCCGTGACGGCCGCATCGCACAGCACGCATCCCTGGGCAACTTGCGCAGCTTCAGCCAGCGGCCATGGCAGTCGCGCACACCGGCGATGGGCCTGAACATGACTGCCGGCGCTTCGTATGAACTGCTGGTGCGCGTTCGCACGGGCGGCGCGATGATTCTGCCGGCCACCGTATCGCAGGCCCCGGCCTTCGTCGCGTCCGCGCTGGCCGAACAGATGCTGCAGGGCCTGTTCGCGGGCATGGCCGCCTGCCTGCTGATCTACAGCCTGGGGCAATGGATGGGCGGGAGCGAGCGGATTTTTCTCTACTACGCAGTGCTGGTGGCCGCCAGCGCGGGTTTTTGCCTGCAACTCTTCGGGATCGGGGCGCAGTACCTGTGGCGGGACCAGCTGTGGGTCGAACTGCACATCGCCAGCCTGTGCGGTTTCACGGCGCTGTCGGCGTTGTTCCTGTTCATGGGCCATGCGCTGGATGGCTCTCCACACGGCGGCTTTCTGCGCACCATGCAAGGGGGCGCGGCGCTCAGTGCCGCGCTGGGCGCCGCTTTTCTGGTGGATGTGATCGGCACGCGCACCGCCATGGCGCTGTTGAGTGTCCTGGGCGCCCTGCCCTTGCTCGTGAGCGCACCGGTGGCCTGGCGTCGCGCGCGCCGCGGCGACCCGCAGGGCACGACCTTGTTGGCGGCGGGCGTGGCCTACATCGTCGCGGCCGCTGGCATGGGTTTGCTGGCGCAAGGCCTGCTGCCGGCCAGTTTCTGGACGCTTCATGCCTTTCAGATCGGTGCGGTGGTGAACATGCTGCTGTTCCTGCGCGTGCTGGGGCTGCGCAATGCGGCGCTGCGCACGGCCGCGCAGGTGGCCCGCCGCGAGCGCGATGCGATGCGTTCGCTGGCCCATACCGACCCACTCACGGGCCTGGCGAACCGGCGCGGGCTCGATCTGGCCCTGGCCGCCGCGCTGGCGCGCTGCACGCCCGACCATCTGGCAGCCGTCTACATGCTCGACCTGGACGGTTTCAAACCCGTCAACGACCGCCACGGCCATGCGGTGGGCGACCAGCTGCTGGTCGCCGTCACGGCCCGGCTGCATGAGCACCTGCGCCACACGGACACGGTCGCCCGAATCGGCGGCGACGAGTTCGTGGTGATGGCCAACGACCTGACCAGCGCCGAAGAAGCGCATGAACTGGGCACCCAGCTGCTCGACGCGTTCCGCAGACCCATCATGCTCGGAGCGCTCGAACTGCACGTGGGGCTGACCATCGGCTACGCGCTCGCTCCGCTCGATTCCACCGAGCCCACCCTTCTCATCAAGCTGGCAGATGCCGCCATGTACAACGGCAAGCAGAGCGGCAAGTTCTGCGTGCGGCGCAACACGGGGGACCTGGCGCTGTCCTCCGCCTAGGGGCCAGGCCCCGGCCGATGACCGCCCTGCTCCCCCGTCTTCCCCTGCAATTTCACTTTTTCCCTGACTTCCAAACCAACCCAAGGAGTTTTCCCCCATGGCCCACCGCAAGAGTCCCGCCCGCATCGCCAAGGACGCCCGCGTCGCCCACCTGAATGCGCTGGCGGCCAGCCAGCCGGCGGACGACCCCACGCCCTGGCAGGCCCTGGCCACGCTGGAATACGGCCTGCTCGGCTACATCGTGCTGCCCGGCAACGAGCACTACGAAAAGGATCGCCAGGAGTCCAACCCGGCCTTTCAGGCCTACCCCTGGGTGATCGTTTATTGCAAATGCGAGAACGACGTGGCCCTGTGCCTGGCATATGCCCGCACCTTCAACGCCTGGGTCGCCGTGCGCTGCGGCGGCCACAGCACGGCCGGCTACTCGGTCAACAGCGGCATGGTGGTGGACCTGAGCCTGATGAGCGGCGTGGTGCTGGACCCCAGCCAGAAAGTGGTGACCGTGCTGCCGGGCACCGATTTCGAGGACTTCAACGCAGCGATGAACCACACCGGCTGGCATGTGCCCACCGGGGCCTGTGGCAACGTGTGCGTGGGGGGGTTCGTGCAGGGCGGCGGCTATGGCTACACCTCGCGGGCCTTCGGCATCCAGAGCGATCTGGTGCAGTCGATGCGCGTGATGCTGGCCGATGGCAGCATCGTCGTCGCCAGCGAGACCGAAAACGATCTGCTGTACTGGGCGCTGCGCGGCGGCACGGGCGGCAACTTCGGCGTGGTGCTGCAGGTGACCTACCGCATGGTGCCGCTGGACCAGGTGTGGGCATGGTCCATCAGCTGGGATGCGGCGCATGCCGCCGAGGTGCTGGCGCTCATGCAGACCAGCTACATGAAGACCGGTGCGCCCGACGCGCTCGGCTACATGATGAACCTGGGCTACTACCAGGAAGTGCCCGTCTACATGGTGCAGGGCATGTTCTGCGGCACGCGTGAAGCGGGCATGCAGGCCATCGCTTCGCTGATGGACGTGCCGAGCGCCCGGTTGCTCGTGGACCAGGTGGGCACCTACACCGACATGAACAAGTACCTGGAAGACCAGCCCTACACGCTGCCTGATAACCTGCCCGCCAAGGTGTGCGAATCCAAGGCCAGCGCGTACATTCCGCAGCCGATGACGCAGGCCCAATGGCAGCAGGTGGTGGATTACTTCGGTACGTCGCCCAACAAGTGGTCGCTGGCCTACCTCGAACCCTACGGCGGCGCGATCAACCGCTACCCGGTTGCCGACAGCGCCTTCATCCACCGCGACGTGGCCTGCGACCTGGTGGTGGACGTGTTCTGGCAAAACGAGGAAGAGCGCGCCCACATGGAACTGTGGCTGGCCGGCTTCATGGAGCTGGTCAAGCCGTGGCTGAGCGGCGCGGTCTACCAGAACTACCCGGACGCCACGCTGGAGAACTTTGCCGACGCCTACTGGGATGCGCCTACCTACGCCAAGCTGCAGCAGGCCAAGCTCCGGTACGACCCGACGAACTTCTTCCACTACGCGCAAAGCATCGCGCTGCCGAAAATCCTGGGCGACTGACCGCCTGGCGCCTGGGGGACAACCAGGCGCGCAGCGCTCGGCACACCCCGCCGGGCGCCGCCCCGTTCGCGATCAGGCGGGCGGTGGCGGCTCCGCGTGCATCACGCAGCCGGACCCTGCCCGCTTGGCCGCATACATGGCCTGGTCGGCATGGCCCATGAGCACCTCGATGTCGCCCTCGATCGGGGGATAGGTCGCCACGCCGATGCTGGCGCCCACGCGCACGTCGCAGCCCTCCACCCGCATCGGCTGGGCCAGCGCATCGATGATGCGGTGGCCCATGCTGCTCGGGGCGCCCTGCGTGACGTCGGTGTCCAGCATCACCAGGAACTCGTCGCCCCCTAAGCGGGCCACCGTGTCCTGCGCACGCACCACGTTGCCCAGCCGCTTCGCGACGAGCCTCAGCACCTCGTCGCCCACTTTGTGCCCCTGCTCGTCGTTGATCTTCTTGAAGCCGTCCAGGTCGATGAAGAGCAGCGCCACGGTGCCGGCGTGGTGGCGCGCCGCCTCCAGCGAGCGCTCGCAGCGCAGGTGAAAGGCCGAGCGGTTGTACAGGCCGGTGAGCGAGTCGTGGTTGGCCAGATACTGCTGCTGGCGGGAGATTTCGATCTTGGCGGAAACGTCCTGCACCAGGCACATGATCGAGGTCACCCGGCCCTCCGCATCGGTGAGCGCCGAGTTGAACCACTCGCAATGCATCTCCTTGCCGTCACCGCGCAGAAAGCAGGTTTCCACGCGGTTCTGCGACTCGCGGCCGGATTGCAGATTGGCCAGGGCCTGGGTCAGGTGCTCGTCCATGGCGGCCGTGCCCGGCAGTGCCAGCAGCGAGCGCGCCTCGATCTGCACCACGTCTTCCCAACCCATCAGCTGGACGGCGCGGCGCGAGCAGTGCAGCAGCCGCAGCTCGTGGTCCATCTCCAGCACCGCCAGCGGGCTGTTGTCGATGTGCGAGGACAGCCGTTGGTTGGCTGCGCGCAAGGCGTTCATCGTCACCTGCAGCTCATGCACGTCCAGCGCGGTGGTCACGAAACCGTCGATCTCGCCTTGCGGGTTGCGCCACGGAGCCAGGCAGATGGTGCGCCATTCCTCGAAGCCTTCGGGGTTGTGCACCAGACGCTGGTAGTTAAGGCGCTCGCCGCGCAGCACGCGCTCCACGAACGGCATGAAGCGCGAATGGTTGTAGTCCCCGTAAAGCTCCATCAGCGTCTTGCCGACGAGCTCCGAGGCCGGTGCACCGAACCAGCGGGCATATTCGTCGTTCGCATACACCAGGCGCTGCTGACGGTTCACCACGGCCACGGTGGCGCCCACGCTGCGTGTGAGCAGGCCCAGCATCTCTTCGGCTGAAAATTCCGGCGCCGACCCCGATGCGGGCAGCGCGCGAAATCCCGGCAGCTCGTTTGGCGTCATACGGCGGGAACCCTTGACTGTTGTCGTTGGCGGCGTGGGCACCCCGGGAAAGACAGGGCGGGCGCAGCAGCAGCCTCCCGCCGCCGTACACCCACAGCCTCCGGGCTGCGCGGGGCAGCTTATCACTTTCTGTTACCAGACCGCCAGGGCCTGGAGGCCCGGGAAACCACACCCGCATGCCGGTGGTCCCCTCAGCGCCTTGCCAACGCCTGTCAGTCCGCCCAGGTGACCCAGCCCGTCCAGGCCGTGATCAGCACTACGATGCCGAAGCCGATGCGGTAATACGCGAAAGGCACGAAGCTGTGCGTGCTGATGTAGCGCAGCAGCCAGCGCACGCAAAGCCACGCGCTGATGAACGAGAACACCAGCCCCACCGCGAACAGCGGCACATCGACCGCCGACAGCAGATGCCGCTCCTTGTACAGGCTGTAGACGCCCGCTCCGATCAGCGTGGGAATGGCCAGAAAGAACGAAAAATCGGTGGCGGCCTTGCGCGAGAGACCGAGCAGCATGCCGCCGATGATGGTGGCCCCGCTGCGGCTCGTGCCCGGCACCATGGCCAGGCACTGCGCCAGGCCCACCTTGAGCGCATCCAGCGGCGTCATCTCGTCCACGGTCTGTACGCGCACTGCGCGCGGCGAGCGGCGCTCGGCCCAAAGGATCACGAAGCCGCCGATGATGAACGTGCTGGCCACCACCACGGGCGTGAAGAGATGCTCCTTGATGAGCTTGCCGAAGATCAGCGCCAGCACCACCGCTGGCAGAAACCCGATGATCACGTTGAGCGCGAAGCGGCGCGCCTGCCGCTGCGTGGGCAGCGCCACCACGGTGTCGCGGATCTTCTGCCAGTACACCAGGGTGACCGCGAAGATGGCGCCGGTCTGGATCGCGATGTCGAAGACCTTGGCCTTGTCGTCGTCGAAACCGAGCAATGAACCCGCCAGGATCAGATGCCCGGTGGAAGAGATGGGAAGAAACTCGGTCAGGCCCTCGACCACCCCCATGATGGCGGCCTTGACCAACAATACGACGTCCACTGGCGCTCCTTGAAATGACAGGCCGGATTATCGGCGCCCGGCCGGGCCTTTGCGGTAGCGCAAGGCATCCACGACCAGCGCCAGCGCAGGCGCGATGTGGCGGCGATTGGCGTAGTACAGGTGGTAGCCGGGAAAGCGGGGCCACCAGTCCTGCAGCACCGCAACGAGCCGCCCTTGCGAAACGTGTGCCTCGACCAGGTCGTGCGGCACGTAGGCGAAGCCCATTCCGTCCAGCGCGGCTTGCAGCATCAGCAACGTGTTGTTGAACACCGTCTGCCCCCGCACCCGCACCGTGATGGCGTCTCCGCCCCTTTCGAAATCCCAGGCGTAAAGGCCGCCGTGCGTGGGCAGGCGCAGGTTCACGCACCGGTGAGCCGTCAGGTCATGCGGCGCCACCGGAAGCGGCTTGCCGGCAAGGTATCCGGGCGACGCCACCACCGCCATGCGCAGGTCCGGCGCGATGCGGACCGCCACCATGTCCCTGTCCACACGGTCCCCGACGCGCACGCCTGCGTCGAAGCGCTGGGACGCGATGTCGGTGAACCCATAGTCCACGCTGAATTCGACCTGAATGTCGGGGTACTGCTGCAGCAACGGGAGCAGCCTGGGCCAGAGCACGGTGGAGATGGCATGGTCGTGCGCCGTGATGCGCACGGTGCCGGCAGGCTTGTCGCGCAGCGCGCTCAACGAACCGAGCTCGGCTTCGATCTCCTGCAGCCGGGGCGCCACCGTCGCGAGCAGGCGGGCACCCGCTTCGGTGGTGGAAACGCTGCGCGTGGTCCGCGTGAGCAGGCCGACGCCCAGCCGCGCCTCCAGCGCAGTCATCGCATGGCTGAGGGCCGAGCGCGACAGGCCCAGTTGCGCCGCCGCGCGGGTGAATGGAGGGCTTTTACAGTGAATCGACGCGCGCTTCGAGGGCCACCGCCAGCCCTTTCGATCCGCCACCCGTTGACCATCACCAGGAGCTTGCTTGCATGTTCAAGAGTCCCATTCCACTGGCCGCGGCACTGCTGGCCGTTGCACAGGGCGGCGCTGCTGGCGCCGCCGAACCTCAGTCTTCCGCCACCTCCGCCCAGCAGATCGCCCACGCTGGCTCGCAGCCTTCGGCGGCCGGCCCTGAAGCCTTCTTCACCGGGCGTGTAAGGGTCGATCCCGCCTGGCCCGCCGATGCAGGCATCAACGCTTCGGGCGCCTACGTGACATTCGAGCCGGGCGCGCGCTCCGCCTGGCACAGCCATCCGAAGGGCCAGCGGCTGGTCGTCGTCTCCGGCACGGGCCTCACGCAGGAATGGGGCAAGCCGATGCAGGCCATCCGCCCCGGCGATGTCGTGTGGTGCCCGCCGGGCGTCAAGCACTGGCACGGGGCGTCGCCAACGACCGCGATGACGCACCTGGCCGTCACCGGAGCCGCCGAAGACGGCAAGAACGTCGAATGGATGGAGAAAGTCACCGATGCCCAATACACAGAAACCGCACGTTAAAGGCCTCGTGCAGGCGGCACTGGCGTTGACGCTGGGGCTGGACGCCGCGGCGACCCCTGCAGCCGCGGCACCGCCTTCCCCGGACACCAGCGCCACAGCCCCGATGCAGGCCCCCCCCAGCGACACCCTCTCGCTGCGCCAGCAGGCCCTCGTTCCCATCGCCGCTCTGGCGGCGCAAGGCGACATGGCTCGCCTGGCATCCGCGCTGGAGCAAGGCCTCGACGCAGGACTGGCCCTGAACGAGATCAAGGAGGTGCTGGTGCAGCTGTATGCCTATGCCGGTTTTCCCCGAAGCCTCAATGCCCTGGGTGAACTGATGAAGGTGGCCGAGGCCAGAAAGCAGCGCGGCCTGCGCGATGCGCCGGGGCCATCGCCGGGCCGGCCGATTCCAAAGGGCGACGCCCTGCTGGCGGCTGGCACGGCCAATCAGACAAGACTGGTGGGTGCCCCGGTGAAGGGCGCCTTGTTCGATTTCGCGCCCGCCATCGACGAATACCTCAAGACGCATCTGTTCGGCGATATTTTCGAGCGCGACAACCTGGACTGGCAGGCCCGCGAGATCGCCACGGTGAGCATGCTGGCGGCGATGCAAGGCGTCGCGCCGCAACTGCAATCGCACATGGGCATCGGCATGAACGTGGGGATCACCGAACGCCAGTTGCAGCAACTGGCGCAAGTGCTGCATGAACGGGTCGGCGACCAGAGCGGCCAGCGGGCCCGTGAAGCATTGGCGCAGCAGTTGGGGCCGCCAGGAAAAGGCAGTGACGCAGTGACCGAGGCGGCGGAGCACCCCACGCACGAGGCGTGGGCACGCCGCCTCCTGCTAAAAGTAGCCGTGGGCCGGCCCTTGCGCTTCGTCGTCGTTGGCCGCGGCCCCTGGCACCACGGGCTCCTGCACCACCACCTGGTTGCGGCCCCCTTGCTTGGCCAGGTACATCGCGGCATCGGCCCGCGCGAAAAATTCGAGCGCGGTTTCCCCCAACACATATTGGGTGACCCCGATCGACACCGTGACCTTGCCCTTCAGCCAGGGGTTGTCCCAGCCATGCGATTCGACCTGCACCCGGATGCGCTCGCAGGTATTGAGGGCGGGCAGCAAGGGCGTAGCCGGAAAGATCACCAGAAACTCTTCGCCGCCATAGCGCCCGAAGAAATCGTCCGCCCGCACGGCGGTCTGGCCCAGCTTGGAAAAAGTGCGCAGCACTTCGTCGCCTTCGAGATGCCCCATTTCGTCGTTGATGCGCTTGAAATGGTCCAGATCGACCACCGCCATGCACAGCGGAATCCCGCTCTCGTCCGCCAGCTGTTTCTGCTCTTCCAGGGCGGCCAGGATCGCGCGGCGGTTCAAGCAGCCTGCCAAGGCATCCTGGCGCGAGCTTTCGGTGATGGATCGCATCTCGCTGCTCTTTTTCTGCAGCAACCGGTGCAGCGTTCGCACCCGGCCCATCAACAGGACATAGGCCGGCAGTGCCAGCGCCAGAGACACCATGTGCAGCGCTGCCAGTCGCAGCAGCGCTGCATTCTCGCCCTGGCCATAGTGCAGCGCGGCGACCAACCCGTAGCCGGCCAGTATTCCCACGCACACCGCCAGCGCCATGTTGCGCGACAGCGTGAACAGGCCATAAGCCATCACCACGAACAAAAAAGGCGTCAGCGCGATCTGGGTGACGGGCTCCAGATAAAACACCAGCAGCAGCGCACTCGAGGCCCCCACCACGATCGGCAGGCGCATCTGCCGATCGGCAAACCGCTCATGAAGCCCCGCATAAAACAGCCCCGTGAACGAAACGACGAGCACTGCAATCAACCCGGCCACCACCAGCACCGTCGAAAAATCGACGACGCCCAAGGCATAAAAAGCCAGGGCGCATGCGAGATACAGCAAACACAGCAGCACGGGAACGACCCGGGTACGGGGCCGATTCAGGTGCTGCTTGAGCACCAAGGCAACCCCCATTTCCGAAGGATGCGAATACGTCGAAACGTCGAGTTCGTTCAATTCCTCGCTCAGGGGAAACGCATCGGTATTCTCGAAACGCATGCGCCTGCGGGCATGCCAAGTGGCCCACACATCAGTAAAACCCATGGAATTGCTTTCCTTACGATCGATCCACTTGCCCGCATCGCGACGCTGACGTGCAAAAATTGTTTGCGAATATTACATATCGGTTCACTCACCACAATAGCAAAAGATTAAGAAATGGCGTTTTGCTTCGCTTTTCGAACACCTGGAAATGCGAATGCCGCAAGGTGCATCATTATTAGACTGCCTCTGCATTCCCTTCGGTCAAAGCGATCCGATAGGCAATGAAACTTCTATGGCGGAAAAGAAGGTATTTGCGAATTGCCAGCGAACGGCTTCGCTCATGGACTTCAGGATGATTTTCAGCAGGGAGTCAGCGAGGATTTCTCCCCCATGCCACCCCTTGAGTAGCCGCATGCTTCTCAAAGATAAGGTTCGTGAAAACGAGCATGCCATCCACCACCCAGCGCCTGCACCAGCGTCGCCGCAGCCAACTGCCGGTTCACCTGCAGCTGCAGCAAAGCGCGCCGTGCCGACAGCGCGGTCACCTGCGCGGTGACGACCTCGGTGTAGCTCACCTGGCCCTCCCGATACCGGTTCAGCAGTTGCTGCTCGGTCAGGTTGGCGGCCGACACGGCCTCCTGGCGCAGGGGTTCCTGGACCTGCAGCGTGCGCAGCACGGTGAGCTGGTCCTCCACGCCCTGGAAGGCGGTGAGCACCGTCTGGCGGTAAGTGGCCGCACGGGCGTCGCGGGCGGCTTCGGCGCCTTCGACCCGGGCGGCGATGGCACCGCCGTCGAAGACGGTCTGCGCCACCGACAAGCCGAGCGACCACAGCGCGCCGGAGGCACTGAACAGATCCCCCACGCTGGTGCCGCTGCGGCCCAGCGAAGCGGTCAGGTTCAGGCTGGGGTAATAGGCGGAACGCTGCACGCCGATTTGCGCATTCGCGGCGGCCACCGCGCGTTCGGCCGCGGCGATGTCCGGGCGGCGCTGCAGCAGGGTCGAGGGAATGCCGGCAGGCACCTCGGGCGCACGCATCACCCAGGGCGCGGGCGGCAGCGAGAACGAAGCGGGAGCCACCCCCGTCAGCACGGCGATGGCGTGCTCGTAGCGGGCCCGGTTTTGCTGCATGGTGGCCAGATCGGCCCGCGCGTTGGCCAGTTGGGTGCGGGCCTGCAGCACGTCGGAGTTGGCAACCACGCCAGCGGAGTACCGGTTCTGGGCGATCTGCAGGCTGCGCTCGTAGCCTTGCACGGTGGCCTGCAGCAGATCGATTTCGGCATCGGCCTCGCGCAGCTGGAAATAGGCCGACACGAGCGACCCCACGGCGGACAACCGGGCCGACGCCAGGTCGGCCTCGCTGGCCTGGGCATTGGCGCTGGCGTTATCCACCGCGCCGCCCAGGCGCCCCCACAGGTCGGGTGCCCAGTCCGCACCCAGTGCCGCCTGCGTGGTGGTGCCGCGGCGGGTGGAGCCCTCGCCGCCCGCGCGCGAGCCGCTGCCCGACAGGCTGACCGAAGGCAGCAGGCCGGCACGCTGCTCGCGCACCAGCGCCTGCGCCTGGGCGTAGGCCGCCACGGCGGCAGCGATGTTCTGGTTGGACAGTTGCACTTGCGAGGCGAGGCGGTTCAGGTCGGCGTCCTGGAACAGCGTCCACCAGTCGCCGCGGTCGATCGCATCGGCGGGCGCGGCGGGCTGCCAAACCGCCCCCGCTTCCTTGAAGGCGGTGGGCAGGGGCAGTTCGGGGCGCTGGTACACGGGCGCCACGGAGCATGCGGCCAGGGGCAGCAGCGCGCCCAGGCAGGCCATGCGCACAGCGCGGGGTGCCCAGGCAAGGGAAGAAAAAGCGGATTTCATGGTTATTGCAGTGGAGCCGCAGCGGCACCCGCAGGCGGGGCCGCGCGGCTCAGTTGGTGTTCGTTGGCGGAGCGGCGGCGCAGCTTGTCCAGCAGCACGTAGACGACCGGGGTGGTGAGCAAGGTCAACAACTGGCTGGCGATCAGCCCGCCGATGATGGCCACGCCCAGCGGCTGGCGCAATTCGGAGCCCTGGCCGAAGCCGATGGCCAGCGGCAGTGCGCCCAGCGCGGCCGCCAGCGTGGTCATGAGGATGGGGCGAAAGCGCAGCATGCAGGCCTCGCGCACGGCCTCCAGCGCCGACAGCCCCCGGGCGCGCTCGGCCTCCAGGGCGAAGTCGATGATGAGAATGGCGTTCTTCTTCACGATGCCGATCAGCAGGAACACGCCGATGAGCGCAATGATGGTGAACTGCATGTTGAACAGCAGCAGCGCCAGCACCGCCCCCACACCGGCCGAGGGCAGCGTGGTCAGCACCGTGATGGGGTGGATCAGGCTTTCATACAGCACGCCCAGCACGATGTAGATGACCACGATGGCCGCCAGAATCAGGAAGAACTGCTGCGACTGCGACTGCTGGAACCCGAGCGCCGTGCCCTGGAAACTGCCGCGCACGTTGGTGGGCATGGCGATGTCGGCCTCGGCCTGCTCGATGATCTGCCGGGCCTGGCCCAGCGACGTGTTGCCGTCCAGGTTGAACGAAATGGTCGTGGCGAGTTCGCCGTCCTGGTGATTGATGGAAGTGGGCGAGGCACGCTCCACCACCTTGGCGATGGCGCTCAGCGGCACCATGGTGGAAGCGGTATTGCTCAGCACCTGGCCCGTGGAGGCACCGCGCTGGCCCGGGTTGGCCGCCGTGCCGGTGGTGCCCGCGGGGTTCGAGGCGACGAAGATGTCGGCGAGCGCGGGCGGCCCTTTGGTGTATTCGGGCGCCCATTCCATGATCACCGAATACTGGTTCAGCTCGCCGTAGATGGTGGCCACCGAGCGCTGGCCGAACGCGTTGTACAGCGCGCTGTCGATGGCCGACGCGCTCACGCCCAGGCGCGATGCGCTGGCGCGGTCCACCTCGACATAGGTTTCCACGCCGTTGTCGGCCTGGTCGGTGTCCACGTCGGTCAGCAGTTCTTCCTGCTTCAGGCGCTCGGCCAGCCGCGTGGCCCACAGGCGCATGTCGGCCAGGTTGTCGCTCTTCAAGGTGTACTGGTAGGTGGAGTTGCTGGAGCGCCCGCCCATGCGCAAGTCCTGCACGGGGCTCAGAAACACCTGCAGCCCCGTGATCTGCGCCAGTTGCGGGCGCAGGCGCCAGATCACGGCGTTGCTGCTGTCGGTGCGCTCGCTCGCCGGCTTCAAATTGATGAACAGAAAGCCGCCACCCGCCCGCCCGCCGCCGGAAAAACCCACGACGGTATCCACTGCGGGGTCGCCCCGGATGATGCCGACCGCCTGGCGCAGCTTGCGCGCCAGTGCATCGGACGAAATGCTCTGGTCCGCACGCAGGCCGCCGTTGAGCTGCCCGTTGTCCTGCTGCGGAAAGTAGCCCTTGGGGATCTTGCTGAACAGGTACACGTTCAGCCCGATGACCGCCAGCAGCACCAGCATGACGAGCGCCTTGCTCGCCAGCGCCCAGTCCAGGCTGTGGGCATAGCCGCGCAGCATGCCGTCGTAGCCCCGCTCGGCCCAGCGCGCGAGGCGGCCCGGGGGCCTGGCGTTGGCGGCGTCTTCCGAGCGCAGCAGCCACGCGCACATCATCGGCGTGGTGGTGAGCGAGATGACGAGCGAGATCGTCACCGCCACCGACAGCGTGACCGCGAACTCCCGGAACAGCCGGCCCACCTGCCCGTCCATGAACAGCAGCGGGATGAACACCGCCACCAGCGACAGGCTGATCGACAGCACCGTGAAGCCCACCTCGCGCGCGCCCAGCAGCGCAGCGGCCATGCGGTCCATGCCGGCCTCGATGTGGCGGCTGGTGTTCTCCAGCACCACGATGGCGTCGTCCACCACGAAGCCGGTGGCCACCGTGAGGGCCATCAGGCTCAGGTTGTTCAGGCTGAAGCCCAGGAAGTACATGATGCCGAAGGTGCCCAGCAGCGAGACCACCGTGGCCACCGCGGGGATGACGGTGGCCCGCGCCTTGCGCAGGAACAGCCCCACCACCAGCACCACCAGCGCGATGGAAACCATGAGCGTGAACTCGATCTCGCGCAGCGACGAACGGATGGAATTGGTGCTGTCCGACGCCACCGCCACCTGGATGTCCTGCGGCAGCTGGGCCTGCAGGTCCGGCAGCAGCGCGCGCACGCCGTCCACCGTGTCGATGATGTTGGCGCCCGGCTGGCGCGTGATGAGCACGATGATGGCCGGCTCGCCATTGAAGAGGCCCAGCGTGCGCGTGTTCTCCACGCCATCGACCACGCGCGCCACGTCGCCCAGCCGCACGGCGGCGTTGTTGCGCCAGGCGATCACCAGCGAGGCGTAGTCGGATGCGTTGCGCGATGGCGACGGGGTGTAGATCTGCAGGCGCTTGCCATCGCCTTCGATCGCGCCCTTGGGCCGGTTGGCGTTGGAGGCCTGGATGGCAGCGCGCACGTCTTCGGTGCCGATGCCGTAGCGGTTGAGCGCAAAGGGCAGCAGCTCCACGCGCACCGCGGGCAGCGAGCCGCCACCGATCTCGACCTCGCCCACGCCGGCCACCTGCGAGATGCGCTGGCTCACCACGTTGGACACGGCGTCGTAGATCTCGCCCGGCGTGCGCGTCTTGGACGTCAGCGTGAGGATGATGATGGGCGCATCCGCCGGGTTGCGCTTGCGGTAGGTGGGGTTGCTGCGCAGCGTGGCCGGCAGGTCCACCCGCGCGGCGTTGATGGCCGCCTGCACTTCGCGCGCGGCGCTGTCGATGTTGCGGCTCAGGTCGAACTGCAGGCTCACGCGGGCCGAGCCGGTCGAGCTGCTCGAAGTCATCTCGTTCACGCCCGCGATCACGCCCAGACGGCGCTCCAGCGGCGTGGCCACGCTGGTGGCCATGGTCTCGGGGCTGGCGCCCGCCAGGCTGGCCGAGACCGAAATGGCCGGGTAGTCCACCTGCGGCAGCGGCGCCACCGGCAGCACGAAGAACGCGGCGATGCCCGCCAGCGCCAGGCCGATGGTCAGCAGCACGGTGGCGACCGGGCGCTCGACGAAGGGGCGCGACAGGTTCATGGGGCGGACCCGGGCGCGGACTCGGGCGCGGACTTTGGCGAGGTGGCAGGCGCGGCCTGCGCCGGAGCGGCGGCCGTGCCCCGGCCCGTCCAGCGGCGGCCCAGCCGGTCGAAGGCCAGGTAGATCACCGGCGTGGTGAACAGCGTGAGCATCTGGCTCAAGACCAGGCCGCCGAAGATGGCCAGCCCCAGCGGCCGGCGCAGCTCGGCCCCCTCGCCCCAGCCCAGCATGAGCGGCAGCGCGGCGAACAGAGCGGCCAGCGTGGTCATGAGGATCGGCCTGAACCGCAGCAGCGCCGCCTGATGGATCGCCTGGTGCGCGGGCATGCCCTGCTGGCGCTCCGCGTCGATGGCGAAGTCGATCATCATGATCGCGTTCTTCTTCACGATGCCGATCAGCAGGATGATGCCGATGATGCCGATCACCCCCAGGTCGTTGCCCGTCACCATGAGCATCAGCAAGGCCCCCACCCCGGCCGAGGGCAGCGTGGACAGGATGGTGAGCGGGTGGATGTAGCTTTCATACAGCACGCCCAGCACGATGTACACGCACACCATGGCCGCGAGGATGAGCCACAGCTGGCTGGACAGCGATTTTTCGTAAGCCCCCGCCGCGCCCAGGAACTGCATCGAAAGCCCGGCCGGCACGCCGATCTCCTGCGCCGCCGCACGGATGGCATCCACCGCATTGCCCAGCGACACGCCCTCGGCCCGGTCGAAGCCCAGCGTGGCGGCCGGGTACTGCGCCACGCGGGTGACCTGCAGCGGCGCGAGCTGCTCGCGGATGGTGGCCACGGCCGACAGCGGCGTGGGCGTGCCGCCGCCCGTGCGCAGCTGCAGGGTGCCCAGCGCCTCGGGGCTGTCCAGGTGCTCCTGCTGCGCCTCCAGGATCACGCGGTACTGGTTGGTCTCGGTGAAGATGGTGGAGACGATGCGCTGGCCGAACGCGCTGTAGAGCGTGTCGTCCACCGAACTGGCGGTGACCGACAGGCGCGATGCCGTGTTGCGGTCGATGTCCACGTAGGCCGAAAGGCCCTGTGCGCCCGCATCGGTGGTGGCGTTGCGCACCTGGGGCACGGTGCGCAGGCGCTCCACCAGCTTGTTCGTCCACTCGTTGACCTGCGCCGAATCCACGCCGCCGATGGACAGGCGGTATTCGGTGGGGCCGGTCTCGGCATCGATGGTCAGGTCCTGCGTGGGCTGCAGGTAAAGCGTCACGCCGGCCACCGCGCGCACCCGGTCGCGCAGGCGCTGCATGACGGCCTCCTGCCCGTCGCGCTCGGCTTTCAGGTTGATCAGCATGCGCCCGGCGTTCAGCATGGTGTTGTTGGCCGCATCCACCCCGATGAAGGAGCTGAGCGACTGCACGTCCGGGTCGGCCAGGATGGCGCGGGCCGCGGCCTGCTGCAGCTCGCTCATGCGGGCATACGACACGTCCTGCGAGGCCTCCACGCGCGCCTGCAGCTGGCCCGTGTCCTGCGTGGGAAAGAGTCCTTTCGGAATCACCACGTACAGCAGCGCCGTGAGCGCCATGGTGAGCAGCGCCACCACCAGCGTGGCGCCCTGGCGGCGCAGCACCCACTGCAGCCAGATGTCGTAGCGCGCGATCACGCGGTCGAAGCCGCGCTGCACCGCGCCGCTCCAGCCGCGCCGCTCGCCGTGCGCTGGCTCGGGCTTCAGCCAGCGGGCCGACATCATGGGCACGAGCGTGAGCGACACCACGGCGGAGATCAGGATCGTGAGCGCCAGGGTGACGGCGAACTCGCGGAACAGCCGGCCCACCACGTCGCTCATGAACAGCAGCGGGATCAGCACCGCGATCAGCGACACGGTGAGCGAGATGATGGTGAAGCCGATCTGCGTGGCGCCCTTGAGCGCGGCCTGGAACGGCGGCTCGCCCTCTTCGATGTAGCGGGCGATGTTCTCGATCATCACGATGGCGTCGTCCACCACGAAGCCCGTGGCGATGGTGAGCGCCATCAGGCTCAGGTTGTTCAGGCTGTAGCCCAGCAGGTACATCACGCCGCAGGTGCCGATGAGCGAGATCGGCACCGCCAGGCTGGCGATCACCGTGGCGCGCAGGCTGTGCAGGAAAAAGAAGATCACCAGCACCACCATCAGCACGGCCAGCACCAGCTCCATCTCGACGTGGTGCACCGATGCACGGATGCCGGTGGTGCGGTCCGACAGCACCTCCACCCTCAGCGAGGCGGGCAGCCCGGCCTGCAGCTCGGGCAATTGCTTTTTGATGTTGTCCACCGTGGCGATCACGTTAGCGCCCGGCTGGCGCTGCACGTTCAGGATGATGGCCGGAATGAGTGTGGCCCCCACGCTCCCCGCTTCGCGTGGTTCGCTGCCCCCCGAGGGGGCCTCTGCTTGCTTGGGGCTGCCCGGCGCGGCACGGAGTGTGGCCCCCACGCTCCCCGCTTCGCGTGGTTCGCTGCCCCCCGAGGGGGCCTGCGCTTGCTTGGGGCTGCCCGGCGCGGCGCGGAGTGTGGCCCCCACGCTCCCCGCTTCGCGTGGTTCGCTGCCCCCCGAGGGGGCCTCTGCTTGCTTGGGGCTGCCCGGCGCGGCGCGCAAGGGGTCGCTGACCCCGGCCCAGGCACCCAGGCGGTTGTTCTCGGCGCTGTCCACCACGCGGGCCACGTCGGTCATGCGCACGGGCGCGCCGTTCTTCCAGGTGACGATGAGGTTCTGGTAGTCGGCCACCGTCACCAGCTGGTCGTTGGCATTGATGCTGTAGGAGCGCTGCGGCCCGTCGAAGCTGCCCTTGGCACTGTTGGCGTTGGCCGAGGTGATGGCGGTGCGCAGGGTATCGAGCCCAATGCCGTACGAAGCCAGCGCCTTGGTATCGGCCTGGATGCGCACGGCCGGCCTCTGCCCCCCGGCCAGGCTGACCAGGCCCACGCCGGGCACCTGGCTCATCTTCTGCGCCAGGCGCGTGTTCACGAGGTTCTGCACCTCGGTGAGCGGCAGGCTGTCGGAACTGATGGCCAGCGTGAGAACCGGCGCATCGGCCGGGTTCACCTTGGCATACACCGGCGGCGCGGGCAGATCGGTGGGCAGCAGCGAAGCGCCGGCATTGATGGCCGCCTGCACCTCCTGCTCGGCCACATCGAGCGCCAGCCCCAGGCCGAACTGCAGCGTGACGATGGACACGCCCGAGGCGCTGGTGGACGACATGCGCGCCAGCCCCGGCATCTGGCCGAACTGGCGCTCCAGCGGCGCACTCACGGTGCGGCTCATCACCTCGGGGCTGGCGCCGGGGTACAGCGTCTGCACCTGGATGGTGGGGTAATCGACCTCCGGCAGGGCCGACAGCGGCAGCAGCTTGAAGCCGACCAGACCGGCCAGCACGATGGCCACCATCAGCAGCGCTGTGGCGACGGGTCTTTCGATGAAGGGACGCGACGGGCTCATGGGACGAAGGCGCCGTGCGGTCAGGGAGTCTGCGGGGCGGAGGCAGCGCTGGCGCCTGCACCAGCGGCACCAGCGGCACCGGAGGCACCGGCAGCGCCCGGCTGGGCGCCTTCCTGCGGCGGCCGCTGACGCCGTTCGCCGTCCGGCCCGCGGCCCTCGCCGCGCGGTCCCGAGGCGCGCGCATGGCGCGGCTGCGCACCTGCGGCCCCGCTGGCGGCCGAGGCCGGTCCGCGCGCGCCCTGCAGCTGCACCATGGCGCCGTCCTTCAAGCGGTCGCCGCCTTCGGTCACCACGCGCTCGCCCGGCCTCAATCCCTCGGTGACGGCCATCAGGCCCACCGTGGCCTGCCCGCGCTTGACCTTGCGCAGCGACACCGTGCGGTCTTCATTGATCACATAGACGAAATCGCCGCTCGCTCCCGTGCGCACGGCCGTCACCGGCACCACCACGGCCGGCACTTCGCGCAGCAGCAGCTGCACGTTCACGAACTGGTTGGGAAACAGCGCGCCGTTGGCGTTTTCGAACCGCGCCTTGGCCTTGACCGTGCCGGTGGTCGTGTCCACCAGGTTGTCCAGCGTCGAGAACGTCCCCTTGCCCACTTCGGTGGTGCGGGTGCGGTCGAAGGCCGTGACGGCCAGCGGCCCGGCGCCCTGCTGCGACGCCTGCACGTCGGTCACGCGGTCTTGCGGCACCGAGAACTGCACATCGATCGGCGCGATCTGCGTGATGGTGGCGATGCCCGTGGCCTCGCCCGCGCTCACGTAGTTGCCGGCGTCCACCGTGCGCAGGCCGATGCGGCCCGTGGCGGGCGCGGTGACGCGGGTGTAGTCCAGGTTCAGCCGCGCCGTCTTTTCCTGCGCCAGATCGGTCATGACCGTGCCCTGCAGCTGCTTGACCAGTGCGGCCTGCGTGTCCACGTCCTGCCGCGCGATCGAATCCTGCGACAGCAACGTGCGGTAGCGCTCCAGCGTGATGCGGGCGTTGTCCAGCTGCGCCTCGTCGCGCTGGCGCGTGCCCTGCGCCTGCATCAGCGCCTGCTCGAACGGCCGGGGGTCGATCTGCGCCAGCACCTGGCCCTTCCTGACCATCTGCCCCTCGGTGAACAGTACCTGGGTGAGCACGCCCGACACCTGCGGACGAATGGTGACCGTGGTGACCGGCGTGACCGTGCCCAGCGCGTCGATGACCACCGGCAGCGTGGACTGCCGGGCCGTGGCCTCGCCCACCGTGACCATGGCCCGCCCGCCGCCGCCGAAACCGGGGCCGCCAGCCCCCCCGGGACCGCCGGGCCCGGCCGGCGCACCCGGGGGGCCCGGTCCCCGCGCGGGGCCTGCCGGCGCGGTGCTCCGCTGCACCAGATACCAGGCGCCGCCGCCCAGCACCAGCACCGCCACCACGGCCAGCATCAGCAGCGCGCCCAGCCAGCGCGATCGCCGCGACGGGGGCCGGTGGCCGGAAGGCGGCGGGTTGGGGGTGGGCGCGTCGTGTGGTTGTGGATTCATGGAAATGGCTGGCGGTGGCGGGTCGCGAAACAAGGCCCCGGCCGGACTGCGGCGAGGGCGCACGGGGGGCAGGCCGAATCGTAGGGGCTCAACGTACCGATTGTCCGGCTGCTGTGCGAAGAAAGGTAAATCTGCCGTGCTCCGCCCTCCGTGCTCCCGTGCTGCCTTTGGCCCCGGCCCTCGCTGGCTGGCGCCGTGCCGCCGTCGGTTCGTCGCATGCCGCTCGCCGGCTTGAGCACGGCCCGGCACAGTGAGCCACCCCTTGTACCACCCCGCCCCCAGGAGCCGCCATGACCGCCTTCCACGCTTCGCCCCCCGTCGATCCCGCCGACCGCCTTGACCGCCTGGCCCGCAAGCGCGCCGGCGCCAAGACGGGCTGGATCATCCACGCCGGCGTTTACCTCTGCGTGAACCTGGCGCTCGCCGCGCTGGCGGCCTACCAGGGGCGCCACTGGGCCATTTTTCCGGCGATGGGCTGGGGGCTGGGCCTGGCGATCCGCGGCGCGGCGGTATGGCTGGCGCTGCCGGGCGGCCGGCTCCATGCGCGCCTGCTGGAGCGCGAACGCGATGCCACGCTCGGCGCATCACGCGCCACGCTGCACCCGCTGGCGGACGAGTTCGCCCGGCTGCGCGACTACCTGGAGCTGATGTCGGTGCGCATGGGCCCGCGGCTGGCCTACACGCTGGACTTGCCTGAATCGATGGCCCGCGTTCCGGTGCCGCCGCTGCTGCTGCAACCGCTGGCGGAAAACGCCATCCGCCACGGCCTGGAGCCCAAGGTGGAAGGCGGCACGCTGCACATCGCCGCGCGGCAACTGCCCGACGGCCGGCTGGAGTTGCTGGTGAAAGACTCCGGCGTGGGCCTGGCCGACCCTGGCGGCGCCGCACCGCCGCCCGCCATGCTGGCGCACCACCAGAGCTTCGGGCTGAGCCAGGTGCGCGAACGCCTGCACACGCTGTACGGCAGCCAAGGTACTATCGAATTGATAGCAATGTGCCTTAGTGTTACTTGCGCCAGAGCCGTTTTTCCTTCAAAACCCTTGCTCCTGCCATGACTTCGACACCCGCTTCTTGCGCCGCGCCCCGGGGCCTCATCGCCGAGGACAAGCCGCTTCTTGCCGCCGCGCTGCGCCACGAACTGGCGCAGGCCTGGCCGGAGCTGCAGATCGTCGCCACCGTGGGCGACGGCCTCGTCGCCGTTCAGCAGGCGCTGGCGCTGCAGCCGGACGTGCTGCTGTTCGACATCCGCATGCCGGGCCAGAGCGGCCTGGAGGCCGCGGCGGAGCTGGCCGATGCCTGGCCGGCCGGCACGCCGTTCCCGGCGCTGGTGTTCGTCACCGCCTACGACCAGTACGCCGTGCAGGCGTTCGAAGCCCAGGCAATCGACTATTTGCTCAAGCCCGTGCAACCCGAGCGCCTTCGCAAGACCGTGCTCAAGCTGCGGGCGGCGCTGGAGCGCCAGGCGGCCCCCGCTGCGCTGGACTTCGAGGCCACGCTGGAGCGCCTGCGGGCGCTCGTCTCGCTGCCGGGGGCCGGCGGCGCGGGCGCGGCGGGCCTGCCGGGCGCGGCACCGCAGGCGCCGCCGCTCACCGTCATCCAGGCCAGCAGCGGTGCGCAGATCCATCTGGTGCCGGTGGCGGATGTGGTCTATTTCGAGGCGGCCGACAAATACGTGCGCGTGTTGACCGCCACGCAGGAAGTCCTGATCCGCACGCCGCTCAAGGAACTGGCGGCGCAGCTCGATGCAGAGGTGTTCTGGCAGGTGCACCGCGGCACGCTGGTGCGGGCCGGCGCCATCGCCTCGGCCGTGCGCGACGAATCGGGCCGGCTGCACCTGCGCTTGCGCGATCGGCCGGAGAGCCTGCCGGTGAGCCGCCTGTATGCCCACCGCTTCAAGGCGATGTAGCGGGCGAAGCGGGAGGCTGCGCGCTCGGCGCTCGGCGATTAGCAGTTAACGGTTAACGGTTGGCAGCCAGCAGCAGGCAGCCCGCCCCCATGAAGAACCCGCCGGTGGCCTTGTTCAGCCGCACCACGCCGCGCTGCGACCGGATCACCCGGCGGATCTGCCGCCCGCCCGTGGCGTACACGGCCGTGGAGACGAACTCCGCCGCCAGGTACACCGAGCCCAGCACCACAAACTGCGCCGCCGCCGGCTTGGCCGGGTCGATGAACTGGGGAAACACCGCCGCGAAAAGAATGATCGCCTTCGGGTTGGTGATGCCCAGCAGAAACTCCTGCAGGATCAGCGAGCGCAGGCGAAGCGGGGTGCTCGACGGGGTGGCCTCGGCGCCGTCCACCAGTTCCAGCCCGCCGAACTCGCGGCTGCGCCAGGCCTTGAGTCCCAGCCAGAAGAGGTAACACGCCCCCACCCACTTCACGACGGTGAAGGCCGCCTCGGACGCCAGCAGCATCGCGCCCAGCCCCACGGCGGACACGGTCAGAAAGATCGCGAAGGCCACAGCACGGCCGATGGTCGCCACCAGCGCCGTCCCGACCCCGGCACGGATGCCGTTGTTCAGGCCGCAAAAATTGTTGGGGCCGGGCGTGAGGGCAATCGCCACGGCCACGGGGGCGAAAAGGAGAGCATCCATATCACTGGCTCCTGCAAGGCAACGAAAAGGGGCAACGAGCGGAAAAGCGCAGTGTAGGGCCTCGGAAAGGGGCGCTGCGGTGCAAGGACGCCGAACGCTACGGCAGATCGATCACCGCGTTCCATGGCACGCCCGCCAGCGCGTCGTAGTGCGCCACAAGGGCGATGCCCGGCCCGCCCTGCGCTGCCCGCTGCGCCAGCACCTGCTGCAGGTATTGCACCGAGGGGCGGTCGAGCCCGGCGATCGGCTCGTCCACCAGCACCAGCGGCGCGCCGCACGCGAACGCCGCCGCCATCAGCGCCTTGCGCCGCGTGCCGGTGGACAACTGCTCCATGGACTTGGGCAAATGGCTGTCCAGCGCGAAGCCGGCCACATGCGCCTGCAGCGCCTGCGCATTCCATGCGGGATAGCGCCCGGCCAGCGCCGCGAACCAGGCGGCCGGGCTGGTGCTGTCGAGCGCCCGAGCACGCGGATCGGCCCAGAACACGGCCCCTGCATCGGCCGCGGCCTGCTCCGCGCACGGCACGCCGTTCAACGAAACCTGCCCGCCCTGGGGCCGCAGCTCGCCCGCCAGCAGGCGCAGCAGCGTGGTCTTGCCACGGCCCTCATCGCCGCGCACCAGCGTCGCGCCCGTTGCCGCGCTGGCGGTGAAACCGTCGAACACGGCCGGCCCGTGCCCGTAGGCAAAGCGCAGGCCGTTGCATTGCAAGGGGGCGGAGGGCAGCGTCGTCGGATCGGGCATGGGCATCGGAAGAACAAGAAACAGAACGGAAAAATAGCGGCTCGCCATCCAGGCGCCGAGAAACGCAGTGGTGGTACACATTCTGTGGCATGCCCGGCACGCGCCTCGCCGAAAATGCGCCACGGCCGCGCGAGCGGTCCACCCCTCGACGAACCGGAACACCATGACCCTGCGCTACCTGGAATTCGACTACAGCGAAGACGACGAAGGCACCGGCACCTGGGACGCCATGGCCAGCGTGACCGAGCCGCACCTGCCCGCCCTGCATGCCGAGATCGCCGAAGTGCTCGGCTGGGCCCACACCGAATTCAAGGGCCGGAACGGCGCCATCGAAGACGGCGCCGCCTGGGACTACGACCTGCAAGCCGTGCGGGAGGTCTCCGCCGTGCAGACCCTCGCCTTCGACGAAACCACCCACCAACTGGTCGCCAGCACCGGTGCGCCCGCGCTGCCGCGGCACACCGTCACGCTGTCGATCAGCGGCGCACCGACGTTCTGCGAGGAATTCCGCGCGCGGTTCGGGGGCGAATGAGCACGGGGCGAATGTCGGTGGCGAGCGCGCTTTCAGCCGGCAGCGAGCGGTGCACTGCGCAACGAAACCGTAGCGAAAAATGCGGCGCTATCATCCGGCGGCCTGCGAAAAACAGGCAACGCAAAGGGAGGTGAACCGCACTGCAAGGCGACAAAGACCTGCGGCGGTTCGCCATGTCACAGCATCCAGATCGGCCATCAATGACATGGAAACAATGGCTCTCCAGCGAGCCCGCAGAACCCGTGGTGAACGGGCGCATTCAATACGGACCCGGAAAAGGACTGATCAAGCAGGTGTTCGAGGGCCTGGACGCTTCGCAAAACACTGTGAAGAAAATCGCCACCATCGACCCGGTCCGGAAAAAGATCATCCTGATCCAGCCCGGAGACAAGGTGCTTTACCGATCAGGACTGAGCGAAAAAGGCGTGTCGGGGTATCTTTATCTTTTTGCCCATGCCACGTCAAAAAGCATCCAGGGAATGATCCATGGCATGGAAGTGGCCGATGCCATACGGCGCAGCGGACTGTGGCACGGCGAACCGGTGCTGATCGATGCCTGCAACGCAGGCGCATCCTCCGATGGCATTGCCGGCGAACTCGCAAGAGTTTTGCAAACGCATGTCACCGCGCCCACCACCACGACCTGGAACTACCCTCTGGGTGGCTCCGCAGTGGGGCAAGGCGCTTTCGAAAAGCTCCCAGGAATCCTGTCGGCGCTTCCCATCCCAGACCTGCTGCGTCCGGGCCGCTGGCGAACCTGGGGCCCCGACGGTCAACCCATTGCAACGACCCCTACCTCACCGCGCGATACTGGCGACCTTCTGAAAGGCGGGCCGATGCACGAAACAAGGAAGCGCAGATGATTCGCCCATGGAAAAAATGGGGTTCGGGTAAAAAGATCGTCTTAGTCGTTTCACTTTTGCTCGGCGCCTGGATGGCATGGTGGTGGATCGACAGCGCCGTCACCTGCGACCAGCAGGACGAATATTCCTACCACGGCGTCTGTCTGATCGAACTGCGGCGCCGGGCCGAGAGCGGCGACAACCCGGCGCAGTGGGCATACGGTAACTACCTGTCAGGCATCCGCCCCTTTGAGCAGGCCTACGAATGGCATTTGAAAGCGATGCATGGCGCGCGCACGGGCCTGGACCTGCGGCGCAGCATGGACGCCTATTGCGACAAGGTTCCCGGTTTCGATGCGCGCACCGTGGAATCGACCATGCAGCGTGTGGTGCAGACCAGCCCCGACGCGCACTTGCGGCTGTTCCAGTTCTACCTGTCGATCCCGCCCTGCAGCGCGTTCAGCCTCGACCAGGCCAGCGCGCAGATTCCGCAGCTCACGCAGTGCGCCCACCTCACCCTGGCAGAGTACTTTCGGGCGGTACAGCGCGAGCGCTATACCGTTTCCACCACGACCCGCGCGGCCATCGAAGTGAATATCGAACGCTGTGAGAAAGACCTGCTGCATCCACCGCCCGATGGGCCCCATGTGCGCGAGTTCATGCCCGTGCAGCTGCAGGACATCGCAGACCTGCGGCGCAGCCTGGCCGCATTGCGGCCATGAGTTCGCGCGCCAAGCGCACTCATCCCGTCACGGCCAGCACCACGGCCGACTCGTCCACCGACATCGCCACGCGCCGGCCCGACCGCAGGCCGCTCGATGGCGCTGCGAACCCCACCATGTGAACCCCGGCGTCCAGCGTGGCCGCCACTTCGTCGCCCGCCGGCCCCCGCGACACGCGCGATGCGCGGGCGGACCAGCGGTTGCTTTGCAGCGCAGCCGGCACGCCAGGCTGCACCCGCACGGCGGCTGCCTTGCACAGCGCCAGCACGGGCAGGCCGGGGCGCAGCGCCAGCAGTTCGGCGCTCTCCTGCGTGATGCGGGCGCACAGCAACAAATCCAGCGCCGCCTCGCCCTCGAGGTGCACGCGCACCAAGGGCCCGAGCGGCTCCAGCGATTGCACCGTGCACGGCCACTGGTTGCGCAGGCTGGTGCGCAACGCGAGCCGGGCCAGCGCCGCGCTGCCGCCCGGTCCGCCGCCGGAGGCAGCGCCTGCCGGGGGCGACAGGCGCGCCAGCACATCGCGGCGGGCCTGCTCCAGGGCATCGGCGGCGTGCAGCAGTTCCTGCCCTGCCGGCGTCAACTGCGCGCCCCCGCCGCCGGTGCCGCCTACGGCGCGCGCCACCAGGGGCACGCCGGCCAGGTTGGTGAGCGCATCCACGGCCTGCCACGCGGCCTTGTAGCTCACGCCCACGGCGCGCGCGGCCTGCGAGATGGAGCCGCCCACGCCGATCTGGCGCAGGATGTCGATGCGCCGGTCCGCCATGCCCTGGCCCAGTGCATCGGAGAGGGAAAGCCGCTTTTTCATGCGCGCATCATGCCGCGCCGCCAGTGCATTCGGCAAAGGCCCGTGGCTATACTCGACCGCTATTCATCCAAGGAATAGCGCCATGCCGTTTTCTGCCCCACTGTCCCGCCTGCTGGCGGCCTCCGTCCTGGCATGGGCCAGCGTTTCCGCCGCGCAGGCCGCCGAGGTGGTGGTGGCCGTCGCGGCCAACTTCACGGCGCCCATGCAGAAGATCGCCACGGCTTTCGCGCAGGCCACGGGCCACAAGGCCGTGCTGTCGTTCGGAGCCACCGGCAAGTTCTATGCGCAGATCAAGAACGGGGCGCCTTTTCAGGTGCTGCTGGCCGCCGACGACACCACGCCTGCAAAGCTTGAGCAAGAGGGCCAGGGCGTGCAGGGCTCGCGCTTCACCTACGCCGTGGGGCGGCTGGTGCTGTGGAGCCCGCGCGCAGGCTACGTGGACGACCAGGGCCAGATCCTCAAGACCGGCGACTTCGCCCACCTGGCCATCGCCAACCCCAAGCTCGCGCCCTATGGCCTGGCGGCCACGCAGACGCTGGACAAGCTGGGCCTGGGCGAGCGCCTGCAGCCGCGCTTCGTGACGGGCGAGAACATCGCGCAGGCGTACCAGTTCGTCGCCACGGGCAACGCGCCGCTGGGTTTCGTGGCGCTGTCGCAGGTGATGGAGGGCGGCAAGATCGCCAAGGGTTCGGCATGGCGGGTGCCCGAATCGCTGCACGACCCGATCCGCCAGGATGCCGTGCTGCTCGCGGCCGGCAAGGACCAGCCCGCCGCCGTCGCGCTGATGCGGTTTCTGCGCAGTGACGCGGCGCGCGAGGTGATCGGCGCGTACGGCTACGGGCTCTGACCGCAGCGGTCGATGCCCTTCACCGCACAGGATCTGGCCGCCATCGGCCTCACGCTGCGGCTGGCCGCGCTCACCACGCTCGTGCTGCTGGTGCTGTGCACGCCGCTGGCATGGTGGCTGGCGCGCACGCCGTCGCGCTGGCGCGGGCCGGTGTCGGCCGTGGTGGCGCTGCCGCTGGTGCTGCCGCCCACGGTGATCGGCTTTTACCTGCTGCTCACCCTGGGGCCCAACGGCCCGGTCGGCCGCGCGATGCAATCGATGGGGCTGGCCACCCTGCCCTTCACGTTCGCAGGGCTGCTGGTGGGCTCGGTCGCGTATTCGCTGCCGTTCGCGGTGCAGCCGCTGCAGCGCGCATTCGAGGCGGTGGGTGACCGGCCGATGGAGGCCGCGGCCACGCTGGGCGCAGGCCCGTGGGACCGTTTCTTCACCGTGGCGGTGCCGCTGGCCCGGTCCGGCTTTCTCACGGCGGGGGTGCTGAGCTTTGCGCACACCGTGGGCGAATTCGGCGTGGTGCTCATGCTGGGGGGCAACATTCCCGGCGTGACCCGGGTGGTGTCGGTGCAGATCTACGACCACGTGGAGGCCATGGATTACCTGCAGGCCCACTGGCTCGCGGGGAGCATGGTGGTGTTCTCGTTCGCCGTGCTGCTGGCGCTGCACTGGCTGCAGCCTGCGCGGGGGCGCGCATGACGGACGCCATCGAACTGCGCCTGCGCCTGCAGCGCCCCGGCGGCTTCACGCTCGACGTGGACCTGGCCCTGCCTGGCCAGGGCATCACCGCGCTGTACGGGCCCTCGGGCTGCGGCAAGACGACCTGCCTGCGGGCGGTGGCGGGGCTGGAGCGCGCCCACGGCCGCGTGGCCGTGCATGGGCAGGTCTGGCAGGACGACGCGCAGCGCCTGTGGCGGCCCACGCACCAGCGGGCGTTGGGCTACGTGTTCCAGGAATCGAGCCTGTTCGCGCACCTGGACGTGCGCGGCAACCTCGAATACGGCCTGCGCCGCACGCCCCGGGAGCGCCGCAACATCTCCCTGGAGCAGGCAGTGCAGCTGCTGGGCCTCGCGCCCCTGCTGGCGCGCCAGCCGCACACCCTGTCGGGCGGCGAACGCCAGCGCGTGGCGATGGCCCGGGCGCTGGCCGCCAGCCCGCGCTTGCTGCTGATGGACGAGCCCCTGGCCGCGCTGGACGCACAGCGCAAGGCCGAGGTGCTGCCCTACCTGGAGCGATTGCAGCGCGAACTGGACCTCCCCGTGCTGTACGTGAGCCACGCGCAGGACGAGGTGGCGCGGCTCGCGCACCACCTGGTGCTGCTGGCCGACGGCCGCGTGGTGGCGAGCGGCGCCGCGCCGGCGCTCATGGCACGCCTGGACCTGCCGCTGGCCCAGGGCGACACGGCCGCCACGGTGGCCGAGGGCATCGCCACCGGCCACGACCCGGTGGACCAGCTGATGAGCGTGCGCCTGCCCGGCGGCGCCGTGCTGCTCGTGGCGACCGCGTCGCCGCTGGCGGCCGGCAGTGCCGTGCGCTTTCGGGTGCAGGCGCGCGACGTGACGCTGGCGCGGGTGGCACCGGTGCACAGCAGCGTGCTCAACGTGCTGCCGGCGCATGTGGTGGCGCTGCGCGACGACGGGCCGGGCCTGGCCATGGTGGCGCTGGAGGCGCAAGGCACGCCGCTGCTCGCCCGCATCACGCAGCGCTCGGCCCGCGCCCTGGCGCTGGCGCCGGGTTTGGCGGTGTTCGCGCAGATCAAGGGTGTGGCGCTGCTGGGCTGAGGGGCGGTGCCGGGCAGAAGAGCCCTCCGCCGCGATGTCGCCCGGCATCAGAACCAAAAGTGCCTACAGCACAATAAACACTAGGGGGACTAGCTATTATTTATATAGCAAACCCATGTGAGCACACTGCGATCTGTCATGGCCGCTCCAGTCCGAGCGATGGCGCAGATGGGTTTCCGGGCCCGGCCGCGCGCACCACCGCGCCCCTTGACGGGTTCGCCGCCGTGTGGCAGCCAAACAGGCCCTGCCCTCTGGGGCGCCTTTTTCGATGGGCGCTGTCCTACAAACCCAAGCGCCACTCGCGCGCAGAACCCACCCCGCGCAACGTGCCCCAATGGGTCTTGTAAACCGGATGCGTTGGCGCACCCTCTGCGCCGCAAAGCACCAACTCCCCAAGGATTCAAGCCCGTGCCTTTGCCACAAACCGCCTTGCTGACTGCCCACGACGCCTATCTCCTGCGCGAGGGAACGCATTCACGCCTCTACCAGGCCATGGGCTGCCACCTGCGCGGCGATGGCAGCGGCGCCGACTTCGCCGTGTGGGCACCGAATGCCGCCTCGGTCTCGGTCATCGGCGACTGGAACGGCTGGAACGCCGAAGCGGACGTGCTGCACGCCCGCCCGGACGGCAGCGGCATCTGGGAAGGCGCTGCCGCCCATGCGGCGCACGGCCAGGCCTACAAATACCGGATCGTCTCGCACAACGGCGGCCGCGTGCTTGAAAAAGCCGATCCCTTCGCGGTGTGTGCCGAGCTGCCGCCCCGCACCGCATCGCGCATCTGGTCGCTCGACTACGAGTGGGGCGACGCCGACTGGATGGCCTCGCGCGGGCCGCGCAACGCGCTCGATGCGCCGATGTCGATCTACGAAATGCACCCCGGCTCCTGGCGCCGCCGCAATGGCGAGTTCATGAACTACCGCGAGCTGGCCCACGAAGTGGCCGACTACGTGCATTCGATGGGCTTCACGCACGTGGAGCTGATGCCGATCACCGAGCACCCCTTCTATGGATCGTGGGGCTACCAGACCACGGGGTATTTCGCCCCCACGTCCCGCTACGGCACGCCGCAGGATTTCATGTACTTCGTCGATCACCTGCACCAGCGCGGCATCGGCGTGCTGCTGGACTGGGTGCCGTCGCACTTTCCGGTGGACGGCCATGGACTGGCGGAGTTCGACGGCACGCACCTCTACGAGCACTCGGACCCGCGCCAGGGCTTTCACCCCGAGTGGAGCTCGGCCATCTTCAACTACGGCCGGCACGAGGTGCGCAGCTTCCTGATCTCCTCCGGCCTGTTCTGGCTCGACAAGTACCACCTGGACGGCCTGCGCGTGGACGCGGTCGCCTCCATGCTCTACCTCGACTACGCCCGCAAGGACGGCGAATGGATTCCCAACCGCCACGGCGGGCGCGAGAACCTGGAGGCCATCGAGTTCATGCGCCTGCTGAACCGCGCGGTGTACCGCGACCACCCGGACACGGTCAGCATCGCCGAGGAATCCACCGCCTGGCCGATGGTGTCGCGCCCGGTGGAGATGAACGGCCTGGGCTTCGGCATGAAGTGGAACATGGGCTGGATGCACGACACGCTGTCGTACCTGAAGGAAAACCCCATCAACCGGCGCTACCACCACCACAAGCTCACGTTTTCGCTGGTGTACGCCTTCAACGAAAACTTCGTGCTGCCCCTGTCGCACGACGAGGTGGTGTACGGCAAGGGCTCGCTCATCAACAAGATGCCGGGCGACGAGTGGCAGCAGTTCGCCAACCTGCGTGCCCTGTTCGGACTGATGTGGTCGCACCCCGGCAAGAAGCTCCTGTTCATGGGTGGCGAGTTCGGCCAGCGCCGCGAATGGACGCACGAGGGCGAGCTGGAATGGTGGGTGTGCGACAGCCCGCTGCACGGCGGCGTGCAGCGCCTGGTGCGCGAACTCAACCGCGTGTACCGCAGCGAGCCTGCGCTGCATGAAGTCGATTTTTCGGCGGAGGGCTTCCAGTGGGTGCAGGCCGACGACGCCGGGCAGAGCGTGATCGCCTTCCTGCGCAAGCCCAGCCACCGGGCGCAGCAGCAAGGCGCCGGCCCGGTGCTGGTGGTCTGCAACATGACGCCGGTGCCGCGCGACAACTACCTGGTGGGGGTTCCATCCGCAGGCCGCTGGCAGGAACTGCTCAACAGCGATGCCCGCGAATTCGGCGGCGCCGGCTGGGGCAATCTGGGTGGCCTGGACACGGCGCCCGTGCGGTCGCACCAGTGGGAGCAGTCGCTGTGCCTCACCCTGCCGCCGCTCTCTACCCTCATCTTCCGACAGGAGCCTGCGCACGATGCCCAAGCCTGATACCTCTCCCCCTTCATCGCCTTCATCGCCTTTGCCTTCTTCATCGCCTTCGCCGGCTTCGCGGTCTTCCAACGGCCGCCCTGGCGAAAGCGCTGCGCCCCGCGCCGCTTCGCCGGCCGTGCCCCCGACAGGGCACACGACCGGTCCCGCAGCCGGCAACCATGCCGTGACCGCCATCGGCGGCGCGGACGGCCGCGTGCGCGCGGTGATCGAGGCCGTGCTGCCCTGCGTGGACGGCGGCCGCTTCGCCGCCAAGCGCGTGGCGGGCGAGCCGGTGCAGGTGACGGCCCATTGCTTTACCGACGGCCACGATGTGCTGCGCGTGGCGCTGACGTGGTGGCGAGCCGATGACGCCGGAACGGCCACCGCCACCCACGCGCCCCCCGAGAGCGCCACCGAATTGCCGATGCTGCCCACCGGCAACGACGAATGGGTGGCCGAGTTCACACCGCCCGAACCGGGCCTGTACCGCTACACGGTGGCCGCCTGGGTGGACACTTTCGAGTCGTGGCGCCGCGAGCTGGAGCGCCGCGTGGACCCGCAGGACATTCGCATCGCAGCGCGCGTGGGCGCGGCGGAAGCCCTGGCCGCCGCCGACCGCGCCACGGCCGACGCGGACCGGCGCGCACTGACCGAATGGGCCGAAGCGCTGGAGCGCGGCGCCAAGGCCGAAGGCAGCTCGGAAGGGCTGAAGGCGCTGGCACTGAACGAAGACGCCGCCGAGGCGATGCGCCGCTACCCGGACCGCCGCTTCGAAACGCGCTACCCCACCGCCCTGCCCCTGCGGGCCGACCGCGAGCGGGCCCGGTACAGCACCTGGTACGAGCTGTTCCCCCGCTCCGCATCGCCCAACGCGGGCGAGCACGGAACCTTCCGCGATGTGCAGGCCCGCCTGCCGGACATCGCCGCGATGGGCTTCGACGTGCTGTATTTCCCGCCGATCCACCCCATCGGCCGCGTGCAGCGCAAGGGCAAGAACAATGCGCTCGCGGCCGGGCTGGACGACGTGGGCAGCCCCTGGGCGATCGGTGCCGAGGAAGGCGGGCACAAGGCCATCCTTCCCGAGCTGGGCACCGTGCAGGACTTTCGCCGGCTGGTCGTGGCCGCCAAGGAACACGGGATGGAAGTGGCGCTGGACATCGCCTTCCAGTGCGCGCCGGACCACCCCTACGTGAAGGAGCACCCCGACTGGTTCCGCTGGCGTCCCGACGGCACGGTGCAGTACGCCGAAAACCCGCCCAAGAAATACCAGGACATCTACCCGTTCAACTTCGAATGCGA
The DNA here is from genome assembly GCF_030159055.1 of Acidovorax sp. SUPP3334. Lineage (GTDB taxonomy): Bacteria > Pseudomonadota > Gammaproteobacteria > Burkholderiales > Burkholderiaceae_C > Paracidovorax. The sequence goes on from NZ_BQXQ01000002.1 coordinate 41,271, forward strand.
CGACTGGCGCGGGCTGTGGAGCGAACTCAAGAGCGTGTTCGACCACTGGATCGGCGAAGGCGTGCGCATCTTCCGGGTGGACAACCCGCACACCAAGGCGTTTGCGTTCTGGGAATGGGTGATCGCCGAGATCCAGCGCGACCACCCCGACGTGATCTTTCTCGCCGAGGCCTTTACCCGGCCCAAGGTGATGCACGGGCTGGCCAAGCGGGGTTTCACGCAGTCCTACACCTACTACACGTGGCGCAACACCAAGCAGGAGCTGACCGAGTACTTCACCGAGTTGTCCACCGGGCCCGGCAGCGAGTACTTCCGGCCCAACGCCTGGCCCAACACGCCGGACATCCTGCACGAACACCTGCAGGGCGGTGAGCCCGCCGTCTTCATGTCGCGGCTGGTGCTGGCGGCAACGCTGGCGGCGAACTACGGCATCTACGGGCCGGCCTACGAACTGCTGGAGCACCTGCCGCGCGAGCCGGGCAGCGAGGAATACCTGCATTCCGAGAAGTACCAGCTGCGCCACTGGAACCTGGAGCGGCCGGGCAACCTGCGCGCCTTCATCGCCCGCGTGAACCAGATCCGGCGCGAAAACCCGGCCCTGCAGTCCGACCGCAGCCTGCGCTTTCTGCCCGTGGACAACGACATGCTGCTGGCCTACCTCAAGCGCTCGGCCGACGGCAGGAACATCGTGGTCACGGTGGTCAACCTGGACCCGCACAACCCGCAATCGGGCTGGGTGCACCTGTCACCGGCCGACATCGCGATCACGCCGCAGGACCCGCTGGCCGCCGACTGGCAGATGCACGACCTGCTGAGCCACCAGCGCTTCGTCTGGCAGGGCGACGGGCACTACGTCTTGCTGGACCCGCACCGCTCCCCCGCCCATGTATTCGTGGTGCGCCGGCGTGCCGGCCGCCACGATGACTTCGACCATTTCGAATAAGCAGAGCCGCCTATGAACGCACCCCTGGTCCATCACCTGCCGGAGCCGGAACCGGCCGTCACCCCCGAAAACACCGAGATCGACACCAGCGACGATCCGCAGTGGTATCGGGACGCGGTCATCTACCAGCTCAACGTCAAGGCCTTCTTCGACACCAACGGCGACGGGGTGGGCGACTTCAAGGGCGTGACCGCCAAGCTCGACTACGTGAAGGACCTGGGCGTCAACACGATCTGGCTCATGCCGTTCTACCCCTCGCCGCTGCGGGACGACGGCTACGACATCTCCGAATACGAAGACGTTCACCCGCAGTACGGCACGCTGGACGATTTCCGCGAGATGCTGGACGCCGCCCACCAGCGCGGCCTGCGCGTGATCACCGAACTGGTGATCAACCACACCTCGTCGGAGCACCCCTGGTTCCAGCGCGCCCGCACCGCGCCGCCCGGCTCGCCCGAGCGAGACTTCTACGTGTGGAGCGACACCGACCAGATCTACCAGGGCACGCGCATCATCTTCACGGACACCGAGACGTCGAACTGGGCCTGGGACCCGGTGGCCAAGGCGTATTACTGGCACCGCTTCTTCAGCCACCAGCCCGACCTGAACTTCGACAATCCGGTGGTGATGGAGGCCGTGCTCAAGACCATGCGCTTCTGGCTGGACATGGGCGTGGACGGCTTCCGGCTCGATGCGATTCCCTACCTCATCGAGCGCGACGGCACCAGCAACGAGAACCTGCCCGAGACGCACGCGGTGATCAAGCGCCTGCGCGCGGCGATCGATGCCGAGTACAAGAACCGCTTCCTGCTGGCCGAGGCCAACATGTGGCCGGAGGACGTGCGCGAGTATTTCGGCGACGGCGACGAATGCCACATGGCCTACCACTTCCCGCTGATGCCGCGCATGTACATGGCAATCGCGCAGGAAGACCGCCATCCCATCGTCGAGATCCTGCAGCAGACGCCCGACATTCCCGACGGTTGCCAATGGGCGATCTTTCTGCGCAACCACGACGAGCTGACGCTGGAGATGGTGACCAGCAAGGAACGCGACTACATGTACACCATGTACGCGGCCGACATGCGTGCGCGCATCAATCTGGGCATCCGCCGGCGCCTGGCGCCGCTGATGGAAAACGACATCGACCGCGTGAAGCTCATGAACGGCATGCTGCTGTCGATGCCGGGCTCGCCCATCATCTATTACGGCGACGAGATCGGCATGGGCGACAACGTCTTCGTGGGCGACCGCAACGGCGTTCGCACGCCGATGCAGTGGAACCCCGACCGCAACGCCGGCTTCTCGCGCGCCGATCCGCAGCGGCTGTACCTTCAGCCCATCATGGACGCCGTGTACGGCTACGAAGCGCTGAACGTCGAAGCGCAGGCCGGCGACCAAAGCTCGCTGCTGAACTGGACGCGGCGCATGCTCGCCGTGCGCAAGACCAGCCGGGCCTTCGGACGCGGCAAGCGCATCTTCCTGAAGCCGGGCAACCGCAAGATCCTGGCGTACATCAGCGAGCACGGCGACGACGTGATCCTGACCGTGTTCAACCTCTCGCGCGCGGCGCAGCCGGTGGAGCTGGACCTGTCCGCCTACAAGGGGCGAGCGCCCCTGGAGATGCTGGGCCGGGTGACCTTCCCGCCCATCGGCGACCTGCCCTACCTGCTCACGCTGCACTCCTACGGGTTCTACTGGTTTCGCCTGTCCACCGAAGCGCAGGTGCCGTCCTGGCACCAGGACGGGCTCGACCTGCAGGAACGCCCGGTGCTGGTGCTGTTCGACGGCTGGACGAGTTTCTTCCGCGAAAGCGTGATGCCCTGGCGCATCGGCATGGCCGAGCGCATGCGTGCGCAATTCGAATCCGACACGCTGCCGCGCTACATCGAGCTTCAGCGCTGGTATGCCGGCAAGGGCACGGCCATCGACCGCGCCCGCATCCAGGACCACACGGTATGGAAGCCCGATGGCGGCTGCGAGTGGATGCTGCCCATCCTGACGGTGGACGCGCCCGCCGCGCCGGCCGCGTCGTATTTCGTGCCGCTGGCGCTGGCCTGGGAAGAAGGCGACGAGGAGCGCATGCGCCGCCTGTCGCCCGGTGGCGTGGCGCGCGTGCGCCAGCAGGCCAACGTGGGCGTGATGGGAGACGCCTTCCATGACGAGAGCTTCTGCCGCGCCGTGGTGCGTGCCATCGGCGCCAACGAGCAGCTGGGCACCGATCGCGGGGGCACGCTGCGTTTTCGCAGCACCCTGGCCTTCGCCAAGATGGCGGAGGGCCTGGACGAACTCGCGGTCGGGCGCCCCGGCGCGCAGAGCAGCAACACGGTCGTCACCCTGGGCGAAAAGCTGTTCCTCAAGGGCTACCGGCGCGTGCGCGAAGGCGTCAACCCCGAACTGGAGGTGGGCCGTTTCCTGACCGAAGCCGCCCGCTTCGAGCATTGCGTGCCCGTGGGCGGCGCGGTCGAATACGTTGCCAGCGACGGCACGACCATGACGCTGGCACTGGTGCAGTCGTACGTCTCCAACCAGGGCGACGGCTGGGAATACACGCTGGGCTACCTGGAGCGGTTTCTGGAAGACATCCGCATCGCGACCGGCCCCGTGGACGCAAACGTCCATGGCGGCTTCCTCGCCCTCGTGCGGACCCTCGGGCGCCGTACCGCAGGGCTGCACCGGGCGCTGGCGCTGCGCACCGGCAACCCCGCTTTCGATCCGGAACCGATCACCCCGCAGGACGTGCAGGCGTTTCACGAGCGCGCACTGGCCGAGGCCAGCGAGACCTTCGCGTTGCTGGAGCAGCGCATGGCCGACCTGCCGCCCGCGGCACGCACCGACGCCCAGGCCCTGCTGGCGCGGCGCGCCACCGTCATGGACCGCATCGGCCAGGGCGCCGCCACGGCCCCGGCCGGGCACAAGACGCGCTACCACGGCGACTACCACCTGGGCCAGGTGCTGGTGACCGACAACGACTTCGTCATCATCGATTTCGAAGGCGAGCCGGGCCGCACGTTCGAGCAGCGGCGCACCAAGAGCTCTCCTTTGCGCGACGTGGCCGGCATGCTGCGGTCGTTCAACTACGCGCGCTGGGCGGCACTGAAGCGCATGACGCAATCCACCGAAGAGCTGCTGCGCCTCGATGAGGCCGCGCAGCAGTGGGAGCGCGAAACCCGCGCCGCCTTCCTGGACGCCTATGCGCAAGCGCATGCGGAGGAACCGGCGGTGCCGGCGCGCGATGGCTTTCCGGCCGCGCCGACCGTTGCCCCGTCCGCTGCGCCGGTGGCGGACGGCGCACTGGTGGCGCTCTTCGAGATCGAGAAGGCGCTGTACGAGCTGCGCTACGAGCTGGGCAACCGCGTCGATTGGGCGCAGGTGCCGCTGCAGGGGCTGCTGGCGCTCATCGGCGCGGCCGCTTCTTCCACCCCGGCGCCGTTCGCGCCGTAAGCGCGGCGACCCGGGCTGCCGACCGTTCACGTTCACACGACCAATCTGAGGGCATCCTTCCATGGAAAATTTCGGTATTCATCTGGAGCCGGCCCGCGCCATGCTGCTGCAGGTCAGCGCGTTCCTGCCGCGGCTTCTGATCGCCCTGCTCGTCGTCGCCGCTGGCTGGCTGGTGGCCAAGGCCGCCCGCTTCGCCGTCACCCGCGGCCTGCGCGCGATCAACTTTCAGGTGCTGACGCAACGCGCCGGGCTGGACAGCTTTCTGAAGCAAGGCGGCGTGCAGGGCGACACCACCAGCATCTTCGGGGTGCTGGTGTATTGGCTGGTCATCCTGGCCTCGCTGCTCATCGCCTTCAACGGGCTGGGCCTGAGCTACGTGACGGCACTGCTCAGCCGGGTGGTGTGGTTCGTGCCCAACCTGTTCATCGCGCTCATCATCCTGGCGCTGGGCTCGTACTTCGGCCGGTTCGTCGGCGAGATGGTGGCATCCCAGGGCCGGCGCAGCGGCATGAAGGACACGGTTTTGCTGGGCAAGCTGGCGCAGTACGCGATCGTCGCCTTCGTGGTGCTGATCGCGCTGGACCAACTGCGCATCGGTGGCGACATCGTGCGCCAGAGCTTCCTCATCGTGCTGGGCGGCGCCGTGTTCGCGCTGGCGCTGGCCTTCGGCCTGGGCGGCAAGGACCGGGCCGCGGAATGCATCGAGCACTGGTGGCCGCGCAAGCGCGGACCCGGTGAAGGGCCTGCCGGGGAAGATCACCGGATTCCATAACCCTTCGGGGTTTTCCCGAGCCAGCGAGCGCGATCAGCACGGCCAGACCCCGCCAGGGCGTCTGGCCGTTCTTTCGATGGACCGCGATACCGGCCCGCATGGCGCTGCGGACACGGCTCTGCGGGCTCTGCGGGCTTTGCGGTGTCGGAGCGGCCCGCTTCCTTCACCGCTGAAACGCTGCGCCGGCCCCGAGCGCAGCGCGCTTTCACGCGCTTCGCAATGGCCCGTGCGGCATGGCGGAACGAAGCGTTTCGGCCGGCCGGGGGGTTTCCTGCGTGGCACGGCAAGCGGCGTCACCCTATCGTCAGGGTCTCCAGTGGAGGACTCCTTAGAATCCCGCCTGGACAGGAGTGCCCGGTGCACAGCCAGGCGCTCAGGCAAAGTACCTGAAGCCCATTTGGAGACATAAACATCATGCAGGCCCTACTCCGTTTTTCGCGGGGTGTTGACTGGCTCAACACCTTCGTCGGCAAATACGTCATCTGGCTCATCCTGGGCTCCACCATCATCAGCGCCGTCAATGCGGTCGTGCGCAAGGCCTTCAACGCCAGCTCCAACGCGTTCCTGGAGGTTCAGTGGTATCTGTTTGCCGCCTCGTTCCTGCTGGCGGCGGGCTACACCCTGCTGCAGGGCGAGCACGTCCGGGTCGATGTGATCGCCAGCAAGCTCAGCAAGCGTGCTCAGACCTGGATCGACATTTTCGGCTTCGTGGTGTTTCTCACGCCCATGTGCGCGGCGGTGCTCTGGTTCGGCACGCCGTTCTTCATCAACGCCCTCAAGACCAGCGAAATGTCCAGCAACGCCGGCGGGCTGATCCGCTGGCCGGTCTATCTCATGATGCCGCTGGGTTTCACGCTGCTGGTGCTGCAAGGCTGGTCCGAACTGATCAAGCGCATCGCCTTTCTCAAGGGCCTGATCGAAGACCCGACCGTGAAGAAGGGGGAGAAATCGACCGAAGAGGAACTCGCGGAATCGATCCGCCGCCTGGCAGAGGCCGGCGGGGCCCAGACCACCACACAAAAAGCCCCCTGAAGCGCGCCGGAGACCACCATGGAATTCATTGCACACAACCTGGCCCCGCTCATGTTCGCGGGGCTGATCTGCTTTTTGCTGGTGGGCTTTCCGGTGGCGTTCAGCCTCGGGGCCTGCGGACTCTTCTTCGCGTTCATCGGGGTCGAGATGGGGGTCCTGCCTGAAGCGCTGCTGCAGGCCATGCCGCTGCGCATCTTCGGCATCATGCAGAACGACACCTTGCTGGCCATTCCGTTCTTCACGCTCATGGGGCTCATCCTGGAGCGAAGCGGAATGGCGGAAGACCTGCTGGACACCATCGGCCAATTGTTCGGCCCCGTTCGCGGCGGCCTGGCACTGGCGGTGATCTTCGTCGGGGCGTTGCTGGCGGCCACCACGGGCGTGGTGGCGGCGTCGGTGATCTCGATGGGCCTCATCTCGCTGCCCATCATGCTGCGCTACGGCTACGACCGGCGGCTGGCTGCGGGCGTGATCGCCGCCTCGGGCACGCTGGCGCAGATCATTCCGCCATCGCTCGTCCTCATCATCATCGCCGACCAACTGGGTCGCAGCGTGGGCGACATGTACAAGGGCGCTTTCCTGCCCGGCCTGATGCTCACCGGCTTCTATGCGATGTACGTCGTGCTGCTGGCTTTCATCAAGCCCCAGTGGGTTCCCGCACTGCCGCCCGAAGCGCGCACGCTGCGTGACGACAACGGCAAGAGCGGCGTGCTGTCGCTGCTGGTGCTGACCGTGATCTGCACGGTCGCATCGATCTACGTGGGCCAGCACATGGCGCAACTGCACACCTGGTGGACGGGCGAGACCGTCGAGCGCGTCGCGCTGGACGAGACCATCGTGGTCGCCATGTGCTTCGGCGTTGCCCTGGCCTTCGCCGTGGCCATGCTCAACAAGGTCACCCGCATGGGCCTGCTGTCGCGCATGGCCGAGCGCGTGACCTTCGTGCTCATCCCCCCGCTGCTGCTCATCTTCCTGGTGCTGGGCACGATTTTCCTGGGCGTGGCGACGCCGACCGAAGGCGGCGCGATGGGCGCGATGGGCGCTCTGATCATGGCCGTGGCGCGGCGACGCATGAGCTTTCAGTTGCTCCAGCAGGCGCTCAACACGACGACCAAGCTGTCGTGCTTCGTGGTGTTCATCCTGATCGGCGCCACCATCTTCGGCCTGACCTTCCAGGGCGTGGACGGACCGCTGTGGGTCGAGCACCTGCTGGCAGGCCTGCCAGGCGGGCAGCTCGGGTTCCTCATCGTGGTGAACATCATGGTGTTCTTCCTGGCGTTCTTCCTCGACTTCTTCGAGCTGTCGTTCATCGTGGTGCCGCTGCTGGCGCCGGTGGCCGACAAGCTGGGCATCGACCTGATCTGGTTCGGCGTGCTGCTGGCCATCAACATGCAGACCTCGTTCATGCACCCGCCTTTCGGCTTCGCGCTGTTCTACCTGCGCAGCGTGGCTCCGGTGAAGGCGTATGTGGACAAGGTCACCAAGAAGGTGATCCAGCCGGTCACCACGCAGCAGATCTACTGGGGTGCCCTGCCCTTCCTGGCCATTCAGATTCTGATGGTGTCCCTGGTCATCGCCTTCCCGGGCATCGTCTCCAGCGGGCTCGACAAGAAGGAGGTCTACGACCTGGACAAGGTGCGCACGGAAATGGAAGCGGCCATGCCCGACCCCGGCTTCAGCGACGACCCGACCAAGGACATGGAAGGCGGCGCTTCGCAGCCCGGCACCGGCGCCTCTTCGGATGCCCAGCCCGGCAGCGCGGCAGACGACCCCATGAAAGCCATGGAAGAAGCGCTCAGCCGCTCCGAGAAAAAAGAGTGATGTGACCGAGAAGCCGCAGGGCCTGCATTCAGTCCCGCCTTCCCAGGCCCCCCGGCAGATGCCGGGGGGCTTTTTTCATGGCGGGTGGCCCGGCTCGCTGCTGCCGGGCGGGCGAACGGAAGGGCGTGAGGGCGGGAGGGGGCCGTTGCGGCAAGGCGCGCGTCGGCGTCGCGCAGCGGCTCACCGAGCCTTCACAGGAACAGGAAGGCGGCCGCTGCCACGGCGGTCGGGCCGAGCGCGCCGAGCAGCAATCCGCCTGCGCCGATGGTTTCGTCGGCGAAACCCCGCTTGAGCAAGGCGACGCCGGCCGGGTTGGGCGCATTGGCGATCACGGTCAGGCCACCGCCCGCCACCGCGCCGGCCACGAGCATGTACTTCGCAGGGTCGGAGATGCCGACGATCAGCGATCCGAGATAGGTCAATGCGGCGTTGTCCGTGATGGCGGTGAGTCCGAGGGCGCCCAGGAACAGGGCGACGGGCGAAAGCCCGGAGACGATGGGCTGCAGCCACCATTGCTGCATGCCGCCCAGCACCACCAGCCCCGCGAGAAAGAACCCGACCAGCAGCGCCTCTTTCAGGATCAGCGGACTCTGGTGGCGCTCATAGGCTTGCGCGAACCCCAGAAACATCAGGAACAGGCCGAGAAACACGACGGGGTGGTGGGCGAACAGCACCACGCCCGCCAGCAGCCCCAGATGGACGAGCACCACCGGCAGCGGAACGCGCGCCTCCTGACGGCCTTCGCCTTCGCCCATGCCCGCTTCAAGAAGATGCCCGCGCAGCACGTAAGTGGCCACGGTGGCGTTCACCAGCACCGCGAGGGCGGCCTTCCAACCGAACGTGGCCAGCATGAAGGCGCTGTCCCATTGCCAGGTGGCCGCCACCATCAGCACGGGCGGCGCGGCGTAGGACGTGAGGGTGCCGCCGATCGAGACGTTCACGAACAGCACGCCGAGCGCCAGGTACTTCACCCGTTCAGGAACCTGCCGCCGGAAGATCTGCGGTGCCAGCATGAGGGCAGCGATCGTCATCGCAGCGGGCTCTGTGATGAGCGAGCCGAGCAATGGCACCGCCGCCAGGCCGAGCCATGCGGTCGCCAGCGGCGTCCTCACGGGGACCGCGCGGGCGATGGCATCGACCAGCGACACGACGGTGCGCAGCACCGGGCGCGATGCCGCGATCACCATGACCACGAACACGAAAAGAGGCTCGGTGTAGTTGCGGGATTCGGCATATTGCAGGGCATCGCCGCCGCTCACGACCGCCGCCATGGCGACGATCAGCACGATGGCCCAGAAGCCGAACACGACCTCCACCTCGCCCAGCAGGTGGAACAGCCCACCATGGCGCGGATAGCGGTGAGAGAGTCGTTCGAACTGCTTGGCGCTGAACGTGTGCAGCAGGGCCAATGCAAAGATGGATGCTGCGATCCACTGGATCGGGGTGTCGGACATGAAGGCTCCAGGTCGTGCCAATGCAGCGAGGCGGCCCGACCTTCGCTCATCCTGAAACGCCCGGCAGGGCGTTCCACCCGGTTCGCAGTTTATCCGGCGCTTCCAGGAAGGCTCGCGGCAAGACCCTACGGCAAGGCCAAGGCTTTCCCCCGCCGTTTCACGGGCGCACCGGCCGTCACGAAGCCATCGGACACCGGCCGGGCAAAAAAAAGCCCGCTCACCAGGAGCGGGCCTTTAGACCAGCGCGATGCTCAGAGCTTTTGCGCGGACATGAAGCTGTCGAACCGCGCTTCGGCAAAGCGGAACCAGAGAATCTGGTCGCGCTGGAAGTTGCGGTAGTCGCCATAGATCTTCTTCCAGTCGGCGTTCTTTTCGGCCAGCTCGGCATACACCTCCATCGAGGTCTTGAACGAGGCTTCCAGCACGGATTGCGGGAACGGCAGCACCTTGGACTTCGCGGCCACCAGCTGCTTGAGCGCACCGGGGTTGCGTGCGTCGTACCGGGCCTGGGTCGTCACATGGGCCTCGTGGGCCGCAGCCTGGACGATGGCCTTGTTCTCGGACGACAGGCCATTGAATGCCTTGTCGTTGATGTAGAACTCGAGATTCAGGCTGCCTTCCCACCAGCCGGGGTAGTAGTAGAACGGCGCGACCTTGTTGAGGCCCAGCTTCAGGTCGTCGTAGGGGCCGATCCACTCGGCCGCGTCGATCGTGCCCTTTTCAAGGCTCTGGTAGATCTCGCCCGCAGGAATGTTCTGCGGCACGCCGCCCATGCGTTCGATCACCCGCCCGGCGAAACCGCCCACCCGGAACTTCAAGCCCTTGATGTCGGCAGGCGTCTTCACTTCCTTGCGGAACCAGCCGCCCATCTGCGCGCCCGTGTTGCCGCCGATGAAGTTCACGATGTTGTACTTGGCGTAGAACTCCCGCATGAGCTTGGAGCCGTTGCCGTCGATCATCCAGGACGTGAGCTGGCGGGAGTTCATGCCGAACGGGATGGCCCCGCCGATGGCGAATGCCTCGCTCTTGCCGAAGAAGTAGTAAGGCGCCGTGTGCGCCATTTCCACCGTGCCGTTCTGCACGCCATCGACCACGCCGAACGCGGGCATCAGCTCGCCGGCGGCATGCAAGGAAATTTCGAACTTGCCGCCCGACATTTCCTTCACGGCCTTGGAGAACACCTCGGCCGAACCGTAGATCGTGTCCAGCGATTTCGGGAAGCTCGACGACAGGCGCCAGCGCACCGCCGCCTGGGCATGAACGGCAGGCGCCACGCCAGCAGCCAACACGCCGGCAATGCCTGCGTTTTTAATGAGGGAACGACGATCCATGGATACCTCCAGGTATGAAGAAAACAAGAGAGGCCTTCGTGCGCCGCGGGTAGCGGCGGCAGGGCAGGCACGGCGAACCAGGCAGGGCGCGGCGGGTAGCGGCGCGCCCCGCGTTCCGGATCAGAGCTTCACGCCGGCCATGTACGTGTCGAAGCGCAGTTCCGAATAACGCGCCCACAGCAGTTGGTCGCGCTGGAACGAACGCATGTCCTGGTGGATCTTCTTGAATTCGGGCGACTTGGCTTCGTGCTCGGCAAACACTTCCATGGAGGCTTGGTAGCCGGCATCCATGATCTCTTTCGAAAACGCCTTGAGCTGCGTCTTGGCGGCCACCAGACGCTTCAACGCGATGGGGTTGAAGGTGTCGTACTTGGCCGTCATGTCGCGCGCCGCCACGGCGGTGGCGGCATCGACGATGGCCTGGAATTCGGGCGACAGCGCGGCGTAGGCCTTGGCGTTGATGAAGAACTCCAGCTCGGCACTGCCTTCCCACCAGCCGGGGTAGTAGTAGTAAGGCGCGACCTTGTTGAAGCCGAGTTTTTCGTCATCGTAAGGACCGACGAATTCGGTGGCGTCGAGCGTGCCTTTTTCCAGCGCCTGGTACACGTCGCCGGCCGGCATGTTCTGGGCCACCACGCCGAGCTTTTGCATGGCTTCGCCGAACAGCCCACCGCCCATGCGCATCTTCAGGCCCTTCAGGTCGGCTGCGGTCTTGATTTCCTTGCGATACCAGCCGCCCATCTGCGTGCCGGTGTTGCCGGCGCTGCGGCTCTTGATGTTGTAGTTGGCGTAGAACGCATCCATCAGCTTGCGGCCGTTGCCGTGCTCCATCCAGGCGTCCATCTGGCGGGCCGTGAGGCCGAAGGGCACCGCGCAGCCGAAGGCGAAGATGGAGTCCTTGCCGGTGAAGTAATAAGGCGCCGTCTGCGCCATTTCGATGGTGCCGTTCTGGATGGCATCGACCACGCCGAAGGGTGGCAGCAGTTCGCCGCCGGCATGCACCGAGACTTCGAACTTGCCGCCCGACAGGGCCTTCACCGTCTTGGAGAACATCTCAGCGCTACCGAAGATCGTGTCCAGGGATTTGGGGAAGCTGGAAGCCAGGCGCCAGCGCACTGCGGTCTGGGCATGCACGGCGGGTGCCACGCCAGCGGCGAGAACGCCTGCAATACCGGCCTGCTTGATGAGCGAACGACGATCCATGGGTTGTCTCCGAAAGTAATGACACTGCGCCGCCCGGATGGAACTCCGTGCGGCGCAGCGAATGGGTAAACGATTGTAGAAATAGCCCCCCCGGCATTGGCTGGGGTTTTCCCGCTAAATGCCGCCATTCGGTGCTATCAATTCAGACTTCTGCAAGCAATGGCGCAGAGCCTGCCGCTGGGTCGCCCGCGCGAGCGCTCCGCGCCTTGCACGCGGTGCCTTCCGCTGTGGGTCCGCTGCAGGCGGGCCATCGATCCGACCGCCCCGTCGCCGTCAGGCGCCGAATCGGGCTGCGATGGCGCGCTGAATGCCCTCGGCATCGAGGCCCTGCAGTGCGAGCAGCTTGGCCGGGTCGCCATGCTCGATGAACGCATCGGGCAGGCCCAGTTGCAGCACCGGCCGCAGCACGCCGGCGGCATTGAGCGCCTCGCACACGGCGCTGCCGGCGCCGCCCACGGTGGTGCCCTCTTCCAGCGTCACCAGCGCTTCGTGGTTCGCGGCCACCTGCAGGAGCAGGTCCGTGTCGATGGGCTTGGCCCAGCGCATGTTGACGACCGTGGCGTCCAGCGCTTCGGCGGCCTGCAGCGCGGGATACAGCAGCGTGCCGAAGGCCAGGATGGCGATGCGGCGGCCCGCGGGTGCGCTGGTGGTGCGCCGCACTTCGCCCTTGCCGAACGGCAGCCCTTCCAGGCTGGCCAGCGGCACCACGCCGGCGCCGCTGCCGCGCGGGTAGCGCACGGCCACGGGGTGGTTCTGCTCGAAGGCGGTGGTCAGCAACTGGCGGCACTCGCGCTCGTCGGCGGGGCAGGCCATGCCCATGTTGGGAATGCAGCGCACGAACGGAATGTCGTAGGCGCCGGCATGCGTCGCGCCATCGGCGCCGACCAGGCCCGCGCGGTCGAGCGCGAAGACCACGGGCAGATTCTGCAGGGCGACGTCGTGGATCAGCTGGTCGTAGCCGCGCTGCAGGAAGGTCGAGTAGATCGCCACCACGGGTTTCACGCCTTCGCAGGCCATGCCGGCGGCGAAGGTCACCGCGTGCTGCTCGGCAATGCCCACGTCGTAGTACCGGCCGGGAAAGCGCTTTTCGAACTCCACCATGCCGGAGCCTTCGCGCATGGCGGGCGTGATGCCCACCAGCCGCTCGTCCTTCGCAGCCATGTCGCAGAGCCACTGGCCGAACACCTGGGTGAAGGTCTGCTTCGGGGGCGTGGCGGGCTGGGTCAGGCCCACGCTGGGGTCGAACTTGCCGGGGCCGTGGTAGGCCACCGGATCGGCCTCGGCCAGCTTGTAGCCCTGGCCCTTCTTGGTCACCACGTGCAGGAACTGCGGGCCCTTCAAGCCCTTGATGTTTTCCAGCGTGGGAATGAGCGAATCGAGGTCGTGGCCGTCGATGGGGCCGATGTAGTTGAAGCCGAACTTCTCGAACAGCGTCGCCGGCACGACCATGCCCTTGGCCTGCTGCTCCAGCCGCTTGGCCAGTTCCAGCAGCGGCGGCGCGTTCTTGAGCACGCTCTTGCCCACGTCGCGCGCCTTGGCGTAGAACTGCCCGCTCATCAACTGGGCCAGGTAGCGGTTGAGCGCGCCCACCGGCGGGCTGATGCTCATGTCGTTGTCGTTCAGGATGACCAGCAGGTTGGCATCGGCCACGCCGGCGTTGTTCAGCGCCTCGAACGCCATGCCGGCCGTCATGGCGCCGTCGCCGATGATGGCGACCGCATGGCGGTTCCCGCCCTGCTGCCTGGCCGCCAGCGCCATGCCGAGTGCAGCCGAGATGCTGGTGCTGGAATGCGCCGTGCCGAAGGTGTCGTACTCGCTCTCGGCCCGCTGCGGAAAGCCCGAGAGACCGCCGAACTGCCGCAGCGTGCCCATGCGGTCGCGACGGCCCGTCAGAATTTTGTGAGGGTAGGTCTGGTGGCCCACGTCCCACACGAGGCGGTCGCGCGGGGTGTCGAACACGGCATGCAGCGCCACCGTCAGCTCCACCGTGCCCAGGTTGGAACTCAGGTGCCCGCCGGTCTTGGAGACGCTGTCCAGCACGAAGGCCCGCAGCTCGGTGGCCAGGTCTTTCAGCTCGGCGCGCGACAGGCGGCGCAGGTCGGCCGGATCGTTGATGGTCTGCAGCAGGGGGAAGGAAGTCGTGGACATAAGCTATCTTTTTAGTAGCTGCTTGCGCAATAGACACAAGCGCTGCAGGCCGATCGGTCAGCGGGGCACGGTACCCTGGCCATCGTGGCGGCCGGCCCGGGGGCGGGCGAAGGCAGGCGTGCCGCCATCATCATCAGTGCGAGCGATTCACCACCATGTCGGCCAGCGCCGCCAGCGCCCGCGTGTCGGGCAGGCCGCTGGCCGCCAGCGCGGCCTTGGCATCCGCCAGCAGTTCGTCGGCATGGGCCCGGGCGCGGTCGAGTCCGAGCAGCGAAACATAGGTGGGCTTGTCGCTCGCCGCATCCTTGCCAGCGGTCTTGCCCAGCGTGGCGGAGTCGGCGATCACATCGAGGATGTCGTCCACCACCTGGAACGCCAGGCCCAGCGCGGCGCCGTACTGCGACAGCGCCGCCAGCGCCGCCGCCGGGGCGTGCCCGCAGGCCGCGCCCATCACGACGCTGCCCTGCAGCAGCGCACCGGTCTTGAGCTTGTGCATCTGGCGCAGTTCGGCCTCGGTCAGGGCATGGCCCACGCTGGCCAGGTCGATGGCCTGCCCGCCGGCCATGCCGTCGGCGCCCGCGGCGCCCGCCAGCATGCGGCACAGCATGGCCTGCATGGCAGGGGGCACGCCCGGGCCTTCGGGCGTGAGCAGGCCGAACGCCAGCGCCTGCAGCGCATCGCCCGCCAGCAGCGCGCGCGCCTCGCCGAAGCGCACGTGCACCGTGGGTTTGCCGCGGCGCAGCACGTCGTTGTCCATGCACGGCATGTCGTCGTGCACCAGGGAATAGGCGTGGATCAGTTCCACGGAGCAGGCGGCGCGCAGGGCCGCCTCGTCCAGACCGTTGACGGCTTCCGACGCCGCCAGCACCAGCAGCGGCCGCAGCCGCTTGCCGCCGTCGAGCACCGCATAGCGCATGGCCTCGCCCAGGCCCGCAGGGGCGTCGCCGCACACCCAGCGCGACAGGGCTTCCTCCACGCGCGCCAGTTGCGCATGGCTCCAGCCGGACAGGTCGAACGGCTCGGCAGCGGTCGTCGTTGCCATGGGGGTCATCAGTCCTGCGTCCATGGCTGCAGCGCTCCTTCGTCCAATACCTTGATCTGGTCCTGCACGGCCTCCAGGCGGCTGCGGCAAAAGGCCAGCAGCGCTGCGCCGCGCTGGTAGCCCGCCAGCATCTGGTCCAGCGGCAGCTGGCCCGATTCGATGCGCCCCACGAGTTGCTCCAGCTCTTCCAGCGCGGCTTCGTAGCTGGCGGGTTCGGGGAGTTTCGGGGGGGTGGCGGAGGCCTTGGGCATGGAACGGGGAGCGGCGAACGCGCAGGTAAAACGGGCGATTTTAGGCCCTCCCTATGGCAGGGGGTGGAAACGGCCAGCGCCTGGGCGACACGGCAGGGGCCCGATCCGGCGCAGAGCGGCCAAGCATGCCGCGCCAATACACATACGGGGGGCGCGGAAACAACCCCACCGGCTACAATCCCATTCCCTTCGGGCCGGCTTGCATGCCGGTTTCTTTTTTCCGTGTGCACTTCACGCACCCTCCCTGTGGGGAGTCTTTAGGTCAGGTCACCCATGTCTGATTTAAGTCTTCAACTGCAGCAGGCCTCAAGCCAACTACCAGTTTCAAGCTACTTTGACGAGGCGCTGTTCCAGCGCGAGTTGGAGACCATCTTCCAACGCGGGCCCCGCTATGTGGGGCACCAGCTTTCCGTGCCCCATGCGGGCGACTACCATGCCCTGCCGCAGGAAGGCGAAGGCCGTGCGCTCGTGCGCAACGCGCAGGGCGGCGTCGAGCTGATCTCCAACGTCTGCCGCCACCGGCAGGCCGTGATGCTCAAGGGGCGCGGCACCCTGCAGGGCCATGGCAAGGGCCACGCGGGCGGCAACATCGTGTGCCCCCTGCACCGCTGGACCTACTCGCCCAGCGGCCAGCTGCTGGGCGCGCCGCATTTCGCGCAAGACCCCTGCCTGAACCTCAACAACTACGGCCTGCGCGAGTGGAACGGCCTTTTGTTCGAAGACAACGGCCGCGACATCGGCGCCGATCTGGCCGGCATGGGACCGCGCGCCGAGCTGAGCTTCGACGGCTTCTCGCTCGACCGCGTGGAAATGCACGAGTGCAACTACAACTGGAAGACGTTCATCGAGGTCTATCTCGAGGATTACCACGTGGGCCCGTTCCACCCCGGCCTTGGCAACTTCGTCACCTGCGAGGACCTGAGCTGGGAGTTCCAGAAGCACTATTCGGTGCAGACGGTCGGCGTGGCCTCCACCTTCGGCAAGCCCGGCTCCGACATCTACCGCAAGTGGCACGACGTGCTGCTGCAGTACCGCGAAGGCAAGATGCCCGAGCGCGGCGCGATCTGGCTCACCTACTACCCGCACATCATGGTGGAGTGGTATCCGCACGTGCTCACCGTCTCGACGCTGCACCCCGTCAGCCCGACCAAGACGATGAACCTGGTGGAGTTCTACTACCCCGAAGAGATCACCGCGTTCGAGCGCGAATTCGTCGAGGCGCAGCAGGCCGCCTACATGGAAACCTGCATCGAGGACGACGAGATCGGCGAGCGCATGGACGCCGGCCGCCGTGCGCTCTACGACCGCGGCGACAACGAGGTCGGCCCCTACCAGAGCCCCATGGAAGACGGCATGCAGCACTTTCACGAGTGGTACCGCGCCGCCATGGGCGATGCGGTGCCAACGCGCTGAGCCCGCCACCCTTTTGCTATAAAAACAATAGCTGCCACCGCATGATTCACTAGGGCGGGCGGCCCTTTTTACTGAAGACTCACTCCCATGCAAGCGCTCTGGATGGTGTTGGCGGCATTCCTCTTCGCGAGCATGGGCGTGTGCGTCAAGGTGGCTTCGGCGTATTTCAACCCGGCCGAACTGGTGTGCTACCGCGGCATCATCGGCATGGCGATCCTCTGGGCGCTGGCGCGATCGCAGCGCGTCAAGCTGGGCACGCACTACCCCGGCATGCATGCCTGGCGCAGCCTGATCGGCGTGGTGTCGCTGGGGTCGTGGTTCTACGCCATCGCCCACCTGCCGCTCCCCACCGCCATGACGCTCAACTACATGAGCAGCGTGTGGATCGCGGCCTTTCTCGTCGGCGGCGCGCTGCTGGCCTGGCGGCCTTCGAGCAGCAGCTCGCGCCCGCCGCTGCAGGGCACGCTCGTTTTCACCGTGATGGTCGGGTTTGCCGGCGTGGTGATGATGCTGCGCCCCAGCCTCGACCAGAACCAGGCGTTCGCCGGCCTGATCGGGCTGCTGTCGGGCCTCACCGCCGCGTTCGCCTACATGCAGGTGATGGCGCTGTCTCGCCTGGGTGAGCCCGAGACGCGCACGGTGTTCTATTTCGCGGTCGGCTCGGCCGTGGCCGGCGGCGCAGGCCTGCTGCTCACGGGGACCTCCGACTGGCCGGGCTGGCCCAGCCTGTGGCTGCTGCCGATCGGCGTGCTGGCAGCCGGCGGCCAGCTGTGCCTGACCCGCGCCTATGCCAGCGCGCGCACCTCGCGCGGCACGCTGGTGGTCGCCAACCTGCAGTATTCGGGCATCGTGTTCGCGGGGCTTTACAGCGTGCTGCTGTTCGGCGACGACATTCCCGCCATCGGCTGGGCCGGCATGGTGCTGATCGTGGTGAGCGGCATCGTGGCCACCGTGCTGCGGGCACGCGCGGCCCCCGGCGCCCCGGCCGAAGAACACTGACGCCGGGCCCTCGGGGCGCGGCAGCGCGGTAAGGCCTGTCCGACGTGCAAGCCTGCAGCGCCGGCCCACAATAAGGGCTTGTTTGCCACCGCAGGAGCGCCATGCCGTACACCACCCTGATCTCCGCCGCCGAACTCCAGTCCCTCATCGCCAGCGGCGCGCCGCTGATGGTCTTCGACTGCACGTTCGATTTGTCCCAGCCCTCTTTGGGCGAGCAGCAATACCGTGAATCGCACATTCCCGGCGCGCTCTATGCGCACCTGGACCGCGACCTGAGCGCCAAGCACGGCGCACCCGGCGCGGGCGGCACCATCGTCGCCACCGAGGCGGACCAGCCCGCGTCCGGCGGGCGCCACCCCTTGCCCAACCGCGACCGGCTCGAAGCCTGGCTCTCGCGCGTCGGTTTCACCAATGGCATGCAGGCCGTGGTGTACGACCGCAACGGAGCCAACTATTGCGGCCGCCTGTGGTGGATGCTCAAGTGGGCCGGCCACGACGCCGTGGCCGTGCTGGACGGCGGCCTGCAGGCCTGGACCGCTGCGGGCGGGGCCCTCGCCAGCGGCGACGAGCCCGCGCACTTCCAGTCCAACTTCAAGCTGGGCGAGCCTTTGCGCCAGTTGGCCACCGCGGCCGATGTGCAGGCCGCCCTGGGCCAGCCCAGCCAGACCGTGGTCGATGCCCGCGCCCCCGCCCGCTACCGGGGCGAGGTCGAGCCGCTCGATCCCGTGGCCGGGCACATTCCGGGCGCGCTGAACCGCCCGTTCAGCGAGAACCTCGGGCCCGACGGCCGCTTCAAGCCCGCCGCGCAACTGCGCGCCGAGTTCGAGGCCCTGCTGGGTGGCCGGGCGCCGCAGACGGTGGTGCATCAGTGCGGCAGCGGCGTGAGCGCCGTGCCCAACGTTTTGGCCATGGAATTGGCCGGTTTGGGCAAAACAGCGTTGTTTGCAGGCAGCTGGAGCGAATGGTGCAGCCATCCCGACCGGCCGGTAGAGCGGGGCTGAGGCCCTTCGGGCGGCCGGCTTCGCAGCAGGCCGCCCCCCTCTGCATGGTCGGACACCGGCCACGCGTTTCGTAAGGCAAATTCCTACAGGGCCGGCGTGCCGACCAGACACGCTGCACATCCAAACCCCGACTTAATTTTTGATTGGGCTGAATTCACAATCCATTTCAACGGATCGCGAAACCATGCAAACCGCATGAACCCCGCCAGATCGGTTAAAGGAAAAAGGATTCACCATGACCTCCGAACAACTTCTCGCTGAAATCCGCGAAGCCAACCTCACGTACCTGATGTTGGCACAGACCCTGATCCGCCAGGACAAGGCGGAAGCTGTTTTCCGTCTGGGCATGAACGAAGACGCCGCCGACATCCTCGCCTCGCTGTCGACAGCGCAAGTGCTCAAGCTGGCCTCCCGCAACACGCTGCTGTGCAGCTTCCGGGTGGACGACAACCTGGTGTGGAGCTTGCTCACCAACCACAACACCCCCAAGAAGGTCGGCAACGAAGCGACCAACACGCTGCACGCCAACATCCTGATGGCCAGCCGCGTGTCCGAAGTGCTCTGAGCGCAGCGCCCGCTGCCCTCGCCGCTTCACCCGCCTGCCGCCGCCGTCCACCCTTCTTCGAAAGCCAGCCATGTCCGCACCCGTCAAGAGCGTCCTCAACGAGTCCAAGCAGATCGAACGCGCCGCCATGCTGATCCAGATGGGTGCCCGCATGCAGGTGCTGGAGTCGGAAACCACGCTCTCCTACGAGCGCCTGATCCGCCTGTACAAGGAGATCGCCGGCAAGTCGCCGTCCAAGGGACAGCTGCCCTTCTCGACCGACTGGTTCCTGACCTGGCAAGAAAACGTCCACAGCTCGCTGTTCCTGAACATCTACGAATACCTGTCCAAGGGCGTGGATCTGGATTCGGTGGAACTGCTCACCAAGGCCTACCGCCTGTACAACGAGCAGGTCACCACCGCCGAGATCGAACCCCTGCTGTCCTTCACCCGCGCCTGGCGCCTGGTGAAGTTCGTGGACGCCGGCATGCTGACCCGCACCGCCTGCTCGCAGTGCAGCGGCCAGTTCGTCACCGAGCTGTACGAAAACGCCCGCAACTACACCTGTGGCCTGTGCAACCCGCCTGCCCGCGCCGGCAAGAGCAAGTCGGCCGGCGCGCTGATGCTGCATTGAGCAGAGACGGCTTTAAGCCAAAAAACCGTCCAGCGCATATTCCTCTAAGGCACATTGCTACAAATTTAGTAGCAACAAGCTTGTGATGTTCAAACCCGGCATTGGCCGGGTTTTTTCATGGTGGCGCGCCGGAAGGCCTCAGCGCATCGCCAGCAGGATGCGAATGTCCGAATCCACCGGCAGCGCGTAGTCGTAGGCGGCCATGACGGCATTGCCCTCGGGGCTCACGAGCTTGAGGCTCACGTACACGGTCTGTGGCGTGGCCGCGTAAGTGCCCACCACCACGGCCTGCGCCGCTTGCGCCCGGCTCACCTCGCGCACCTCGCGCGACAGCAGCAGTTCACCCTCGCCCGGCCGCATGACCAGGTTTTCGCGCAGCTTCAGTTCGGTCACGCGCACGCCGCGCTGCACCAGCCGCCCGGCGATCTGCTCGGAGCACAGGCGGCCCAGCCGGGACGACTCGTTCAGCCGGTCCAGATGCACCAGCGTGGCGACCAGCACCGGCAGGCGCGGGTCGAGCGGCGCGCCCTGCAGCAGCATGTCGGCGGCCTTCTGGTTGAATTCGAGCAGATCGGTCTGCACGCCGCCCGCGGCCGCGCTGCCGTAGTAGTAGCGCGCGCAGCCCGGCAGGGCCACCGCCGCGGCGCCGGCCAATGCGGCGGTCAGCAGGGTGCGGCGCCTCATGGCACCACCTGCCACGTCTTGACCGGCGTGGCCACCACCGCCGGCATGCGCGGCAGGTACAGCGCCAAATCGCCCTGGTCGATCGAATACACGTCGCTGGTGCGTGCGAGCACGCGCTCGTCCGACTGGATGGACGTCGTCACCAGGATTTCCGTGCGCGCCGGGCCGCTGGCGAGCAGCACGTCCGGCGCCGGCACATAGGCGCCGGAGGCATCGCGCACCACGGCCACCCCCTCGGACAGCCGAACGCGCGGCGGCGCGCCCACCCCGCCGCCCTGGTGCTGCACCACCTGCGTGGACACGGCCATGCGCACGCCCGTCGGCTGCACCGACAGCGTGATGCCCCGGTCCACCAACCGCGTCATCAGCAGCGAGCGAAAGCCCGCATCGAACCCATCGCCCTGCGCGGGCACGATGTAGAGCGGGTATTCGCCCGGCGGCCAGTCCCGCAGCTTGACGGCCGTGCGCTCGGCCACATCGCGGGCCAGCACGTCCCAGTGCTGCACGGCGCGCGCCGTCTTCTGGGTGGACGGCGCATGCGCCTCGCTTTGCGGCAGGTCCGGCGCGGCGCAGCCGCCGAGCAAGGCGGCCGCGGCCAGAACGCCGGCAGGGGCCAACCAGCGCAGGCCCGCCGAACGCGCGGCAGCCGCCGATCCGCCGTTGTGCAGCGGCGCGGGGCCGGCCCTGCGCGCGAGTTTTTTGTCAGATTCCATACCCGCAAATGCTAGCCGCGGCAGGCATGGGGCATCGGCCGAACAGCGCCGCTTTTCCCCTGCTGCCGGCTCGCTAGGCCCATGCGCCCACACTACCCTGGCCCCGTTCTCACGGGGAAAACGGGCCATTCGGGGCACAAAGAGCCCCGCTGCGTTCCGCGCCCGGCTTGCTGCCGATGCGGTGCCGACGAACTGCCCGGTCACCCGCGCGGGCCATCCCCAACGCTGCGCACCGGGCTTTCCCGGACTTGCGCGCCCCGCTGCTGCGGCGCCCACCTACGCGGCGCGCGAGCCGCCTTGCGACAAAATCCCCGCCATGCCCCGCCCCGCCGCCCCCAAAACCCCCACGCCGCCCCTGGCGCGCGCCCTTCCGACCTCTGCAGCCACAGGTCATCAGCCGGCTGGCGGCGCTCCGCAGATCGACAACCCTCCACCCGAACACCCCGCCGCGCCGGACCCGGCGGAAGACGTTCCGCCGGCACCGGAACGCGCCGAGGCCGACGCCGTGATCGGGACGGACGCCAGCGCGAAACCCGCACGGCCGGCACAACCCACCGAACCAGCGCAAGCGCCCGCAGCGCAAAACGCCGTGCACCGCCCGGGCCCGGCGGCGGGCGGCGCGGCCGAAGCCAGCGCGGCATCGCCCTCATCCGCCGCCGCGTCCTCGTCCTGGTCCTCGTCCTTGTTTTCAGACGCTTCCCACACATCGCCGCCCACGCCGTCCCCGGCCGCCATGGCCGGCCCCTCGGCGCCGAACATCATGCTGCAGATGCCCTTGGACGTGCGCAACATGTCGCTCGCCCTGCTGGCCCTGTTCGCCACCGTCGCCCTGCTGCACTGGGCGAGCGCCGTGTTCATTCCGTTGATGCTGAGCGTGCTGCTCACCACCGCCCTGCACCCCGCGGTGACCGCGCTGCACCGCTGGCACATTCCCCGCTGGCTCGGTGCCGGCGTGCTGCTGATCGGCATCGTCGGAAGCCTCACCGGCGCCGCCTGGTCACTGAGCGACGGCGCGGCCGAACTGGTCGATTCGCTGCCCGTCGCGGCACGCAAGGTGCGCGACGCCGCCCGCTTGCGCGTGAGCGGCCCCAGCCCGCTGGACACCATGCAGAAGGCCGCCTCGCAGATCGAGCAGGCCGCCAACGACAGCGTGCCGCCGCAGACGCGCCGGGGCGTGCAGCGCGTGGTGATCGAGCGCGCACCCTTCAACATCCGCGACTACGTGTGGAGCGGCACCATGGGCCTGGCCTCGGCCGCCGGGCAGCTCACCGTGGTGATCTTTCTCACCTTCTTCGCGCTGGCGTCGGGCAACCTGTTCCGGCGCAAGCTGATGCGCATCGCCGGCCACAGCCTGGAGCGGCGCAAGGTCACCATGGCCGTGCTGGACGACATCACCGGCCAGATCCAGCGCTATCTGCTGGTGCAACTGCTCACCAGCGTGCTGGTGGGCGTGGCCACGGGCGTGGTGTACGCACTGCTGGGCCTGCAAAACCCCGCAGTGTGGGGCGTGGTGGCCGGCGTGCTCAATCTCGCGCCCTACATCGGCTCGGTCGTGGTCACGGGAGCCTCGGCGCTGGTCGCTTTTCTGCAGTTCGGCACCTTGGACATGGCACTGGCCATCGGCGGCGCATCGCTCGTCATCCACACCCTGGTGGGCAACCTGCTCACGCCGTGGCTCACCAGCAAGACCAGCCGCATGAGCCCCGTGGCCGTGTTCGTCAGCGTGCTGGTGTGGGGCTGGCTGTGGGGCCTGTGGGGCCTGCTGCTCGGCATTCCCGTGATGATGGCGGTGAAGGCGATCTGCGACCGGGTGGAGGATCTGCGGGCGGTGGGGGAACTGCTGGGGGATTGAAAAAACACAAGCCGCAGCCTGGCTTGGCCAGACCTGGCCAGGCTCACACTAGCAGTGCCGATTTCTCGCGAAACGACAGTGTGGAGCGTTGGATCGCCGTGCAGTAGGCATCGATGGCATGCAGCGAGCTTTGAGATTGCGCCGCACACAAAATTCAGTACGGGCTCGTCAGGCAATACACGAGACTTCCCAAAAAACCTCACGGCTGTCTAGAACACGCTGCCAACTGCGATGGGTCTGAACATTCAGACAATTCGCCTCGGCAGGCATTTCAAGAGCGCCCCTCGCAACTGAGCAGCGGCGAAGGCGGAGTGCATTCCGAGGGTAGCTTTTCGAACACCACATCGCGGCCGACGTGTACCTTGTTCACGGGGCCGGGCGTGTCCACGTCCCAGACGATGGCGTCGTTGTGCCAAAGATCGACCACCGGGCTTTCGCCGAGCAGCGCCCTGGACTCGAATCGGTACAGGCGCACCACGGCCGGTTTTTTCATCTCGGGATGGGTGACCCGATGCCACCAGGAGGCGTGATAGATGTCCACTTGGTACACATACCGGGGGCTGTTGTAGCGGTTGTAGAGCGTCGGCGTGGACACATACCAGGCCAGGAACAGTGCGGCGTGCAGTGCCAGCCACCAGCCGATGCACGGGATTTTCTTCAACAAGGAAAGCATCGCCGTCACTGTCCGAAATTCTTCTGGCATTCGGGCAAATGCAAATCCTGCTCGGCGCATTCCAGCGGAATGTTCTTGAATTCCACATCCATGCCCACGCTCACTATTTGTAGGTCCTTGGGGGGCTCTACAAACCACATGATCTTGCCATTGCCGTCGCTCATATCGACCACCTCGCTCTCGCCCAGCAGGGCTGGGGGCTCCACCTGGTACAGGCGGGCAAATTTGGGCAACCTTAAATCGTAATGAACGATGCGCTGAAGTATGGATGGGTCATAGAACTCCAGGCGATACGCCATGCGGGGGCTGTTGTAGCTGTATCGGAAAGTGGGGGCGGACAGATACCAGCCCGACAGGAGCAACAGGTCAAGCGCCACGCACCAGACGATGCACGGAACCTTCTTGAAATCGGGCAGTTTCATGACCACTCCAGCGATATAGGAAAAGGCAGGCCAACCCGATGCACGTCGGACAGGACAATGAAGTCGCCGCCCCGTCCGTGCATGCCACGCCAACGGCTGAAGTCCTGGTTCTGAACCCAATAGGAATGGCCCCGTGCTTTGGTCTCTTCCTCGTTCGCCCACCGCTCAGAAATCGACACACGTTCCCCCAGGTCGATGCGGCTGACGCCCCCATACCCCCAGAAGCCCAAAGGCTGCGAGAGGAAGGGCTGGTCGCCATCGTTGAAATCGTAGGAGTCTCGCAAGTAAAAGCCCAGTTCATCGATCAGGATGGCCGTCTTTCCAGCGCCTTTGGAAGTGACGATGCCGGACACTGCCACTTTGAGTGTCGCCTCCCCCATCGCGCCGTAAAAGTCGTCCAGCGGATCGCTCAAACGCCCCACCTTCAAGATATTCACCTGGCAACTTTCATCCACGGCCTTGGCGGGCAGGCCCAACGAGCCAAACCGCCAAGACGGTTGAGGCTGCACCCTGCCCCGCTTTTCCACCAACTTCCTCAGTTGTGACAAACCGGCCGGACTGGCCCACCGCGCCTGCAACGTCGCCATGGCCGTACGCACCCGTGCGAAACCCATCGCCCAGGCCATGGAAACGGTGCGTTCATCCAGTTGCACCGCATTCAACGTGGCGGTTTGATGGGGAGGATCGCCCAGCTTCATCGCATCGGGCATCTCGAAAGCCGCCCCGCGAAACCACCGCTCCATCAACGCCGCCGCCACCGGCCACCCCATGCGCGAGCGCATCACGCCGGGGATATCGTCGAGCTGAAACAGCCGCACCTTCGGCGGCAGCTTTTTCTCCAGCTGCGCGCGCAGCCGCTCCTGGTCTACCTTGACCATTTCCCTCATGCAACCTCCCTCGTCCGTGTTCACTTGTTTTCGGAACTGCGGATTCTCAGCGCAAAAAACACGCACGGCGCCACGTTCGGCGACTTCTTGGTTACGCGACGTAACCAATCCGCAATCAACCCTCACCAGGGCTTTTCGGGACCAGCAGCGAAGCGCATGGGCACAGCGCGCCAGTTGCCACTGCACACGGGCGCTATGCCGGCTGCAGCACCCCGCGCGCTGCCAGTTGCGCGGCCACGGCTTCCAGCGAGGCGAGTTGGCGGCACACCAGCGCCAGTTGCGTGAGCACGAGCCGCAACGTGTCGGGCGCGGCGTCGGCGGCCTGTTCCAGGGCGGTGGCAAGGGTTTCACCGCGCGCGGCATCGCCCTGCAGCGCTTCGCGGGTGCGCAGTGCGCGGGCGACGGCTTCGATGCGTTCGACGGCGTACCGGGCGCCTTCCTGCACCAGCGGGTCGTCCATGCCTTCGGCCAGCTGGCCGCGGTGGGCGCCGAGCGCCGAGAGGTAGTTGAGCAGCGTGTGCGACAGCACCAGCATGCGCATGCCGGCCTGCGAGTGCGATCGCACGTGGCGCGGCTCGCGCAGCATGTGGGACAGGGCGGTGGAGAAGGCGGCGTCGGCGTTGTGCGCGGTGCGGCGGGCCAGGCGGTAATCCAGGTCGTCTTCCTTGCCGGTGGCGTATTGGGACATGAGCTCGCGCAGGTATTGCCCGTTGGCCTGCAGGGCTTGCGCGGCCACGGTGGCCAGGCGGCGGCCCTGCCAGTCGGGCAGCACGACCATCATGGCGACGGTGGCGATGGCGCTGCCGATCAGGGTGTCCAGCAGGCGCGGCAGGATGAGCGTGTAAGCCTCGCCGGTGGCCTGGTTGAAGCACATGAGCACCAGCAGCGTGATGGCGGCGGTGGCGGTGAGGTAGCGCGTGGTGCGGGTGACGAAGAACAGCACGCCCGCCGCGACGGCGAAGAGCGCCTGCAGCGGCAGGCTGGGAAAGAGCTTGAGCAGCGCCCAGCCGACCACCAGGCCGATGGCGGTGCCGGCGATGCGCTGCGACACGCGCGTGACGGTGGCGCCGTAGGTGGGCTGGCACACGAACAGCGTGGCCAGCGGAATCCAGTAGCCGTGCACGGGGTCGATGAGCTGCATGGCGACATAGCCGGCCGCGAGCGCCAGCGACAGGCGCGTGGCGTGGCGGAAAAGCGGCGTGCCCGGGTGCAGTTGCGCGCGCACGCGGCCCCAGGCCTCGGCCAGCGAACGGGGCGATCGGTCCAGCAGGCTGGTGTCGCCCAGGCGCTCGCCGCCGTCGGGGTGCGTGGCCGCATCGAGCTGGCCGGAGAGCGTGACCAGGTTGCGGGCCAGTGCGCGCAGGCTGCGCAAGGGCCGCTGCCAGGCGCTCTGGCGCTGGCTTTCCAGGTGGGCGATGGAGTCGTGCAGGTCGGCCATGGCGCGCTCGCCGGCGGGGTCGCGCACGAAAGGTTCGTGCGTCTGCAGGGCTTCGGCCAGGCGGGTGCAGTCCACGCCCTGCAGTTGCAGCACGCGCTGGCAGCGGTAGAGCACGTCGCTGTGGAACAGCACGTCGGCCCAGTCGTTGTAATGGTGGTGCGACGAGCTAGCGCGCTCGTGGATGTCCTGCGCGATGAAGTACAGGTTCAGGTGGCGCAGCAGCCGGCCGGTGGGGGGCGGCGCGTCGCTGCGGGCGCGCAGGCGGCTGAAGATGCTTTCCTTGGTGGTGTTGAGCGCGGCCACCACGCGGCCGTTGGTCTGTGCGAGCGCCAGGCGCCGGCGCTCCACGTCCACGCCCCGCACGGGCTCGAACAGGCTGGCTTTCAGCCGCAGGTAGGCGCCCAGCACGCCGTAGAGCTTGGCGAGGTTCTGCCGCACCGGCTGGTGCGGAAACATTGCGCACCAGCCCAGCGAGAGCAGGCCGTACCACGTGGCGCCGGCGAGCAGCCAGGTGGGCTCGCTCGAAGCCAGGCCGCTGCCGCTGCCCTGGTGCGCGCCGGGCGCCACGCTGATGGCGGTGTAGAGCGCGAGGATGACGGTGGCCGAGGCGATGGCCCGATAGCGCTCGCCCACGGCACCGAGCATGGTGAAGCCGAAGGTGGACACGGCCATGCCCGCCACGAACCACGGCGGCCACGGCAGCAGGGCCTCGACCGAGAACGAGGCGGTGGCGAAGCACGCCAGCGTGACGAGCAGCGCCCGCAGCCGGCCGCGCCAGTTGTCGTCGGTCTCGGCGATGGCGCTGGCGATGATGCCCAGGAAGATCGGTGTCACCAGCGGCACGCTGTCCAGCCACCAGCACACGGCCATGGCGCCGCTCAGGGCGATGAAAACGCGCACCCCGTAGACCAGCGCGTCCTGCGCCCACAAGCGCCTAGCCCAACCTGCCATTGCCGTTTTCAAGATCGCTGCAATCCTGGAGAGAGATGGAAAAATTCAGCGGGTCACGCCCCGAACGCAGACACGAGACAAGCCGCGCAGCAGGGCTCTGGAATTCACGTGGTACAGGCGCACAAGTGACGGTATTTTTTGGTCGTAATGAATAGCACGCTGCAACAGGGAAGCATCATGAATCTCCAGCCGGTAAACGCACCTGGGGCTGTTGTAGCTGTTGAATAGCCTGGGCGTGGCGGCAAACCAGTCGATGAACAACAAGGCATTCCACACCAGACACCAGACGAGGCAGGGGACTTTTTTTGCGCTTGAAACGGGCAGAGTATCCATCAATGTTTTGCGTCGCAGGCCGGAGGGGGCGATGGATCGGCACATTCGGGAGGAATGTTCTCGAAAGCCACATCATTGCCGACCTGTACCGCATTGTTGGGCGGACTCAACCACCAATGGATTTCTCCATTCATCCAAAGATCGACGACCTGACTTTGACCCAGGAGTTTTTTGGAATTCACACGGTACAACCGCACCACGTAGGGCATCTTGTAGTCGTGATGAATGATGCGCTGAACGAGAGACGCTTTATGAAACTCAAGGCGATAGACGCGATGAGGGCTGTTTTCGCTATCGAAAAATGGGGGCGTCGCAGCGTACCAAGACACAAAAACCAATGCAGTCAATGCCAGGCACCAGACGATGCAAGGGACTTTCCTGAAGTCATTCAGCTTCATTACCCTTCCAATTTGATGGGAAACGGAAGGTGAACCCGATGCACGTCGGACAGGCCGATGAAGCAAAACGCCTCGACGGCCACTTCACGAGCGCCCTTCGCAACTGAGCAACGGCGAAGGCGGCGTGCATTCCGAGGGGAGCTTTTCGAACACCACATCGCGGCCCACGTGCACCTTGTTCACGGGGCCGGGTGTGTCCACGTCCCAGACGATGCCGTCGTTGTGCCACAGATCGACCACAGTGCTTTCGCCGAGCAGCACCCTGGACTCGAATCGGTGCAGGCGCACCACGGCCGGCTTCTTCATCTCGGGGTGGGTGACTCGCTGCCACCAGGAGGCGTGGTAGATGTCCAATCGGTAAACATACCGGGGGCTGTTATAGCGGTTGTAGAGCGTCGGCGTGGAAACGTACCAGGCCAGAAAAATGGCGGCGTGCAATGCCAGCCACCAGGCGATGCACGGAATTTTCTTGAAGGAGGAAAGCATTGCCGTCACTTTCCGAAATTCTTCTGGCATTCGGGCAAATGCAAATCCTGCTCGGCGCATTCCAGCGGAACGTTCTTGAACTCCACATCCATGCCCACGCTCACTATTTGTAGGTCCTTGGGGGGGTCCACGAACCACATGATCTGGCTATTGCCGCCGTTCATATCGACCACCTCGCTTTCGCCCAGCAAGGCCCTAGGGTCCACTTGGTACAAGCGCACCATGGCGGGCATCCTGAAATCGTAATGAACGATGCGCTGAAGAATGGATGGATCATAAAACTCCAGGCGATACGCCATGCGGGGGCTGTTGTAGCTGGAACGGAAAGTGGGGGCGGACACATACCAGCCCGACAGGAGCAACAGGTCCAGCGCCACGCACCAGACGATGCACGGAACCTTCTTGAAATCGGGCAGTTTCATGACCACTCCAGCGATATAGGAAAAGGCAGGCCAACCCGATGCACGTCGGACAGGACAATGAAGTCGCCACCCCGTCCGTGCATGCCACGCCATCGGCGAAAGTCCTGGTTCTGGACCCAGTAGGAATGGCCCCGAGCCTTGGCCTCTGTTTCATTCGCCCACTGTTCAGAAATCGACACTCGCTCCCCCAGGTCGATGCGGCTGACGCCCCCATACCCCCAGAAGCCCAGGGGCTGCGAGAGGAAGGGCTGGTCGCCATCGTTGAAATCGTAGGAGTCTCGCAAGTAAAAGCCCAGTTCATCGATCAGGATGGCCGTCTTTCCAGCGCCTTTGGAAGTGACGATGCCGGACACCGCCACTTTGAGTATCGCCTCCCCCATCGCGCCGTAGAAATCGTCCAGCGGATCGCTCAAACGCCCTACGCTCAAGATATTCACCTGGCAGCTTTTATCCACGGCCTTGGCCGGCTGGCCCAGCGAGCCGAACCGCCAAGACGGCTGAGGGCGCACCCTGCCCTGCTGCACCACCAGTTTCCTCAGTTGCGCCAAACCGGCCGGGCTGGCCCACTGCGCCTGCAACGTCGCCATGGCCGTACGCACCCGTGCGAAACCCAGAGCCCAGGCCATGGAGACGGTGCTTTCATCCAGTTGCACCGAATTCAACGTGGCGGTTGGATGGGGAGGATCACCCCGCTTCATCTCATAGGGCATCTCGAAAGCCGCCCCGCGAAACCACCGCTCCATCAACGCCGCCGCTACCGGCCATCCCATGCGCGAGCGCATCACGCCCGGAATATCGTCGAGCTGGAACAGCCGCACCTTGGGCGGCAGCTTTTTCTCCAGTTGCGCGCGCAACTGCTCCGGGTCCACCTTGACCATGCCGCTCATCAACACTCCCTTGTTTGCTGTCGCTTGTTTTCGAATCACGGATTCTAGAAAACAAAGCGGAGCAGAAACACGGAGTCGCCCATATTTTTGGCTACGCAACGTAACTATTAAAAACGACAAGGAAGGACAGCATCCGCTGAAAACCCACCATGCCGAGCTGCGCCAGCAGGCGCGCCCCCACCGCCTCAGCCGGTATTGCGCAACCCCGCAGCGATGCCGTTGATGGAGATGTGAATCCCCGTCTGCACGCGCTCGTCGCCCTGCCCCGCACGCCAGCGGCGCACCAGTTCGACCTGCAAATGGTGCAGCGGGTCGATGTACGGAAACCGGTGTCGGATCGAGCGGGCCAGGGCGGTGTTGTGGGTGAGGCGGTGCTTCTCGCCCGTGATGCGGGTCAGCGCGTCGGCCGTGCGCTGCCACTCCGCCTCGATGGCGCTGAAAACCCTCTTGCGCAATCGCGTGTCGGCGACCAGTTCGCTGTAGCGCGAGGCCAGGGCCAGGTCGCTCTTGGCCAGCACCATGTCCATGTTGGACAGCAGCGTGCCGAAGAACGGCCACTGGCGGTACATCTTCTGCAGCAGCGCCATCTGCGCCTTGGGATCCTGGCCGGGCTGCTTGACGAAGGCTTCCACCGCGGCGCCGAAGCCGTACCAGCCCGGCAGCGTGAGCCGGCACTGGCCCCAGCTGAAGCCCCAGGGAATGGCGCGCAGGTCTTCGATGCGCTGGCTGGGCTTGCGCGAGGCGGGCCGCGAGCCGATGTTCAGCTCGGCGATCTCGCGGATGGGCGTGGAATTGAAGAAGTAATCGGTGAACCCCGGGGTGTCGTACACCAGCGCGCGGTAGGCGCCCATGCTGGCCACCGACAGCTGCGCCGCCGCTTCCAGAAAGTCCTTGGTGGCGGGCTTGGTGGGCTGCAGCAGCGTGGCCTCCAGCGTGGCGGCGACCAGCGTTTCCAGGTTGCGCCGGCCGATTTCGGGGTTGGCGTATTTGGAGGCGATGACCTCGCCCTGCTCGGTCAGGCGGATCTGCCCGCGCACGGTGCCGGGCGGCTGCGCCAGGATGGCCTGGTAGCTCGGCCCGCCGCCGCGGCCCACGGTGCCGCCGCGGCCGTGGAACATGCGCAGCTGGATGCGGTGGCTGGCGGCCAGCTCGTCGAACAGCGCCACCAGAGCGATCTCGGCGCGGTACAGCTCCCAGCTGCTGGTGAAGATGCCGCCGTCCTTGTTGCTGTCGCTGTAGCCCAGCATGATGTCCTGCTCGGCGCCGCTGGCCTGCACCATGGCGGCGAAACCGGGCACGGCGTACAGCTCGCGCATGATGGGCGCGGCGTTTCGCAGGTCTTCGATGGTCTCGAACAGCGGCACGACGATGAGGTCGGTGGTGGCGGGCCTGGCGCCGCTGCCCGGTGCGGCGGACTCGGCATCGAGCGTGCCGTGCATCAGGCCCACTTCCTTTTGCAGCAGCAGCACTTCGAGCAGGTCGCTCACCGTTTCGGTGTGGCTGATGATGTAGTGGCGGATGGCCTGCGGGCCGAAGCGCTCGCGCATCTGCCGCGCCGTCTCGAAGATGGCGATCTCGCCCGTGGTGTGCTCGGAATACGTGGCGCCCACCACGCGCAGCGGCCGGGCATCGGCCAGCAGGCGCAGCAGCAGCGCGCGGCGGTCGGCCTCGGGCAGGGCCGCGTAGTCGGGCTCCACGCGCGCGGTGGCCAGCAGCTCGGCCACCACCTTTTCGTGCTGGTCGGAGCTTTGGCGCAGGTCCACGGTGGCCAGGTGAAAGCCGAACACCTCCACCGCGCGCACCAGCGGGTGCAGGCGCTCGGCGGCCAGCGCCGCGCCGCGGTGCGAGCGCAGCGAGGCCTCGATCACGCGCAGATCGGCCAGAAAAGCCTCGGCATCGGGATAGGGGTTTTGCGGCGCGACGGCATGGCGCGCGGCCTCGCCGCCGGTCAGGTTGCGCAGCGTGGCGGCCAGCCGGGCATAGATGCCGGTGAGCGCGCGGCGGTACGGTTCGTCCTGCCGGTGTTCGCTGTGGTCGGGCGAGCGCTCGGCCAGGGCCTGCATGTCGGGCGAAACCTGCACCAGGCGGGCCGACAGCGACAGTTCGCCGCCCAGAAAATGCACCTCGGTCAGGTAGTGGCGCAGCGCCACTTCGGCCTGCCGGCCCAGCGCCAGCGAGAGCGTGGCCGCGCTCACGTTGGGGTTGCCGTCGCGGTCGCCGCCGATCCACTGGCCCATGCGCAGGAAGCTCGCCACGGGCTGGTTGCCCAGCTCGCGCTCCAGATCGGCGTAGATCTTGGGGATCTCGCGCAGGAAGGTCGATTCGTAGTACGACAGCGCGTTCTCGATCTCGTCGGCCACGGTGAGCTTGGTGTAGCGCAGCAGCCGCGTCTGCCACAGCTGGGCCACGCGGGCACGCAGCCGCGCCTCGTTGGCGGCCAACTCGCGCGGGGTGAGCGCGTCCTTGGCGCTGTTGTACAGCTGGGCGCGCACCTGGATGTCGCCGCGCTCGGCCAGCAACTGGGCGATGTCGCGCTCGGCGTCCAGGATGCTCTTGCGCTGCACTTCGGTCGGGTGGGCGGTGAGCACCGGGGCCACATAGCTCTTGGCCAGCGTCTGCGAGATGGTGCGCGGCGCGATGCCCGCCCAGCGCAGCCGGGCCAGGGCCACCTCGATGCTGCCCTCCTGCGCGCTGCCGGCGCGCTCGTGCACGGTGCGGCGGCGGATGTGGTGGCGGTCCTCGGCCAGGTTGGCCAGGTGGCTGAAATAGGTGAAGGCACGGATCACGCTGACCGTCTGGTCGCCCGACAGGCCCTTGAGCAGCTTCTTGAGCGCCTTGTCCGCCTCCTGATCGGCGTCGCGGCGAAAGGCCACCGACAGCTTGCGCACCTGCTCGACCAGGTCATAGGCGGCGACCCCTTCCTGCTCGCGGATCACGTCGCCCAGAATGCGGCCCAGCAGGCGGATGTCCTGGATCAGCGGCAGGTCCTTGTCGGTCCTGCGGGGCGCGGCCGGTGCGGGCGCGGCGTCGGTTTTGCGGGGGGTCGCGTTCATGCGGAAAGGGTCTCCTGCGCGCTCGGCGCATCATGGACAGAGGGCGGCTGCTGCAGCGGCCCATGCTAGCATCCCCGCTGCCCGCGCCGCACGGCGCCCGGCCTCGCGCGCACCCTCGCGCCAGGCCCTCCCGACACCGCGATGAATCTCTCTCCACACCCCTCCTTTTCCCCCCTCGTGATCGCCACCCGCGAAAGCCGCCTGGCCCTGTGGCAGGCCGAACATGTCCGCGCCCTGCTGCAGGCCCGGGGGCATGCGGTGGAGCTGCTGGGCATGACCACCAGGGGCGACCAGATCCTGGACCGCACGCTCAGCAAGGTGGGCGGCAAGGGCCTGTTCGTGAAGGAGCTGGAAGTGGCGCTGGAAGAAGACCGCGCCCAGATCGCCGTGCACTCGCTGAAAGACGTCCCGATGGAGCTGCCCCAGGGCTTTCACCTCGCGGCGGTGATGGAACGCGAAGACCCGCGCGATGCCTTCGTGTCCAACCACCACGCACGCCTGGCCGACCTGCCCCAGGGCGCGGTGGTGGGCACCTCCAGCCTGCGCCGCCAGGTGCTGCTGCAGGCCCTGCGGCCCGACCTGAAGATCGAGCCGCTGCGCGGCAACCTGGACACCCGCCTGCGCAAGCTCGACGAAGGGCTGTACGACGCCATCGTGCTCGCCGCCGCGGGCCTCAAGCGCCTGGGCCTGCACGACCGCATCCGCACGACCTTCGAGCCGTCCGAGATGCTGCCCGCCGCAGGCCAGGGCGCGCTCGGCCTGGAGGTGCGCAGCCACCGGCAGGACGTGATCGCCGCGCTGGAGCCGCTGGCCCATTGGCCCAGCTGGCTGGGCGTGACGGCCGAGCGCGCCGTGAGCCGCGCGATGGGCGGCAGCTGCTCCATGCCGCTGGCCGCGTACTCCCACTGGAAGGCGGACGGCACGCTGCAGCTCGACGCCGCGTGGGGCGACCCGCAAGGCGTGCTGCCGCTGGTGCGCGCCAGCGTGTCGGGCGCCGTGCAGACCCTGGCGCAGGCCGATGCCCTGGGCAGCGACGCCGCAGCGCAGTTGTGCGCACGCGGCGCGCAGCCCGCTGGCTGAAACCCTCTGCCGTCACTTCCCTCCTTCCACTCAGATTCCGTCCATTGAGCCTTTCGCACCACACGTCCCCTGCCCGCCGCGCCATCGTCACCCGTCCCGAGCGCGATGCCGCGAAGTGGGTCGTCGGCCTGCATGCCCGTGGCATCGAGGCGGTGGCGCTGCCGCTGATCGCCATTGCCGGCTGCAGCGATCCCGAAGCGGTCGCGGCGCTGCGCCAGGCGCGCGAGGGCTGGGACACCTACCGTGCGGTGATGTTCGTGAGCGCCAACGCCGTGCGCTACTTCTTTGAGTCAAATCGGCCTCCAGCGCAATTGGCACTAGGGGGTATTGCTACAAAAACAAGAGCATGGTCACCCGGCCCCGGGACCGCCCAGGCATTGCGCGAGTGCGGGCTGCCCGCGGACAGGATCGATCAGCCCGCAGCCACGGCGGGGCAGTTCGATTCCGAATCGCTCTGGGAACAGGTGCAGCCGCAGGTGCGGCCCGGTGACCGAATCCTGATCGTGCGCGGCAGCCAGGGCGATGCGGACGGCCCCGGCGACACCGCCCAGGGCGGCACGGGGCGCGAATGGCTGGCGCAGCAGATCGCCGCCGCCGGGGGGCAGGTGGAGTTCGTGGCGGCATATGAACGCTGCGCACCGCAGCTCACCCCGGAGCAGCAGGCCCTGGCCACCGGGGCCGCCACCGATGGCTCGCTCTGGCTGTTCAGCAGTTCCGAAGCGGTGGCCCATCTCGCCGCGGCGCTGCCCGGCCAGGACTGGCGCGATGCCCGCGCGCTGGTCACCCACCCGCGCATCGCGCAGGCCGCCGACGCCGCAGGCTTCGGGGCCGTGCGGCAGTGCCGGCCCGCCTTCGACGACGTGGTCGCCTCGATAGAATCGCACCCATGAGTTTCGAGCCCGCTTCCGCCCCCGCCGCCCCACCGCATGCCGCCCCTGCCTCTGCGGCCGCCGTGCCCGCGAGAAGCGGGGCCGGCACCCGCTACGCGCTCTGGGCGCTGGGCCTGGTCGCCGCGGCCGGCCTGCTGGGCAGTGCCCTGCTGTGGCAGCGGCTCAACAGCATTCAAGAGCAACTGGCCCGGCAGACGGCCGACTCCGGCGCCCAGTCCATCGAAGCCCGCACGCTGGCTCACCAGGCGCTCGATGTGTCGCGCGAAACCTCGGCCCGCCTGACGGTGAACGAGACCCGCGTGAGCGAAGTCGCCCTGCAACGCGCCCAGCTCGAAGAACTGATGCAAAGCCTGTCGCGCTCGCGCGACGAGAACCTGGTGGTGGACATCGAATCCGGCATTCGCCTCGCGCAGCAGCAGGCCCAGCTCACCGGCAGCCTGGAGCCGCTGGTGGCGGCCCTGAAGAGCGCCAACCAGCGCATCGAACGCGCCGCCCAGCCGCGCCTTGCACCCCTGTCGCGCGCCATCGGCCGCGACCTGGAGCGCATCGGCGCCGCCCAGGTGACCGACACCGCCGGCCTGCTCGCGCGGCTCGACGATCTGGTGCGGCAGGTGGACGAGCTGCCCCTGCAGAACGCGGTGGCACAGGCCGCCGCGACGCGCCGCATGAATTCCCAGGTGCCCGCCGGTGACAGCACCTCGCCGCCCGCAGCGCCCAGCCCCTGGTGGCAATCCGCTTTGCAGCGCGCCTGGGAAGTGGTGCGCGACGAGGCCCGCGGCCTGCTGCGCGTGAGCCGCATCGACCGGCCCGAGGCGATTTTGGTATCCCCCGACCAGGCGTTCTTCCTGCGCGAGAACCTGAAGCTCAAGCTCATGAACGCCCGCCTGGGCGTGCTGGCCCGCCAGCTCGACTCGGCCCGCGCCGACCTGGCCGCCGCGAGCGCAGCGCTCAACCGCTACTTCGACCCGGCGTCGCGCCGCACGCAGATGGCCGCCACGGTGCTGCAGCAGGCGCAGTCGCACATCCGCACGGCCGAACTCCCGCCGCTCGACGAAACCCTGTCCGCCCTGGCCACGGCCGCGGCGGGCCGCTGAGCCACCAGAGGACCGCACCCATGCGCGCAGCTCTCTGGTTTCTGGCACTTTTTGGCGTGGCCGTCGCGGCCGCGCTGTTCGCGGGCAACAACCAGGGCACGGTGACCCTGTTCTGGCCGCCCTACCGCGTCGATCTGTCGCTCAACCTCGTCTTGCTGCTGCTCTTCGGCGGTTTCGCCACGCTGTACGCCGCGCTGCGGGCCCTGGCCGCACTGCTGGAGCTGCCCCGCCAGGCCCGGCGCTGGCGCGCGCAGCAAAAGGAACGCTCCATGCACGCGGCGCTGCTCGATGCGCTGTCGCAACTGCTGGCCGGGCGCTTCATCCGCTCGCGCAAGGCCGCCACCGCCGCCCTCGCGCAGGAGCAGGCGCTGGAAGCCTCGGGCGAGGCCGTTCCCCACGGCCGCCAGCTGCGCACGCTGGCCCATCTGGTGGCCGCCGAAAGCTCGCATGCGCTGCAGGACCGGGCCACGCGCGAGGCGCATCTGCAAAACGCGCTCAACAACATTCCCGACCGCGCCCCGGTCACCGAACTGGAACTGCGCGAAGGCGCCCACCTGCGCGCCGCGCGCTGGTCGCTGGACGAGCGCGACGCCAATGCCGCACTCGAACGCCTGGCGGCCCTGCCCCAGGGCGCGGCCCGGCGCACGCTGGCCCTGCGCGCGCGCCTGAAAGCCACGCGCCTGGCACACCAGACGCAGGAAGCCCTGGAAACCGCTCGCCTGCTGGGCAAGCACCGGGCGTTCTCGCCCAGCGCGGCGCAGAGCATCGTGCGTGGCCTGGCCATGGAGCTGCTGAACGGCGCACACGACCCCGCCCAGTTGCAGCAGGTGTGGATGTCGCTGGAGCCCGCCGAGCGCGCCATGCCCGAGCTGGCCATCCACGCTGCGCAACGCCTGAGCACCCTGGGCGGCGACGCGGCGCAGGTCCGCCAGTGGTTGCTGCCCGTGTGGGAGCGCATGGTGGAACTGCCCCACGCCATTACCGACCACCAGGCGCTCAAGCTGGTGCGCGCGCTGGAAAACAACCTGGACGCGCTCGACACCGCCTGGCTGGCCCGCATCGAATCGGCCCAGCAGGCCAACCCGCGCGATGCGCGCCTGCAGTATCTGGCCGCCATGGCCTGCCTGCGGCGCCAACTTTGGGGCAAGGCGCAGCAAATGTTCACGCAGGCCACGGTCCAACTGGGCGATGCCAGCCTGCGCTGCAGCGCTTGGCGCCACCTGGCCGAAATGGCCGAGCGGCGGGGCGATATCGAAGCCGCCGCCGCTGCCTGGAAGAACGCCGCGCTGGCGTCCTGACGGCGCACCTGCCGCACGCCGCTCTCGCGCCGCGCCGGCATGCCGGCCGAGGGCTCACTGCAACGCCACCTGCGGCTCGGCATCCAGGTTCCACCCATCCTTCTCCCCTTCCCAGGCCCACACGGCCTGCGGCGCCAGGGCCTGCAAAAAGTGGCGGTCGTGCGAGACCACCAACAGCGCCCCGGTGAACGATTGCAGCGCAGATTGCAGAGCCTGCACGGCCCGCGCATCCAGGTGATTGGTGGGCTCGTCCAGCAGCAGCATCTGCGCAGGTTCTCCGCCCCAGAGCGCGCACGCCAGTGCGGCCTTGATGCGCTCGCCGCCGCTCAAAATGCCGGCAAGCCGCTGCACGCAAGCGGCATCCAGCCCCAGTTGCGCAAGTCGGGTGCGCAGCACGGCGGTCGGCAGCGGCGAGCCGGTCTGCGCCAGCCGCTCCAGCACGCTCTGGCCGGGTGGCAGCAGCGTGGCGCTGTGCTGGTCGAGCCAGGCGGTCCGCACGGCGCAGTGCACCCGGCCCGAAGCCGGCGCCAACTGGCCGGCCACCCTGCGCAGCAACGTGGTCTTGCCGCAGCCGTTCGGGCCGGTGATGGCGATGCGCACGGGCCCGCTCCACACCCCGTCCAGCGGCTGTGCGCCGCAAGCAGGCTGCGGCGGCACGGCGCGTTCCAGCCGCAGCACGGGCTTGCCTGCGGGAATGGCGCTTTCCGGCAGCGCAAGGGCCAGCGCCGCGGCAGCGCCCACTCGCCCTGCGGCCTCGCGCACGGCCGTGTCGAGCCGCTCGGCCGCCTGCAGGCGGCACTCGTGCTCACGGCCTGCGAAGGCCTCTGCGTTGCCCTTTTTGCGGTCCAGCAGCAAAAGCGACTGGTTCGTGTCCTTGCCGGCAGTGCGACCCCGGGCGGCGCGGCGGGCCTGTGCGTCGTGCTGCCGTCGAAGGTCGCGCAGCGCGGCATCGCGCTCGGCCCGCGCATGGTGCAGCGCGGCGTGCGCCGCCTGGGCTTCGGCGCCGTGCTGCGCCTCGTAGACGCTCCAGGCACCGCCATAGGTGCGCAGGCCGTGGTGCGTGAGTTCTGCGATGCGGTCCACCCCCTCCAGCAGCGCACGGTCGTGCGTGGCCACCAGCACGGCGCCGCGCCAGGCGCCCAAGGCCGAGGCCAGCCAGCGCTTGGCGGGCGCGTCGAGGTGGTTGGTGGGCTCGTCGAGCAGCAGCACATCGGCCTCGGAGAAAAAGGCGCCGGCCAGGGCGACGCGGGCGCGTTCGCCACCGCTCAACAGGGCCGCGTCATGCCCGGCCGGCAGATGGGCCAGGCCCACGCCTTCGAGCGTGCGCTGCCAGCGGGCGGCCCAGTCCCACCGGCCCTCGGCCATCAGCAAGTCCGCGTCTCCGCCCTGCCCGGCTTCCAGGCGTGCCAATGCCTGCAGCACCGCATCGAGGCCCGCCAGCGCCGCCACCGTGGTGCCGGCGCGGTGCTGGTCCACGGCATGCACGCGGCAATGCCGCACCACCGCGCCAGTGGCGGGCTCCAGCGTGCCTGCGGCCAGCGCGAGTAGCACGCTCTTGCCCACGCTGTTGTCGCCCACCAGGCCGGTGATGCCGGGGGCAAGGCTCAAGTCCAGCGCCTGGGCCCACAGCGCTTCGCCGTCGGCGCGCCGCCACTGGACCCCGCACAGCCGCAGCAAGGAACCTTCGCGCGAGAGCGAAGAAGCGGGGGCGGAAGCATCGGAAACGGATGCGGGAGAGGAAGAAGAGGAAGAGGAAACCGGAGCAGCGTCGAATGCTCCGCGGTGCGGACGGTGGTCCGCGTTGAATGTCGCCATGGTGAAGCTCCAAGCCATCGGGTCGGCCGCTTCCCGCACAAGGGCGAAGCGGAACGGACGGAAGGGGGGCTTACAGGCGCATGGGTGAAGAACCTCGGTGGGCGGGGGTCGAAACGATCGAAGGGCCGCACTATAAAGCGGGCCGGGCGCCGATGAAAATTCACTCATATGAAATTAATTACGGATAGTACAATTTTAAAAATCATACGATGGAGACCGCCATGAACGCCGTGCTGAAGCCCGATCTGTCCACCCTGCCCCCGCCCGCCGCCGTGCAGCAACTGCACCACTACGCCTACAAGGCGCGCGACGCCGAGGAAACGCGGCATTTCTACGAAGACATCCTGGGCCTGCCGCTCTATCACATCATCCAGAGCGACTACGTGCCCAGCACGGGCGAGTACTGCCCCTACACGCACTTCTTTTTCAGGCTCAAGGACGGCTCTTTCATCGCTTTCTTCGACCTGGGCGACGACGTGAAGGCCGAGCCTTCGCCCAACACGCCGCTGTGGGTCAACCACATCGCGTTCCGCGTGGACACGGTGCAGGAGCTGGAGAACACCAAGGCCCGGCTGCAGGCGCACGGCATCGAGGTGCTCGGCGTGACCGATCACCACATCTTCAAGAGCATTTACTTTTTCGATCCGAACGGCATCCGCCTGGAGCTGTCGGCGCAGTTGGCCGACGCGCAGCAGATGGAAAAAGACAGCACGGTGGCCCACCAGCGCTTGAACGAGTGGACGGCGCGCAAGGAGCAATGGCGCAAGGAGCGCGCCGAGGGCAAGAGCGCTGCGCCGCTCAAGCCCGCGCAGAACGACCGGCCGGAATACGCCAAGGGCTGACCGGCTCGCATCGCCGCGCCGCCCGCCGGGGCTGGGGCCAGAACCGGCCGTTCAGTCGTCCAGGGCTTCGCGCCCGCGCATGACCTGGTGGCGCTCCCAGTAGTGCTCCAGCGTCGCCTTGAAGCGCTGCTTGTCCTTCTTGAGGCCGGGAAGCTTGAGCTTCGTGGTCTTGGCGCGCAGCAGGCTTTTTTCCGGGTGCGTGATGGTGAGCGAATCGCCCAGGATGCTGTCCTTGAAGGCCATGGCCTTCACCGCGTCCCAGGGCACGGTGGCGCCATCGGCCGAGGTCGTGATGCCTTCGTGGCTCACCTGCACCGTGCGGCCGCCCTTCAGCGCGAACTGGCGGGCAGGAAAATACTTGAGCACCACAGCCAGTTCCTCGGCATTGGCAGGCTCGTAGCGGTAGGCCAGGCTGCGCTCGTGGCCTTGCGCGAAGGCTTGTTCATAGTCGCTCCACAGCCGCTGCTCGATGGCATCGGCCGTAATAATGTCCTGCGCCCAGGTGCGCTCAGGGGGCCGCACCACGATGGCGCCGTAATCCGACTCGGGCAGCACCCAGCCCACGCTGCGGATGCGCTCGGGCATGGGCGGGTGGGTGTCGAACGGATGCGGCACATGCGCCGTCTGCATCGCGGCCTGGAACTCGGCGGACTGCGCGTAGGGCGGCAACCCGCGCGAGATGAAGTGCGCAATGCCGAGCGCGCCGGCCAGCTGCTCTTCCTTGTCGAACAGGTCGCTTTCGATCTTGTGGCGGTACTTGGCATAGGCCGCGATCTTGACCAGCGACTGGCCGATGGCCTGCGGCGACACCAGTTGCGCAGCGACGCGGTCGGCCTTGAATTCGCGGGCACGGCTGTCGCGCGCCAGGGCCCATTCGAAGATCAGGCGGTACAGCGTCAGCAGCGGCGACACCACGGCCGTCAGGCCCGATGTGCGCATCGCATGGTGGTACTGGTCGTACTGCACCAGCTTCGGCCCCAGCCGCGCGCTGCTCTCGGTATCGCCGCCGCCCAGGTGGGCCAGTTCATGGGCGAAGACGGCATCGGCTTCGGACTGGTCGAGCAGGCGCAACAACGGAATGCTGACGAACAGCGTGCGCCCGGTGAGCATTTTCCCGCCCGCCTGGATGGGCGATTCGGTCACGAAGAAATTGGCATCGATGCCCGCCACGATCTGCTGAGGCGGCGCCGTCTTGAGCCGCTCTGCCATGTGGCGGATGCGCTGCCACAGCAGCGGCGCATCGGCCTCCTGCACCAGTTCGCCCTCGACCTCGCTGTGGCTGTGCACGCGCTTGAAGATGCCCACCACCGCCAGCACCACCGCCACCGCGACCCCGATGCACACGGCCATGATCAGCTTGGGCGAATACCGGTGCCAGAAGTACGCCGTGACCCAGAACGACAGCCACGCCACCATCGCGCCCTCCACCACCACGGCCAACGCGCTCGCTGCCGTCATGAGGCGCCAGCCGGCGATGAAGCTCGCGTGCTGCAGCCTGCGGTTCACGAAAGCCAGCGCGCCCAGCCCCAGCGCGGCCAGCAGCACCACGGCACCCGCCACCAGCGTCCACACCGCCACGGCGCGCGCCATGAAGAACTGCCAGTTGTTGGAGTACCGCGGGCACATGGCCTCGCGGTACTCCTGCGCGTCCGGCGTGGGGTCGGTGCAGATGGTGGACGGGGGATGGGCCCGGTAATAGTCCTTTTGCTCCTGCTTGTCGGCGGGCGAGAGGTCTTTGACGGCTTCGATGCGCGGCTCGATGGCGGCCAGGAACTGTGTGTCCAGGTCGCGCTGCACGTGACCGGCGAAGAAGAACGTGATGAGCGGCACCGCGAACAGCGAGAGCACCGAGAGAAGAAAGGCTTTGCCGAGACCGGCGCGCAGCGTGGGGTGTAGGGCCATGGGTACGGTGTGTTGGAGTGGTAATGGAACCTGGCGGCACGGCACGGAAGCCGGCGGCACCCTGCAAGGGCGCCCCGTTGGCTCCGAGGCCGGCGATTATCGGCACCCATCCTGTTCACATCCTCTTGCAGCGCACGTTAAAAGGTAACAAAGCGATAGCAGGCCACGCCCATTCCACCGGCGCCACCGTCGCGAAGCGGCCACCCCACTGCCTTAAAATGCTCGGTCCCCCCTTGACCGGGCCCGGGCAGGCGCTTTGCCCGTTCGCCCCTCTTCTTGCACACCAGACCCCATGAGCTCGCCCCTGAACCAACCCGGCCTTGAAAGCCTGTCCAAATCCTTCGAGCCCGCCGCCATCGAAGCCCACTGGGGCCCCGAATGGGAACGCCGGGGCTACGGCGATGCGGGCTACCGCGGCTCGCGCCAGGCCCGCGCGGGCGAGCCGTCGTTCGCGATCCAGCTGCCGCCGCCCAACGTGACGGGCACGCTGCACATGGGCCATGCGTTCAACCAGACGATCATGGACAGCCTCACGCGCTACCACCGCATGAAGGGTTTCAACACGGCGTGGATTCCGGGCACCGACCATGCCGGCATCGCCACGCAGATCGTGGTCGAGCGCCAGTTGCAGGAGCAGGGCATCAGCCGCCACGACATGGGCCCCACCCCGCCCGAAGCCCGCAAGAACTTCGTCGCCAAGGTGTGGGAATGGAAAGAGCAGAGCGGCAACACCATCACCACGCAGATGCGCCGCATGGGCGACAGCGTGGACTGGAGCCGCGAATACTTCACCATGGACGACAAGCTCTCCAAGGTGGTGACCGATACCTTCGTGCGCCTGTACGAACAGGGACTGATCTACCGCGGCAAGCGGCTCGTCAACTGGGACCCGAAGCTGCAGTCCGCCGTATCCGACCTCGAAGTGGAGAACGAAGAGAAGGACGGCTCGCTCTGGCACATCGCCTACCCGCTAACGGATGGATCCGGCAGCCTGACGGTGGCCACCACGCGCCCCGAAACCATGCTGGGCGACGTCGCCGTGATGGTGCACCCCGAGGACGAGCGCTACACCCACCTCATCGGCAAGACGGTCACGCTGCCGCTGGTCGGCCGCGAAATCCCCATCATTGCCGATGACTACGTGGACAAGGAGTTCGGCACCGGCGTGGTCAAGGTCACGCCCGCGCACGACCCCAACGACTACGCGGTAGGCCAGCGCCACAGCCTGCCGTTGATCGTCGTGCTGACGCTGCAAGCCACCATCAATGAGAACGCGCCGGCCAAGTACCAGGGCATGGACCGCTTCGTGGCCCGCAAGGCCGTCGTGGCCGACCTCGAAGCGGCGGGCGCCCTGGTCGAAACCAAGAAGCACAAGCTGATGGTGCCCATCTGCACCCGCACGGGCCAGGTGGTCGAGCCCATGCTGACGGACCAGTGGTTCGTGGCCATGAGCAAGACCAGCGAACAGGACCCCACCGGCAAGAGCATCGCGCAGAAGGCCATCGACGCGGTGGCGTCCGGCGAGGTGCAGTTCGTGCCCGAGAACTGGGTGAACACCTACAACCA
The DNA here is from genome assembly GCF_030159055.1 of Acidovorax sp. SUPP3334. Lineage (GTDB taxonomy): Bacteria > Pseudomonadota > Gammaproteobacteria > Burkholderiales > Burkholderiaceae_C > Paracidovorax. The sequence continues at coordinate 84,989 of NZ_BQXQ01000002.1, forward strand.
GTGGATGAACAACATCCAGGACTGGTGCATCAGCCGCCAGCTGTGGTGGGGCCACCAGATCCCCGCGTGGTACGACGAAACCGGCAAGGTGTACGTGGCACGCGACGAGGCCGACGCCCAGGCGCAGGCCGGCGCAGGCGCCAAGCTCACGCGTGACAACGACGTGCTGGACACGTGGTATTCGGCCGCGCTGGTGCCGTTCTCGTCGCTCGGCTGGCCCGAGGCATTGGACGGGCAGGACGCCACCAAGGACTACGACCTGTACCTGCCCTCTTCCGTGCTGGTGACGGGCTACGACATCATCTTCTTCTGGGTCGCCCGGATGATCATGATGACCACGCACTTCACCGGCCGCGTGCCGTTCAAGCACGTGTACATCCACGGCCTGGTGCGCGATGCGCAGGGCAAGAAGATGAGCAAGTCGGAAGGCAACGTGCTCGACCCCGTGGACCTGATCGACGGCATCGCGCTCGATCCGCTGCTGGAAAAACGCTCCACCGGCCTGCGCCGCCCCGAGACGGCGCCCCAGGTGCGCAAGAACACGCAAAAGGAATTCCCCGAGGGCATTCCCGCTTATGGCGCCGATGCCCTGCGCTTCACCTTCGCCGCGCTGGCCAGCCTGGGCCGCAGCATCAACTTCGACAGCAAGCGCTGCGAGGGCTACCGCAACTTCTGCAACAAGCTCTGGAACGCCAGCCGCTTCGTGCTGATGAACTGCGAAGGCCAGGACTGCGGCCTGGAAGAGCACACCCCGGCCGATTGCGAAGGCGGCGGCTATCTGGCCTTCAGCCAGCCCGACCGCTGGATCGTCTCGCTGCTGCAGCAGGTCGAGGCCGAAGTGGCCAAGGGCTTTGCCGAGTTCCGCCTGGACAACGTGGCCAACACGATCTACGACTTCGTCTGGAACGAGTTCTGCGACTGGTATCTGGAAATCGCCAAGGTGCAGATCCAGACCGGCACGCCGGCCGAGCAACGCGCCACGCGCCGCACGCTCATCCGCACGCTGGAAACCATCCTGCGGCTGGCGCATCCGCTGATTCCTTTCATCACCGAAGCCCTGTGGCAGAAGGTCGCGCCCGTGGCAGGCCGCGCGGGCGAGTCGGTCAGCATCGCCGCTTACCCGCAGGCGCAGCTGGACAAGGTGGACGAAGCCGCCGTCGCCCATGTGGCGCGCCTGAAGGCTTTCGTGGACGCCTGCCGCACGCTGCGCGGGGAGATGAACGTATCGCCCGCCACGCGCCTGCCGCTGTACGCCGTGGGCGACGCGGCCTTCATGCGCTCGGCCGCGCCCGCGCTGCAGGCACTGGCCAAGCTCAGCGAGGTGCAGGTGTTCGAAGACGAGGCCGCCTGGGCCACCGCTGCACAGGCCGCCCCGGTGGCCGTGGTGGGCGATGTCCGCCTGTGCCTGCACATGGAGATCGACGTCGCGGCCGAGAAAGCCCGCCTGTCCAAGGAGATCGCCCGCATCGACGGCGAGATCACCAAGGCCCAGGCCAAGCTGTCCAACGAAGCCTTCGTCGCCAAGGCACCCCCCGCCGTGATCGACCAGGAGAAAAAGCGCGTGGCCGACTTCGGTGCCACGCTGGCCCGCCTGCGCGACCAGCTGGCACGGCTGGCTTGATAGCGCCGGCTTCGCCCCAACGTTCACCCTTTACGACACCGACTGACCGACCCCAAGAAGGAGCATCGATGACCGACAACACTTCCGCGATCCGCAAAGCCGTGTTTCCCGTGGCAGGCCTGGGCACCCGCTTTCTGCCCGCCACCAAGGCGTCCCCCAAGGAAATGCTGCCCGTGGTGGACAAGCCCCTGATCCAGTACGCGGTCGAGGAAGCCTACTCTGCCGGCATCCGCCACATGATCTTCGTGACCGGCCGCAGCAAGCGCGCCATCGAAGACCATTACGACACCGCCTACGAGCTGGAAAACGAGCTGGAAGCCGCTGGCAAGAACGATCTGCTCCAACTGGTGCGCTCGGTCGCCCCCAGCGACATGGACTGCGCCTTCGTGCGCCAGCCCCGATCGCTGGGCCTGGGCCACGCCGTGCTGTGCGCCGAGCCGCTGGTCGGCCGCGAACCCTTCGCCGTGCTGCTGGCCGACGATTTGATGGTCGGTGCGCCTGGCGGCCAGCCCGTGCTGGCGCAAATGGCCACCGCCTTCCGCAAGCAGGGCCGCTCGCTGCTGGCCGTGCAGGAAGTGCCCGCCGACCAGGTGCGCCGCTACGGCATCGTGGCCGGTGAACCCGCCGGTGGCCCGCTGATCCGCATCGACCGCATCGTGGAAAAGCCGGCGCCCGAAGACGCGCCATCGCGCATGGGTGTGGCCGGCCGCTACATCCTCACGCCCGGCGTGTTCGACGAAATTCGCAACCAGCCCCAGGGCGTGGGCGGCGAGATCCAGCTGACCGATGCCATCGCACGCCTCATGGCACGCGAGGCGGTCTACGCTTTCCGTTACGAAGGCAAGCGCTACGACTGCGGCAGCAAGGAAGGTTTTCTGGAAGCGACGGTGGAACTGGCGCTGCAGCATCCGCAAGTGGGCGCCGCCTTCCGCGAGTACCTCAAGACCGTCGATATCTGAGCTGAACGCCTGGGGTCCAGCCCTTGCGCAGGGAACTGGACCACGGGCTCGATCCCGCCGAGGGGTTTCGCCCGGGTATTGATGCCGCTACCGTGCCGCAAAAAGCACAGCACGTCACCGCATGGCAACCCCCAACGGGATCGAAAAGAGGGAGCCAGTAGCGCTCGCTGCGCGCCCTCAGCGCCTGCGCAGCAGGTGGATGAATTCTTCCCCCACCGTTTTTTGCTCGACCAGCTCATTGCCCGTTTGCTTGGCAAACGCCTGAAAGTCGCGCAGCGAGCCATTGTCGGTGGAGACCACCTTCAATAACTGGCCGCTGACCATGTCGGCCAGTGCCTTCTTGGCCTTGAGAATGGGCAGCGGGCAATTGAGACCGCGGGTGTCGATTTCCTTGTGGATGTCCATCACGTGCTTCCTGGGCGAATGAGCCCCATTCTAAGCAGCCGAAGGGGCTGCGCCGCTCTGGAAAAAATCCACGAATTCGGGTTCGATGCCTTGCGTTCGCAGCCAGTCGGCCAGAGCGTATCCTGTGCCCGCGGGCCAGCATTTCACGGCCTCCGGAGCGATCAGGCGATAGTCCACCAGTTCCGGCGAAAGCCGCACCTCGCCATGCGCCACCGCGTGGTAGGCAATGATGACCTGGTTCATGCGCCGAAACTCATACACGCCGATGAGCGCCAGGGCGCTCACGTCCAGGTTGGTCTCTTCCTTGATCTCGCGCGTGATGCCTTCTTGCGGCGTTTCACCCGCCTCCATGAAGCCCGTGATCAACGCGTACTGCTTTCCCGCCCAGGCCGCATTGCGCGCCAGCAGCACCTTGCCCTCACGCACCACCACCGCCGCCAGAACCGGCGTCGGATTGTTCCAGTGCGTCCAGCCGCAGGCCGGGCAGCGCAGGCGCTCCACGTCGCCGCCATCCTCCGCCACGGTGATGCGCGCCAGCGGCGTGGCGCAATGGGTGCAGAAACGGGTTTCGTACATAACGCTATATTTTTAATAGCAATCAAGGCAATGGATACTGCGGCAGAGGGCATTTTTTGTCTCAAGTCGGCCGCCGCACGCACCTGAACGAAATGCCGAGACTCTCTTCATGTTCAAGCCGGGAAGACGCCGGTGGACAGGTAACGGTCGCCCCGGTCGCACACCACGAAGACGATGGTCGCATCGGATTCGCGCCGTGCGATTTCCTGAGCGGCCCAGCAGGCACCCGCTGCGGAAATGCCGGCAAAGATGCCCTCTTCGCGCGCCATGCGGCGGCACATCTCTTCGGCGTCGTCCTGGCCCACGTTGATCGTCTCGTCCACCGCCCTCGGGTCGTATATCTTGGGCAGATATTCCTGCGGCCACTTGCGAATGCCCGGAATGCGCGAGCCCTCCTTGGGCTGCGCGCCGATGATCTGGATGGCCGGGTTCTTTTCCTTCAGATAGCGCGACACGCCGGTAATGGTGCCGGTCGTGCCCATCGCACTCACGAAATGCGTGATGCGCCCTTCGGTCTGCTCCCACAGCTCGGGGCCGGTGGTTTCGTAATGGATGCGAGGGTTATCGGGGTTGGCGAACTGATCGAGCACCACGCCCTTGCCTTGCTTGACCATGGTTTCGGCCAGATCGCGCGCGTACTCCATGCCACCGCTCTTGGGTGTGAGGATCAGCTCGGCGCCGAACGCCTTCATGGTCTGGGCGCGCTCCACCGACAGGTCTTCAGGCATCACCAGCACCATGCGATAGCCCTTGATCGCCGCCGCCATGGCCAGGGCAATGCCGGTGTTGCCCGACGTGGCCTCGATGAGCGTATCGCCCGGCTTGATGTCTCCCCGCTCCTGGGCCCGGCGGATCATCGACAGCGCGGGCCGGTCCTTCACCGATCCCGCCGGATTGTTGCCCTCCAGCTTGCCCAACACGACAGTGCCCCGCGCTGCATTCTCTTGTGCCCCGATGCGCTGCAAGGCGACCAGAGGGGTGTGTCCAATCGCATCTTCGATGGTGGGATAAGTCTTCATAGCGCGCTACTGTGCCATAATTCGCGGCTTCAATCTTCGCGTCGCCCGGGTGGTGGAATTGGTAGACGCAGGGGACTCAAAATCCCCCGCCGCAAGGCGTGCCGGTTCGATTCCGGCCCCGGGCACCATGGCTCCTAAGCCGTGGCTTGCAGCTTGGTTCAGTCCCACACTCGCTTGTGGCAGCACTGGCAAATCAAACATCTCTCCTGCCGCTTTTTGCCTATCCATGGCATTGCTACGGTCGTTCGGTTAGTTGCCTTGTTCGGCATCGGCCACCGAGTCGAGCACTCCAACGAAAAAGCCCGATGCGTTTGCACATCGGGCTTCGTAGCAGTAAGGGACCAGTCCTCGCTGCAATTATCGCGTCGCGTCTTTGATGTTTTCTTTGACGTCGCCGTAGTTCTTCTGGATCGTGCCTTCGACTTGCTTGGCGATACCCTTGGCTTGTTGCTCGGGGCTGTTGATCAGCTCGCCGGCCTTTTCCTGAACCTTGCCTGCTGCGTCCTTGAGAGCGCCCTTGACTTGATCGGTATTCATGGTGAGTCCTTTCGGTGAGGTATGTGCAAAACAAAATGGCTTTGCATGGCTGAAAGACTAAAGCGAGGCCTGCAAGGGCAGCGCGGGCGGAAGTCATCCGTTGGCGTCAGCAGCTGCCTACATGCGAAAAAACCCGCGACGTGGGAACGTACGGGTTTCAGGAACTCAACGCTAAGGCGCCGTCAACGCGTCATTTGGTCCATTTGCGCTGCACCTTGGGCTTGACCCGAATGTCCACGGCCTTGCGCACTTCGGGACGACCGGTTTCCTCGTTGGTGTCCACCACGTCTTCGAGCGCGATCTTTTCGACTTCGGAGTTGGTCTGTTCTTCCAGCTGCTCCAGCACCGCACCCACCCGCCTTTCCGCGTCGTCGACCTGGCGCTCGGTGGCGTCGGCAGTCATGGGAAACTCCCGGCGGCCATCCCTATTGCGCGCAGAACGTGGGGAGGTTCGTCCGCCTGTTCCGGCGGAGGCGCGGGGACATCGGGTTCGACGGGCAGATCTGCCTTGTCAGGAGCGTTGGGGTGAGTGGCCATGAAGGGTGCCAGGGATTTGAGGGGGAAATGTGCCGGGTGCCGGCGTGGGGATGCGGGCCGAGATGCTCTGTCACTCCCGACTCAGAGACCGCTCATGACCGATGCGGCCAAGTAGGCGATCCCGAGGCTGGAAAACAGCATGAATCCGGGCAGGACAGTCAGAGTTTCTTTCATATGTTCAATCCTTCAATAGGAACAGACCATCGGAAGCGAGCTATGACTGGCATCCACCGACGCTGGGGGCACAAAAATGGTTACGAGGGCGGGCGGGTTTCATAGCTGTCTTCGATGCGTTTGGCTTGGCGTTTTTGCTTGTCTGTGTAAGCCGGTTTGTCACCTCTTGGCATCGCTGCTCCTCGGATGGGTTGGTCTCGCTGCTTCAGGTTCAATACGCTGTGAAGCGGCACAGGCGATACGTTAGGACCGACCTATCACCTCGTCTGTAGGACGAAGGCGATGCGATGCCGAAGCGTTGGCCGCCGCGCCTTCCGCCCATGAAAAAACCCGGCGTCGCCTTCTGAAACGAAGGGCGATCGCCGGGTTGGAGTGGCTGGCTATCGGGCCAGCGCTGGGAACATCGAAGCGGTCAGCTTTCCTGGCGGCGGATCAGTTGGCGGCCGGTGTCGGTGATGGCCAGATCGCCAGCGTCGTTCTTCGCCACGTAACCGCGTTCGTACAGTCGTCCCGACAGATGGTGCGTGATCGCATCGGTCACGCTGATGGCCTTGCCCATCTCCAGTTGCTTGAGCGCGTTCAGCTCATCCACGGTCGGGTCGAAATACGGTGTGTGATAAACGGTTCCCATGAAGTCTTCTCCTTGTTGGTTGCACAAAGCCACGGTCCGCACGGCCAATACCATGCTTGAGCTGCAGCTGATTCAAGAGTAGCTGCGCCGCCAACGCCTTGCAATCGGATCGCGGCGCAGAAAGCGCCTGGCGGCTCAACTCGCGGCCATGTCCTGCAACCAGCGGGCAAAGGTTGCCAGCACCGGAGTTTGTTCTTGCGACGGGCTGACCAGGTAATAGGCACGTTCCCCGCGCAGCGGGCGTTCGCAGGCGAGCACCAACTCGCCGCGGGCCCGCTCGGCCTCGATGAGCAGCGGGGGCATGAGCGCCACCCCGAGCCCATGCGAGGCCGCCACGGCCAGCATGGAAAACAGTTCGTACCGCGGCCCGTCGAGCGCGCGCGGGGCCTGCACGTCCATGGCCTCGAACCATTGGCGCCAGCCATAGGGGCGCGTGGTCTGCTGCAGCAGCGGCAGGCTGGTCAGTGCCTGGGGCGCCAGCGGTTGTCCGTCCGGCAACAGGCTGGGGCTGCACACGGGCACCACGTCTTCCTGCAAAAGCCATTGGGCCTGGGTGCCAGGCCAGTTGCTGACCTGCTCCGGCGTGCCGGCGTACAGGGCGGCGTCGAACCCGGCGTCGGCGAACAAAAAGGGGCGCGTGCGCGTTTCGATGTGCACGACGATCTCGGGGTGCGCTCGCGCCAGCAAGGGCAGCCTCGGGATGAGCCAGCGTGTGGCGAAAGTGGGCACGGCGGCCAGGGCGATCGCCCCGCCCTGCCCCTGGTGGGCCATGACATCCAGCGTGTCGCGCTCCAGGCCCTGCAGCCAGCGCCCCACCTGCCTTGCATAGTGGGTGCCCGCCGGGGTGAGCGCCACGCCGTGCCGCGTTCGACGAAAGAGCGAGACGCCCAGAAAGACCTCCAGCGCAAGAATCTGGCGCGAGACAGCGCTTTGGGTGAGCGCCAACTCCTGCGCGGCCCGGGTATAGCTTTCATGGCGGGCGGCGGCCTCGAAGCAAGCCAGCGACTGGGTGGAGGGAAGCGTTCGGCGCATGGCGGCATTGTGCCGCCGAAAGCACGATCCCTCTCAAGATATGAGTCAAATGCATTTCTGGATGCACCATCCTCGCTTGCACCGCAGTATCCATGCGCCTACCATTGCACGAAGCACCGACCCCATGCGCTTTATGCACATCGGCCCGCACCTTCATACCTGACACCTTCAGCTTCTCCGGAGACACCCGCATGGCCCACGCTGCCTTCCAATGGAACGACCCCTTCCTGCTCGACCAGCAACTGACCGACGACGAGCGCATGGTGCGCGACGCCGCCGCTGCGTACTGCCAGGACAAGCTGGCCCCGCGCGTGCTGGAGCAGTTCCGCCATGAAAAGACCGATCTCTCCATCTTTCGCGAAATGGGCGAACTGGGCCTGCTGGGCCCCACGATTCCGGAGCAGTACGGCGGCCCCGGCCTCAACTACGTGGCCTACGGCCTGATCGCCCGCGAGGTCGAGCGCGTGGATTCGGGCTACCGCTCGATGGCCAGCGTGCAAAGCTCGCTCGTGATGGTGCCGATCCACGAGTTCGGCTCCGAAGCGCAAAAACAGAAATACCTGCCCAAGCTGGCCAGCGGCGAATGGATCGGCTGCTTCGGCCTCACCGAGCCCGACCACGGCTCAGACCCCGGCAGCATGGCCTCGCGCGCCAAGAAGGTGCCCGGCGGCTACTCGCTTTCGGGCGCCAAGATGTGGATCACCAACAGCCCGATCGCCGATGTGTTCGTGGTCTGGGCCAAGGAAGTGTCCGAAAGCGGCGCGGTCGGCCCGATCCGCGGGTTCGTGCTCGAAAAAGGCATGAAGGGCCTGAGTGCCCCGGCCATCCATGGCAAGGTGGGGCTGCGCGCCAGCATCACCGGCGAAATCGTGATGGATGCGGTCTTCGTGCCCGAAGAGAACGCTTTCCCCGAAGTGCAGGGCCTCAAGGGCCCCTTCACCTGCCTGAACAGCGCGCGCTACGGCATCGCCTGGGGCGCCCTGGGCGCGGCGGAGTTCTGCTGGCATACCTCGCGCCAGTACACGCTGGACCGCAAGCAGTTCGGCCGCCCTCTGGCCGCCAACCAACTCATCCAGAAGAAGCTGGCCGACATGCAGACCGAGATCGCCATCGGCCTGCAGGCCTGCCTGCGCCTGGGCCGCATGAAGGACGAAGGCACCGCTTCGGTCGAAGCCACCTCGATCATCAAGCGCAACAGCTGCGGCAAGGCGCTGGACATCGCCCGCATGGCGCGCGACATGATGGGCGGCAACGGCATCAGCGACGAGTTCGGCGTGGCGCGCCATCTGGTGAACCTGGAGGTGGTCAACACCTACGAAGGCACGCACGATGTGCACGCACTGATCCTGGGCCGGGCGCAGACCGGCATCGCCGCCTTCGCGAACTGACCGGGAAAACCGGGAAAGCAGGCCATGGCGGCGGCCACTGGCCCGCACGGCGAGCCGGCCTTTGCGGGCTTGGAGCCTTTCAGGCCTCCAGCGCAATGAATACGCCGGCATATTGCTACATATTTAATAGCAAAGTGATTGTTGCATGACCGCCCCTTCCCAAGCCCCTGCGGGTGCCCTGGCCGGCATTCGCGTGCTCGATCTGTCCCGCGTGCTGGCAGGGCCCTGGTGCACCCAGGTGCTGGCCGACCTGGGGGCGGACGTGGTCAAGGTGGAGCGGCCCGGCGTGGGCGACGACACCCGCCACTGGGGCCCGCCCTTCCTGAAAGACGACGCGGGCAACGACACGGCGCAGGCCGCCTACTTCACTGCCTGCAACCGCAACAAGCGCTCGGTCACCATCGACATGGCCACCCCCGAGGGGCAGGCGCTGATCCGCCAGATGGCGGAGCAGGCCGACGTGGTGGTGGAAAACTTCAAGGTCGGCGGACTGCAGCAGTACGGGCTGGACCATGCCAGCCTGCGGGCGCTCAACCCCCGGCTGATCTACTGCTCGGTCACCGGCTTCGGGCAGGACGGCCCTTATGCCGAGCGCGCCGGCTATGACCTGATGATCCAGGCCATGACCGGGCTGATGAGCATCACCGGCCGGGCCGATGGCGAACCTGGCGCCGGGCCGTTGCGCGTCGGCGTGGCCGTGATCGACCTGTTCACCGGGCTCTACGCCAGCAATGCCATCCTGGCGGCGCTGCACGTGCGCCAGCGCACGGGCGAGGGGCAGCACATCGACATGGCGCTGCTCGACGTGGGGATGGCCGTTCTCGCCAACCAGGCATCGGGTTTTCTCGCCACGGGCCAGGCACCCACGCGCCAGGGCAACACGCACCCCAGCCTGGTGCCGTACCAGGACTTTCCCACCGCTGATGGGGCGGTACTGCTGGCCATCGGCAACGACGGGCAGTTCGCGCGCTTTTGCGCCGCGGCCGGCTGTGCGGAGTGGGCGCAGGACGCCCGTTATGCCACCAACACCCTGCGCGTTCAGCACCGCGCAGAACTCATTCCCGCCATGCAGGCGGTCACCCGAACACGCACCACGGCCGAGTGGATCGCCCTGCTGCAAGACAAGGCCGTGCCGTGCGGGCCGATCAACACCCTGGCCGAAGCCTTCGACGACCCTCAGGTCCAGGCCCGTGGCCTGCGGGTGGAACAGAGCCGGTGGCCGCAGGGCGCCGCTGGCGACGGCGTGGCCCGCATTGCCGGAGTGGCCAGCCCGCTGCGCCTGTCGGCCACGCCCCCGGTGCTGCACCGGGCGCCGCCCGCATTGGGGCAGCACACCGATGAAGTGCTGACCGAGATGGGCTTGGCGCCAGAGCGGATCGCGGAACTCAGGACGCGGAAAGTGCTGTAGCCAGCCATACGGTTTCACACGCGCTCATTTCTCGAAAGCCTTGCCTGCCCGCAAGGCTTTTTTCATGGGGCTTTCGATGGATCAGTGCAAATCTTTATCGGCATCATTGAGAAATGCTATGTGATAAAAATGATAAATTAAATAAAATCGAATTTCCACGGAACGGCCTTCAGTCCTACATACAGATGCCGTTAAACACCCATACCGGAAATTACCCATGAAACTCAGCCGAAAACTACCGCTCGTGTTCACTTTGGCGCTGCTGCTGCTGTTCGCAGCGGCCCTGGTCGGAATCGGCAGGCTGAACGCTGCGCTCACCACGTACCAGACCACGGTTGCCACCAGTACCGATCAAGAACGGATGGCCTCGGACATCCTGCGCGACTTCCAGGTGCAGGTCCAGGAATGGAAAAACGTGCTGCTGCGCGGCAAGGAGGACGCCCAGTTGTCGCGCTACTGGACCGCCTTCGAAAAGAGCGAATCTCAGGTGCAGACACAGGCACGCAAGCTGCTAGGGGAACTGCCGGCAGGCAACGTGCGCGAGCGCATCGGGCAGTTCCTGGAGGCCCATCAGCGAATGGGCGTGGCTTACCGCAAGGGACTGGAGGCCTTCAAAGCCGCTGGTCGTGATCCGCAGGTCGGCGACCGTGCCGTCCAGGGCATGGACCGCGAACCGGCTCAGTTGCTGGAGCAGACGGGCGAACTGATCGGCAAGGCCAGCGCGGCGGTAGCCTTGGATGCCCAATCGACGGCACGCCAGGCGACCTGGGTCAGCTTGACCGTGATGCTGGTGGTCTGCGCGGCCGGAATCATCGGCGCCGTGCTGTTCAGCCGCACCGTGACGGGCCCGCTGGGCAGCGCGGTGCGCATCTCCGAAGCGGTCGCAGCGGGTGACCTGACCGTCGCGACCGAAGCCCGGGGGAAGGACGAAATCGCACAGTTGCTCAATGCGCTGCACACCATGCAGACCAGCCTGTCGCTGGTGGTGAGCAATGTGCGCGAAAACGCCGACAGCGTGGCGACCGCCAGCAGCGAGATCGCCCAGGGCAACAATGATCTGTCCGCCCGCACCGAGCAGCAGGCCGGCGCACTGGAAGAAACCTCTGCGTCCATGGAGGAGCTGAGCTCCACCGTGCAGGCCAACGCGGAAAACGCCAGGCAGGCCAACCAGTTGGCCATGAACGCTTCGGACGTCGCGTCCAAGGGCGGCGCCGTGGTGTCCGAAGTGGTCGACACCATGCGCGGCATCAACGACAGCAGCCGCAAGATCGCCGACATCGTGGGCGTCATCGACGGCATCGCCTTCCAGACGAACATCCTGGCGCTGAACGCAGCCGTGGAAGCAGCGCGGGCGGGCGAGCAGGGCCGGGGCTTCGCGGTCGTGGCGAGCGAGGTCCGTCAGCTGGCACAGCGCAGCGCCGATGCGGCCAAAGAGATCAAGACCCTCATCCACACCAGCGTCTCGCGCATGCAGAAGGGCTCGGACTTGGCAGACCAGGCCGGCACGACGATGGCGGAGGTGGTCGCCTCCATCCGCCGCGTGACCGACATCGTGGCCGAGATCAGTGCCGCCAACAGCGAACAAAGTGCCGGCGTGTCGCAGATTGGCGAAGCCGTCATGCAGATGGACCAAGCCACCCAGCAAAACGCGGCTTTGGTCGAGCAAAGCGCGGCAGCGGCCGACAGCCTCAAGATGCAGGCCCAACACCTGGTGCAAGCCGTGGCGGTGTTCCGCCTGCCCCCACACGGCGAACCCACAAAACCCCGGTTGCAAAGGGCGCCGGGGCTTGCCCTGGCCGGCTGAGGCATCAGAAAGCCCCGCGAGTCAGCCCAACGTTCTGAGCCAGCTGGCAAGTAGGGGTTGCACCGGCGGCGCTTTCGAAGCACGGGCGCAACACGGAAAAATATTTAGGGCCGGGCTTTCATCATCCCGCTCTAGAATTTGTAAACACGCGTATCAATGCGAAGGAGGCAGCGATGAAAGCAGTGCAGCAGGAAATCGACGAGCGGACCAATCTCACCGGCACCAATAAATTCGAGCTTCTGCTCTTTCGCCTGGGCATCGATAACAACCTGGGCAAGTCCGAGTTGTTCGGGATCAACGTGTTCAAGATCCGCGAGATCGTGGCCATGCCCAGCATCACGCCGATCGCCGGGGCCACGCCGCATTCGCTGGGGGTGGTCAACCTGCGCGGCCAGATCATTCCAGTGCTCGACATGCCTTCGATCGTCGGCTGCAAGCCCCAGACCGGTTTGAACATCATGCTGGTGACCGAGTACGCGCGCACCACACAGGCCTTCGCGGTCGAATCGGTGGAAGACATCGTGCGTCTGGACTGGAAACAGGTGCTGTCCGCCGAGGCCAGCGGCACCGGCGGCCAACTGGTGACCAGCATCGCGCGGCTCGACGGCAACACCGACGGATCGCGCCTGGCGCAGGTGCTCGACGTGGAAGCCATCTTGCAGATGGTCTCGCCCTCCGACGAGCACAAGGTGGACCCCGAGAAGGTCGGCCCTCGCCTGAAGCTCAAGCCCGGCACGATGATCCTGGCGGCCGACGATTCGTTCGTGGCCCGCTCGCTCATCGAAAAGGAACTGCAGGTTTTGCAGGCCCCTTACGAGATGACCAAGTCGGGCAAGGAAGCCTGGGACCGTCTGAACGCCATCGCACGCGCGGCCGAGGCCGAGGGCAAGACCGCAGCGGACCGCGTCGCCCTGGTGCTGACCGACCTCGAAATGCCGGAGATGGACGGTTTCACGCTCACCCGCAACATCAAGCAGGACGTGCGGTTGAACAAGATTCCGGTGGTGATCCACTCTTCGCTGTCCGGCTCGGCCAACGAAGACCACGTGCGCAGCGTGGGCGCGGACGGCTACGTGGCGAAGTTCGTCGCGGAAGACCTGGCGGAAACCATGCGCCGCGTGCTGCCCAAGTAAGCAGGCGTTTGCCGCGGCGAGCCATCAGCGCCGGGGCCGCACAGGCGGCAATGATCGATCGAGCGAGCGAGCGCCCGCGCCGTGTCAGCGCGGCCGCTCGAAGCCGCTTTCGATCCACGCGATGGCACTGGCACTGGTGAGCAGGAAGCCGGGCGATGCGCTGACGGAGGCCAGCAGATCGCCGTCCAACGCCGAGTGCGCGCTGAGCGTGGCGGTAGGGTGTTCGTCGTCGGGCTCGATGGCGAGCGACACCCGCACACGCTGGCCTTGCGCCGTGACGGTAACGCTCTTGTTCAGCTGCGCATGCAACTGCTGCTCGTGGCGGCGCAGCACTTCGGACGCGGTCTTGACCAGGGTGTGGAAGGCCGAGACGTCCAGCGGCTTGGGGTTCTTCTTGTCGCGCCCCATGGTCCAGGGGCCGACCAGCGCGGGGTCGGACTCTCCCCGCAACGTCATCTCGACGGCCCAGCCGTCGTCGTCTTCGTTCTTGACGACACGCGCCGTCCAGCGCTCGTCGCTCCACAGGCGGGGTTCCTGTACGGGGGTGTGTTCTGAGTCTTCGGTCATGTCGTCCGGGTGAGGCCTTCGGCCGTACCGAAGCAGGCCGAAGGCAAAGCCGCAGAGTGTAGAAGAACGGGCGCAGGGCACATGGCGGGTGGCGGGTGGCAGGTGGCGCCTTGCCGTTTCATTCGCCGCCAGCCCGTCGCATAGACTGCCCGGATGATTCTGGAAACCGCCCCGCTCACCATCCGCCCCGGACAGAACGCCGCGTTCGAGCTGGCCTTTGCCGAGGCCCAGCGACTCATCGCCAGCATGCCCGGGTATCTCTCGCATGAACTCCACCACTGCGTGGAGCGGCCGCAGGAATACCTGCTGCTTGTGCGCTGGACCACGGTCGAGGCGCACGAGCAAGGCTTTCGGCAATCGCCGGAGTACCAGGCGTGGAAATCGCTGCTGCACGGCTTCTACGATCCATTTCCGACCGTCTTGCATTACGCGCCCGTGGCGGGCCGGCCTGATGCCCTTGGCGCCTTCGGCAACCTTGGCACACCCTACGCCGCCGTCGTGTGAAGACGGGGCAAAGACTGACAATGGCGCGCGCGCCTGGTCAACCAAAATGGTCATCAGCGCGTCACACACGGGCGCGGCGTGTCCCCTGACCGCCGCCGTCACCCATCGGCCGCCAGACGCTCCCTGCAGCGCGGCCACCAGCCAGCGAGGCCTTCCATGTTCCACCCCGCCCTCCGAATCCTTGCCGCCGGCACCCTGGCCGTGCTGGCCACGGGCTGCGCGGTGCCCGGCGATCCGTACTACGAATCCGCTTACCCCAATTACCCATCGTCCCCCAGCTACCCCACGGCGCCTTCGTACCCCTACCCGGCCACGGGCTCCACGTCCATCACGGTGTACGAGCAGCAGCCGGCCTACGGTTACAGCCGGCCGTCGTACCCCGTGTACGTGCCGGTTCCGGCTCCGGTCTATGGCGTGGACCGCCGCGACGACTGGCGCGAGCGGCAGATGCGCGAAGACCGCGAGCGCGCCTGGCGCGACCGACGGGACCGCGAAGCGCGTGAATCGCGCGAAGCGGACCGCCGCCGAGATCGCGACGGCCAGCGTGCGGATGCGGACCGGCGCCGCGCTGAAATGGACCGCCAGCGTGCGGAACTCGACCGGCAGCGCCGCGAGCAGGCCGAACGCGACAATCGCCAGCGCGGCGAAGACCGCCGCCCCCCCGGAGCGCGCGACCAACCGCCAGCGCCCGGATGGCGCCTGGAGCAAAATCCCCAGAATCGGCCCTGACCTCCGGCAGGCCACTTCGATCGACTCCACCGAAAACGGCCATGACCCTTCTTGTCCCCGTTCGCCGCGCCCCTGCGGCATGGCGCTTTTGCGCGGCGCTGGCCGTCGCAGCCTGCGCGAGCCTGGCCGGCCCCGTCCACGCGCAGGTCATGCGCTGCACCGACCCAGGCACCGGCAAAGTCACGTACACCGACGGCGCTTGCGACAAGGGCACTGCCGTGCGAGAGGTCGAGTCGCGCAAGACCCCCGAAGAAATCCAGGAAGAGCGGGCTCAGGCCCGCGAAGCGCTGCAGCTCAAGCAGCAGCGCCTGCAGATCGAGCGCCAGGAAGCCCAGCAGGAGGCAAGGCAGGACCGCGAGCGATCCGCAGCGCGGGCGCCGGCCGATCCATCGCGCTCCCCCGAATGCGCCCGGTCGCGCCGCAACCTCGACCGCGTGGCCAGCGAATCCGGCCTGGGCAACTACGACGGCCAGGCCCGCATGGCTGCGGCACAACGCCAGATGGACCTCGATTGCCTCGGGCCGCAGGGGTATGCCGAAGTCGAACGGGCCCGCGGCAGCGGCATGGCCAATGGCGGCAGCGACTATTACGCGCCGCCCGCAGTGGTCATCGTGCCGCCCCGCCGTCCAGTGGTGGTGCAACCCGCCCTGCCCGTGCCAGCGGCACCGATTTCGCACTGCAACGTGTTTCGCTGCTACGACCAGGCGGGCAATGTGCGTCCGCGCTGAAGGGCTCTGAACCAGAGCGCGCGGCCGCCGAAAGCTCACCGGCCCCGGACGGCTACCGGGCTCGCAGCCCCTCGGTGACGGTCGGGTAGCGCAGCACCACGCGCAACTCCCGGCGCAGCCGCGTGGCATCGAGCCGGCGCGACTCGCTCATGAAGCTCAGCAGGGGGGCCGGCAGCTTCTCCTGTGCCGCCTGGCGTGCCAATCGGGGCGGGCGCGGCAGGCCATACAGGTCTGCCGCCAGATCAAAGTAGTCGCCCATCTTCATGTCGCTCGCATCGCTCACGTGGTACACGCGCTGAGGCCGGCCGCGCCACAGGGCCGCCACGCAGGCGCGGGCCAAATCGTCGGCATGGATGTGATTGGTGTAGACGTCGTCCTCTGCCAGCAGCACTGGCGTGCCACGGCGCAGGCGCGCCTCGGGCGTGCCGCCTTCGCGGTCGGGCGCATAGATGCCTGGAATGCGCAGAATGCTCGCGCGCACCGGGCCGCGCCCCAGGTGGCGCACCGCACGCTCGGCGTTGACGCGGCGCTGGGCTCGGGGGGTGGATGGCGCCACGGGCCGCGCCTCGGTCACCCAGGCGCCGCCGCAGTCGCCATAGACGCCGCTGGTGGAGCCATAGACCAGCGCCGCGGGTGGGGTGCGCAGCCGCAGCGTCCGGGCCAGCGCCACGGTTCGGCCATCGCGCCACCAGGCAGCGCCGGCTGCGGCTTCGCCAGGCGGCGGCGCGAGGTGCAGCACGCGGGTGGCCAGCCCCGACAGACGGCGCAGGCTGCGGGCATCGTCCAGGTTGCCGACCAGCGGCACGATGCCGGCGGCGCGCAGTTCCGGCACGCGGTCCAGGCTGGACGTGAGGGCCAGCACCCGGGGCCCGGGGGCGCCCGCCCGCGCCTGCATGGCGCGTGACGCACGCAGGCCCACGTCGCCACAGCCGATGATGAGCACGCGCTGGCGGCGAAAGCGCGCCGGCAGGGCCCCTAGGGGGCTTTGGTTTGAGGGCAAAATCGGTCCGTTCGGCGAGAAGAAAACCTCCAAGGATACCCATTCCATGACCCCCGCAGAGACGGCCGCGGCCACCCATCAAATCACCGTACAGCCCAGTGGCAGGGCGTTTTCCGCTCAGCCAGGCGAATCCATCCTGGCGGCGGCCATCCGCGGCGGCGTGGGCCTGCCCTATGGCTGCAAGGACGGCGCCTGCGGTTCGTGCAAATGCAAGAAGCTCAGCGGCTCCGTCGCGCATGGCGAACACCAATCCAAGGCCCTTACCGCGGCCGAGGCCGATGCCGGCTTCGTGCTCACCTGCTGCGCCCAGCCGCTGACCGACGTGGTGCTGGAGTCGCGCCAGGTCACCGATGAAAGCGCATACCCGATCAAGAAGCTGCCCGTGCGCGTCTCCACGCTCACGCGGGTGTCCAACGACGTGATGGTGGTGCGACTGCAATTGCCGGCGGCCGACACGTTCCGCTACCACGCGGGGCAGTACATCGAGTTCATCCTGCGCGACGGCGCCCGCCGTGCCTATTCGATGGCCAATGCGCCGCACACCCAGGCGCAAGCGCCCGGGGTGGAACTGCACATTCGCCACATGGCCGGCGGCCGGTTCACCGACCATGTGTTCGGCACCATGAAGGAAAAGGAAATCCTGCGCGTGGAAGGCCCCTTCGGCAGCTTCTTTTTGCGCGAGGACAGCAAAAAACCCATCATCCTGCTGGCATCGGGCACGGGATTCGCGCCCATCAAGGCGCTCATCGAGCACCTGCAGGCCAAGCGCATCGAGCGCCCGGTCACGCTGTACTGGGGTGGCCGCCGCCCTGGCGATCTGTACATGGATGCATGGGTACGAGAGCGCATCGCTGAAATGCCGCAGCTCTCTTACGTGCCCGTGGTGTCGCAGGCACTGCCCGAAGACGGCTGGACAGGCCGTACCGGCTTCGTACACCAGGCCGTGATGGACGACCACGCCGATCTGTCAGGCCACCAGGTGTATGCCTGCGGTGCCCCCATCGTGGTGGATACCGCGCGGGTGGCGTACAGCGCGGAACGCCAACTGCCTCCCGACGAGTTCTATGCGGATGCTTTCACGTCGGAAGCGGACAAGCACGGGGCGAGCGAGCCATCCACCCAGCCCGACGGCGCAGCGGCGGGCTGAAAAAAACACGCTTTGAGCCGGCGCTGACTCAACGGCGCCAGCCACCGGGCCGGCCATAGTAGCCACGGCCATAGCCGTGCCCATACCCGTAACCGCCCCGGCCATACACGCCGAAGAAACCGATGGTCGGCGCCACCACCACGGGCGCCGGTGCCACATACACGGAGTCGGTCTGGTAGTAGCCCGGTCCGCCGTAGTAGCCCGACCCTGCGTAGTAACCGCCGACAGGGGCCACGACGCAGCCCGTGAGCAAGCTGGCTGCCGCCGAAGCGGCGGCGATGGTGATGAAGCGGATGGACAACATGGATGGCTCCTTGATCGGGTCCGTGGGCTCTATTCAACGCCTCGTACCTTGCCGGGGCGCGTCCGCTGCGTATCGCAAAAGTAACGGTCGGTAATAGCCGCTCAGTGCGACATCGCGCGGCACATGTCCGCGCAGCGCCTGCACGCGGCGGCACAGGCGCGGCAGTGCGGCATGTCGTGGCGGGCGCATTCGTTGGCGCAGCTGTCGCAAAGGCGGGCGCACAGCGCACAGATCTCGTGCGCGTGGGCACTTTCGCGCGACATCGCGCTGGCAGCCACCCGGCACAGCGCAGCGCAGTCCATGTCCATCGCGATGCAATGGACCATGTAGCGGGGCTCGGCTTCGCGCAGGCACGAGGCCGCGCAGTAATCGCAGGCGTCGGCGCATTCGTTGCAAGCGCGAATGCAATCGGCATAGCGCGAGGTGGTCAGGGTGTCGTTGGTGTCGGCGAAAGCCTGCGGCATGGAAAGTCCTTCTTCCGCCAGCTCGGCGGAGGGCAATGGGGTGCAAAGGGTGCAAACTGGAAACGTCTTCAACGTTTATAGAAATGCCCCTTTGTGGGCGCTGTAGGACGTGGCAGCAAACTGCTGCATCGCAACCCCTCCGTTTTTTGCACAATCACAGCATAAGCCGCAGAAACATCCTCCTCTCGGCCGCCGCCCTCGCCTCGGCGCTTGCATCCCCCTTGAGCCATGCGCAGGAGGGCCCCATCCGCCTGATCGTGCCGTACGCGCCCGGCGGCCCGCTGGACGCCACCTCCCGCGCGCTGGCCGAACGGGTGCGCGATACGCTGGGCACGGTGGTCATCGACAACAAGGCGGGTGCCGGCGGCAACATCGGTGCCGACGCGGTCGCCAAGGCAGCGCCCGACGGGCTCACCATCGGGCTGGCGGCCACGGCCACGCATGCCGTGAATCCCTGGCTCTACAGCCGCATGCCTTACGACGCGGCCAAGGACTTCGCCGGCATCACGCAGATGGTGAGCGTGCCCAACGTGCTCGTCATCAACGCGGCCAAGGCGGCGGAACTGAAGATCAATACCGTGGCGGACCTGATCGCCTACGCCAAGGCCAACCCCGCCAAGCTGAACTACGGCAGCGGCGGCAACGGCAGCGCCGGGCACCTGGCGGGCGAAATGTTCAAGCAGCGCGCCGGCATCTTCGCGCTGCACATTCCCTATCGCGGCGCCAGCCCCGCGCAGCTCGCCCTGCTGGCGGGCGAAGTGGACTTCAACATCGACAACCTGGCTGCGGCGGCGCCCAACATCCGCTCGGGCAAGCTCAAGGCCCTGGCCGTGACCTCGCCGCAGGCCAGCGCCGCGCTGCCGGGCGTGCCCCCGCTGTCGAACACCTTCAAGGGCTTTTCGATCGAGACATGGTGGGGCCTGGTCGCCCCGGCCGGCACGCCCAAGCCCATCATCGCCAACCTGAACAAGGCCTTCGTGGCCGCGCTCAACGCACCGGAAACCAAGACGCGTTTCGCTGCGCTCATGGCCGAGCCCGTGGCCACCACGCCGGAGCAGTTCGACGCCTTCATGGCATCGGAGCGCGCTAAGTACCAGCAGGTCGTGAAGGCCTCGGGCGCCAAGGTCGACTGACACATCCGAAGGGCTGCAGCGTCGGCTGACAGCCCACGCCGGTGGTCCGTTCGGAATCTAAAAAAAATGGCCGCCAGCGCATATTCCACTAGGGTGGTCAGCTATATTTTTTATAGCATTTCGTTTTAACCGAACGCGTTGAACTGCCGCCGGTAAGCAGAGGGTGCAATGCCCACCGCGGCGGAGAAATGCTGCCGCAGCGACACGGCGGAGCCAAAGCCCGATTCGACGGCCACGGCCTCGATCGACTGGTCGCCCCCTTCCAGCAGGCGCTGCGCCAGCGCGATGCGCTGGTTCTGCAGCCATTGCCCCACCGTCGTACCCGTGGCCTGGCGAAAACGCCGAGTGAAGGTGCGCGGGCTCATCACGGCCCGCTCGGCCAGCGATTCCAGCGTGTGCGTCTCATGCAGGTACTCGCCCAGCCATTGCAGCAGCGGCGCGAGCCGGTCGCCCCGCACCGAAGGCGCCACCGGCTGCTGGATGTACTGGGCCTGCCCGCCCTGGCGGTGCGGCGCCACCACCATGCGGCGCGCGGCACGGTTGGCGGCTTCGGCGCCGTGCTGCTGGCGCAGCAGATGCAGGCAGCAATCGATGCCTGCGGCCGTGCCGGCAGAGGTCAGTACCGGGCCATCTTCCACGTACAGCACTTCGGGCCGCAGCGACACCTGGGGGTAGCGCCGCGCAAACTCCGCCGCCAGCGCCCAGTGGGTGGTCGCGGCGCGGCCGTCCAGCAGCCCTGCCTCGGCCAGCACGAAGGCTCCCAGGCACAGGCCCACGATGCGCGCCCCCCGGCGGTGCGCAGCCCGCAGCGCCGACAGCAGTGCGGGCGGCACCGGGGCCAGGTCGTCATGCCACGACGGCACGACGATGGTCTGCGCGCGCCGAAGCGCCATAAAGCCCTGCCCTACCTCGATGCCGAACCCGGCCGACGTGCGCAGCGGGCCGGGCTGCACCGCGCACACCACCAGCCGGTAGCGCGGCACGCCCTGCACCGTGCGGTCTTCGCCGAACACCCGGCAAGGCACCGAGAGGTGAAAAGGACTGATGCCGTCGAAAGCCACGACGGCAACGGTTACTGGCTTCGCCACTTTCATCACCAAGGACCTCGCAATGGCTTCATCCTCCGCCGCTTCTTCCTCTTCCGCACCCCGCCGCGCGCTCGTCGTCATCGACGTGCAAAACGAATACTTCGCCGGCGGCAACCTGCCCATCGAATACCCACCCGTCGCCGACACCCTGCCCAACATCGTGCGGGCCATGGACGCGGCCCGGGCCGCAGGCTTGCCGGTGGTGGTGGTGCAGCACACGGCTCCGGCGGGCGCGCCCTTGTTCGACAAGGCCACGGATCGCTGGCAGTTGCACCCCGAGGTGGCGCCCACCAGCGAATGGGTGGCTGCCGTGCAGGCGGGCCGCGCGCTGCCCAAGGACAACGTGTTCAGCTCCAACCAGCGCGGGCGCCAGGCCGCCTGACCGGCGAGGCTGCAGCCCTTCTGCAGGTTGCAGGTTGCAGCCGAAAGCCTCAGGGCAAGAAGGCTCCGAGCCGCTCGATGCGCTGCGATTGCACGGCGGCAAGGCGGGCCAGGTCCACGCGCCCCGGCGCGATGTCGGCCAGGGGCAGCAGCACGAAGGCCCGCTCTTCCATGCGCGGATGGGGCACCGTCAGTTCGGGGGTGTCTATGCGCTCTTCACCGTAGAGCAGCACGTCCAGGTCCAGCGTGCGCGGCGCGTTGCGGTATGGGCGCTCGCGGCCAGCGGCCTGTTCGATGGCCTGCAGCGCCCGCAGCAGGTCGATGGCAGCCCAGGGCGTGGCCAGTTCGGCCACGGCATTCAGATAGTCGGGCCCGCCCGCGTCGATCGGCGCACTGCGGTACAGCGGCGACACCCGCACCACACGGGTGCCCGGCCAGCGGGCCATGGCATCGAGCGCGCCGATCAGCGCCGCCCGCGCATCGCCCAGGTTGGCGCCCAGCCCGATCCAAGCCGGCACGGCAATGCCGTCGCTGGCGGCTGGCGGCACAGGCGCGGCCATCGCGGTGCGCACCGGCAGCCGTGCTCAGTCGTCCGGATGGCCGGACGACTGAGCAGGTGCGGCGCCTTCACCGCCCCCGCCCCCGCCACCCGACGGCTTGCGGCGGCGACGGCGGCGCTTCTTGGGCGCCGCACCGTCGCCGGCTGTTTCTTCACCGCCGTCGTGTTCCTGGTCTTCGCCCGAAGCCGAAGGGGCAGCCGCGGCGCGCGGCTCGCCGGATGCGGCGGCGCCACCATCCGCTTCAGTGGGCCGTGGCACGCGGCGCACGACCGGCTGGGCCTTGCGCTGGCGGGATTTTTGCTCTTCGCGTGCCTGGTCGATCATGTCGTCGCGGCGCAGGTCGTCGGCGTGCTGGAACTCCTGCCACCACTCGGCCAGCGCTTCCTCGACCTCGCCCACGTCGGCGCGCAGGCGCATGAAGTCGAAACCGGCGCGAAAGCGCGCCTGGGCCACCATGCTGTAGGGCGTGGAGCCCACGCGCTTGTCGAAGCGGGGCTGAATGACCCAGATCTCGCGCATGTCGGCAGCCAGCTTGCCGCGGCCCGACACGTCGCCGATGCGCCGCTCGAACACTTCGTCGATGGCGTCCTGCAGCGCGGGAAACGGCTGCTCGCGCTGCGCGATGCGGCGGTCCCAGCCGGTCTTCACGTCCTGCCACAGCACGCAGGCCAACAGGAAGCTCGGCGCCACGGGCTTGCCTTCGCCCACTCGGCGGTCGGTGTCGGCCAGCGCGGCGCTCACGAACGAGGTGTCGGCCCGCTCGACCACCACGTCCAGCAGCGGGTAGATGCCGGTGGTCATGCCCAGCTTCTTGAGCTGCGCGATGGTGGCCACGGCATGGCCCGTCTGCAGCAGCTTGAGCATTTCATCGAACATGCGGCTTTGCGGCACGTCGGCCAGCAGCGCCTGCGACTCGATCAGCGGGCCGGCGGTCTTGGGCTCGATGGTGAAGCCCAGCCCGGCCAGCTTGGCCGAGAAACGCACGGCGCGGATGATGCGCACCGGGTCTTCGCGATAGCGCGTGGCCGGGTCGCCGATCATGCGCAGCAGCTTTTTCTTCGCGTCCTGAATGCCCTTGTGGTAGTCCACCACCACCTGGGTTTCAGGGTCGTAGTACATGGCGTTCACGGTGAAGTCGCGCCGCGTGGCGTCTTCGTCCTGCGGGCCCCACACGTTGTCGCGCAGCACGCGGCCGCTGGCGTCCACGGCATGCTGCATGCCCACCAGTTGCTGCTTGCTGGTCTTTTCGTTGCCGCTCACCTGCTGCTCGATGGCGGTGTTGTCCAGATAGGCGCGGAAGGTGGAGACTTCGATCACCTCGTGCTCGCGGCCCCGTCCGTGTACCACATGCACGATGCGAAAGCGCTTGCCGATGATGAACGCGCGGCGGAAAAGGCCCTTGACCTGCTCGGGCGTGGCGTTGGTGGCCACGTCGAAATCCTTGGGGCGCAGGCCCAGCAGCAGGTCGCGCACCGCGCCGCCCACGATGTAGGCCTCGTAGCCGGCCGCCTTGAGCGTGCGGACCACGTCGGCGGCGCGGCGGTCCACCAGTTCGGGGTCGATGCCGTGTACCGAGGCGGGCACTTCCTCGCGCTTGCCGAAGCGGTTCTTGCCGCGGCCGGCGCCAGCGGCGCCCTTGCCCAGCAGTTTGTCGATGAACTTCTTGATCATGGTTGGGAGGGAAAGAGATCCAATATGCGCCAGCCACGCTGCTGCGCGAGCGCCCGCAGGCGGGGGTCGGGGTTGGTAGCCACCGGGTGGTCGACGGTTTCGAGCAGCGGCACGTCGTTCATGGAGTCACTGTAGAAGGTGCTCTCCACGCCGCTCCAGGCCAGGCCGCGCGAGGCCAGCCATTCTTCCATGCGCCGGACCTTGCCTTCGCGCATGGTCGGCGTGCCCTCGATGGCGCCGGTGTACCAGCCCTGCGCATCGCGCGCAAGGCCCATGGAGAGCAGTTCGTCCACGCCCAGCGCGCGGGCGATGGGGCCGGTCACGAACTCGTTGGTCGCGGTGATGATGACCACCTGGTCGCCCGCAGCCTGGTGCTGCTGCACCAGTTGCAGCGCCTGCGGGCGGATGGCCGGCTCGATCACCTCGCGCATGAACCGGGCGTGCGCGGCGGCCGCCGCCTCGGGGCCGCGCTGGCGCACAGCGTCGATGGCGAAGCGCACGTAGTCGTGTACGTTCAGCGTGCCGGCTTGGTAGTGCGCGTAGAACTCGTCGTTGCGGCGGCCGAATTCGACCGGATCGTTCCAGCCGATGCGAATGGTGAACTCGCCCCACTCATAGTCCGAGTCGAGCGGCAGCAGCGTGTGATCGAGATCGAACAGGGCCAGCCGAGGGCGTTGCGCCGGGGGTTCAGGGTTCATGCGTGAAGGGTCGATGGGGCACAGGGGAAGCCGGCAGCACGCGCTGCTATTCGGACTCCAGCATGGCCCGGAGCAAGGGAATGGTGATGGCCCGCTGGGTGCGCAGGGCAAAGCTGTCCAGCTGGTCCAGCAACTGCATGAGGCTGCCCAGGTCTCGCGAGAAACGCTTGAGCATGTAGTCCATCACGTCGTCGCCCAGGAAGATGCCGCGTGCGTCGGCCTCCTGGCGCAGCACGGCGCGGCGTTCGGCCTCGCCCAGCAGGTGCAATTGAAAGATGTGGCCCCAGCCCAGGCGGCTGCGCAGGTCGTCGCGCAGCGGCAGGTCGGCTGGCGGCGTCTGGCCCGCGGCCAGCACCCAGCGGGGCTCGCCCACGGCGGGGCTGATGGCGTTGACGAACCAGTTGAACGCCGCCGCCTGCTGGGCGGTGTTGTACAGATGCACTTCGTCCAGCAGCACGGCGGACCAGCGGTCGTCGAACGCCGTGGGCTCGGCCACCGAGGCATCGAGCCAGCCCACCGAGGCGCCCTGCTCGCGCAGCGCCTCGCGTACGGCCTCCAGCAGGTGGGTCTTGCCGCTGCCCGATTCGCCCCAGAGGTAGGTAGGCACCGGCGAGCGCAGCACTTCGGTGGTGCCTTCGCCCACGGCCAGGCGCAGGTGCTGGAGCGCGGCCTCGTTGGTGCCGGCAAAGAAACGGGAGAGCGTGGGCCCGGTGGCCAGGCCGATGTCGAGGGCCAGTTGCTTCATGCCGGCCGCCCCGGGGCGGCGCCGCGCAAGCCATGCACGCGCCGTGCGCCCAGGCTCCGGCATGGAGCGCGGTGCAGGGCGGCGGGCGATGAAAGGGAGCGAGACGGCATGGAGAAGAAAAAGAAGGGGATTAGCGACCGGAACCAGGGCTGAAGACGAAACGAGGCGGGTGAGCCCTGGTGCGAAAGGACACGCCGGCGCGAATTTTAGTCTGCCGCAGCCACCCCGCCAGCGACCGCAGCGCGAAGGCGCCGTACAGGCGCCGCGGCCCAGCCGGCAAGGGGCCATCCGCCGGCCCAGCGGGGACATTGGCGGGCCGGCCGGGCGGGGCCCTTAAAATCCGCCGCTCCAGCCCGCCGCGCGGGCCCACCAGCACTCACGAACCCTTCCATGAGCTCTTTCGCCCCCACCACCCCCATCTCCTACAAAGACGCTGGCGTCGACATCGATGCCGGCGACGCGCTGGTCGAGCGCATCAAGCCGCTCGCCAAGAAGACCATGCGCGAGGGCGTGCTGGCCGGCATCGGCGGTTTCGGCGCCTTGTTCGAGGTGCCCAAGCGCTACCAGGAGCCCGTGCTGGTGAGCGGCACCGACGGCGTGGGCACCAAGCTCAAGCTGGCGTTCGAATGGAACATGCACGACACCGTGGGCATCGATCTGGTGGCCATGAGCGTGAACGACGTGCTGGTGCAGGGTGCCGAGCCGCTGTTCTTTCTGGACTACTTCGCCTGCGGCAAGCTCGACGTGGACACGGCCGCGGCCGTGGTCGGCGGCATCGCCCGGGGCTGCGAACTGTCGGGCTGCGCCCTGATCGGGGGCGAAACGGCCGAAATGCCGGGCATGTACCCTGCCGGCGAATACGACCTGGCCGGCTTTGCCGTCGGCGCAGTCGAAAAATCCAAGATCCTCACCGGCAAGACCGTGGCGGCCGGCGACGTGGTGCTGGGCCTGGCATCGGCCGGCGTGCACTCCAACGGTTTCAGCCTGGTGCGCAAGTGCATCGAGCGGGCCGGCGATTCGGCCCCCGCCACGCTGGACGGCAAGCCGTTCAAGCAGGCCATCATGGAACCCACCCGCCTGTACGTGAAGAACGTGCTGGCCGCACTGGCCCAGTACCCGGCGCCCCAGGACGCGGCCTCGGCCGGCGGCATCAAGGCCCTGGCCCACATCACCGGCGGCGGCCTGCTGGAGAACATTCCGCGCGTGCTGCCCGACGGCCTGGCCGCGCACCTGAAGGCCGGTAGCTGGCCGCAGACCGAGCTGTTCGCCTGGCTGCAGAAGACGGCCGGCATCGACGACATCGAAATGAACCGCACGTTCAACAACGGCATCGGCATGGTGGTGGTGGTGTCGGCAGCCCAGGCAGAAGCCACGGCCGCAACGCTGCGCTCGCTGGGCGAGACGGTCTATGCGATCGGCACCATTGCCGAGCGGGGCGACGGCGCCGCCGTGGTCGTGGGCTGATGGAGCCGCTCGCGCCGCACGAAGTCCCGCCCTCCGCCGCAGGCTCCGTGCGCGCGGGCCCTGCGGCCAGCGCATCTTCAGGCGTGCCGGCTGGCACGCCGCCACCTGCCACTGCCGCCCCAGCGCCCCCCGCATCCGCTCCGCGCCGCGGCGTGGTCACCGCCAGCTACGTGCTCATGGCCTGCGCCCTGCTGCTGGTGATGTGGCAGGGCCTGCTGCCCGGCCTGCTGTGCGCCTGCCTGGGTTTTCTGCTCACGCGCTGGCTGGCGCCCCGGCTGGCCTGGCCGCCCGGGCGCACCGTGGCGCGGCGGCCGGGCGGTGGCGCCACGACCGGCCAGGCCATTGCCGCGGCCGTGGTCATGCTGGCGCCGCTGTCGCTGATCGTGCTGGCGGCGTCGCACTCGCGCAGCTACATCGTCGAGGCGCCGCAGCAATACCGGGAACTGCTCGATTTTCTGGCGCGCACCGTGCTGGAACTGCGCCTCAAACTGCCGCCCGACATCGCCTCCCACCTGCCCGAGGGCGCGGTCGAAATCCAGCGCACCATCGCCGGCTACCTGGGCGCCAAGGCCGGCGCGCTCGCCATGGCGGGACGGGCCTGGCTCAGCGGGCTGCTGCACGCCTACGTGGGCCTGCTGATCGGTGCGCTGGCAGCCGTGCGGACGATGGGCGGCACGCGCGGCCCGCTGGCCGAGGCCCTGGCCACGCGCATCACGTTCTTCGGCGAAGCATTCCGCCAGATCGTGGCGGCGCAGTTCTGGATCGCCGCGTTCAACACGCTGCTGACCGCCATCTTCCTGCTGGGCGTGCTGCCGCTGTGGGGCATGCAGCTGCCCTACACGCCGGCGCTGATCACGCTCACCTTCCTGGCCGGACTGGTGCCCATCGTGGGCAACCTGCTGTGCAACGCGGTCATCACCATCGTGGGGCTGTCGGTGTCGCCAGCGGCGGCCATCGCTTGCCTGGTCTTCCTGATCCTGATCCACAAGGCTGAATACGTCATCAACGCCAAGGTGGTGGGCCAGCGCACCCACATGGGCGTGTGGGAACTGCTGGCGGTGATGTTCGTGGCCGAGGCCGTTTTCGGCCCCGCCGGGCTGGTGGCGGCGCCGCTGTTCTACGCCTACCTCAAGAAAGAGCTGCAGGCCGCTCAGCTGGTGTAGGAACGGGCCAGCGGCACGCCCGGGCCGGGCCCATGGCCCCCACCCGCCCTGCGGGTTTGTGCCGAGCCGTCGCTTTCAACTCAAGCATTACGCTAGCCCCGTGCGGCACGCAGCCCTCGGGGCGGCATTCCGCGCACCATGCCCCCTCCTCGCTTTCCTTGAAAGATTCCCATGACCATCGCAAGAAAACTGGCCCTCCTCGTGCTGAGCGCCATTCTCGGCATCGCGGTGATGACAGCGTGGTTTCTGATCTCGGAGCGACAGCTGATCCTGAAAGAGCGGCAGACCGGCGTGCGCCAGGTGGTCGAGGCGGCGCACGGCATCGCCACGCATTTCCACGAACTCAGCACCAAGGGCGGCATGACCGACGAGGAGGCGCGCAAGCGCGCCGCCGCCGCCATCCAGGCGCTGCGCTACAGCGGCAACGAATACGTGTGGATCAACGACATGCACCCGCGCATGGTGATGCACCCCGCTCGCCCCGAGCTGAACGGCAAGGACCTCACCGCCAACAAGGACCCGAACGGCAAGCAGCTGTTCGTCGAGTTCGTGCGCACCGTGCAAGCCAGCGGCGGGGGCTTCGTGCCTTACCTGTGGCCCAAGGCCGGCAGCGACACGCCGGTCGAGAAGACGTCGTACGTGCAAGGGTTCGCGCCGTGGGGCTGGGTCATCGGCTCGGGGGTGTACATCGACACGGTCAACGCCACCATCTGGCAGCGCGCGCTCGGGTTCGGACTCGTGGCCCTGCTACTGGGGGCGGCGCTGCTCGTGATCGGCACGTTGATTTCACGCAACCTGCTGCGGGCGCTGGGCGGCGAACCCGGCTATGCCCGCACCATTGCCCGAAGCATCTCCGAAGGCGATCTGTCGGTGGCGGTGGACACCCGCCAGGGCGACCGCTCCAGCCTGCTGCTGGACATGCAGGCGATGCGCGACAGCCTGCACCGCATCGTTCAGCGCGTGCGCGACGGCACCGAGCACATCGCCGGGGCCTCGCAGCAGATCGCGGCCGGCAACCACGACCTGTCGGCGCGCACCGAATCACAGGCCAGCGCGCTGGAGCAGACGGCCGCCTCCATGGAGGAGATGACGTCCAACGTGAAGCAGAACGCGGACAACGCCCGGCAGGCCAGCGTGCTGGCGCAATCGGCCTCCGACGTGGCCCGCAAAGGCGGCACGGTGGTGGAGAAGGTGGTGCAGACCATGGGCTCCATCGATGCGTCGTCGCGCAAGGTGTCGGAAATCACCGGGGTGATCGAAGGCATCGCGTTCCAGACCAACATCCTGGCGCTGAACGCGGCCGTCGAAGCGGCCCGGGCCGGCGAGCAGGGGCGTGGCTTCGCGGTGGTCGCCACCGAGGTGCGCAGCCTGGCGCAGCGGTCCTCCGAGGCCGCCAAGGAGATCAAGACCCTGATCGGCAACTCTGCCGAGCAGGTGAGAGCCGGCACCCAGCTGGCCCAGGAGGCCGGCACCACCATGCAGAACCTCGTGGACAGCGTGCTGCGCGTATCGGCCGTGATCGAGGAAATCAGCCAGGCCAGCCGAGAGCAGACCGACGGCATCGAGCAGATCAACGAAGCCATCTCGCAGATGGACCAGGGCACGCAGCAAAACGCCGCCCTGGTCGAGCAGGCCACCGCTGCGGCCGCCTCGCTGCAGCAGCAGGCCAACGAACTCAGGCAGGTGGTGGCCGCTTTTCAACTGCACAGCGCTGCGGAAAGCGCCGGGGAATCGGGGCATGGCAGGGCACAGGCCGCGCTGCGGCGGCCGGGACCGGCGACTGCACTCGCACCGGCACTTGCACGATTGAATTGACACGGAGCCCTTCGAGCACGGCAGGCCTTCCTTGCCGCTCATCGCATCGCGCCAGCGGTGGGTCAAGGGGTCGAGGGGTCGAGGGGTCGAACGATAAGGGCCTGAACGCCTGGTGCATCCCGGACCAGGCCGCCTGAACGGTGGCGGCCACAAAGCCGCAACGCCGCGATTTGCTATTATTTCAATAGCAATCAAGGCATATGAATCAACGGCATCAGGCCCTTTTCGCCGTGATTCCGCATCACTCCGATTTGAACTGCCTCGCCACGAATGCCCAGATCAGCGCCGAGGCGTCCGGGCCTTCTGGGTCGCTGTAGGGCAGGCTGGCGGCGCCGCCGCTCCAGGCATGGCCCAGGCCCTGGATTTCTCGCAGGGCCACCACCGTGCGGCCCTGCCGCTTGAACTCGGTCAGGCGGGTGGCGTGCCGCTTGCCGCGCTGCTGCATGCGCGCGGCACCGGCCTTGGCGCCCAGCGCCTGGGCCCACAGCTCGGCGGTCGCGCAGGCGTTGCGGGGCGACACCACGCCGTCGCCCTCGCCGTGCAGCACCAGCAGCGCGGGCAGCGGCATCGGGCCTTCGGCGGGGGCCGGGCCCATGCCCAGCACCGGGGGCGCTGGCACCGGCAACAGCGCTTCGCGGCGGCCGCCCATGGCCGCCATGGCCTGCGCGGACGATTCTGCCGTGCCCGGCGCCACGCCGGAATGCATGGCCACCGCGCAAAAACGCTCGGGGTAGCGTGCCGCCAGCAGCACCGCCATGCAGGCCCCGGCCGACAGGCCGGCCACCGCCACGCGCGTGAGATCGACCGGGTGGCGCCGCGCGATCTGGTCCACGGCCCCCATCAGCGTGGCCGCTTCGGCATGCGCCTTGCCGTTGCGGTGCGAAAACCAGTTCCAGCAGCCCTGGGCGTTGGCGATGCGTTCCTGCTCGGGGTACAGCACCAAAAAACGCTCGCGCGCGGCCAGCCGGTTCATGCGCGAGATGGCGGCCAGATCGGCGCCGGTCTGGCCGCAGCCGTGCAGCATCACCATCAGGGGAAGTTTTTCGCCCTCGCGCAAGGCGAGGCCAGGGGGAATGTGCAGATGAAAGCGCCGTGCGCCGGCCGGGCCAGGGGCGATGCCCCCGATCCACTCGCCAGCGCCGGGAGGCAGCTTGCGTGGCGCCCGGGCCTTGGGGGTGGCGGCGTTGACCAGCGACAGCAGGGGCCTGGCCGCCGCCTTCACCCGGGCAGGGCGCGTGGCGCGGGCCAGCGCCTTCAAATTGCGCTGGTAGGCCCGGGTGAACACGGACAGAGAGAACAGGCGGGAGCTGCGGGGCATGAGCGGTCGTCCAATCGGCGGGGTAGCAGGGTCACCATACCAGTTTTGCTGCACTGCAGCATTTTTCGAGCCCGTCTGCGGTGGAATTGGCGCAGATGCCCTACAAACAGAGCGTCGCCAGACTGAAAAATCCAGCCAATTCATGTCCTGAAATGATCGATTTTCGGCCGCCTCCGCCCGGACGCCGCCCGCCAGCGCAAACACAATGAGCGGCATACTCCCACCCTTGCGAAGGCCCTCTCCGTGAAAATCTGTCTCATAGTGATCGACGTGCAGGAATCGTTCCGCCACCGCCCCTATTTCACCGAAGCGAGCCTGCCGCCCTATCTGGCCGCGCAGAACGCGCTCATCGACGGCTGCGTCGCCCGGGGCGTGCCCGTGGTGCGCGTGCTGCACAGCGATGGCCCCGCCGAACCCGGCAACCCGTTCGCCATCGAATCCGGCCACGTGCGTCCGCTGGACGGTTTGGCCCCCTTCGAGGCCGCCGCCACCTTCACCAAAGAGCGCCACAGCGCCCTGGTGGGCACTGCGCTCGGCGTCTGGCTCACCCAGCACGGCATTCAGCGCCTGATCGTGAGCGGCATTCGCACCGAGCAATGCTGCGAGACCACCACGCGCCACGCCTGCGACCTGGGCTGGGAGGTGGACTACGCCCTCGACGCCACCCTGACCTGGGACATGGTGCAGCCCGACGGCCGCCCGCTGACCGCCGACGACATCCGCGCGCGCACCGCCACCGTGCTGCAAGACCGCTTCGCCACCGTGTGCACCGCCGCCCAGGCACTGGCGCGGGTGGATGCCGCTGCGGCCTGACCGGCACCGTCTTCAGCACTCCCCCTTTTCCTGACCCCTTTTCATTCATCCACCACCCCATTTTTCGAGAAAGAGCACGCCATGCTGGAACTGCGCCCCACCTGCGAAAACTGCAACACCGCCCTGCCCCCCGCCTCGGCCGATGCCCGCATCTGCAGCTTCGAATGCACCTTCTGCGCCTCCTGCGTGGACCGCGTGCTCGGCAACGTCTGCCCCAACTGCGGCGGCGGCTTCGCCCCGCGCCCCATTCGCCCCGCCCACAACCACAAGGGCAACAACTTCCTGGGCAACGACCCCGCCAGCACCACCGTGCGCCACCGGCCGGTGGACCCCGCCGCGCACGCCGCCTTCACCGAAACCCTGCGCCACGTGCCGCCCACCCAGCGATGAGCGGCAACGGCAGCAGGGATCGCAAGAGCGGCAGCGGCGCCACCAGGGGCGGTGCCGCGTCGGTGGCCGTGGCCGCAGCCACTGCCGCGCCCATCCACGTCTATTTCGCGCTGCTGCCCGGCAGCCTCGTGCTGGACTGGGCAGGCCCCGCCGAAGCCCTGCGCATCGCCAACCAGGTGCTGCAGTCGCGGGGCGTGGCGCCGGCCTTCGTGCTGCACTTCGTCAACCCCACGCCAGAGTCGGTCACCTCGGTGGGCGTGGCGCTCTCCGGTCTCGCTCCGCTGCCGGCCACGCTGCCGCACCCGGCCTGGGTCGTGCTCGTGGGCCTGCCGGGCCAGCGCATCGACGTGCAGCGCAGCGAGGCGCGCGAACTGCTGCACTGGCTGCGCGGCCTGCGCCTGTCCGCCGGGCGGCTGGAACTGGTGACCGTGTGCGCCGGCGCCGTGCTGGCCGCACACGCCGGGCTGCTGGCCGGGCGCCGCGCCACAACGCACCACCAGCACCTGGCCGAACTGGCCGAGGTGGAACCCCGCTGCGACGTGGTTGCCAACCGCGTCTTCGTGGCCGACGGCGCCCTGCACACCAGCGCGGGCGTGACCACCGGCATCGACCTGGTGCTGCACCGCATCGCCGATGTGTGCGGCCCCGCCGTCGCCGCCGAAGTGGCGCAGACCATGGTGGTCGCCCTGCGGCGCGGCCCGCACGATCCGGAAATGTCACCCTTTCTGCACCACCGCAACCACCTGCACGGCGCGCTGCACCGCGTGCAGGACGCCGTCGCTCAGCAGCCCCAGGCGGAGTGGAGCGTGCCCGCCATGGCAGAGGTGGCGCACGCATCGCCACGGCACCTGACGCGACTGTTTCTGGACCACGCCGGCATTGCGCCGCTGCAGTATCTGCGCCGGATTCGCCTGGCCACCGCCGAGGCCGCGCTGCGCGCGGGGCGCAACGTGACGGCGGCGGCGGAGATGGCGGGGTTCAGTTCGGACACGCAACTGCGGCGGGCATGGAAGCAGTTCGGGCGCGGTGGCACGCCCTCGCGGGTGGGCGAGCTGGGCGGCTGACAGGTGCCAGCGCAAGCTGCGACATCGAATGCCGCACCGGCCCCTGGCTGCCGCGGGCCGCAACGCGCGCGCACCTACCAGGGCTCGTCCGACCTCTTCCTGCTGCGCACGCAAGACCCAGGCGCGGGCCGAGGCAAACTACCAGCAGTGAATCGCCATCGAGACACTGCGGTGGTGGCTGACTTCAGCCAGGCAGCCTTCGCGAAGGCCGGGGCGATTTCATCGTTTCAAGATCACAGCCAGGAAGATTTCAAAGATGGATTGGGTTCCTATCGTTTTCATTGTGTTCAAGGTTCTCGTTTTCGGCGTGGGCATGTTTTTCGCCATCAAGTGGCATCATGACCAAGCCAAGAAGAATAAAAAGTAACGAGGTCGGCAGGCCGCAAGCGATTCGAACCGGCGCCGGACGCATCAGCCTCCCGCAGCGCCTTCAAACTCCAACGCTCCAGAGGGTGCCCGCGAAGCCCCGGCCATCCACCGCAGGTTCTGCACCGCCGCCCCTGCAGCCCCTTTCCCCAGGTTGTCCAGCACTGCGCTCAACACGATCTGCCCCGTGCGCGCATTCCACGAGACGGCCAGACTCATGTCGTTCGATCCGTTGTGCACCTGCGGGTCCAGCTCGATGACGGGCGCGGCAGCCGACATGGGCACCACATGCACATGCGCCGCATCGCGGTACCGCTCCACCAGGCATTCGTGAATGCGCGCGCCCGAAGCCTGCGCCGGCAGCAGCCTCGCATGCAGCCCGATGGTGAGCACGATGCCTTGCCGATAGCTTCCGTAGGCCGGCACGAAAAGGGGCCGCGCCGCCAGGCCGGCGTAGGCTTCGATTTCGGGCACGTGCTTGTGCTCCAGGCCCAGGCCATAGAGCTTCAGCGAATGCGAGCCCGTGCCGGCCTCGTGCGCTTCGGCCCCCGCCCTGCCCTGGCCCGAATACCCGGACACGGCCTGGATGACCAGCGGATAGTCGGCGGGCAGCAGGCCTGCATCCGTCAACGGTCGCAGCAGGGCCACGGCGGCGGTGGGGTAGCAGCCCGGATTGGTGACCCGCGACGCGGCGGCGATGCGCTCGGCTTGCCGGGCGTCGAGTTCCGGCAGGCCATAGACCCATCCCGGGCTGGTGCGATGGGCCGAGCTGGCGTCGATGACGCGCACCGCAGGGTTCTCGATCATCGCGACCGCATCGCGCGCAGCGGCATCGGGCAGGCAGAGGATGGCGATGTCGCAATCGTTCAGTGCCTCGCGCCGGGCGGCGGCGTTCTTGCGCAAGTCGGCAGGCAGGGTGCGGATGCGAAATTCGCTGCCCCGCAGGCGGTTTTGAAGGTCCAGGCCGGTGGTGCCCTGGTCGCCGTCGATGAAGATATGGTGGTTCATGGGGTGCGATCGTAGGAGCGCAGCGCCGATGGCTCCAGCTGAATATATGCAACCCCGGCTTCAGAAAAATTAAACTGTCCCGATGCGAGAACTGAGCCTTGACCATCTGCGGACCCTGGTTGCCATTGCCGATCTCGGCTCGCTGGCGAATGCCGCACGCGCCCTTCACCTGGCTGCCCCCACGGTGACCGTGCAGATCGCGGAGCTGGAGTCGCGCCTGGGCGGCCAGTTGCTCATTCGCGGGCGCGGGCCTGCACAGCCGACCGCCTTGGGCGAGCGATTCATCGCGCGGGCGCGCAGGCTGCTGGCCGACGCCGACGATGCGGTGGAAGACGTGCGCCGGCAGCTTGCCGGCCAGACGGGCCGGGTGCGGGTGGGCGCCTCGACGGGCGCCATCGCGCACCTGCTGCCGCCCGCGCTGGAACGCCTGGCGCGGGCGCATCCCGGCGTGGAGGTGAACGTGCAGGTGCTCACCTCCAACGAAAGCATGGCCCGGCTCGCCGCAGGCAGCCTGGACCTGGCGGTGGTGGCGCTGCCGCAGGTGCCGGTGCGCGGAGTCCACGTCACGCCCTTGCGGCGCGAGGCGGTGGTGGCCTTTCTTCCGGCGGCCTGGAAAGCGCCCCGGCGGCTCACGCCCCAGTGGCTGGCCGAGCGGCCGCTGATCATGAACGACCCGTCCACGCGCCTGTACCGGCTCACGGCGGAATGGTTCTCTGCGGCAGGCCTGCACTGCCGGCCACGCATCGAGCTGAACTACAACGATGCGATCCGCACGCTGGTCGCTGCGGGCTACGGCGCGGCGCTGCTGCCGCAGGAGTCGTACGAACCGTCGCGTGATCCACGCATCGCCGTGCGCCCGCTGAGCCCGGCGCTGTGGCGGCAACTGGGCCTGGCAGTCAGCGACCGGGACACGAGCGGGCCGACGCGATTCGTGCTGGAGGCGTTGCGGCCCTGACGCGCGTGGGCGCTCGGCGATACTGCCGACCGCACGGCTTCGAGCATTGCAGGCCCGCTCCTGTTCTTCCCTCGCCTTGGCTTGGCCTGGCCCTGTCTGGACTCCACTGCCCCGCCATTCTTTTCTTCTTTTTCGTCTCTTTTCTTTCAGCCTTCGCATGGTCCATCCGCTCCTGCCACCCGCCGCTTTTCCGCCCCATCCTGCCGCCCCTCGCCACCGCGCCGTGTTGGTCGCGGGCATCGCCGCCACCATCGCGCTGGGGCTGGCTTCGCGCCGCTGGCCGGGGGTGCTGTTTCCCGAGGCGCTCGGCAAATACCCCGGCGACGCGCTATGGGCGCTGATGGTGATGTTCGGCTGGGCCTGCGTGAGGCCGCGCATGGCGCCGGTGCGGCTGGCTGCGCTGGCATTGGCAACGTCGTTCGCCGTGGAGTTCTCGCAGCTGTACCAGGCGCCGTGGATCAACGCGATCCGAAGCACCACGCCGGGCCATCTGGTGCTGGGGTCGCGGTTCGGTGCGATGGACTTGGTGGCCTACACCGTGGGCGTGGCCTGCGGACTGGGGCTGGATGCGCTCCGGCTGGCTTGGCTGAGCAAAAGAAAATCCCGCGAAACCCTTTCGCAAGATATTCGCTAAATGGAGGTCAGTGAAAGTAAATTGAAACTTCGCACAGGGCAGCAAAGCCTTTGCCAAGGCGCTGGCAAAGGACGTTTTCCCCGTGGGAGAATGCCCGCATGGCTGCCGACCGCATCACCATTGCTTTTGAAGATAAATCGCAGGGATACGCGATTTCGCCGGATCGTGTCCCACTCTCGATGCTTGCAGAGTTTTCAGCCGATGTAGCGAAGCTGGTGCGCGGAAGCGAGAAGGAAGTAGATACCGACGAGATTGAGGTAAAGATCGTTGACGGGTCACTGGCTTTTGCGTTCTTGCCCCCTGCTTCGGGAAGCTTTTTAAGAGACCTCCGAGCACTTGCAGCGTCGACAAACTTGGCGCGCATAGATCACAAGCGGCGAGCTGTCTTGGAACGGTGGCAAGCCAGCACCAAAAAGACGGCGCATCGCTCCATCAAAATTGCCACGAATGCAATTTCGCAGGCCATCGTCATTGACAAAGACAGCGACTTTGTTGCCCAAGAGGTGGATCAATGGGTCAGTGTGGAACGGTATGTCCGGGGCGAAATTACTGATCTTGGCGGTGCGGGCACGTCAAACGCTCATGTGGTGCTGCCTGACGGCAAGAAGCTGACCGTCCGCACAGACAAGGAATTGATCCTGGCGGAACGCAGCAATCTGGTCTACAAAACCGTTCATTTGAGAATTCGGGCCAAACTCAACATCGCCACGGGCGAGCTTCGAGACGCATCTTTGATCGAGTTCGTCAACTATCAGCCGAGCTTCGACGAAGACGAATTCAAGCGGTTCACCGAGAAGGGCAAGAAGGCCTGGGCAGACGTCGATGATCCGGCCCAATGGGTACGCGAGCTCAGAGGTGGCCAGGGATGAATGGAGCCCTGCTCGACACAAGCTTTCTGATCACTCTCAGCAAAGAAGACCGCGAACATCATCTGGTGGCGAAGGAGTACTACCGGGCTTGCCTGGAACGGATGATTCCCATGTACCTATCGGCCATCGTCATTTCCGAGTTCGAGGTGCGGCAACCGATCACGGACCTTCCGCTGCATAACTTTCTGGTGCTGCCGTTCAATTTTGACGACGCGCGGGCTGCGGCCGCTCTGGCAGCGCCGGGCGCCAAAGCACGTCCCACCGGCTATCCACGCGATACCGCCAAAGATGACCTGAAACTTCTTGCACAGTGCGAGATTTCCGGTATCTCCCATTTCCTCACGGACGACAACCAGTGTGTGAAGAAGATCGAAACGCTGCGAAAACAACTGCCCGAGAGATCTCTACCGATGGGTGTTTGGTGCGACGAGGCATTCGACGACGCGCTTTTCCACGGAAATCAGCGCGGCCTCCCAGGCATGCCATCTCAATGAGCTCTTGAAGCGGATAGATTCACGCGTGCTTGAAAAGCACTTCGGCGTGATCTGCAGCACCAAGAAACACCCTGTCAGTCGAACAGCCCCGGCGTCATCGGCGCTTTTCGCACCGTGGCCGCCTCGCGCGCGGCCTCCTCGGTCAGCAGATTGCCCACCCGCACGCCCAGCAGGCGCAGGCGCTTGTCCAGCGGAACGCGCTTGAGGCACTGTCCGGCCGCGCGGCGGATGGTGTCGGCATCTTGCGTGGGGTGGTCGATGGTGAGGTCGCGCGTGGCGATCTTGAAATCGTCGTAGCGCAGCTTGATGCCGATGGTCTTGCCCGCATAGCCTTTGCGCTGCAGGTCGCCGGCCACGCGCTCGCACAGGTCGGTGAAGATGCGGCCCAGTTCGGCGCGGTCGCGCACGGCGTGCAGGTCCCGGTCGAAGGTGGTTTCTCGGCTCATGGAGACGGGCTCGCTCTCGGTGACCACGGGGCGGTCGTCGCGGCCCCAGGCGGCTTCGTGCAGCCAGGCGCCGCTGGCCTTGCCGAAGTGACGCACCAGCCAGTCGCGCGGGCGCGCGGCGAGTTCGCCCACGGTGTGAATGCCATAGGACTGCAGCTTGGCGTCGGCCTTGGGGCCGATGCCGTTGATCTTGCGGCAGGCCAGCGGCCAGATGGTTTTCTCCAGATCGCCCTCGTGCACGATGGAAATGCCGTTGGGCTTGTTGAACTCGCTGGCCATCTTGGCGATGAGCTTGTTGGGCGCCACGCCGATCGAGCAGGTCAGCCCGGTGGCGTCGAGGATGCTTTTCTGGATGAGCTGCGCCAGCGACCGGCCACCATTGCGCTGGCCGCCTGGCACGTGCGTGAAGTCGATGTACACCTCGTCCACGCCCCGGTCCTCCATGACGGGCGCGATGGAAAGGATCACCTCCTTGAACAGGCGCGAAAACCGCCGGTACGACGCGAAATCGACCGGCAGCAAGATGGCCTGCGGGCACAGGCGCGCGGCCTTCATGAGCCCCATGGCCGAGCCCACGCCGAACTGGCGCGCCGGGTAGGTGGCGGTGGTGATGACGCCACGGCCCACGTAATCCTTGAGGCGGGGAAACGCATCGATGGGGATGTCGGCCTTGCGGCCCGCGAACTCGGCGGCCAGCGCCTCGTCGGGCACGCGCCGCCCGCCTCCGATGACGGCGGGCAGGCCCTTCAACTGTGGGTAGCGCAGCAGTTCCACGGAGGCGTAGAACGCGTCCATGTCCAGATGGGCGATGCGGCGTGGAAGGGTCGGTGCGGGCTCGGGTGAGGCGGTCACGCCCGCCATTGTCCATGCGCCCGCACAGTGGCGCGCAGGCGGCGCGGGATGGCCCCGCGAGGCGGCGGAAACACGCCGGGCGGTGTGCCGCCCGGTGCCCGCCGCCAGCCGCTCAGTTCAGGCGCAAGGCGCCTGGCTCGCCCGCCAGGCGGAACACGGCCACCGTGTCCACCAGTTGCTGGGCCTGTACCTTGAGGCTCGCAGCGGCGGCAGCGCTTTCTTCCACCAGAGCGGCGTTCTGCTGCGTGACCTGGTCCATCTGGCTCACGGCTTCGCCGACTTGCGAGATGCCGGAGCTTTGCTCGGCGGTGGCCGCGCTGATTTCCGTCACGATGTCGCTCACGCGCTGAATGGAAGCGACGATTTCGCTCATGGTGGTGCCCGCCTCATCGACCAGGGCCGAGCCGCGCTCGACGCGCTCCACGCTGTCGTTGATGAGGGTCTTGATTTCCTTGGCGGCCTCGGCGCTGCGCCCGGCCAGCGAGCGGACCTCGCTCGCCACCACGGCGAAGCCGCGGCCCTGTTCGCCGGCCCGGGCCGCTTCCACCGCGGCATTCAGCGCGAGGATGTTGGTCTGGAAGGCGATGGAGTCGATCACTCCGATGATGTCGGCGATGCGGCGCGAACTGCCGTTGATGCCCTTCATGGTTTCGACGACCTGGCCCACGACCTCGCCGCCGCGAACGGCCACACCCGATGCGCTGCGCGCCAACTGGCTGGCTTCGCGGGCGCTGTCGGCGTTGTGCTGCACGGTGGAGCCCAGCTCTTCCATGGACGCTGCGGTTTCCTCCAGCGAACTGGCCTGCTCTTCGGTGCGCTGGCTCAGGTCGGCATTGCCCTGCGCGATCTGCAGGCTGGCGTTGGCCACGCTTTCCGCATTGCCGCGCACCGAACCCACCACATCGCTCAGGCGGTCGTTCATGGTGCCGAGGGCCTGGAGCAGCCGCGCGATCTCGTCGCGGCCCTGGCTCTGCACGCGGGTGCTCAGGTCGCCCTGCGCCACGGCTTCGGCCAGATGCACGGCCGCCTCGACCGAGCGGGTGGTGGCCCGGGTGACGATCCACATCACCCACGCGGCCAGCGCCGCCAGCAAGGCCACGGCGCCCAATATCAGCAGCATGTCGCGGCGCATCGCCTGGATGCGCGCGTTCATCGTATCGGTGAGCACGTCGAAGGACACGGCCACCAGCGCGAACTGGGTGTCGATGATGCGGGTCATCTGCGCCACCCATTGGGTGGACGGCATGGACAGCGTAGTGGCCTGGATGACGTTTTCGTCGGCGAGCTTGAAGCCCTCTTCGGCCGCGGCCAGCGCGGCCTTGCGGGCCGCCTCCACCTGCGGCGGCAGGTTGCCGCCGGAGGCCAGTTCGAGAGTCTTGCGGGCATCGCCGTAGTGCTGGCGGGCGCGATCCACAAGCGTTTCGATGCGGGCCCTTTCTTCGGGCGAGGCATCTCCGCGGGCGAGCACCAGGGCACCGCGTGCGCGCATCTGGCCCAGCGATTCGGTCAGGTGCGGCAGGTGGGTCAGCGCAGCCCGCTGGAGGAAGTAGCTGCCCGGATCCGAATCCAGGGAGATGCCGGAGCTGTTGGCCACGTCGTCGATCAGGCCCAGTTCGCCCGCCACCAGCACAACGTGGCGGGCGTTGCTCTGTGCGCCCGTGATGGACTTTGAGCCCACCGCTGAAACCAGGGTACGCCACTCTTCAGACACGGCAGCCAGCTTGGCGGTCAGGGCACGGTCGTCGAGTCCGGTGGCAGCGGCCTGGGCCCGCGCGAATGCGGTTTCGACCTCGGCCTGCTTGGCTTGACGCGGTGTGTTCAGCGAGGCATCGCCCCCGAGAAACGCCGCAGACAGGCCACGATGCTGTTGCGTCAGTTGCACCAGCTTGAGCAGTTCCTTGGCAGGTGCGACGCCCAGGTTTTCCCGTTCGACAGTGCGCAGGCTGGTCCAGTTGACCTGCAGCAGCAGGGTGGTGGGAATGGCGAACATGAAAAACGCCAGCGCGCCGATGAGCAAGAACTTGTGCGAGATCCGGAGGTTGTTGATCCAGTGGGTCATAGGTCAATCTCACTGGCAAATGATGTCACCAGTTGTAAAAATTAAAACACCGCGGACTTGATAGAAACACTCAATACCGGGCCGTAGGAGAATGCCCAATTTCACTTTTTTGCAGTCAAATCAGGCGATTCCATCATTTTATTGACTCAAGCCGCGCAGCGTTGTTCACCGGCGTATTACACACACAGATACACAAAGATACTAAAAAATTTGACTTATCACCAATTCAGTGCATTGCGCCGAATGCACTGGATTGGTGCTTGTCAACGCACCGTGATGACGTCCCGGTGCATGGGCGCGAGAAGTGCCAGTAAACGGCCTTGCTGCGTAAAAGCAACGCCTTGCTCGTCCATCGAGTCCTGAAGCAACTCGACCAATACGTTGAAATCGCGCTTTCGGATTTCCAGGTCTGCGTGGGCCGACTTCATGTCCGCGCCTTCGTAGCGGCACGGCCCGCCCGCGAGCAGACAGACCTGGTTGGTCAGGCTGTCTTTCAGGGCCTGGGGCTTGGTTTCCTTGAAGAGGTGGCCGATGCGCGCGTCCTTGAAGGCGCGGTCCACCAGGCCATTCATGATCCGCGCAATGCCGGGCTGGCCTCCGAGCGCGTCGAAAAGCCCTTCTGGCGCGACCTTGCCCGCCGCGCCAGCGGCCACGGCGCCGGACGGGTCGGGCGACCCGGCAGGGCCAGGCGCGCTGGCAGCCCCCGGGGCAGTGGCCGCTGCGGGCGGCATGGCGGGCTGAATGGCAGGCGTCTGGGCCGTGGCGCAAACGGCCACGAGCGTGATGGCGAGCCCGGCAAAGGCCGTCTTGGTGGGAGTGCGGATCGGCATGGTGCGTGCGTCCTTGTGGCTTGGCCCGGCTCGATTCAGAGGATCAATAGGCCGCCTGCACCGACAGGTACAGGCCGGTCTGGCGTCGGTAGCCCGTCACGCCGGGCACGATCAGCCCGAGGTTGACGTAGGCCAGCGTGATCGAGGTGTGCTTGTTGGGCGCCCAGGCAATGAACACATCGCGCCAGTCGTCCTCGCGCAGCGCCGCGCCCAGGCCCGCCGAGGCACCGATGGCCTGCAGGTTGTCGGGCTTGAAGCGGTATTCGGCACCGATGGCCAGGTCGCGCCGCAGCAGGTACGCCACCGAAATCTCGGGCTGCAGGCTGCGGCGGTGGCGCCCGGGCGCCGATCCGCCGAAGCCCAGCAGGCCATTCTGGTTGGCATTCGTGTAGCGCAGCGTGGCGCTCAGCACGAGGTTGCGGTCCAGTAGGAGTTTCGTCGCGGTCACGTAGAGGTCGGTGCCACTGGTGTCGGCCCCCAAAAATTCGATGACCTTGCTGGCGGATGCCGGATCGAGCCGTTTGTGCTCCACGCCCACCGCCACTTGGGGCATGGCGTTGTCGGAATCGAGCACCGCATCGCCGAGCAGGCGCACCTTGACCCCGACGATGTCCATCTTGAGGTGCAGATTGGGCTCCACCCCGAAAGCCGCCACGCCGTTCAGCGCCACCGCCGGGGCAGCGTCGAAGTTCTGCCGCGCCACGGAGACTTCGACCCGCTCGTTCCAACCCAGGGCCGCGCCGTAGCTGGTCAGCCCGTAGTCACGGGTGCGGGTGCGGGTGGTGAAGGCGCTCATGCCGATCTCGCCTTCGGTGGCGTTCGATCCCACGACCGCCCACGGGGTGAGGCCGCCGCCGGCCGAGCCCGCGATGTTGCTCACGCCGCCCGTCAGCAGCAGTTTGCCGGTTTCGGCCCGTGCAGAGCCCGTGGCCGCCACCAGCATGAAAAACCCGGTGGTCCAGGCCACCGCGGAGAACCAAGGATTGAGGTACATGGAAGGTCCGTCGGAAGCAGCGCCAGCCTGCGCCGTAGCACAGTGTTACCGATATCGTCCGATGGCGGAAGTCCGGGATTCCACCCGGCAGAAATGCGATGGTCCCGCGCTACAGCATGCGCTCGATCAATGCACCCTTGAACAGCACCGGCCCGGTGGGGCCCGTTTCACTCGGCACACCGCCCCGCGGCTCCAGGCTGATCGCCAGCGTGGGCACGTTCTTGACCGCGCTTTCAGGCGTGCTGAGGGTCAGGAGCGCCTGCTGCCCGAGCACGCCCAGCGAGCGCGGACCGCCACCGGGCGGCAAGGCCCACAGTTGCAGGGATTGGTCGCTGCCTTCCTGGAAACCACCCACGCGCTGCAGCACCAGCGCGTTCTTCTGCGCATCGAAGGTAACGAGCATGGAGGGATCGGCCTTGGCGTCGGCCAGCACGGCCACATAGCGCACCTGCGGCGTTGCCGCCAGTTGCTGGCGCAGCTGGGCAATCTGCGCGCCGCTTTCGGTGCGCAGGTGCTGGTGCGTCTGCAGGCCCACCACCACGGCAGCCACGGTGGCCAGCGCGCCCAGCGCCGCCGCACCGCGCCACAGCAGCACGCTGCGCAGCCAGCCACCACCGCCGCTGTCGCGGCCATCGGCCTGCGCCTGGACGGCACCCTGGCGGGCGGCCCGCATGGCTTCACGCGCCTTCTCGGCCTGCACCAGGTTGTGAATGCGCAGCCACACCTCGGGCGGCGGCGCCTGCTCGGCCTGCAGTTCGGTCAGCCCGGACCAGCGCGACTGCCACACCAGGGCGGCGGCCCGCACACCGGCATGCTCGCGGGCCAGGGTTTCGAAGCGGCGGCGCGCACCGCCGCGCAGCGTGCCCAGGGCATAGGCGGCGGCCAGGCGGTCGAGGAGTTCAGGGGTTTTGGACAGGTTCACAGTGGCACCTCATGCGTAGCGCGA
Source organism: Acidovorax sp. SUPP3334 (assembly GCF_030159055.1). GTDB lineage: Bacteria > Pseudomonadota > Gammaproteobacteria > Burkholderiales > Burkholderiaceae_C > Paracidovorax. Next base: position 128,412 of record NZ_BQXQ01000002.1, read on the forward strand.
CAGGCATTCGCGCAGCTGGCCCAGGCCCCGGCGGATCCAGGTCTTGACGGTGCCCAGCGGCAACCGCAATTGCTCGGCCAGTTCGCCGTGGCTCAGATCGCGCAGATACGCCAGGCTGACGACTTCGCGATGGCGATGTTCCAGCCGGCCCAGGCACTGGTGCAGCGCGGTCGCCTGCTCGCTGGCCTGGGCGATGTCCACCGGCGAGGGCACATCGGCCTGCAGGCTCTGCGCCATCTCGTCGTCGAACGCCTGGGTGAGCTGGGCGCGGTCGGCGGTGCGCCGGCGCAGAAAGTCGAGCGCCCTGCTGCGCACGATGAGGCCCATCCATGCCATGGGCGGGCTCAGTGTTTCGCGGTAGCTGCCGGCCACCCGCCAGATGGTGAGATACGCCTCCTGCAGCACGTCCTCGGCCCATTCGCGGTTTCGGAGCACGCGCAGCGCAACCCCGAAAAGGCGCGACGACGTGTGGTCGTACAGACGCTTGAGGGCGGCATCGTCACGCCCCGCGACTTGGTCAATGAGTGCCATCAGTTGGGTATCCGTCAGGGAGGTGCTCATGCACGCATTGTGTGAGAAAAAGTACACGATCGGCCATGCCCATCAGTACGGCAGGTGTGGGCTGGCGGATACAAGGCCCTCATGCTGGCAAGGGCTCTGCATCCATTCGGCCGATGCCCGCGTATTAAGGTGAACGGCAGGGCTCAGTCCTTGTCAGCCTCTTTTTCCGACCCACCAGGAGACAGCATGCGAGACACCCGATCCAAGGCCCTTCCCTTGAGCCACCCGCATTCCATGAAGCGCCGCGTCGCCTTCGCCGCCAGTGCCGTGCTGCTGGCGGCCGGCGCGTTCTACGCAGGCAAGAGCGCGGTGGCGCAAGAACTACCGCCTCCCTGCTCCGCGATGCCAGCGGTCATCGGTTGACGCGGGCTTTTTGATCAGCGGCATTTGCTACAAATTTTGTAGCATTACTCCCTAGGGGAATATGCGCTGCGGCCATTTCTGATCTGAAGCCTCTCACACCGGATAGGTGCCCGGCAGCAGGATCGACCGGTCCACGCGGTGGATGTCCGTGTGGCCGCAGAAAGCCATGGTCACGTCCAGCTCCTTCTGGATGATCTGCAGCGCGCGGGTCACGCCTGCTTCGCCGAAGGCGCCCAGGCCGTACAGAAAACTGCGGCCGATCAGCGTGCCGCGCGCGCCCAGCGCCCAGGCCTTCAGCACGTCCTGCCCGCCGCGAATGCCGCCATCCATCCACACCTCGATGTCCTTGCCGACCGCTTCCACGATGGCCGGCAGCGCGTGGATCGACGAAGGCGCGCCGTCGAGCTGGCGCCCGCCATGGTTGCTGACGATGAGCGCATCGGCGCCGCTGGCCACGGCCAGGCGAGCGTCCTCGGCGTCCATGATGCCCTTGAGGATCAGCTTGCCGCCCCAGCGCTTCTTGATCCATTCCACGTCGCGCCAGTTGAGCTGCGGATCGAACTGCTCGGCCGTCCAGGACGACAGCGACGACAGGTCGCCCACCCCCTTGGCGTGCCCCACGATGTTGCCGAAGCTGCGCCGCTGCGTGCCCAGCATGCCCAGGCACCAGCGCGGCTTGGTCGCCAGGTTGAGCAGGTTGGCCACGGTGGGTTTCGGGGGCGTGGACAGGCCGTTCTTGATGTCCTTGTGGCGCTGGCCAAGAATCTGCAGGTCCAGCGTGAGCTGCAGCGCCGACACGCCTGCCGCCTTGGCGCGGTCGATCAGGCGCTCGATGAAGTCGCGGTCGCGCATCACGTACACCTGGAACCAAAAGCCCGGCCCGGCGTGCCTGGAGACGTCCTCCAGCGAGCAGATGCTCATGGTGGACAGCGTGAACGGCACGCCGAATGCCTTGGCTGCGCGTGCGCCGAGAATTTCGCCATCGGCATGCTGCATGCCCGTGAGACCCGTGGGCGCGATGGCGACCGGCATGGCCGCCTCCTGCCCGACCATCAGCGTGCGCGTGGTGCGCCCTTCCAGGTTGACCGCCACGCGCTGGCGCAGCTTGATGCGCTGAAAATCCTCGCTGTTGGCGCGGTAGGTGCTTTCGGTGTACGAGCCCGAGTCGGCGTAGTCGTAGAACATGCGCGGCACGCGGCGCTTGGCGATGACGCGCAGGTCTTCGATGCAGGTGATTTTGGAAAGATCGGCCAAGGGGAATGCTCCTGGTTTTTTTCTGAAAGCCGCGCCCCACCACGGCGGCAACACGGAGCACGGGCATCGTAGCGGCTGCCCCCTGCCAGGGGCTGAAGACTTTTCCCCGGGGGTTGAGAAATTTTGAGGGCCGGCGCCACACCGCATGGCAGCGGCCGGATGTGAACGGCCCGGCCTTTTATCGGCGCGCCAGCGCCACACCCAGGATGGCGACCACGAAGCCCACGATCTGCAGCCCGGTGAGCGTCTCGCCGAAGATGAACCACGCCTGCAGGGCCGACAGCGGCGGCACGGCCAGCACCAGCGCAGCGGTGCGGGTGGCTTCGCCGTGGCGCATGAGCCAGATCAGCAGCGTGGCGCCGCCGATGGACAGCACCAGCACCGCATAGGCGAGGTAGCCCCACAGCAGCGGAGAGCCGTCCCAGCGCGGCTCGCCGAAGACCAGGGCCATGAGCACCAGCACCGCGATGGCGCCCACGTTCTGCACCGCGCTGGCGCTGCGCAGGTCGCCCGCCGCGAGCGGCGACTTCTGCACCATCGATCCCACCGTCAAGGCCAGAATGCTCCCCGCCGCCGCCAGCAGAACGGGCAGCGACAACCCGGCCGCACCGGCGCTGACGGCCAGGCGAGGCCACAGCACCATCGCCACGCCGCTGAAACCCAGCGCCAGCCCCGCCCAGGTGCCCGGCCCCAGCCGGCCGCGCAGCAGCGTCACGGCGATGAGCGCCGTGAACAGCGGTTGCAGCGCCCCGATGAGCGCCATCACGCCCGAAGGCAGGCCCTGTGCCATGGCCCACCAGCTCGGCCCCACGTACAGGCCGCTCATGAGCGCGCCCGCGACCAGATGCAGGGCGATGCGGCGCGGCCCGCGCGGCCATTCCACACGGGCCCAGAGCGCCGCCGCGCCGAACAGCACGGCCACGCCGACGAAACGCGCCGCCAGGAACCAGAACGGATCGGCGTGCGCGGAAACGCCACGGCCCACGAGAAAGCCCGTGGACCAGATGACCACGAACAGCAGCGGAGCGAAGGCGGTCATGCGGCGCTCCGGGGCGCAGCGGCCAACCACGGCGTGCGGCGCATTGCGCCACCGCCGCAGGGGAGCGCGGTGGAGGCACCGCGCGCGAAGCATCGTTTCATTTTTTCAATCCTGCGCCCCGCACTTCGAGGCTGATCGTATCGAGCACCTGCCCGCCACCGTCCACCAGTTCCACCCGGTGCCGCCCGGGCCAGGGGAGCCACGCCCACTGCACGCCCCGGCCCTGCACGCGGCCATCGATGCGCCACCGCAGGTCGGCAAGCCCTTCGGAGGGCGTGGCCGCGAACTGCAGCCGCTGGCGATCGGGCGGAATGTCGGGGTCGAGCGCCACGATGGTGCCGGGCGCGGGCGCCAGAATGCGGGCGGTGGGGGCCTGCAGGCCGTCGTCAGGGGCGTCGGCGGCAGCGCGGCCCGGGTTTGAGCGGTTTTGCCGTGCTGCCGCCGTCTTTATTGGTTGCATTGCTACGATATCTATAGCAAAAAGCGGCTGCTGCGTTCCAGCGATGAACCATTCCTGCCGGGCGCTTTCGAGCTGGCGGGTGCCGCCGGGCTCGGGGCCGAAACGCACGGCAGCCTGCACCATGCCGGCGGGCGGCGCCGGCGGGCTGCTGCGCACGCCAGCGCCTGGTCCGGCGTGGTGCAGCCAGCCCATGATCTCGGCCCAGATGGGCGCGGCGCCGCTGGTGCCGCTCACGTCGTGCATGGGTGCGCCGCTGGCGTTGCCCACCCACACGCCGACGGTGTAGCGGCGCGACCAGCCCAGCGCCCAGTTGTCGCGCATGTCCTTGCTGGTGCCGGTTTTCACGGCGGTCCAGAAACGGGTGGCCAGCACGCTGTCGGTGCCGAAGGTGCGCGCGCGCGCGTTGCCGTCGGACAGGATGTCGCCCACCAGGAAGGCGGCGCGTGCATCGATGGCGGGGGTGGCCGATGCTGCGCCCGCGGTTGCCGTCGCGGTCGCAGAGATCGCGAAGGCCGTGCGCGAAAGCGCACTCGGCGTACGGCCCGCTGCAACGGGCGTCACGGCCACGGGACCGTATCGCCCGCCGTTGGCCAGCGCGCGGTACGCATTGGTCAGGTGCAGCAGCGGGACCTCGGCGCTTCCGAGCGCCAGGCTGTAGCCGAAATAGTCGCCGCTCTCGCGCAGCGGCAAACCCAGCGCCCGCAACTGGCGAAAGAAGGCATCGGGCGACACCATCACCAGCGTGCGCACCGCCGGCACGTTGAGCGACGCGGCCAGCGCCGTGCGCGCGGAAACCCAGCCCTTGAACTGGCGGTCGTAGTTCTGCGGGATGTACAGGCCACTGGCGGTGGGAATGTGCGCGCTCGAATCTTCGATGAGCGACGCCGCCGTGAGCCGCTGCTCGCTGAACGCCTGGGCATAAAGAAACGGCTTGAGAGTGGAGCCGGGTTGGCGCAGGGCCAGCACGCCGTCCACTTCGCCCGCCTGGCTGAGCAGGCCGGAGGAACCGACCCAGGCCAGCACCTCGCCCGTGGCGTTGTCCAGCACCACCACGGCCCCGTCTTCCACGTTGCGCCCGCGCAGCTCGCGCAGGTGCTGGTGCAGCGTCTGCACCGCGAATCGCTGCAGGGGCGCGCTCACGGTCGATGCGACACGCTCGCGGCGCTGCGGTGGCTCTTCGGCCGGTGTCGTGGCCGGTGTTGCGGCGGGCGATGGCACCGGCGCGTCCACCTGCCGCAGCAGATAGCGCGCAAAGTGCGGCGCCACGCCATAGGCCCCGTCGAACGCCCGGCGCTGCAGCGCGGCGGTGGTGAACAGATCGAGCGCGTCGCACGAAGGCACCACGGGCTTTTGCATTTCGCGCAGCACACCGCAGGCACGCTGCGCCACCGCGGCGGCCCGGGCATTGGGCGCGCGCACCAGCGCCGCGGCGACGGCGGCCTCGCGCTCGTCCAGGCCATGCGCGGCCTTGCCGAACAGCGTGCGCGAAAGCGCGTCGATGCCCACGATCTCGCCACGGAACGGCACCAGGTTCAGGTACGCCTCCAGCACCTGGTCCTTGCGCCAGCGGCGTTCCAGCACCTGGGCCGCCACGGTCTGGCCGAGCTTTTGCACCACCGTGCGTCCGCCCGGCCCCTGCCGCCAGTCGCCGTCGAGCAGCCCGGCCAGTTGCATGGTGAGCGTGCTCGCGCCCCGCGTGCGCTGGTTCCACAGGTTGCCCCAGGCCGCCGCCGAGACCGCCCGCCAGTCCACGCCGCTGTGTTCGTAAAACCGCTTGTCTTCGCTGAGCACCAGCGCCGTGCGCAGCGCGGGCGACACCTCGGCCAGCGGCACCCATTGGCCGCGCCGCACGGTGGCGTCGGTGCGCAGGCGCTGCAGCACCTCGCCCTCGCGCGAGAGCACCAAGGTGTCCGACGGGCGATAGTCCGCGCGCACTTCGTTGTAGGTCGGCAAGGCCCAGGCGGCCGGGGCAGCAATGCCCACCAAGGCCAGCGTGAGGAACGTGCGGCCCGCGGCCATCGCAGCCATCGCGGTTTTTTCACGGCGGCCGGTGGCGGGACCGGCGTCGCAGAAAGAGAAAGGCACGCTTCGCCGCGGGGCGTGGCGGCGCAAGGTGGCGATGCCGCGCACGACCGCGAAAGTTACCGCGAGAAAGTCCAGGGCCATGGGAAGAAGGGGTGGGTCGAAATCGAAGAGAGCAAAGCCCGGCCGACAGGCCGGCCGCGACCGTGGATTGTCGCCTCCTCTCGTGACCGCCCCTCGCCCCGGCTTTGCACCGGGGGCCGTCCGCACCCTGAATCGCGGACGCAGGGCGGGCCCTTCCGATTCTCGCGCAGGCGCTACCGCATGCCGCTCAAGGACCTGCACGGGCCCTGGGGACTTTCGCCGATCGAGCCGTGCCCTCGTGTAACCCTTGGCACAACGCCACTTCGCTCCGGCATTGGTCACGGAGCCAGCCGCTGGATTGATACGCGGCGGCGGTGCAGGCCACGCCCGGTGGCCTGCACCGCCGCCCGCTGGGCGCCGAGAACAGCGTCAGTTCTTGGTGGCCGCGTCCCAGTGTTCGGCGATCTTGCCGTTTTCGATGCGGAACATGTCGAACCAGGTGGTCGTGTATTTCTTGGTCGGGTCTTGCGGGTCCGTCATCTCGCGCACGAAGCTCAGGATCACCTTGTCGCCCTCCGCGGTGATGGCAACCAGCCGCGCCTTCACGCGTGGTTCGATCGGCTGGGGTGACACGAATTGCGAGAAAAATTCGATGAAGGCCGCACGGCCCGTCGCCACCGTGGGGTTGTGCTGAATGTAGTCTTCGGCCATGTATCTGGGTGCCAGATCCATGTGGCCCGCCTCGAACACCTCGCGCCAGAAGTCATAGACCAACCGCTTGTTCCAGGCCAGCCGCCAGTCATAGCTTTTGAGCAATTGCTCGTGGTCCGGCTGCTCCACCACGGGCACCTGTGCGTGGGCTGCCACCGGCAGGATGACCGCTATTGCAAGAACGCATTGCGCGAACAGTTTCTTCATGAAAACCCCTTTTTGAAATCGATGAACACCGGGCCAGTTATAGCGCTGGCCAACATCGATCGGGGAGGCGCATCGATCTTTATGGTGAGCCGATGTTTCAATCCTCAAATTTGCTCAACACACGGTAGAAACGGGCATTCGCGGGCTATAAGTCTGCCCGGCGCAGGCCACCGGGCCGGCGGCCCGGCAGCGTTGAATCCGCGACAGCAATGGGTCAGGACTCGATTTCGGGCAGGCGCTGGCGGGGCCTTCGGGGCGTGGCAGCGCGGCGCCAGGCGCGCAGCACATGGCGGGCCGCGCGAGCCAATGCACCATCGAGCGCCGCTCGCCAATCCTTGGCCACCGCCGACACCACCACCGGCCCCGCGCCCGCCATGCGCAACTCGATCTGGCATCGCTTGTCTATGCCGCCCCGAGGGCCATTCACATCGACCAGATGGATGTCGGCACGGGGCACCTGTTCGCTCAGCCGGCGCAACACGAATCGCACCCGGCGATCAACGGTTTCGCGCATCAAGGCAGCTTCGGGATGGCGGGATTTGAGAAAGATCTGCATCAACGTTCTCCTGGGTTGGAGCCTGCACCTTAGCCCGTGCCATCCGCATGGCACAGCAGGTTTTCTCTGCGCAGGGCATCTTGTAAAACCTGCTGCTTACGACACCGGCCGAAACGATGAAGGTTCGGCCGATACGATGCAGCACTCAGAAAAAAACTGCTTCTGATATTGCCAACGTGGCCGCACATTCGAGGCTCGACCACAAAAGGAATGCACCCCATGAAAACACTGTCTTCTCTTGCTGCGGCTCTGCTGGCTTCGCTGCGCGACAGCGCACGGCAGCTGCGGTGGACCGCGACGCAGGCCAGCCAGGCATTGCGTTCACCCGCCCTGGTGCCTGTGCGGATCGACTCCATGCGCCGCGAGCGGCCAGGGCGCCAATACCGGCATCGAGACTGAACCCGTCAATCAAACCCAGACGAACCCACACGCCAACGAAAGAAACAAGATGCGCAGCTACCCCACCAACAGCCCGGAAGCAGCGGCCCGGATCGTCGCCCTGCTGCTGATCTCGGACGGCCACGTGAGCCGCTCCGAAATGGAGGCCCTCGAAGGGCTGGATGTCGAACAGGGGCTCGGCCTGGCGCCCGGTGATTTCGCCGGTGTGCTGCACGCGCTCTGCGAAGACCTGCTGATGGGAGCGCGTGAGCGCCGCTTGCTGACCGGCAGCATCGACCAGGCAACCTTGTCGGCTCTGTTGGCAGAGGTGACCGACCCGCAGTTGCAGAACCGGGTGCTGCACTTCGCCGATACCGCCGCAACGGCAGACCGCCATGTGGCCGCGGCGGAGGCGTGGATCATGGCGTCGGCACTGAAGCAATGGCGGGCGGGCGACTTGCCGACGCAGCACTGAGGCGCCGCGCTGGCCAGCGTTGCTGACCGCGCCAGCCAGCAAAGACACGCAGGGCCATTGGCGCCCTTTGCGGTCGGCCAGGGGCATTGCGCCCCGCCCTGTCCCACGACGCTAAGCAGCGCTTCGACCCCCATGCGCCGAAGCCACCAGTTGCCGCACCAGCGGATGGTGCTGCCCTCGGCGCGACCAGATGGCATGCACCTCCTCGCTGATGTCAGGGCAGTCGCCCAGCAGGCGCAGGCCACGCACCAGGCCGACATCCTGCGCGCCCAATTGGCTGACGGGAAACACCCCGAGCCCGCGGGCCGCGAACACGGCGAGCAGCGCGCTGTCTTCGAACTCGCCCACGATCCGGGGGCGCACGCCGATGTCCTGGAACCAGTGGTCCAGCGTGGACCGCAAGGGAGAATGAAAAGTCGGCAGCAGCACGGGAAGCTCCTGCAGCGACTCCGGAAAACGGTCGCGCGCGGGCTTTCGGACGAGCGAAGCCGGGCCATACCACTGCAGCGGGGATCGTGCGATCCGTTCGCTGGTCAGGCGCTGGTTCGGGTTGCGCGGCGCGGCCTGCCCGGCCAGCACCACATCGAGTTGGTGCAGGGCCAACTCCGACAGCAGTTGGTCGAATTCGCCCTCGTGGCACACGAGGCGAAGGTGGGGCGTCGCCAGCACCGGCTCCAGCAAGGCATGCGCCGCCAACTTGGAGATGCCGTCGGACAGCCCCACCGTCAGCCGCGCCACCTTGGCATTGGCGGCCTCCCGCACTTCTTCGGCGATGCCCTGCCCCAACTGGAAAATCTCTTCCGCCCGTGCATACGCCGCCTGGCCTGCTTCGGTCAGCACCATGCCCCGCCCCGATGGCTTGAGCAGCTGGTGCCCCAGCGCCTTTTCCAGATCGCGCACCTGCGCGCTGATGGTCTGCACCGCCATCTCCAGACGATCCGCAGCACGGGCGAATCCACCCTCCTTCGTCACCATCCAGAAATAGTAGAGATGCCGATAGTTCAACATGCCATGTCCCGTTCGATAAAACCGAATACTAAGTTCGGCCCAACCTGGTGTCCATCAAGGGCTGCCTTGACCATACTGGACTGGTTATTTTTGAAAGGATGACTTCGATGTTCTACGCAATCAGTTGGTTTCTGTCGTTCATGGTGCTGGGCTTGTGGTCGCTGACCTGCTGGGGCCTGCATGCGTTGACGGTCTGGGCCGTGACCAGTGCAGGCACCATGACAAGCGGCGCTTCGGCCGCAGCCGCGAACGTGGCCCTGGTGCCCGAGTGGATCAGGGGCTGGATACCGCCGGACCTCGCCCGGGAGTTCGGCACCATGATCGCCTCCACCGGCCCGATCGTTCAGGGAGCGCTCGACGCCATGCCGGCACTGGCCGGAACCGCCACGGTGCTGGCCTGGGCCATCTGGGGGCTGGGCGCGCTGATCATCCTGGCGCTGGCCATCGGCGCCCATCTGTTGATCGCATTCTTCCAGCGCCGGCGCACCGAGTCTGGCCTGCCCCCTGCGGCGCCCGTCCGATAACGTGGCATCGCCGAATGCGGCGTTGATCGACCCGGCCCTGGCCGCCTTGCGCCCAGGGCCGGTGGTCGCTCACTGGTTGGAGATGATGGTGAGCAGATCGCCCCGCACTTCGGGGTTGTCCGTGTATTTCTTGTACAGCGGCGCCATGCGGCGCACATAGGGGGAGAAGTCGGACACGGTGAAGAACTGCACGCCTTCCTTCGCGACATTGGCCCGGGCCGAGACCACGCGCTTTTCCCACAGGCTGCGCATCAGCACCGCCGATGCCTTGCCCGCTTTTTGAAACGCTTGCTTGTCCTCCGCGCTCAGCTGGTTCCACAGCTTGGTGGACACGACCAGGGCCTCTGGCGAGATCATGTGCTGGTCCAGCAGCATGTACTTGGCGACCTTGTAGTGGCCGGTGGACTCGTATGAAACCAGGTTGCCTTCCGCGCAGTCGATGGTGCCGCTGCGGAAACCTTCCAGCACTTCCTTGTAGGGAAGCACGACGGGCGTGGCGCCCAGCAGCTTGACCATTTCGATGTAGGTGTCCGACTGCTGCACGCGCACCCGCTGCCCGTTGAGATCTTCGCGCCGCGCGACCGGCTTGTTGGCGCAGTAGAACGATCGGGAGCCGCCGTTGTACCAGCCCAGCACGACGAAGCCAGAGGCCTTCAGCTTCTCGGAAAGGCGGTCGCCCATGCTGCCATCGAGGTAGCGGAACATGTGCGGGGCGTCGGTGAAGAGAAAGGGCAGATTGAAGGCCTGCAGGCCCGGCGCAGCCTCGGCGAGCGGCCCCAGGTTGAACTCCGCCACGTCGATCTCGCCGGCCTTGAGCATGGTCACCGCCTTGGCCTGGTCGCCCAGCACGGCATCGGAAAACAGCTTGATGGCATAGCGGCCCTTGGTGGATGCCTCGACTTCGCTGATGAAGCTTTTCATGGCCTCGGTGACCGGATAGCCGTCCGGGTGGGTGTCCCAGGCCCGGAGCGGAGTCTGCGCCCACGAAGGGGCTGCCGCGCCCATCGCCATCACCACCGATGCAAGCACCGGACAAATCATCTTGCGCATCCGCTCTCCCCACAGTGTTTGAAAAATTCTGGTCCATCGCCCCTGCTCCGTGCGGTAAATGCCGCGCGGGTGCGGTGGCTTGGCCTGCGCATTCTCCGAGGGGTGCTCAACCGTAGCAAGTGCTTCGCGCAAGCGATGCGACGGCAAAACCACAGCACGCCGTCGGCCCCGATTGGCGGTCGGCACGGGATGTGATAGCCAGGACAGCATCCCCTCGCACGGAGGGTTAGCCCTGTTCGCGCTAGAAGGCGGCGGCATAGAGTTTCACTGCAAGCTCCAACTCTTTCGCTTTCGCGTCCATCGCTGCGAGCACTTCTTGCATGTTGCGCGATTTGCCGGCGTAGAACCAATCGATCGTGAAGCGAAGCGTCGAGCCCAGTTGTTTTTGATCGCCAATCATTGGAGGGAGACCCATCGAGCGAATTTGCATGGTCTCTCCCCCGCGCGATTGGTCCCGTACCCACCACGAAAGAAACTCCAGGGCCTTCAGTCCCGTCTCATTTCTTTCTATCCGAAAGTGGATGGAAAGAAGCTGTTCGTCTAAAAGCGCACCTTTGGAGCGGCGAAGCGCGGCGATCGGCAGGTCCGCAGATGCACCGGGCAGCGAAAAATCCGACACCTTCACGTCTGGAAGGTAGGTTTTTTCGATTTCGACCTGGGTGGTCCCCTTCACCGATGAGACGGCGGACACCAGCCGCGCGACCTCGGGCGGCATTCCTTGCGCTTGGCTGATACCGGTCATAACGATCAATGCCAATGTGGAAATGAGCTTTCGCATGAGTTCTTCATATCGTTCGACGGGACAAGTTCACTTCATCCGAACGGCGGCTCTCCAGGGATTTCTGGCTCGCTGAAACCGGCGATCTTTGCAGCCCATACCGATCGGCGCACCGCCGAACACTGAAGATTCGTCGTGCCCGCACGAGGCCGGCAAGCCGCTCCGATCACGACCTTCCATTCCGACTTCACTGGCAGTTCAGCGTCAGCGTTTTCTTCGCGTCGATGCGGTAGTCGCAGCGGTCCACCTTTTTCGCCATGGGCACATCGACCGTGCGCCCATCGGCGTAATGGCAGCGCACATTCACGGTGCGGCCTGCGGCATAAACGTACCCAACCTGCCAGTAACCCGAGCGCTCCTTTGCGCTGTCGGGCACCAAGGTAGCGAGGTCCTCGACCGGGCCGTCGAACACGTCCACTTGCCGCAGAGGCTGTGCCGGCTGCGCGGGGCACACCTCGGCCGCCTGAACGGGCAAGCCGCCGCAGCCAGCAGCAGCCGCCAACAAAAGCACCAGCAGGGGCTTAGTCGACGACATAGAACTTGTCTCCGTTGTTCGAGTTTCCATGGGCACCCCAGCGCAGCGTCCGGGGGCCGATGGCCTTGGGACTGGGCGGCGTGACGTATTGGTCATACACGCTGATGCCTGCCGGGCTTTGCCCCACGTAGATGGCGGCATGCCCGTGGTAGCTGCCGGCAGCGTTGAAGGTCGCGATGACGGTGCCGGGCACCAACTTGGTATTGCCCTTCACCGCCGCGCCCTTCTTCCAGGCGGAGGTGGACGGCAGGGTCGGGCACACGCGCTTGACGTAAGACACGCATTGGCCGCAAAGGTCCGTGCCTTGGGTGTCGTCGCCCGACGGAGCCGTTGCGAAAGGCTCCTGGGACGAGGACGGAGCGCAGGTCCACTTGCCGACGGGCGCATCCGTATTCTTCGCGTAATTGGCAGAGATGTAGGCCATGCAATCCGTTCGTGAAAGATAAAAAACGGCCTGCTGCGATCAACGCACAGCGGCTTCCACCTTTACCCGCGCGTTCGGCGTTTCGCCGAACATTTCGGGCGCGTACATGGCTTCCACGCGGCTCGGGGGCAACGCGAAGTCGCCCACGTTGTTCAGCCGCACGGTGTACTCCGCCTTGATCGTTCCCTTGGGCAGGTATTCGTAGTAGCTGCGGTAAGCCTCGAAGCTGCGCTCTTCGAACGCGGGCCAGCCGCTGCCTTCGCGCTTTTCGCCCTGGGTCGCGATTTCGGAGTCCCGGCCCAGGCCGCTGCCCAGGATGGTGGCTCCGCCCGGGATCGGGTCGGTCAGCGCGACCCACGTCATGTCGGCACTGGCGTTCACCTCCAGCGTCACGCGCAAGACGTCGCCGCGCGTGTACTTGCCGGGCACGGCCTGCTCCACCGGGGTGATGGTCTTCTTGATGGCGTAGCCGGCCGCGAACGGGGCCTTGAGCTGGATGGCAGCGACCGATTGCAGCGTGAGCCACGGCTTGCCCGTTCCCTGGTGGGTGACCGCCAGGTTTTCCTTGCCACCCGTGGACGACCAGGGCAGGAACATGCCGTTGTTCTTGAAGTTGCCCGGCGATGCCGGCGCGCCGAACCAGGTGGTCTGGTGCGCAGCGCCGGTGGCGTCGCTGGTCTTCACGCGTTCGACCTTCGCCCAGTCCACGCTGGCGTTGTTGCTGCCCATGGCGGCGCGTGTCGTGCCAGCGACGGGCGTGGCTTCGAACTTGGCGCTGAATTTCTCCAGCGCCAGGCCGCCCCAGAGGTTGGCCGTGGTGGTGTGCCAGGCGCCGTTTTGCTGGCGGCTGATGAAGCCGTTGGCCAGGCGGCCCATGTCGTCCTTCCAGGCCGGGTCGTCCATCACCGCGAGCATGAGGCGCGCGGTGTTGACGTCGCCGTTCTGCATCAGCCACCACCAGTAGTCGTCCCGCTCGGTGCTGAAGATGAGCTTGGTGCCCTGGTAGCTCAGCCGGGCCTTCAAGACCTGCGTGGCCTCGGCGAGGCGCTGGTCGCGCTGGGGCACGTCGTTCACGCGCTTGAGCACGTTGAGCCAGTCGATCACGGTGTGCGTAGGCCACTGGTTGGGCGCGATGGTGACGCTGCCCAGCATGCGGCCGGAGGCCTTGCCGTAGCGCGAGAGCGCCTCGATGGCGGCGATCTTGCGCATGTCCAGGTCCTTGCGCGGGCTCCAGAACTCGCGCTGGATGCGCCCCTCGACGAATGCGGTCAGGCCGCGCTCCATGGCCGCGCGGGCCTCGTCGGGCAAGGCGAAATCGGGGTACAGGCTGGAGGCCTCGTGCGCGGCCGACAGAAGGTACGCCGTGAGCGTGTCGCTGCCCCGGTTGGCGCTGCCCGCCTGGGGCGGAAAGTAGTTGGCCAACCCATCGCCGTCCAGGTAAGTGGGCAGTTGCGCCATCATGGTTTGCCAGAGCTTGCCGTCGCGCAGGCCCACCGACTTGCTGGTCTTTTGCTCCAGGCAGGCGAAGGGGTAGTTGGCGAACCAGTCGCGCACGCCCGGCAGGCCCTCGGCCAGCTTGGGCTGCAGCGACATCTTCAGCCCGCCGCGGCCCGGCAGCGCATCGGCCGGCGGGTTCACGTCGATGTTGAAGCTGCCGTCCACCTGCACCAGCGTGGCCTGCTGCACCGTGAGCGGCACGGCGGGAATGATCCGCTGGGTGGCCTTGAGCGCATCGCGCGCGCCGTTGGCGCCGGTCGTGTCGCGGGCCTCGATTTCCCAGAGGATGGCCTCGGTGCGGGTCTGTGCCAACTGGGCCGGCGCCGTCACGGTCCAGGCCACTTCGCGGGATTCGCCAGCGGGAATGTCCACGCTCTGCTTGTCCAGCTGCAGCAGGGTGGCGCGGGCGGCCACCTCGACCTTCATCGCAGCCTGCGTGGTGTTGCGCAGCGTGACCTGGGCGCGGAACTGGTCGTCCTCACGCACCAGCGGCGGCAGGCCGCTGATGATCTGCAGGTCCTGCGTGGCGCGGATGCTCGTGCTGCCGGTGCCGAACAGGCCCGTGCCGGCATCGGCCACCGCCACGATCTTGAACGTGGTGAGCGCATCGTTGAGCGGCACGGTCACCTTGGCCTGGCCGTTGGCGTCGAGCTGGATCGCGGGCTGCCACAGCAGCAGCGTCTCGAGCAGCTCACGCGCCTGGGCATGGCCGCCGCCGCCGCCCGCAGGCACGGCCTTGCGGCCATAGTGGCGCCGGCCGATGATTTCCATCTGCGCGGTGGAGGTCTGCACGCCCCAGGAGCGGCGCTGCAGCATGGCGTCGAGCAGGTTCCAGCTGGTGTTGGGCATCAGCTCCAGCAGGGCCTGGTCCACCGCCGCCAGCGCCACCTCGGCACCCGCAGCCGGCTTGCCGCCGGGCAGCGTCGCGGTGATGGTGACCTGCGCCTTGCCGCGCACCGGATAGCTTTCCTTGTCGGCCGTGACCTTCACCTGGATCTGGTGGGCCTGCGTGCCCACGCGGATCTCGGCCACGCCCAGGCGGTAGGCCGGCTTGGACAAGTCCACCATGGCCGTGGGCGCGACGTATTCCTTGCCCTCGTACCAGAAGGCGCTCCACCATTCGGTCGGCGCCTTGAAGCCCCAGGTGAAGAAGCTGTACCACGGCACTTCGCGCAGGCGCCCGCGCAGGGCGAGCACGCTCACGTAGACGTTGGGGCCCCAGCCCTCTTCGATCTTGACCTGCACGGTCGGGTCCTGGCCGTTGAGCTGCACCACGCGCATGTCGATGATGCCTTCGCGCTCCACGCTCACCAGGGCCGTGGCATGGCGGAACGGCATGCGGACCTGCAGCTTGGCGGTTTCGCCGGGCTGGTAGCTCTTCTTTTCAGGCAGCAGGTCGATGCGGTCGTGGTCTTCGCCGCCGAACCACAGTTCGCCCTGGCGCGTGACCCAGACGGACGACGCGGCATCGGCCGTATTGCCGTCCTTGTCGCGCGCCGTGGCCACCAGTTCGACCTCGCCCGCTTCTTCGAGCTTGGTTTCGCACAGCAGCAGGCCGCGCGAGTCGCTCTTGCCCGAACACACCGTGCCCAGGTCTTTCGTTTCGGTCTTGTTGTCGTAGCTGTAGAAGCCGCCCACCATGCGCTTGCGGCTGGTGGTGGTGATGCGGGCGATGGCCTGCACCTGCAGCGGAACGCCCTCCTGCGCCTTGCCGTCGATGCCCAGGGCCAGGGCCTGGAAGCGGATCTTCTGCGAGGCAGAGACCCAGCCTTCGGTCTTGATGCCGGCCACCACCGCAGCGGGCCAAAGGGTCTGCGTGCTGCGCAGGGTCTGCACTTCACCGCTCGGGTCGGCATAGGTCGCCTCCAGCAGCAGTTCCTGCGGCTGGCGAGCGAGGGGCACGTTGTCGATGGCGAGCTTGCCGGCGCCGTTCTTGTCGAGCGTCAGCGGCAGCTTGTCGGCGATCACCCGGGCGTCTTGTTCGGCGGCAGGCTCTTCGTCGTCACTGGCCGTCTGCGAGCCGGTGCGGCGCTGGCTGGGCGGCGTGAAGCTGAAAGCGTCGAAATCGCTCCACTGAGGGGCCTTGCCCCGCACGAGCGCCGACACCCGCACCGGCAGATTGGCGGCACCGCCGCCGGAGACATAGTTCACCTGCACATCGGTCGGCACCGAGCGCACGCGCACCAGCGGTTTCTTCTCTGCAGGCGTGATGCGGCCTTCCAGCACGGGCAGGCGGAACTCCTCCACGCGGAACTGGCCGGATTCGAAGCTGCTGCGGTCGTTCTCGCCGCCTTGCAACTGCACCTGATAGACGCCGAGCTTGGCGGCAGGCGGTACGGCAAAGGTGTTCTCGGCACTCAGGCCGCCAGTGGCGGTCTTGCGCCAGTTCAGGTCCTGGGTGTACTGCTGGCCACTGCCCACGTGGGTGATCACCAGCGTGTCGGGCTGCAGGTCGGGGATGCCGAAGCCCTTGCGGTTTTCGGTGCGGATCAGGTGCTTCATCGACACCGTTTCGCCAGCGCGCAGCAGCGTGCGGTCGAACACGGTGTGGGCGCGCTCGTCAGGGCGGGGCTCGGAGCTGGTGGGCAGATTGAAGCGCCAGGGCTCGATGCCGCGCTGCCAGTCGCTCCAGGTGAACGCCATGTCCTGCGAGCCATCCGCCCCCGGTGCACGCGCGCTGACGAAATATGCCTGGCTGCCACCGTAGTCGCCTTGGCAGACCGGTGGCTCGGGCGACAGCCCTTCGAACCGGGCCACGCCCTGCGCATCGGTCGTGGCCGTGGCCAGTTCGCGCCCGTTGCAGTCGGACACGCGCACCTTGGCGCCCGCCACCACCTGGCCCTTGTCCAGCGTGGTCACCCAGGCGGCGGAATTTTCGCGCCCGAGCTTGAAGTGCACGCCCAGGTTGGTCACCAGGGCCGAGGTACGCACGTACATGGTGCGGCCCTCGCCGTGGCGTTCATCCAGCAGCGACTTGCCCAGCAGCGGCGAGGCGATCTCGACCACATGGAAGCCGGTGGGCAGCGGAATGCCCACCACCTCGAACGGCCGCGGGTCGCTGTTGACCGGCTTGGGCAAATCCAGCGTCTTGACGCCGCCCTGCCCAGACAGCAGCGACACCATGCGCGACTGCACATAGTCGGCGCCTTCGTTTTCCAGCGATGCGGGCAGCGGGCCCTTCACATCGCGGCGCGCGTCCTTGCGGCTCACGAGATAGCCGTCGTAGCGGCGCACCTTCTGGAACCACGCAATGATTTCGGCATCGGTGCCGGGCTGCATCGTGCTGACCTTGGGCTGCGCGCCAGCAGCGCCAGCAGCGCCAGCAGCGCCGGCCTCCAGGCCCTGAACCTTGAGCGCCGCCTCCACGTTGCGCAGGGTCACCGGCAGCAGTGCGGGCTCCTTGGGGCCTTCGGCATAGCGCTCGACCACGCCGAACGGCGACGCTGCGAACTTGGCCAGGGGCGGCATCGCGCCCGTGCCCACCTTGAGCGGAAAGCTGTCGGCATTGCGCAGGGTGCGGCCGGAGGCGTCCTTGAAATCCTTGGGCAGCTGCACGGTGAACGCCGTCTGCGCGGTGAAGGGCGGATCGAAGCGCACCCCGTTCACCACCGTGTCTTCGTCGCCCTCGCCCTCGATGCGGGGCTTGAGCGTTTCCTTGTCGGACTTCAGCCGCACCGCTTCGGCCAGCTTGCGCGGCACGGGGGCGTTGAACGACAGGAACATGGGGCGGATCGGCAGGCAGGCCGACTGGGCGTTTTCGCGCTCGCAGCGGAAATCGGCCGAGAAGGGCTCGCGCACTTTGTACTCGTAGCGCTTTTCCACGGTGTTGGCCACGCCGCTGGGCGTGGCGACGCCTTTGCCGAACACGATCTGCACGCGCCCGCCGGAGGTGAGCCGCCGGTTGCAGGCCATCGTGACGAACTTCAGCGGCTCCTTGGCCGCAGCCTTGTCGAGCCCCTGCGAGGCCAGCAGCGCCTCGCGCTGGGGGCCTTCGATGAGGCGCACCGGGATGCGCTCGCCCACGCCGTCCGCCACGCACCAGGTGTTGGCCTGCAGGCTGGCCACCGTGGCCGGGCCATTGAGCTGCAGCATGAAGAACTGCTCTTCGTCGATGGACTGGTAGGTGCCGGGGCGGATGTTCTGCACATACGGACCGCCGCTATTGAATTGATAGCCTTTCGTGCCCGCCAGTTCTGCGCCAGAGGCCGATTTGAACCCTGCCTTGACCTGTGCCGTGCAACGCACGCCGGGCGGCAGGTCGCCCTTGAAGTCGTACACCCACTCGCGGTCGCTGGTCCAGCGGCCCGTGCCCTGGCCGGCTTCAGCATCCGCGCAGCTCACCGTGAGCGGGGCCGGTGCCTTGGGATCGCCGAAGTTGACCGCCGGGCCATCGAACTTGGCCACCGCCTGCCGGACGCGGGACACCTCGCCCTGGGGCGAGAAACTGATGATCGAAAGAGCGTGCGCCTGCGCAGCGGCACACATCACCGCGGCGAACGCCAGGGTGCGAAAGGAAATGGCTGTTGTCATGGGTTTGAACGGAATATGGACGGGCCCGGGTGGGCCGTCTTCCTCACGGACCGGCAGCGTAGCCCATCGGCGGGGCCGCAACCACCAGCGCAGTGACGCAGTTGTAAATGGACTACATGCCGCGCACCCATCCGTCCGGGAGAATGGCGGCACTTCCACCCCTGGCGCGCCCATGCCTCCCCCAAACTCCACCCGCCGCTGGGAAATCGACGCCGTCCGGGGCCTGATGCTGGCCCTGATGACCGTCACCCACCTTCCCACGCGCCTCACGCAGCCGCTCGGGCAGCCGTTCGGCTTCGTCTCGGCGGCCGAGGGCTTCGTGCTGCTGTCGGCTTACATGGCGAGCATGGTGTACGGCCGGCTGGCCTGGCGCAAGAGCGTGGCCGACATGCGCCAGGCGTTCTGGCGGCGGGCCCTCAAGATCTATGGCTGCCAGGCGGCCACGCTGCTGTTCCTGTTCACCGTGATCGCGTTCATCGGCATCCGCGTGGACGAGCCGGCCATCAAGGGAATGATGACCTTCTACCTGCTGCATCCGCTGCAGGCCTTGGTCGGGGGGCTTTTGCTGGTGTATGAGCCGCCGCTGCTCGACATCCTTCCGCTGTACGTGCTGTTCATGCTGGCCAGCCCGTGGATCATGACGTTCGCGCTGCGGCGCGGCTGGGCGCCGGTCATGGCGGGCAGCGTGCTGCTGTGGGTGCTGGCCCAGTTCGGCCTGTCGCGCTGGATCTATGACGCGTTCGCGGCGGTCGTGCCGATGCCCATTCCGTTCACCGAAACCGGCGCTTTCGTGATGTGGGGCTGGCAGTTTCTCTGGGTGCTGGGCCTGTGGATGGGCGCCAGCCGCAACGATCCCCAAGCCCCGCCGTTTCAGTTTCCGCGCTGGTCGGTGTGGGTGGCCTGCGCCATCGCCGTGGTGTGCATGGTGTGGCGGCATGCCATCGGGCAGGTGCCCTTCGGCGACGACCGGCCGGCGCTGAACCTGCTGTTCGACAAGTGGGCGCTGGGCCCGCTGCGGCTGATCGACCTGCTGGCGCTCACCTTGCTGGCGATCCGTTTCGGGCCGACCCTGGCCGCCAGGCTGCCCCGCCAGCGCTGGCTGGAGACGCTGGGCGCGGCCTCGCTGCCGGTGTTCTGCACCCATCTGGTGGTGGTGCTGCTCGCCCTCGTGTCCATGGGCGCCGATTACGAGCGGCCATGGCCGCAGGACATCGCGCTGCTGGCCGCCTGCTTCGCCACGCTGTATGCGGTGGCCCGGGTGACGCTGTGGATCGACAAGCCACCGGGTGACGACGGCCACCCGGTCCAGCCCTCGCCCACCGGCAAACCGCCGTCAGTGGGCCCCGGCATGAACGCCAGCCTGCCGCAGAGTCCGGCGGACCGCCAGACCATCACCGCAGCAATGCCTGCCAGTCAGCGTTCGGCGCCCACCCGCACCAGTGCGGCGCTGCCGATGCCCTTGCCTGCCGTGGCGGTGGCGATGGCGGTGGCAGGCGACGCAACGCCCGCTTCCAGCGTGGGCGCTGGCGTGACGAAGGCGCCGATCACCGTGCGCCAGAGGTCGTAGCCCGCGTCGTTCATGTGCAGGCGGTCAGGGCCGAAGAGCTCCGCCCGGGGCGTGCCAGAAGCGTCGAGCATGGCGGAGAAAACGTCGATGTAGTCGCTGTTGGGCACGGTGCGCACGTACTGCGACAACAGGGCGTTGGCCTCACGCATCTGCGGCATCAGCGACACGCGGGACGGGCTGGGCTTGATGGAGATGTAGCTGATGCGGGTGTCGGGCAGTTCCGCGCGCACGGTCTGCACGAAGGAACGGAAGCTCTCCAGGATCTGCTCGGGCGTGCGGCCTTCGGCCAGGTCGTTGTCTCCGGCATAGACCATGACGTGGCGCGGGCGGTACTGGAGCACCAGGTTCTTCACGAAATGGTTGCAGTCCGCCATGGTCGAGCCGCCGAAACCGCGGTTGATGACCACCGGCAGCTGGCGGAAGTCATCCGCCACATCGGTCCAGAAACGAATGGTGGAGCTGCCCACGAAGAGCACGCCACCCGCCTTCGGCAGACGTTCCTTGTCGGCGGCGGCGAAGGCTTCCATGCTGGACTGCCAGCGGGCGTAGGGAGAGGGCGCTGCCGCCAGGGCCGACGGCGCTAACGGATCGGCGGGCGGGAGCTTCAGCCCCGCCGCCGTGGCGGCGGGCGCCGCCTGCACCGCGAAACCGGCAGAGGCCAGAACCAGGGTCACGAGGGAACGCGTCGATAAGGCCCGGAGAGAATGCATAGGCGGCTCCAAAAAGGACTGCAGCGGCGTGTGAGCGATTTGTCTTGGCAGGCGTTCCCACCACATACAATTTTTACAAATTTACACCGGAATGCCCATCGGGCTTTCCCCTTGCCATGCCACCTGCCTATCTTGCACCCTCGGACCCCGTTCCGTTCTGGCGCCGCCTCAACCAATTTTTCGCTTTTCCGCTGCAGAGAAAGCCGCTGCTCTACGGCACGGTGCTGGCGCTGTGCAGTTTGCTCTACGGCCTCTTTTTCTTCCTGCCGGACTTTCTGGCGGTGCTGCTGGTGGAAATCGGCATTTTGCTGGCGGCATCGCGCTACGGGTTCAAGGTGGTGGCGATGGGATCGCGCGGACTGCAGCGGTCTGCGGATTTTCCCGAGGCGCTGGACGACGAGTGGAAGGCCCTGCCCTGGAAGCTGTTCGGCATCCTGGTGGTGCAAGGCATCGTGCTGGGGTGGCTGAACCGCGTCAGTTCGGGCTTGGCCGAGCTGGCATGGCTGGGAGTCAGCTTTCTGCTGCCCGCCACGCTGATCCTGCTGGTGCAGACCGGCAGCCTCTGGGCCTCGCTCAACCCGGCCGCCGCCTGGGGCGTGGTGCGGATCATCGGCTGGCCGTACGTGCTGCTGTGCTTTTTCCTGTTCCTGCTCAGCCAGGGGGCCGCCATCGCGCTGTCGGTGCTGGGCCCGATTTTCAAGGGCTGGATCCTGCTGCCGCTGGCCAACTGGCTGTTCATCTACTTCGGCTGGGTGATGTGCAGCCTGCTGGGGTATGCGATGTACCAGAACCACGAGGCTTTCGACATCGACCTGCTCCCCGGTGGCGGACTGGACGAGGACGCCCCGCCGGACCGGCGCACGCCCAGGCAGATCGCGCAGGAGGCCATGGATGCGCTGGTGGCCCAGCAGATCACCGACGGGGACTTGGCGGGCGCCCTGGCGACGGCCTATGAGGACCAGCGCGTGCACCCGGACGAACTGCCCGCCCAGCGCCGCTACCACCGTGTGCTGGCGCTGACCGACAAGACCGAAACGCTGCTCAGCCATGCCGAGCGCTTCATCCCGCTGCTGCTGAACCTGGGGCAGACGACCGAGGCGCTGAAGGTCTTCACCACCTGCCGCGAGCGCGATGCGCAGTTCGCCATCGAAGATGCCGGCCACGTCCTGTCGCTGGCCACCACCGCGTGGAACGGCGGCGACGCCCGGCAGGCCGTCGCGCTGCTGGGCGGATTCGACCGGCGCTTCAAGGGGCATGCGCTCGTGCCCAAGGCCTATGAGCTGGCGGCGCGGGTTCTGCTGCAGGGCTTGAACCGGCCCGACATGGCCCTCAAGGTGCTGGCCACCCTGCAGGCGCGGCACGCGGACAGCCCATCGACGCAAGAAGTGCAATGGCTGCTGCGCGCCCACTTGCCCCCGGCGCCTGCGCCCGCAGGCACGGCGCCTGCCGCACCCTGAAGCCGTGCAAGCCGCCTCGCTTCAAAAAGCATAGCTGCCAGCGCATGATTTCATTGGGTTTCAATGGTTTTTCGCCTTGAAGTGCAATGAATCCCACGGCATCTTGCTCACCTTTCAATAGCACTGGCTGACGCCAGCCCTTCCAGGCCCTCCAGTTGCCGCAGCGGCGCACTGCCCGGCGCCAGTTGCTGGAGTTGCGGCCGCCACGCCATGGCCTGATCGCGCCGTCCCGACTGCAGCAGCGCCGTCACGAGCATGCCCACCAGTTCGCCCAGCGCCGTGTGCTGGGGCGCGGTGCGGTGCAAGGCGGTGAGCAGCTTTTCGGCATCGCTCCAGTGGCCGCCCCGCACGAAGCGGCGGGCCAGCGCGGCCATGTCGTCGGGCACCAGGCGGGCGCTCGGCTTGGCGGTGTCCAGATAGGTGCGGTAGCTGGCGTGCTGAAAATCCAGCGTGGCCGCGTCCTGCGGGGACAGGCGGAAAATGCGGCGCGCGGCACGGTGGAAGTCGTCCCCGGAAGGCCACAGGCTGGCCGTCTTGAACCAGGCGCTCAGCACCGGCAGATCGTGCGGCCTCAACTGCGCCGCGGCCCGCCACTGCACCAGGGCCCGCTCGAACTGCATCGCCTTCGCCAGCTGCCGCGCCTGGGCCACATGGCCGTCGAACCCGTCGTCCGGCACGGCCGGCGCCTGGGCCTGCGGCACCGGGATGGCCTGGCGGCGCACCAGCCCGGCGCCGGCCATGAGCGCAGCGCCCGTCAGCAGCCCGCCCAGATGGGCCATGTAGGCCACGCCCTTGCCGCTGAGCCAATGCTGCAGCAGCTCGTTCGCGATCCACGCCGGCAGCAGCAGGATGGCGGGCGCGGTGACGTAGTTGAAGTAGAAGAACAGTTGGTAGAAGAACCGCACGCGCCGCAGCCGGTACAGCACCGCGTACATGCCCATCAGGGCCGACACCGCGCCCGAAGCCCCGAGGCCATAGGTCTCCTGCCCTGCATAGGCCCAGCCGGCCATCAGCGAACCGCCCAGCGCACCCAGCAGGTAGAAGGCCAGGTACAGCCCCCGGCCCAGCGCCAGCTCGACCGAGAAGCCGAAGAGAAACAGGAACACCATGTTGCCCAGCAGATGGCCGGTGCTTGCGTGCAGGAAGGCAGCGGTGATCCAGGTCACGGGCCTCGTCGGCGCGTCTTCCTTGTAGCTGTGCGCCCAGCGGCGGGTGAACGGCTCGGGCAACGTGGCGTCGTAGCGCGCCCGGGCAGCTTTCCAGTCGGCATGGACGGGCTCGTCCTTGCGCACCACCTGGTCGGCATGCAGCCGGGCCTGAAAGGCTTCTTCACGCTCCATCCACTGCAGCAGCGCATGCTGACGGCCCGATGCCAGCAGGCGCTGCGCCCGGCCGGCATCGCGGCGGCCGGAGTCTTCCAGCCACTGGACGAAGCGGGGCAGTTCGATGTCGGGCAGCGGGCTCGACAGGTATCCCTGCGCCGCGCGGTCGATGGCCTTGGCCTCCCACCGCTGGGGCCCCCAGAACACCAGCAGGTTGACCAGGATGAGCAGCACCGTGGCCCATGGCGGATTGCGCCACGACGGGCGCTGGTCCAGCGGAATGGCGTAGAACATGGCCGGGCGAGCGCCGATTCAGCCCTGGCCATGCCGGCGCGCGCGGCCCGGCGCGCGAAGGCGCCGCGAGAACGCGGGGGCGCTCACTGAGGCACGAAGCCGCTGCGCTGGATGATTCGCGTCCAGGCCTGCGTGTAGGCCTGCTGGCGCGCGCCCAGTTGCTGGGGCGACATCGGCGCCACGGTCAGGCCCATGGCGGTCAGCTGGCGGTTCACTTCCGGCTGGGCGATCACCTTGGCGAGCGCCTGCGAAAACCGCGTGACGAACGCGGCCGGCGTGCCGGTGGGCGCATAAAAGCCGTAGTACGGCAGGTCCTCGAAGCCCTTCAGCCCGAGTTCGTCGAACGTGGGCACGTCCGGCAACGCCGCCTGGCGCTGGGTGCCGAGCACGGCCACCACGCGCACCTTGCCGCCCTTGTGGTTTTCGATGAAGTCCTGCACCGATCCCACGCCGGCCGGAATCTGGTTGCCCAGCATGTCGGCGATCATCGGCGCGCTGCCGCGGTAGGGAGCGGCCACCAGGTCGATGCGGTACTTCTCGCCGATGAGCTTCACCAGAAACTCGGGTGTGGAGGCCGGCGCCGGAATGCCCACCGCGCCCTTGCCGCCACCCTGCGTCGCGATCCAGTGCACATAGTCGTTGAACGACTTGGCCGGCGACGCGCCGGACACGGCGAAGGCGTTCACGAAGGTCGCCACGCCGCCGACCGGAATGAAGTCGGTCACCGGGTCATAGCCCGGGTGCTTCACCACCTGCGGCAGGATCGAGATGGTGTGGTCGTGCGACAGGAACACGGTGTGCCCGTCCGCCGGGGCGGCCTTGAGCGCCTGGGCAGCGATCTGCCCGCCCGCGCCGGGGCGGTTGTCCACCACCACCGGCGTGCCCAGCTCGTCCTTGAGCTTTTCGGCCAGCAGCCGCGCGATCGCGTCGGTGCCGCCGCCGGGCGGAAACCCCACCAGAACGCGGATCGGCTGCCCGCTGGCAGGCGCCTGGGCCGAGGCCAGGGCGGCAACGCCCGCCGCACCGGCCAGAACGGCGGCGCGGGCGGTTTGCACGAGCCAGTGGCGGCGCGAAGAAGAACGGTGCATGAGCGGCTCCATGAAGTGTGCGAAACGGTTGAGCAGAATGCGGGCCAGCGCTTGGGATGCGGGGAGCCTGGGCAACGTGGGCAACGTGGGCGATGCGGATGACCGGGGCGATCAGGCCAGCCGGCTGCGGTGGCGCGCCAGCTGCGCGCGCACCTGGGCAGGCGCCGTACCGCCCAGCGTGTTGCGGGCATTGAGCGAGCCGCGCAGGCTCAGGGCGTCGAACACGTCCTTCTCGATCTGCGGGTGGAAGCCTTGCAGCACGGCCAGGGGCAGCTCCGACAGGTCCACGTTGTGCGACACGGCGGCTTTGACCGCATGGGCGACCGTTTCATGCGCATCGCGAAAGGGCAGGCCCTTCTTGACCAGGTAGTCGGCCAGGTCGGTCGCGGTGGCGTAGCCCTTGAGCGCGGCCTGCTCCATGGCGGGCGCGTTGACGGTGATGCCGCCCTCCTTCTTGCCCGTGGCGGGGTTGAGCTGGCCGCCGACCATTTCGGCAAAGATGCGCAGCGTGTCCTTGAGCGTATCCACCGTGTCGAACAGCGGCTCCTTGTCTTCCTGGTTGTCCTTGTTGTAGGCCAGGGGCTGGCCCTTCATGAGGGTGATCAGGCCCATCAGGTGGCCGACCACGCGGCCGGTCTTGCCGCGCGCCAGTTCCGGCACGTCGGGGTTCTTCTTCTGCGGCATGATCGACGAGCCGGTCGTGAAGCGGTCGGCGATGCGGATGAAGCCGAAGTTCTGGCTCATCCAGATGATGAGCTCTTCCGACAGGCGGCTCACGTGCACCATGCACACGCTGGCGGCGGCCGTGAATTCGATGGCGAAGTCGCGGTCGCTCACCGCGTCCAGGCTGTTCTGGCACACCGCGGGGTTGCCGTTCGCATCCACCATGCCCAGCGTTTTCGCCACGCGTTCACGGTCCAGCGGGTAGGTCGTGCCGGCCAGTGCGGCGCTGCCCAGGGGCAGCACGTTGACGCGCCGGCGCACATCGGCCATGCGGTCGGCGTCGCGCGCGAACATCTCTACATAAGCCAGCATGTGGTGGCCGAAGCTCACCGGCTGGGCCACCTGCAGGTGGGTGAAGCCGGGCAGGATCACCTCCACGTTCTGCTCGGCCACATCGACCAGCGACACCTGGAGTTCTTTCAGCAGATCGGCGATCAGGTCGATCTCGCTGCGCAGCCACAGGCGCACGTCGGTGGCGACCTGGTCGTTTCGGCTGCGGCCCGTGTGCAGGCGCTTGCCGGCATCGCCCACCAGCTGGGTCAGGCGTGCCTCGATGTTCAGGTGCACGTCTTCGAGGTCGAGCTTCCACTCGAAGGCGCCGGACTCGATCTCTTGCTGGATCTGCCCCATGCCGCGCTGGATGGAGGCATGGTCTTCACCGCTGACGATCCCCTGCGCGGCCAGCATGTCGGCGTGCGCCAGGCTGCCCGCGATGTCCGCCTGCCACAGGCGCTTGTCGAAAAACACGCTCGACGTGTAGCGCTTGACCAGGTCGCTCATGGGCTCGGAAAACAGCGCCGACCAGGCCTGGGCCTTGGTGTCGAGCTGGTTGTGGGAGGGGGCGGACGCTGGGCTGGAGGCGGGGCTGGTGGACATGGAGGGCAATAATCCGATGGTTCAGACACCCGGAACACCCGGATGCCGCAATGCAAGAGACGCAAATTTTATCGACCCGGCCGCAGCCCCTCTCCGATGACCCCCGCCAGCCCCTCGGCCGGCGGGTGCTGGTGTTCGACGCCTGCCATGTCGGCGTGATCCTGCGCGCGGTGCTTTTCGTGGAGGCGGTGCTCGGCGTGGGCGCGCTCTTCAACGCCGCCACGCCGCTGGAATGGATCTCGCGGCTGTCGCTGCTGACCGGCGGCGCCCTGCCCGCCACGCTGGCCTGGCTGGTCACCGCCTGCAGCCTGAAGACCGTGCTGCAGCGCCTGCCGGTGGCGCTGCAATACGCGGCGGGCGTGGCGCTAGGCACGCTGTCCGGGCTGTATGCCTGCGGCATGCTCGCGCTGGTGGGCGCGACCGCCGAGCCGCCCTGGATTGCCAGCGGCGCCAGCGGCGCCCTGCTGTCGGCGGCACTGGTGGCGGCCCTGGTGCTGCGCGCACGCGCCCGCACCCCGGCAGCCACCACGGCACGGCTGTCCGAGCTGCAATCGCGCATTCGGCCGCATTTTCTGTTCAACACGCTCAACAGCGCCATCGCGCTGGTGCGGGCCGAGCCGGCCAAGGCCGAGGCGCTGCTGGAAGACCTGAGCGACCTGTTCCGCCACGCACTGATGGACCAGGGCGAGTCGGCCACGCTGGGCGAGGAGATCACCCTGGCGCGCCGCTACCTGGACATCGAGCAGGTGCGCTTCGAAGAGCGGCTGCGCGTGCAGTGGTCGCTGGACGCCCGCGCCGACGGCGCCCGCCTGCCCCCGCTGCTGCTGCAGCCGCTGGTGGAAAACGCGGTCAAGCATGGCGTGGAGCCCAGCCCGCAAGGCGGGAAGGTGCGCATCGTGACCGAACTGCGCGGCAGCCGCGTGATCGTGGTCATCACCAACACCGTGCCCGCCGTGCCCCAGCGCGACAAGGGCCGGCCGCGCGGCCATGGCATCGCGCTGGCCAACGTGCGCGACCGCCTGCGCCTGCTGCACGACGTGCAGTGCGAGTTCAGCGCCGGCATGCAAAATGGCCGCTACCAGGTGCGCATTTCGCTGCCTGCACGGTCGTGAACGCTCTTGTCGCCCTTGCCCACGCACATCCTCCATGCACATCCTGATCGTTGACGACGAAGCCCTGGCCCGCAGCCGCCTGCGCACGCTGCTGGGCGATTGCGACGCGCGGCACACCTGCGCCGAAGCGGCGAACGCCGCCGATGCCCTGGCGCAGATGCAGCCCGCCGGCGGCAGGGCGTTCGACGCCGTGCTGCTGGACATCCACATGCCCGGGCAGGACGGCCTGGCGCTGGCGCATGCGATGCGCGCCCTGCCCTTGGCGCCCGCCATCGTGTTCGTGACCGCGCACGCGGACCACGCCGTGAGCGCGTTCGAGCTGGACGCGGTGGACTACCTCACCAAACCCGTGCGGCGCGAACGGCTGGAACAGGCCCTGGCCAAGGCCCGGCGCGCCACGCAGCAGGGCGCACCGCCGCCCGCGGCCGCCGCGCTGCCCGAAGGCGAAGCCCTGGTGATCCAGGACCGGGGCCGCACCGAGCGCGTGCCGCTGTCCGAGGTGCTGTACCTCAAGGCCGAGCAGAAATACCTGACCGTGCGCACCGCCGTGCGCAGCTACATCCTGGACGGATCGCTGAACGAACTGGAGGCGCGCCATGGCGATCGCTTCCTGCGCATCCACCGCAACGCGCTGGTGGCACGCCGCGCCGTGCGCGCGCTGGAAAAGCACTACGACCCCGAGGAAGGCGAAGGCTGGGCCGTGCGGCTGCACGGACTGACCGAACTGCTGGCGGTCTCGCGCCGCCAGGTCACTGCCGTGCGGGAAGAACTGGCCCGCTGAGTTATGGTGTTTTTGGCCTTCAGCGCAATAAACACGCCGGCAACCAGCTATCAATAACATAGCAAACGAACGGCCAGCAGCATGGCACCGCCGCAGCGTGCCCCGGCCAGGCAGCGCCGGCCCTGCCGCCGCATCCCGCCGCTCGATCAGTGCGCGTGGGCCATGCCGCTCACCAGCGTGACCACGGCCATGCCCGCCACCAGCCAGGCGATCTGCGCCACGGTCTGGCGTGCGCTCAGGCGCTTTTGCAGTTGGGGAATCAGGTCGGCCAGCGCCACGTACACGAAGCTGCTGGAGGCGATGGCCAGAAAGTACGGCAGCCACTCTTGCAGCTCGCCCACCAGAAAGTAGCCCACCACGCCGCCGAGGGCGGTCACCGCGCCGGCCAGGGACACCTTCACCAGGGCCATGCGGCGGTTGGCGCTGGACTGGCGCAGCACCACCAGGTCGCCCATGTGGTGCGGCACCTCGTGGGCCAGCACGGACAGCGCCGCCACCAGGCCCAGCCGCAGGTCGGCCATGAAGGCGGAGGCGATCAGGATGCCATCGCCGAAACAATGCACGCTGTCGCCGGTGAGCAGCGCCCAGCCGCCGCCGCGCCGCCCGGGGCCGTCATCGTCGCCATGGACGTGGCCATGGGAATGGCCGTGCCCATGACCGTGGCCGTGGCCGTGGCCGTGATCGTGGGAATGCTCGTGCCCGTGATGCCACAGCTCGGCCTTGTCCAGCAGGAAGAAGAACACCAGCCCCACCAGCAGCGTGGCGAACAGGTCGTGCGCGCCGGCCTGGCTCTCGAAGGCCTCGGGCAGCAGATGCATGAACGCCGTGGCCAGCAGCGCGCCAGCCGCCAGGCTGAGCAGATGCTGCGGCCCCACGCCATACCGGCCATCGCCCAGGCCCGCGCGCATGAACAGGGCGGCCACCCACACGCTGCCGATGCCCGCCGCCAGCGTGGCCAGGATGATTGCTGCCAAGGTCATGGTGTCTCGCGCTTTCCCTAGGGCCTCTCGGCCTTGTCAAATCGATGCCGGTGCAGCGCGCAGGGCGCGCAAAAAAAGCCCCGAAGGGCTTAGGAACAGGCTCACCGCCGGGGGGACGCCCGCGCAGGCTTGGAACTCAAGCCACGCCGTGGGTCTTGAACCACGCCAGCGCCCGCTTCCAGCCGTCTTCGGCGGCTTCCTTGCGGAAGCTGGGCCGGTAGTCGGCATGGAAGGCGTGGGGTGCGTCGGGGTACACGACGAACTGCGACGCCTTGGCGGCGGGGGAGCCGGTCTGGAGAGCCGCTTTCATCTTATCAATCGTGTCAAGGGGGATGCCGCTGTCTTTCTCGCCATACAGGCCGAGCACCGGCGCCTTGAGGATGGGGGCGATGTCCACGGGGTGCTTGGGGGTCAGTTCGCTGGACTGGCCCACCAGCCGGCCGTACCAGGCCACGCCTGCCTTGACGGGGCCATGGGCGGCATACAGCCAGGTGATGCGGCCGCCCCAGCAAAAGCCGGTGATGCCGACCTTCTTCAGGTCGCCGCCGTTTTCGCCGGCCCATTTCACGGTGCCGTCCAGATCGGCCAGCACCTGCGCATCGGGCACCTTGGACACCAGCTCGCTCATGAGCTTGGCGGCTTCGGTGTACTGCAGCGGATCGCCCTGGCGGGCATAGAGCTCGGGCGCAATGGCCAGGTAGCCGGCCTTGGCGAAGCGGCGGCAGGTGTCGGCGATGTACTCGTGCACGCCGAAAATCTCCTGGATCACCAGCACCACCGGCAGGTCGGTCTTGCCCGCTGGCGCGGCGCGGTAGGCCGGCACCTTGAAACCGTTCACTTCGATGCTCACCTTGCCGGCCGTCAGACCGTCCGCAGGGGTCTGGATGGCCGTTTGCGCCATCACGGGCATGGCTGCGGCGGCGTAGCCCACCCCGAAGCCGGCACCCAGGGCCACGCGCATCGCGGTTCGGCGGGTCGCGCCCGCTTCGGTGCTCTGGCCCGGCAAGAGGGCATCGAAATCGGTCTTGAGGTCGTCACGCAGCATGGTCTGGCTCCTGGTTGGGTGAAGGGATCGGCAGCGCAGGAGTCTAGGGCCTGCAGCCTCTGACGGCATGCCCCGCAGAGGCACGCGGGATTCCGAAGCCATCGCACTTGGCGCGGCATGGCATCTCCACCGCATCAACCCGCCTTTTATTTCTGTCTTGACAGAAATAAAAGAAAGCCTAGACTGCGCCCATGCAACTCACCGACATCGCCCAACGTTTCGTGGTCCATTGGGGAGAGATGGGCACCGCCTGGGGCGTGAACCGCACCGTGGCCCAGATCCACGCGCTGCTCTTCTTTCATGGCCGCCCCTTGCACGCGGAAGAGATCTGCGAAACCCTGGGCGTGGCCCGTTCCAATGCCAGCAACAGCCTGAAAGAGCTGCTCAACTGGAACCTGATCCGCACCACGCACGTGCTGGGCGACCGGCGCGACTATTTCGAAACTTCCACTGACGTGTGGGAGCTGTTTCGCACCGTGGTGCGCGAACGCAAGGAGCGCGAATTCGACCCCACCGTGCGCATGCTGCGCGAGCTGGTGGCCCGCCCCGACTTCGCCGGCGAAACCGCCGACGCACAGGACCGCGTGCGCGAAACGCTGCACCTCATGGATTCGCTGGGCGTGTGGGCCGACGAAATGCTGCGGCTTTCCCCATCGACCCTGGACAAGGTGCTGCGCCTGGGGGCCAGCGTGCAGAAGTTCGTGCGGGGCGGCGAGGCGGGCAAGGCGCCCTCCCCGCCTTGACGCCTCATGCGGTTTTTTTTGCCAGATTATTTCTGTTTTGAATGAAATTTCGGAAGGATTGAAAGATGAGTTCCGCAGCCCCCCTCGACCCGGCCGTTTATCCCCTGACCCTGTACTTCGATTCCCGCTGCCGCCTGTGCGCCGCCGAGATGGGCAACCTGATGGTGCGCAACACGGCCGGCCTGCTGCGCTTCGCCGACGTCTGGGCGCCCGACTTCGAAGGCCCTCCCGCCGGTACGAGCCAGGAAGAGCTTCTGACCCTCATCCATGCGCGCCGCGCCGACGGCGGCCTGCTGCGGGGCGTGGCGGTGTTCCGCGCGGCTTACGAAGCGGTCGGCCTGGGCTGGGTCACCGCCGCCACGCGCTGGCCCGTGATCGGCCCGCTGGCCGACAAGGTCTACCCGGTGCTGGCCCGCAACCGCTACCGGCTGCCCCAGTGGCTGGTGCAGGGCCTGTTCGAACGCGCGAGCGGCGCCGCGGCCCGGCGCGCGGCGGCCCGCCACTGCAAGCCCGGCGACGACCAATGCCGGCTCTGAGGCGCAGCAGCCCTCCGCGAACCGCGCAGCCGTCTGCCCTTCTTTCATTCTTTCAAAGGCCCATGCCATGCACATCCTTCTGACCGGCTCGACCGGATTCATCGGCCGCACGGTGCAGCGCGCACTCGAACGCGCAGGCCACACCGTGCACGGTGGCGTTTCACCGCGCCACCTCGCCAGCCAGCCCGGCGAGGTGGCCATGGACTTCGCCCATGACACCAGCCCCGCCGTGTGGCTGCCGCGCCTGGCAGGCATCGACGCCGTGGTGAATGCCGTGGGCGTGCTGCGCGACACCCGCGCCCGCCCGATCGACGCCCTGCACCAGCACACGCCCGTGGCGCTGTTCGATGCCTGCGCCCAGGCCGGCGTGCGGCGCATCGTGCAGATCTCCGCGCTCGGCATCGCGGGCAGCGGCACGCGCTACGCCGCCACCAAGCGCGCGGCCGACACGCACCTGCTCGGCCTCACCGCGCGCGGAGATGTCTCCGGCGTGGTGCTGCGGCCCAGCATCGTGTTCGGCCGCGGCGGTGCCAGCAGCGCGCTGTTCATGAACCTGGCCCGGCTGCCCGTGGTGGTGCTGCCTGGGGCCGTGTTGCAGGCCAGCGTGCAGCCCGTGTCGGTGCATGACCTGGCCGATGCCGTGGTGGCCCTGATGGGCCCGGCACAGGACACCACCGGCCTCATCGAATGCAGCGGCCCCGAGGCCGTGCCCATGGCCGGCCTGATCGCCAGCCTGCGCCAGCAAAGCGGCCACGGCCCGGCCCGCGTGCTGCGGCTGCCAGAGCCGCTCAGCCGCCTGAGTGCGCGCCTGGGCGACCAGGTGCCCGGCGTACCGTGGTGCAGCGAAACGCTCGCCCTGCTGGGCAGCGACAACACGGCCGACCCCGCCGCCCTTCGGCGCCTGCTGGGACACGAAGCCACCCCCTACCGCCGCCTGGTCGAAAGCGCCTGGGCGCCGGCTGCACGATGAACGCCGCCACCGCCCGATGGCTGCGCGGCAGCCTCGTCCTGGTATGGCTGGGCACGGCGCTGGCCAGCGCCATCGAAGCGCAAGGCCAGGGCCGCGACCTGCTGGTGCGCGGCGGCCTGCAGAACGAAGCCTGGATCCAGGCCCTGGTGTGGGGCGGCATCGCGGCCGACACCGCCATCGGCCTGGCGCTGTGGCTGCGCCCCGGGCGCACCACCGATGCCATGGCGCTCGTGCTGATGGGCGTGATGACCGCCATCGCGACGGTTCTGCTGCCCACGCTGTGGCTGGACCCGCTGGGCCCGCTGCTCAAGAACCTGCCCATCGCCGCCATCCTCATCGTTCTCTTGAAAGCGCCCCGCACATGAACACCTACCTTGCGCTCAAATGGGTTCACATCCTGTCCAGCGTGCTGCTGGTGGGCACGGGCTTCGGCTCGGCGTTCTACCTGTTCTTCGCCAACCGCAGCGGCAGCGTGGCGGCCCAGGCCGTGGTGTCGCGGCTGGTGGTGCGGGCGGACACCTGGTTCACCACGCCGGCCGGCATCGTGCAGCCGGTGACCGGTGTCGCCATGGCGATGATGGCCGGCTGGCCGCTGTCCACGCCGTGGCTCGCAGCATCGATCGGGCTCTACGGGCTGGCGGGCCTGTGCTGGCTGCCGGTGCTGTGGCTGCAGTGGCGCATGGCCGCCATCGCCCGCGATGCGGCGGCCCATGGCACGCCGATGCCAGCGCTCTACAACCGCTATGCGCGGTGGTGGGAAGCCCTGGGCTACCCGGCCTTCGTGGCGATGCTGGCGATTTATTACCTGATGGTCCACAAGCCCGCGCTGTGGGGCTGAGGCCGGTCAGGCGCTGGCGAGGGTCTCAGCCTTCGCCACGGCCTGCACGCCCGCATAGGCATGCCGTGCCAGCGCTTCGGCCAGCACCTGCGAGGGGTTGACCAGTCGCGTGCCCGCCGCCGCTTCGTCCAGAGCCAGCGGAATTTCAGTGCAGCCCATGATGAGCGTGAAGAGGCCCTCGCGCTCGCGCAGGGCCTGCGACACGGCGGCAAAGCGGCTGCGGGCCAGCGCGTAGTCGCCAGCCTTCACCCCGCCGTAGATCCCCTGCATGAGCTGCTCGCGCTCATGCGGCAGGGGCAGCACGCAGACCACGCCCTGCTCCGCCAGCGCGGCCTGGTAAAGGCCGGTGTCGTACGAGCCTTGCGTGGCGAGCAATCCCACGCGCGGCTCCCGCGCAGCCGACAAAGCCGCCGCCACCTCGCGCATGCCATGAAGCACTGTGACCTGCGGAAACCGCTGCTGCAGTTCTGCATGCCAGGCATGGGCGGTGTTGCACGCGATCGCCATCGCCTGAACCCCCAGCGCCGCCAGCCGGCCGGTGGCCTGCGCCATCGGTTCGGCAGGCTGCGATGCGCTGGGCATGCGCTCGCCCAGCGCCGCCGTGCGGTCGGGAATGGGCACTTGCGCCAGCCAGTGTTCGGGATAGGCCTGGTCGCGCACGGGAATGCCCAGCGCCTCCATGCGGCGCGTGCAAGCCTCCACGAAAAGCCGCACGAAATCAGCCCCGGCCGCGGGCCCCATGCCCCCGAGGATGCCGACCATGCGGGGCTGCAAGGCGGGCACGGACAAAGTCGCCGTCATCATGAAAACCCCTCGGAAGCGGTGGCGTGGCGATCGGTGACGGGTCAGTTGGCGGGTTTGTCGCTTTGCGCCACCAGGTTGTCGCGCAGCTCCTTGGACATGGGCAGGCCCAGGTTCTGGCCCTTGGGCGGCACGGGCGACATGAACCACTTGGTGTAGAGCTTTTCGAACTCGCCAGACTTCATCATTGCGCCGATGACGCCGTTCACCAGCGCCTGGAACTGGGGGTCGTCCTTGCGCATCATGCAGGCATAGGGCTCGACCTGCAGCGAATCGCCCACCACCACCCAGTCCGCCGGATTGCGGGCATTGCCCTTCAGGCCGAAGAGCAGGATGTCGTCCATCGCGAACGCTTCCGCACGGCCCGAATCGACCAGCAGCATGGAGTCGTCATGGTCCTTGCCGAGCACGATGTCCATGTCCAGGTTGTTCTCGCGGCTGTACTTGCGGATGACCTGCGCGTTGGTGGTGCCGCTGGTGCTGGCGACCTTCTTCTTGGCCAGATCGGCGTAGTTCTGCACGCCCGACGTCTTCTTGGTGAGCAAGCGGGTGCCGGTGTAGAAATAGTTCACGGCAAATTGCACATCCTTGCCGCGCGCGGAGTTGTTGGTGGTGGAGCCGCACTCCAGGTCCACCGTGCCGTTGGTGATGAGCGGAATGCGGTTCTGCGACGTGACGGCCTGCAGTTCCACCTTGATCGACGGCTTCTTCAGCTTGGCGCGCACCGCCTCCACCACGGCATTGGAGATCTCCACCGAAAAGCCGATCGGCTCTCCGGGGCCCGCCAGGTAGCTGAAGGGCACCGACGATTCCCGATAGGCCAGCGTGATCTTTCCCGACTCGGCAATTTTCTGCAGGGTATCGGCATTGGCCGCCGTGGCAGCGAAAGCGCCGACGGCAAGGACGGCTGCAGACAGGAATGGCTTCATGAGAACTCCTTGACGGAAACAAAGGGAGAGAAAAAGTGAGAGGAACGGCGCGGGTGCCACGGCACTTTAGGAACTCGGCACCGCTTTGAACAATTCATTCGGCAGCATGGGCCATGACGAAAAGTTATGCCATCCGCATTGACCATAGAGCGCCGGAAGCAATCTCCGGGCCCGCTCGGGCGATGCAAGCCACCGCCCGGTGCCACGCATAACTTGCCGGCATGTGTCCCGCGCGGTTTGGCATTGTTCAACGAGGCCCGCCGTCCTTAGAGTACTGTCCACGGACAACCAAGGGAATCGAGCGATATGGATGCATGTGTGATGGGAGCAGGCATCGTGGGCCTGGCGACCGCCTACGAACTGCAGCGCCAGGGAATGCGCGTCACGGTGATCGACCAGGGGCCCGTGGGCGGCGGTGCGAGCGGCGGCAACGGCGCACAGCTGAGCTACAGCTACGTGCAGCCCCTGGCCGACCCCGGGCTTTGGGCGCAGTTGCCCAAGCTGCTGCTGTCGCGCGAATCGCCGCTGCAGCTGCGTTTGCAGTGGGACCCGCACCAGTGGCGCTGGGCCCTGCAGTTTCTGGCGGCCTGCAACAGCGCCACATCGCGCCGCACCACCGAACGACTGCTGGCGCTGGCCGTGCGCAGCCGCGCCGGTTTCGAGGCCATGCGGGCCCGCGAAGCGCTGTCTTGCGATTTTTCGGACACCGGCAAACTGGTGCTTTATGGCACGCCGGAAAGCCTCGCTGCGGCCGAAAGGCAAATGGAACTGCAGCGCGCCTGGGGCAGCGAACAGGCGTCGATTTCCGCCCAGCGGTGCGTGGAACTGGAACCTGCCCTCGCCCACCACGCCGCGCACATCGCCGGGGCCATCCACACCCCAAGCGAATGCGCAGCCGACTGCCAGAAGGTGTGCGAGGGCCTTCACGCGCTGCTCGCCCGGCGCGGCGCCCGCTTCGAACTGGGCGCGCAGGTGCAGGGCTTCGACCTTGCACAGGGCCGCATCGCCGCGGTGCGCACCAGCGCGGGGCCGATCCAGGCGCAACGCTTCGTGCTGGCGCTGGGCAGCGGTAGCGTGGCGGTGGCACGCCAGCTGGGCGTGCGCCTGCCGGTCTATCCCATCAAAGGCTACAGCGTCACGCTCGACGCGCCGGACGGTGCGCCGTGGGCGCCGCGCATGAACGTCACGCATGCCGGGCGCAAGGTGGTGTTTGCCCGGCTGGGGCAGCGGCTGCGCGTGGCGGGCATGGCCGAACTCGTGGGCCACGACCACAGCATCTCGCCCGCGCGCATCGACGGCCTGCGTGCCACGGTGCGCACCGTGCTGGGGCACGAAGCGCCCGCGGACGCGCTGCGCCCCTGGACCGGCATGCGCCCCGCCACGCCCACCGGCCTGCCCATTGCAGGCCGCGCGGATGCAGGCCCCGCCAACCTGTGGATCAACACGGGCCACGGCGCACTGGGCTTCACGCTGGCCTTCGGCACGGCCGCGCTGCTGGCGAAACAGATGCAGCAGTCAACGGCGCACGCCTGAGCCGCCGCAAAGTCAGTCGCGTTCCGTCAGCCCGGTCGACGCCAAGGTCTGCGCCACCGCCTCCCGCATGCAGCGCACCATGGCATCGGTCAGCAACGAGGCCGGCCGGTTCACCATGCGCAAAGCCTTCACGGGCACGGCGATGCGGGGCGCCAGCGCGAGCACGTCCACCCGGGACAGATCGGCGGAAGCCGCAGTGCATACATCCACGAGCGCCACCCCCAGCCCGTGGTGCGCGAGCGCCAGCGCCGCGTGGTAGGTCTGCACGGTGAAGGCCGCCTGCAGCCCCACGTCGGCCTCGCGGCTGGCATGGTTCACCATCGTGCCGAGCGGATCGGTCGCCTCCAGCCGGATCACGGGCGTATGGGCCAGATCGGCGAGGTGCACCACGCCTGCCTGAACGATGGCCGCGTCCAAAGTGCCCTTGGGCGCCACGCACACCACACGGCCTTCGGCCAGCGTTTCCTGCGCCAGCGATGGATGCACCAGCGCACTGAATACGAAGCCGATGTCCGCCTCCTGCAGCACCAGGGCCGAGACGATCTGGGGCGAATGCAGCGCATCGATGCGCACCGCCACATCGGGGGTGCAGCTTGCGAAAGGCGTGCAGTGCGCGCGGCATGACTTCGTGGCTCAGGGCCAGCACGCTCAGCACGTGCAGTTCCCCCTCACGCTGCTGGCCGCGCAGGCTGTTGGCGAGCCGCTGCACATCGTCGAGCTGGTTGAACAAGCGTTCGATGTGCGGGTAGAGCGTCTGCGCCTCGCGCGTGGGCACGAGGCGGCCCTTCATGCGGTGGAAAAGCGGAAAGCCCAACTGCAGCTCGGCATGCGCCAGGATGCGGCTGACCGCAGGCTGGGTGACGTTGATGAGCCGCGAGGCGGCACTCACGCTGCCGGTGAGCATCACCGCATTGAAGACTTCGATGTGGCGCAAGCGCATGGCGAAACGGGCTTTTCTTGAACGGCGAAGCCAGCCATATTGCATCAAAAAGCATCTTGCCCAGCTCTGCCGTTGAAGCAATTTGACACAGATGCCGCACGGCGGTCATGAGAGACCGATAGGCTCGCTGCATTGCGCGACGGAGCCGGCGAGCAAGCCCGTGTTCCGGCGGCGCATTCTTCCTTTCTCCGTGTCCTGGTTCCCTCCAGTTCCAGAACATCACCGACAACCTTTTTTCAGAAAGACAGGCATGGCAGATTTAAGTGGCAGCGCATGGGTGGCCAGATTTCCGACCAGCAACCAGACGAGCGATCTGATCGCGAGCTTTCGCACCAAGGTGGACAGCTTCATCGCCGCGCTGCAGGCCGGCGGTGCATCGGTTGCCATTTCCGCCACGATGCGACCGCCCGAACGCGCCTACCTCATGCATTACGCATGGCGCATCGCGCGCGAGAACCTGGACGCCGGCACCGTGCCGGCCATGGCGGGCGTGGACATCGAATGGGTGCACCGCGGCGCCACCGGAGCGGTCAATGCGGGCGCCTCCCGGGTCGCGGCCAACCAGATGGTTGCGGGCTATGGCATCGTGTATGCGCCGGCCCTCGCCTCGCGGCACTCCGAGGGCCGTGCCATCGACATGACGATCACCAATTATTCAGGGAAGGCTTTCAACAATGCCACTGGCACCAGCACCACTGTCACCACCGCTGCGCAACTGCACGCCCTCGGCGCCACCTACGGTGTCTACAAGCTGGTGTCCGACCCACCGCACTGGTCCGACGATGGGCACTGAACGCCCCGTTGAAGGCGCCCCTGCGCGCCGCACCGGCGCCGGCGGTTTTTCTGCGGGCCGGTCGGTGCGCCCCGCCGTGCTCGCGCTGCTGGGCATGCTTTTCAGCGGCATGGCCGCGCAAGCGGGAGCCCCGCCGGCCGCCCAGCCTGCCCCATCGGCACCGTCGGCACCGTCGGCACCGTCGGCCCAGGCGGTGTCGTCCCGTGTCGGCATCCTGGACGCGCGCCGGCCCGATGCGCCCCGCCTGGTCATGGCCCAACCGCAGCCGGACGGCGAGCCGCAGCACTACCTGCGGCTGTCTCCGCCGATGGGCAAGAAGCCGGAGTGCTGCGTGCAGCCGGGCGCGGCCGCACAGGAGGCCTCCATCCTCCAATACCGCGGCGAAGACGCGGTGCCCGTGGATGAACGCGAGGCGCAATTCCAGAAAGCGCCCGATGAAGGCTTCGTGGGCCTGCTGCTGCAAAAGAACGCGGTGGCCACACGCACGTCGGCCCACCGCATCGTGCTGCGATGGCCGGACCGCAAGGCCAGGGTGCGCGTGGACCACTGCCTCTCCAGCGAGGGAATGCACGTGAAGATCGCGGAAAGCGGCGCAAAGGGCCAGTGGACGCCGAAAGCCCATTACTACCTCCCGCTGGGATCGGATGTCGCGGCGGACTGCCCGGCATCTTGATCCTGATGCATCGGCCTCGCACCGACGGGGCAATGAAAGCCGGCCGACCCCAATCCCCAAGGCTGGGTGCCGCGGCGCTGATCGCCTGCGCGGCGGGAGGGCTTGCTTGGTTCTGGCTGGCTTTGCCGAGTCCGGCCGGCATGCCAGGGCATGCGGTGGCGCATCCCCTTGAACACGCCATCGACCACACCCAAGCCACGATGGGCTGTGAAACGCTCACGTTGGCAGCGAAGGATGTGGAAACCTATTTTTCGACAGCGGCCGAAGTCTCAGCGAGCCGGTTCGATGCGGAGGCGATCATCCTGCCGTGCAGCGTTTCCGGCACGCTGACGAAGGGTGGCAAGCGGTACGCCTGGCGCATCCACGCGGCGGGTGCCGGGTACCTGACTGAACAGGCGGCCCGTTCTGAATCGAAGCGGTTCCTCTGCGGAGACGCCTGCGAGAAAGCGCTGCCTGCGCTCATGGGCCATTGAGGGACGTTGATGGGCCGTTGACGTGCCGTTCACGGGCCTGTAACGGGCCACTGACCGACCGGCTACAGCGCGTCAGGCGCACGCAGCGCCGGGCGTCAGCGCACCGCTGGCGTCAATGCGCCTTGTCCCAGTTCGGCCCCATGCCGACTTCCGCGAGCAGAGGCACCTTCAAGTCCGCCACGCCCGCCATCAGCCGGGGAATCTCGCGGCGCACCCAGTCGACCTCGCTCTCGGGCAGCTCGAACACCAGTTCGTCGTGCACCTGCATGATCATCAGCACCCCAGGCTTTTCGGCGCCCAGCACGTCCTGCACCGCCACCATGGCCTTCTTGATGAGGTCGGCCGCCGTGCCCTGCATGGGTGCGTTGATGGCCGCGCGCTCCGCGCCGCTGCGGCGCGGGCCGTTGGGCGAGTTGATCTCGGGCAGGTACAGGCGCCGGCCGAACACGGTTTCCACATAGCCCTTGGTCTTCGCCAGGGCCTTGGTTTCGTCCATGTACGCCTTCACGCCCGGGTAGCGCTGGAAGTAGCGGTCGATGTAGGCGGCCGCGGCCTTGGTTTCGATGCCCAGGTTCTTGGCCAGGCCGAAACTGCTCATTCCGTAGATGAGCCCGAAATTGATGACCTTGGCGTAGCGGCGCTGTTCGCTGCTGACCTGGCTGACGTCCACGCCGAACACTTCGGCCGCCGTGGCGCGGTGCACGTCCAGCCCTTCGGTGAAGGCGTGCAGCAGCGAAGCGTCGCCACTCAGGTGGGCCATGATGCGCAGCTCGATCTGGCTGTAGTCGGCGCTGGCGATCAGGCGCCCGGGCGGCGCCACGAAGGCCTCGCGCACGCGCCGGCCTTCCGCCGTGCGGATGGGAATGTTCTGCAGGTTGGGGTCGTTGCTGGACAGGCGGCCCGTCACCGCCACGGCCTGCGCATAGTGCGTATGCACGCGGCCGGTGGACGGATGGGCCAGTTGCGCCAGCTTGTCGGTGTAGGTGCCCTTGAGCTTGGACAGGCTGCGGTGCTCCAGCAGCTTGGCGGGCAGGGGGTAATCCTCGGCCAGCTTTTCCAGCACCTCTTCGTCGGTGCTGCGCGCGCCGGTGGCGGTCTTCTTGACCACGGGCATGCCCAGCTTGTCGAAGAAGATCTCGCCCAGCTGCTTGGGGCTGCCCAGGTTGAACGGCTGGCCCGCGATCTCGTACGCCTCGGTTTCCAGCTGCAGGATGCGCTGGCCCAGTTCATGGCTTTGCTGCGCGAGGATGGGCGCATCCACCAGCACGCCGTTGCGCTCGATGCGGTACAGCGCCTCGCTGCTGGCCATCTCCAGCTCGTAGATGCCGCGCAGCTTGTCGTCGGCCTGCAACTGGGGCCACAGCACGCGGTGTACGTCCAGCGTCTGGTCGGAGTCCTCGCACGAATACTCCGCCGCCAGCTCGATCGACACCTGGCTGAACGGAATCTGCTTGGCGCCCTTGCCGCACAGGTCTTCGTAATGGATGCCGCTGCGTCCCAGGTGCCGCTCCGCCAGGCTGCCCAGGCCGTGCGGCCTGTGCACTTCGAGCACATAGCTCTGCAGCATGGTGTCGTGGGCATAGCCCTGCACTTCGATGCCGTGGTTGGCCAGCACATGGCGGTCGTATTTGACGTGCTGGCCCAGCTTCTTGCGCGTGCCGTCCTCCAGCCAGGGCTTGAGCCGCGCCAGCACTTCGTCGCGGGGCAATTGCGTTGGCGCGTCGGGGTAGTCGTGCATGAGCGGCACGTAGGCGGCCGTGCCGGCCTCCACGCTCCAGCTGATGCCGACGATCTCGGCGCGCATCTCGTCGAGCGAAGTGGTCTCCGTGTCGATCGCCACCAGATCGGCCGCCTGCAGGCGCGCGAACCAGGCGTCGAAGGCTTCCCAGGTGAGCACGGTGTCGTATTGCAGGTTGCTGACTTTGGCGGCGGCGGCTTCGGCCGGCTCGTCGAACAGGCCGGGCGACGGGTTCATGGCGGCGCCGCGGCGGCCCTTGCCGGACTTGGCCGCGTCTTCTTCCAGCAGCTCGGGCGGGGCTTCCTGGATGTCGATGGCCCGGGCCAGGCCCTTGAACCCGTACTGTTCGTAGAAGGCCTTGAGCGAAGCGGCGTCCTGCGCGCCGGTGGTGAGGGCATCCAGCGAGGGCAGGCCGGACACGTGCGCGGCCAGGTCGCAGTCGGTGCGGATGGTGACGAGCTGGCGGCCGGTGGGCAGCCAGTCGCGGGCATTGCGCAGGTTCTCGCCCGCCACGCCCTTGATCTCGGCCGCGCGCTCCATCAGCGCATCGAGCGAGCCGTATTCCATGAGCCATTTGGCAGCCGTCTTGGGACCGACCTTGGGCACGCCGGGCACGTTGTC
The DNA here is from genome assembly GCF_030159055.1 of Acidovorax sp. SUPP3334. Classification (GTDB taxonomy): domain Bacteria; phylum Pseudomonadota; class Gammaproteobacteria; order Burkholderiales; family Burkholderiaceae_C; genus Paracidovorax. Next base: position 170,411 of record NZ_BQXQ01000002.1, read on the forward strand.
CACGGTGTCGCCCACCAGGGTCTGGTAATCGACCATCAGGTGCGGCGGCACGCCGAACTCGGCCGTCACGCCGGCGATGTCGCGCTTCTTGCCGCTCATCGTGTCGATGATGGTGATGTGCGCATCCACCAGCTGGCTCATGTCCTTGTCGCCGCTGGAGACGATGACCTCCACCCCCTGGCGCGCGGCGGTGACGGCGAGCGTGCCGATCACGTCGTCGGCCTCCACGCCGGGCACATCGAGCACGGCCCAGCCCAGCAGGCGCACCACTTCGTGGATCGCCGGGATCTGGCTGCGCAGGTCGTCGGGCATGGGGGCGCGCTGCGCCTTGTACTCGGGATAGATGTCGTCGCGGAAGGTCTTGCCCGAGGCGTCGAACACGCAGGCGGCATAGTCGGCGCGCACTTCGCGGCGCAGGGCCTGCATCATGTTGACCATGCCGCGGATGGCGCCCGTGGCCGGGCTGGCCGGGTCGCCCGGTACGGCCCGCAGGTCGGGCATGGCATGGTAGGCGCGGTACAGATAGCTGGAGCCGTCCACCAGCACCAGGGTCTTGGGTTTGCTCATAGCCGCAGATTGTGCCCCGCGCTGCGCGCCCGCCAGGTGCGGCGCTCTACAATCCGCCCATGCGCGCTGTCCACACCCTCTTCCTGCTGGCACTGGCTGCCGGCCCCGTCCTGGCCCAGACCACTGATCAAAATGCGGCCCAGCGCACAGTGGATCAGCGCGAGCAGCTACCAAATCAGGAGCAAGCGGACGGCCGCCAGAACCAGCGCGTCGAGCGCATCCAGGTCGAAGACGAAGGCAGCCGCGTGAATGAATTGCGCGTGGGCGGCCAGACGCAGAGCATCACGGTGCAGCCCAAGACCGGCAGCATGCCCGAATACGAGATCCAGCCCGGCGAAGGCGCACGCACCCGGCCCCGCAACGGCGCCGAAACCAACACCGCCCCGCGCGTGTGGAACGTGATCAAGTTCTGAGGTTTGCGCGCCTCGCCCGCGTGAGCCCGGGCATCTGCGGCGGCCTTTGCTGCCGCACCCGTGGCCTTCGCGCTTTCCGCTTCTTTTCTCCCCTCCCTTTTCTTTTTCCTTTTCTTCGTTTGCGCTGAGCGATGGCCGTCTTCACCGAAGTCTCCAAGAAAGAGGCGCGCGATCTGCTGCGCCGTTTGCAACTGGGCACGCTGGCATCGCTGCGCGGCATCGAGGGCGGGATCGAGAACACCAACTACTTTCTCACCAGCGACCAGGGTGAGTACGTGCTCACGCTGTTCGAGCGCCTCACGGCCGAGCAGCTGCCGTTCTACCTGCACCTGATGAAGCATCTGGCGCACGCGGGCATTCCCGTGCCCGATCCGCGGGCCGACAAGCACGGCGACATCTTGCACAGCGTGGCCGGCAAGCCGGCCGCCGTGGTGAGCAAGCTGCGCGGCAAGAGCCAGCTGGCCCCCGAGGCCGTGCACTGCGCCGCCGTGGGCGCCACGCTGGCGCGCATGCACCTGGCCGGGCGCGACTACGAACGCCGCCAGCCCAATCTGCGCGGGCTGGCCTGGTGGAACGAGACGGTTCCTGCCGTGCTGCCCCACGTCGGCCCCGAACAGGCCGCACTGCTGCGCGCCGAACTGGCCTACCAGAACCACGTGGCCGCCTCGGCCGGCTACGCCGCATTGCCGCGCGGGCCGGTGCATGCCGACCTGTTCCGCGACAACGTGATGTTCGACGGCGAAGAGCTCACCGGCTTCTTCGACTTCTACTTCGCGGGCGTGGACACTTTCCTGTTCGACTTGGCCGTGTGCCTGAACGACTGGTGCATCGATCTGCCCACGGGTGCGCACCACGGCGCGCGGGCCCGGGCGATGCTGGACGCCTACCAGAGCGTGCGCCCGCTCACGGCCGACGAGCGCACGCTGCTGCCCGCCATGCTGCGCTCGGGGGCGCTGCGTTTCTGGATTTCGCGGCTGTGGGACTTCTACCTGCCGCGCGAGGCCTCGCTGCTGACACCCCACGACCCCACGCATTTCGAGCGCGTGCTGCGCCAACGCCTGGCACATCCCGTGCATGCCTGACGACGGCACCCGCGGCATGCCGATGGCCGCATGCCCCTGGCCGGCGCACGGCCGAAGCCCCTCCACCACAATCCACCCATGAAACTCCACATCGTTCCCGCCCGCGCCGGCCTTGAGTGGGTCCGGCTCGGCATTCGCGTCTTCTGGCGCCAGCCGATGGCGCTGGCGGCCCTGTTCTTCATGACCATGGCCGCCATGTCGCTGGCCACGCTGCTGCCGCTGATCGGGCCGGCCGTGGCCTTGGCCCTGCTGCCTTCGGCCACGCTGGCCATGATGGTGGCCGCGGGCGAGGCGACGCAGGGGCGCTTTCCGACGCCGGCGCTGCTGCTGGTGGCGTTTCGCACCGGGCGCCAGCGGCTGCGCGACATGCTCATCCTGGGCGCCCTGTACGCCGTCGGCTTTCTGGCCGTGATGGCGATCTCGGCGCTGGTGGACGACGGTCAGTTCGCCCGCGTGTACCTGGGCGGCGAGCAGCTCACCCGCGAAGTGGCCGAAGCCGGCGACTTCCAGGCGGCCATGTGGGTGGCGCTGGCGCTGTACGTTCCGCTGTCGCTGCTGTTCTGGCATGCGCCCGGCCTGGTCCACTGGCACGGCGTGCCGCCGGTGAAGGCCCTGTTCTTCAGCATGGTGGCGTGCCTGCGCAATTTCGGTGCGTTCACCGTGTACGGCCTGGCCTGGACGGGCGTGTTCCTGGGCGCCGGCATCGTGGTGAGCATCGCGGTGACGCTGCTGGCGCTGCTGGGCCTGGGCGCCGGCATCGCGGGGGGCATCATGGTCGGCACGGCCCTCATGCTGGCGGCGATGTTCTTCACCTCGGTGGTGTTTTCGTTCCGCGACTGCTTCGAGCCGCCGGAACGCCTCGTCCCGCCCACGGCGGACACCCCGGCCAGCTCCACGCCCGGCCCGCTCTGAGCCCCGCAGCCTGCGGCCGCTGCGGGGCCTGAAAGCCCGGGTCGGCGCGGCACCGCAGCACCGCCCAAGCCGACCGGACCGCCGCAGTCCGTTCCGGCCGGGTTCGATCAGGGGCATGGCGCGGCCATCCGGGCGGTCGGCCCGGCATCGTCACGCGACTGTCATCGTTTCTTCAAATCGCTGTCACGGCGCATTCCTAGCATGCGTGCAGTGGAAGCGGCATTGCGCCGGTTCCGCGTTTGGCTCGCCGGCATGCCGCTTTCCTGCGGTGGTCGCTGGCGGCGTACCGCACCTCTCCCTTTCCGGAACAAAACGATGTCCCACACCCCGATGCCCACCCGCCGCAAGGCCCTGCAATTCCTCGCCGGCGTGCCGATGCTGCCGCTGGGCGCCAGCGCTTCCGCGTCGCTGCTGGCTGCCTGCGGCGGCGGCAGCGATGGCGCCACGTTCGCATCGGCCAGCTTCAGCCCGATGGCCGCGCCCACGCTCGCCAACCCGGCCGCCATGGCGACCACCACCGTCGGCTCCACGATGAGCGTGAAGTTCAGCGACAACTCGGTGCAGAACTACCAGCTGGCCTATCAGCCCTTCTTCGTGACGGGCGACATGGTATCGGACGGCAAGGGCGGCAAGATCCTCGCGGGCGGCTATGTGGACATCAACAACAAGGCCATCATCGACACCACCGTGGCTGGCAAGGAACGCCAGTTCTTCTCAGACTCGCCGGACGGCACGTCGCTGCTGACCGTGGCCAATGCCAAGGTCGATGGCGTCAAGGGCAACCCCGTGTTCGCCGTGGTGCAGTTCGAATACACCACCTGGGCGCAGGACGGCAAGACCGACATGTACGGCAAGCTGCCCTCCCCCATCGCCGTGCTGAGCCTGGACCAGGACCCCGCCACCGGCAAGCTGTCGCTGGTCAAGTACCACAACGTGGACACCTCCAAGGTGCACGGCCTGTGGATCACCTGCGGCGCCAGCCTGTCGCCCTGGGGCACCCACCTGTCCAGCGAAGAGTACGAGCCCGACGCTTTCACCATCGCCTCCAACGCACAGTTCAAGGCCTACAGCAAGAACCTGTTCGGCAGCGAAACGGCGGCCAACCCCTACCACTACGGCCACATGCCCGAAGTGACGGTGAACGCCGACGGCACCGCCAGCATCAAGAAGCATTTCTGCATGGGCCGCATCTCGCACGAACTGGTGCAGGTCATGCCCGACCAGCGCACCGCGCTGATGGGTGACGACGCCACCAACAGCGCCTACTTCGTCTTCGTGGCCGACAAGGAAAAGGACCTGTCCTCCGGCACGCTGTATGCCGCCAAGGTCGGCGCGGGCTTCTCCATCGACCCCGCCGCCACCGGCGCCGCTCCCCTGACCTGGATCAAGCTGGGTTCGGCCACCAGCGCCGAAATCGAAGCCCTGGCCAACCAGCTCAAGCCCACGGACATCATGACGGTGGCGAGCGCCGACCCGAAGGACGCGACCTTCACCAAGATCGTCGTCAACGGCAAGACCGAGTGGATCAAGCTGAACGCCGGTATGGAAAAGGCCGCCGCCTTCCTGGAAACCCACCGCTACGCCGCCCTGCTGGGCGCCAGCCTGGGCTTCACCAAGATGGAAGGCACCACGGTCAACGCCAAGGACAAGATCGCCTACTCGGCGCTGCAGAACATCCAGGCATCGATGGTCGCGGGCAATGCCGCCAACGTGCCGGGCAACGGCATCTCGGTGCCCAAGCAGCTCGTGGCCGGCGCCGTGATGGCGCTGAACCTGCGCGGCGGCCAGAAGGACACGACCGGCGCCGCGATCAACAGCGACTGGATGCCCGTGGACACCAAGGCCCTGCTGGCCGGCGAAGACATCACGGCCGACGCACTGGGCAACACCGCCAACCCGAACAACATCGCCAACCCGGACAACCTCAAGTTCTCCGAAAAGCTGCGCACGCTGTTCATCGGCGAAGACAGCAGCCAGCACGTCAACAACTTCCTGTGGGCGTACAACGTGGACACCAAGCAGCTGTCGCGCCTGATGTCGGTCCCCGCCGGGGGCGAATCCACCGGCCTGCACGCCGTGGACGAGATCAACGGCTTCACGTACATCATGAGCAACTTCCAGCACGCCGGCGACTGGGGCAGCATCCACAGCAAGGTCAAGGACACGCTGGATCCGCTGGTGCGCGCCAACTACAAGGACAAGTTCGGCTCGGCCGTGGGCTACCTGACGGGCACGCCGTCGCAGATGAAGCTGAGCTGAGCGCAGCCCGTCACCGGCTCCGGGCCATCGCCAGTGCGGCGGACCCGGGCCTCTTTCCAAAAGCGAGGCAGTGCCTCGCTTTTTTCATGGCGCCTTCGATGCGGTCCAGCCATGCCACCGCAGGCAACGCGCAGCGGCATTGCGGCATTGCGGGGCTTTGAGCGAAAAACGCCTCCAGCGCATATTCCTCTAGGGGGTATAGCTATAAAAACAATAGCATCGCACTTTTGCCGCTTCGAGGATGGTTTTTCCTTGAACGCCGCGCATGGCGGTACAAGGCGAAGGGTTGTCTTCAAATGATAATGGATCGCATTCTTATAATGCCCGCTCACTCAGGCGCATCCGGGCGCCGTGCCGTCCCGGCGCGGCCAAGAGCCCCAGCCCTTGCCGCCTGTTCCCGCTGCCGCTGACCTGTCGCTGCCCTCTCGGCTCGCGGTACGGCGCCTGCCTCGGCGGGCTGACCAACAAGCGCCTGCCCGTCCCGTTTTGCCCAACCCAGGAGATGCCAATGACGACCCCCTTGTTCAGAACCGCCACCCTCGCCGCCCTGCTGGCCGCTGCCGGCATGCTCGGCACCGTGGGCGTGGCCCAGGCACAAGGTTCCGCCGTCCAGGCCTCACAGCCCGCCACCGCCAATGCCGTGGCGGCGCACTACGCCACGCTGGTGCACGCCAACTACGAAGACACGCTGAACGCGGCCAAAACCATGCAGGCCGCCATCAAGGCCTTCACCGCCAAGCCTTCGGTGGAGACGCTGGCCGAGGCCCGCAAGACCTGGCTGGCCGCGCGCGAGTTCTACGGCCAGACCGAAGCCTTCCGCTTCTACGGCGGCCCGATCGACGACGACAAGGGCCCCGAAGGCCAGATCAACGCCTGGCCCATGGACGAGTCGTACGTGGACAGCGTGGAAGGCAAGCCCGATGCCGGCCTGGTGAACAACCGCAAATTCGCCATCACCAAGAAAGCCCTGTCCGGGCAGAACGAGCGCGGCGGCGAGGAAAACATCGCCACCGGCTGGCACGCGATCGAATTCTTCCTGTGGGGCCAGGACCTTTCCGAAACCGGCCCCGGCGACCGCAACTTCGAGGACTTCGTGGACGGCAAGGGCAAGAACGCCGACCGCCGCCGGCAGTACCTGACCGTCGTCACCGACCTGCTCATCGACGACCTCACCTTCCTCGTGAAAGCCTGGGACCCGAAAGCCAGGAACAACTACCGCGCCCAGTTCGCCAAGGGCGGACAGGAATCGGTGCGCAAGATGCTGGTGGGCCTGGGCTCGCTCTCGCGCGGCGAACTGGCCGGCGAGCGGCTGGAAGTGGCGCTCAACAGCCAGGACCAGGAAGACGAGCACTCCTGCTTTTCCGACAACACGCACCGCGACGCCGTGACCAACGCGCAGGGCATTCAGAACGTGTGGCTGGGCCAGTACCGCCGCGCCGACGGCAGCCAGGTGCAGGGCCCATCGCTGCGCGACCTGGTGGCCGCCAAGGACGCGGCCCTGGCCGAGAAGACCACGCAGCAGATCGCCGCGTCGGTGAAGGCGGCCGAAGCCATCCAGGCGCCGTTCGACCGCGAAATCATCGGCGAGAAGGACGCGCCGGGCCGCCAGCGCATCCAAAAGACCATCGACAGCCTGAGCGCCCAGTCCAAGGACCTGGTCGCCGCCGCCAACGCCATCGGCATCACCCGGCTGACCCTCGTGCAACCCTGATCGCCGCGATGCGTTTCCTGAAAGCCTTCCACCGCCGCCGCACCTGGCGGCTGGCCACCGCCAGCGCGGGCCTGGCGGCGGCCGCCACGGGCCTGGTCGCCAGCGGCAACCCCGACCCGCTGGGCGAGAAGCCCGGCGGCGACACCACGGTGTTCGCCACCGGGCGCAATGCCTTTTCGTTCCCCGCAGCCAACCTGCCGGACGACGAGCGCACGCGCTTCGTCATCGGCAACTCGTTCTTTCGCCGCAACTGGGTGGAGGCACCCGCCTCGACCAAGGCGCGCGACGGCCTGGGGCCGCACTTCATCGCGCGCTCGTGCGGCGGCTGCCACGTGCAGGACGGCCGTGGCGAGCCGCCGGAAATCTTCAACCGCCTGGGCGAAACGAAGGACCCCACGGTGGCGCTGCTGATTCGCCTGTCGATCCCCGGCGCAGACGGCCACGGCGGGCCGCTGCACGAGCCCGTGTACGGCGACCAGTTCAACAACGCGGGCATCACGGGCGTGAAGCCCGAGGGCCGTGTCACGCTGCGCTACGACACCATCGACGGCAAATTCGCCGACGGCACGCCGTACTCGCTGCTGGCCCCGAAATACGGCTTTACCGACCTGGGGTACGGGCCCATGCACCCCGAGGTGATGATCAGCCCGCGCATCGCGCCGCAAATCATCGGCGTGGGGCTGCTGGAAGCCATCGACGAGGCCGACATCCTGGCCAATGCCGCCGACCAGGCCAAGGCGCCCGGCCCCATCAAGGGCGTGCCCAACCGCGTGTGGGACGCGCCCTCGGCGCGCATGATGATCGGCCGCTTCGGCTGGAAGGGCAATGTGGCCACCATCGCGCACCAGACCGGCGGCGCCTTCGTGGGCGACATGGGCATCACCTCGCGCCACTTCCCCAACGAGGCCTGCACGCCCGCCCAGAAAGACTGCCTGGCCGCCCCGAGCGGCAGGAGCGGCGGCCAGCAGGGCCAGCCCGGCGTGGAGATCGACGACAAGACCTTCGACGACGTGGTGTTCTACCAGGCCACGCTGGCGCCGCCCGCGCGGCGCAAGGTGAACGACGTGCAGGTGCAGCGCGGCCAGGCGCTCTTCGCGCAGGCCCAGTGCGCCGCCTGCCACCGCCCCAGCTACGTGACCAGGGAAGGGCCATTCCCGCGCCTGACCAGCAAAGCCGTTTCGGGCCAGCGCATCTGGCCCTACACCGACATGCTGCTGCACGACATGGGCGAAGCCCTGGCGGACCACCGGCCCGACTTCGCGGCCAACGGCCGGCAGTGGAAGACGCCGCCGCTCTGGGGCGCCGGACTGATCCAGGACGTGAACGGCCACACCCGCCTGCTGCACGACGGCCGCGCGCGCGGCGTGCTCGAAGCCATTCTGTGGCATGGCGGCGAAGCCGAAGGCGCCAAGCAGAACGTGCTCAAGATGAACAAGGCCGAGCGCGATGCGCTGGTGCAATTCGTGGAGTCGCTATGACGAAGTTCCCCTTCCCCTGCCCTCCTCGCCCTCCTCGCCCTCCTCGCCCTATGAGCGCTATGAGCCCTGTTCGACGCCTGGCCGCCGTGGCGCTGTGCGCCCTGGCCGGCGCTGCGGCCACCGCCACCGCGCAGACCGACTGGCGGCACGATGCCGTGCCGTTCTACGACACCACGCACGCGCTGCAAAGCCTGTACGGCCACTGGGCGCTGCCACGCGCGGGCGATTTCGCCACGGCCGCGCAGGCCCTGCCGCCCGCGCTGCGCGCCCTGTGCGAGGCACCGCCCGCACAGGCCGGCGCGGCGCTCAACGCTGCCCGCAGCGCCTGGCGCAGCACCATGCTCGCGTGGGAAAGCCTGGGCGCCGTGGCCGTGGGCCCGGTGATCGCGCGGCGCACGCAGCGCCAGATCGACTTTGCGCCCACCCGCCCGCAGCTGATCGAGCGCGCCATCAAAACGCAGCCACAGGGCGCCAAGGCCTTCGAGCGCGTGGGCACGCCGGCCAAGGGCTTGCCCGCGATCGAATGGCTGCTGTGGACGCAGCCGGCTCAGCCGGCCACGTCCGCGTGCCGGTATGCGGTGGAAGCCGCGCTGGACGTGGAGCGCGAGGCCGTCGCCCTCAAGGCGGCGTTCGACGGCGCAGCCACCACCGACTGGGCCGCCGAGGACGAGCAGGAGCGCTCCACCCAAGCCATGGGCGAGTTCATCAACCAATGGGTGGGCGGCATCGAGCGCCTGCGCTGGGCCCACATGGAAAAGCCCTTGCGCGCCGCCCAGGGCACGCGCGCGCCGGACTATCCGCGCGCCGCCGGCGGCCTCACGCCCGAAGCCTGGGCCGCCGAGTGGAACGCCTTGCGCACGCTGGCCGTGCTGCCCGAAGGCGCCGCGCTGCCCAAGCCCGGCGAGGCCCTGGTGCCGCTCGAAACCTACCTGCGCGGGCGGGGACTGAACCCGCTGGCCGACCAATTGCGCGCCACCGCCTTGCGCATCGACGCTGCCATGGCGGCGGCCCAGAAGGCCGGCACCGCCAAGGGCGGCCCGCAAGTGCTCGAAGCGGCCAAGGAACTGAGCGCGCTCAAACGCCTGGCCGAGGCGGAGGTCGCGCCGGCCCTGCAGGTGAGCATCGGCTTCTCCGATGCCGATGGGGACTGACGCGATGGCGGCCGCACGAACGGACGGCGCCTCGTCGATGCCAATACGCCTGAGCCGCCGGCAGGCGCTGCGCATCGGCGCGGGCCTTGGCCTGGCCGTGCCGCTGGCGGCCGCCTGGGGCAGGCCGGGCGCCGCGCAGGGCACCCTGCGACTGGCCGCAGCCTGGCAGCAGGAGGATGGCGGCTACCGCATCGGCGTGCTGGCAGCCCAACCCGGTCAGAACACGCCGCTGCAGGTCGCGCACGCGCTGGACATTCCCACCCGCGCCCACGGCCTGTGCCCCTTGCCCGACGGCAGCATCGTGGCGGCATCGCGCCGCCCCGGCGACTGGCTCGTGCGATGGTGGCCGGACGCCGCGCGAGAACCGGTGTGGCAGTGGTCGGACGGCGCCCGCTCGTTCAACGGGCATGTGATCGCCTCCCCGGACGGACGGCTGCTCTACGCCACCGAGACCGATGCCGAGACCGGCCAGAGCTTCGCCGTGCAGCGCAACGCGCAAACGCTGGAGACGTTGCAAGCGTGGCCCACGCAAGGCATCGATGCGCATGAACTCATCTGGGACCGTCGCACGCTGGCGGGCGGTTTCCCCACCTTGCTCGTCGCCAATGGCGGCGTGCCGACAGCCCCCGAAACCGGCCGCGTCAAGCGCGCGCTGGACACCATGGATTCGTCCATCGTGCGGCTGCACGGCCGCACCGGCGAAGTGCTGGGCCAATGGCGGCTGGACGATCGCCGGTTGAGCCTGCGGCACCTGGCGTGGAACAGCGAAGGAACCGTCCTGGGCATTGCGCTTCAGGCCGAACACGACGGCCAGACGCTCCGTGAAGCAGCCCCCGTGCTGGCGCTTTTCGATGGCAAGGGCTTGCAGGCTGCAGCCCCACCACCCGCCCAGCTGCGAGGCGGTCTGCGCGGATATGGCGGCAGCATCGCCGCCACCCGCGAAGGCTGGGCTGTCAGTTGCCCGAAAGCTCAGGGGATTGCGGCGTTCTGCACGCAAGGCGAATGGCAGCGGCTGATAGCGCTGCCCGAGGTCTGTGCGCTGGCGGTGCAAGGTACTGCGCTCTGGGCGGCAGGGCTCGACCATACGCTCGAAGAGGCCCTCAAGACGGCCCCCCGCAGCCACGCACACCACGGCGAACTGTCGAAGGCGCGGGTGGACAACCATTGGGTGCTGGCCGGGTAAACCCTGCTTTCGCATGCCATGGCCTTGTTACTTTAGATAACACATGGCGTGTTGCAGTGCCGACGAGAAAGTCGTGGGCGGCGGCCACCAGGCCAGCACTGGCCGGGCAGCCCCCTCTCGCAGAAGGCTTTGAGCGTCAATCCACCACGGTCAGCTTGGCCACCGACAGCGCCAGCCACTTGGTGCCATGCCGGGGGAAATTCACCTGCGCACGCGCGTCGTCGCCAGTGCCCTCCAGCGCCAGCACCTTGCCCTCGCCGAACTTGGTGTGGAAAACGCCCAATCCCACCCGCAACCCGTGCGAGGGGGCGGTCTTCTGCGCCGGGACCGGCGGGCTGGCGAACGATTCCGACTTGTAGCCAAATCCACCCCTAGCGCTTGATCCATATGCGCCACCAGCTCCTGAATTAGGAGCAAAGGTGCCAAAACCCTGCTGCTTGGGCGTGATCCATTTCAGCGCGGCTTCCGGCAGTTCGTCGAAGAACCGGCTCTTGACGTTGTAGCGCGTCTGGCCGTGCAGCAGCCGGGTCTGCGAGTGGCTCAGGTACAGGCGCTTTCGCGCCCGGGTGATGGCCACGTACATCAGTCGGCGTTCTTCTTCCAGCCCCTCGCGGTCGCTCATGGCGTTCTCATGGGGGAACAGCCCTTCTTCCATACCGCCGATGAAGACCGCATCGAACTCCAGGCCCTTGGACGCATGCACGGTCATGAGCTGCACGGCATCCTGCCCGGCCTGCGCCTGGTTGTCGCCCGCCTCCAGCGCCGCGTGGGTCAGGAAGGCGGCCAGGGGCGAGAGCGTCTCCCCGGTATCGGTGTCCACGATGCCGGCCACGCCACCCGGCAGCGGCTCGTCGGTGGTGGGCAGGGCCGGGTCCAGGCCCTGGCTCGCCGGGCTTTGCGTGAGCGGGGTGCCGTGCTCGTCCACCGGCAGCGCGATGGCGTCGCGCCCGAAGCCTTCCTGCGTGACGAAGCTCTCGGCCGCGTTCACCAGTTCCTGCAGGTTCTCGATGCGGTCGGCGCCTTCCTTCTCGGTGCGAAAGTGCTCCAGCAGGCCGCTCGATTCGAGCATCTGCTCGATGATGCCGCGCAACGTCATTCCCTGGGTCTGCTCGCGCAGCACATCGACCAGGGCGACGAAGCTGCCCAGGTTGGCGCCGGCCTTGCCCGGCACGGCGGTGACGGCGTCGTGCAGCGAGCAGCCCGCGCTGCGTGCCGCGTCCTGCAGCACCTCGACCGTGCGCGCGCCGATGCCGCGCGGCGGGAAATTGACCACGCGCAGAAAGCTCGTGTCGTCGTGCGGGTTCTCCAGCACTCGAAGGTACGCCAGCGCGTGCTTGATTTCAGCCCGCTCGAAGAACCGCAGCCCGCCGTACACCCGGTAGGGCACCGCCGCATTGAACAGGGCCGACTCGATCACCCGGCTTTGCGCATTGCTGCGGTAGAGCACGGCGACTTCCTTGCGCTCAAAACCATCGCTGCGCACGAGCTGGCGGATCTCCTCCACCATCCACTGCGCTTCGGCCAGATCGGTGGTGGCTTCGAACACGCGCACCGGCTCGCCCGGCCCTTGCGTGGTGCGCAGGTTCTTGCCCAGGCGCTTGCTGTTGTGGCTGATGAGGGCGTTGGCCGAATCGAGGATGTTGCTGTAACTGCGGTAGTTCTGCTCCAGCTTGATCTGGCGCTGCACGTCGAACTCGCGCACGAAGTCGGCCATGTTGCCCACGCGCGCCCCGCGAAAGGCGTAGATGCTCTGGTCGTCGTCGCCCACGGCGATCACGCTGCCGCGGGCCTGGAAATGGCCTTCCACCGTATCGCCCGCCAGTTGCTTGAGCCACGCGTACTGCAGCTTGTTCGTGTCCTGGAACTCGTCCACCAGGATGTGCTGGAACCGCCGCTGGTAGTGCTCGCGCACCGGGTCGTTGTCGCGCAGCAGCTCGTAGCTGCGCAGCATCAGCTCGCCGAAATCGACCACGCCCTCGCGCTGGCATTGCTCTTCATACAGCTGGTACAGCTCGACCTTCTTGCGGGCATCGGCATCGCGCGCATCCACGTCGCCGGGGCGCAGGCCCTCTTCCTTGCAGCCGCTGATGAAGTACTGCACCTGCTTCGGGGGAAAGCGTTCCTCGTCGATGTTGAACTGCTTGCACAGGCGCTTGACGGCCGAGAGCTGGTCTTGCGTGTCCAGGATCTGGAAGGCCTGCGGCAGACCGGCCAGCTTGTAGTGCGCGCGCAGCAGCCGGTTGCACAGGCCGTGGAACGTGCCGATCCACATGCCGCGAATATTCACCGGCAGCATGGCCGAGAGGCGCAGGACCATTTCCTTGGCGGCTTTGTTGGTGAAGGTGACGGCCAGGATGCCGCCGGGGGTGGCGTAGCCGTTTTGCAGCAGCCAGGCGATGCGGGTGGTGAGCACGCGGGTCTTGCCCGATCCCGCGCCCGCGAGGATCAGGGCGTGCCCGGCCGGCAGCGTGACCGCCGCCAGTTGCTCGTCGTTCAGGTTCTGCAGCAGCGGCGAAGCGGCATCGGACTGCGGCGCGGGGCCGGCGTCGCCAGCACCAAAAGGCGCTGGCGCGCCGGAAAACAGGTCGTGTGGGAGCATTCCGCCATTGTAGAAACCTCCACCGGCCGCACTGGGCCGTGGGGCTGCTACGCCCCGCCGCGGGGTCGCCCGGGCGGCTGCGTCGTGCGGCGCAGGCCATCCACCGCGTCGGCCTCGAAGTCCTTCCACAGCGCATCGCGCCGCTGCAGGGTTTGCGCCACTTCGGCGTGCCGCTGCTGCGCCACGGCCGACACCAACGCGTTGCACAGGAAGAACGCAGCGGTGTACGAATCGAACGGCGATGCATTGGCCGTGGCCACCAGCAGGCTGTGGTGGGCGCACGCGACGATGGGCGCGGCAGCGCTGTCGGTGATGGCGATCACCGTGCAGCCCTGCTGCCGAAAGTGCTGCGCAGCCAGCAGCGCGCCGTTGGAATAGCGGCGGATGGTGAACACCAGCAACACATCCTGCGGCTGGGTCCACAGCAGCCGGTCCACGGCGAACGGCGCGCCCGCGCCCAGTTCCAGCACATGCGCGCGGCACATGTTGAGGTGCGTGGTGAGGTAGGACGAAACGGGCACGCTGTTCTTCTCGGCCATCACGAAAACGCGGCCCTTGCAGCCGCTGATGGCGTCCACCACCGCCCCGAACACGGCCATGTCCAGCCCCTGCCGCGTGGCGGTGAGGTTGTGCTGGTCGTGCAGCAAGGCATCGTCCACGCACTCGGCCAGCGTGCGGTCGCTGCCGATGGTGGCCCGCGTGCGCTGGGCGGGCGTCTGCAGCAACACCGTCACCTCGCTGCGGGCCTCGCGGCGCACCTCGGCCAGGCTGGCATACCCCAGCTTGGCAAAAAGACGCACAACGGTAGAGGCGCTGGTGCCGGCGCGCGACGCCATGGCACTGGCCGAATCGAGCAGGCCATCGGGGTAATGGCGCTGCAGATCGTCCGCCAGCGCTCGCTCGCTGGCCGTCAGGGTGGATGCGTGAAGAACGAGCCGTTCGGTCAGGAGCATGGCGAAAGTACTACGGTAGGCAGACGTTGGAAGGTGGCGGCGATCGACGGCGGTCGGCAGCGCCCACCAGCGCCGGCAAGCATAGCGACAGCGGCTTTTTTGCAATGATTTTTTCAAAAATATATGATGATTGAAATATTCATTTCACCCAACGACTCAGCCCATGTCCACTTCGATCGAAGCCTCTGCGAGCGCCGTCCATCCCGATGCCGCCAGTGCCCCGTCGCTTGCCGCTCGGCCCATCCTGGAATGGCTGTCGTCACAGGAACACGCGATGTTCGACCGCCTGCGCGATGTGGTGAACACCGACAGCGGCAGCGGACACGTGCCAGGCGTGCAGCGAGTGGCCGCGCTGCTGCGCGGGCACCTGGAGGCAGCGGGCATCGCGGTCGAAACCCGGCCGCAGCCGGGGTGGGGCGAATGCCTGCTGGCCCGCATTCCGGGCAGCGACCCGGCGGCTACGGGTCACCTGCAGCTCATGGGTCACATGGACACGGTGTTTCCCCTGGGCACGGCCGCCGAGCGTCCCTGGCGGGTCGAGGCCGGCAAGGCCTTCGGCCCCGGCGTGGCCGACATGAAATCCGGTCTGGTGATGAACGTCTTCGTGGCCGAGGCCCTGGCCCGGTTCGGCGGCAATGCGTCGCCCGTGCACCTGTTCTTCTCCTGCGATGAAGAAGTGGGCTCGCCTGCCTGCCGCACGGTGATCCGTGAAATCTCCCAGGGCGCGCGCGCCGTGCTCAATGCCGAGCCGGGCCGCATCTCGGGCAATGTGGTGGTCGAGCGCAAGGGCTCGTACCGCATCGATTTCGAGGTGCAGGGCGTAGCGGCGCACGCGGGCATCAACCCCGCCCAGGGCGCCAGCGCCATCGAGGCCCTGGCGCGCAAGACCGTGGCACTGCACGCGCTCAACGGCTGCGAGCCGGGTGTGACGCTCAACGTCGGCTTCATCCAGGGCGGCATGGCCTCCAACGTGGTCGCGCCGCTGGCGAAGGCCCATCTGGACCTGCGCTACACGGCGGAAAACGACCTGGACGCCGTGCTGGCCCGCATCCGCGCCATCATCGAAGAAGAATCGCTGCCCCGCACCAGTGGCCGCATCGTGGAGCAGACCGGCACGCTGCCCATGGCAAAAACACCGCCCGAACTGCTGGCCGCCTACCAGCGCAGCGCGGCCCAGGTCGGCTTTGCGGTCGAGGGCGAATTCACCGGCGGGGCCGCCGACAGCGGCATCACCTCGTCGATGGGCATTGCCTCGCTGTGCGCGCTGGGCCCGGTGGGCGGATATGCCCACAGCGAGCGCGAGTTCTGCGACCTGAGCACTTTCGTGCCCCGCGCTCAGGCGCTCGCGCTCACCCTGCTCGCGCTGGGTTGATAGCCGGCTCGCACGCCGCAGCCCTCCCGTTTTTACCGTTTGCCTTTTCATTTGCCATCGCCCCTGCCATGCCTTTTCGCACCGCCCTTTCCTCGCCCGACGCCCGCCCCCTGACCCGCCGCCAGATCCTGGCCTCCAGCCTCGGGCTGGGCCTGGCCGGCCTGCCCGCCATGGCCAGCCACGCGGCAGAGACGTATCCGGCGCGCCCGATCACGCTCGTCGTGCCGTTCCCGCCCGGTGGCTCGGTGGACGTGATGGCGCGGCAATACGCCGAGCCGCTCGGCCGCATCCTGGGCGTGCCCATGGTCATCGACAACAAGCCCGGCGCGGGCGGATCGATCGGCGCGCAGTTCGTGGCCCGCTCCAGGGCCGATGGCTACACGCTCGTGGTCTCGTCGCAGAGCAGCCACCTAGCTGTGATGTCTCAATAGGTTGTTCACCCGAATGGGTCTGGGAAACTGGAGTTACTGAGAAGTCAGTAACTTGGGGAACATTGATCGCCTCGAAAACCGCATGAATGCTGGCTTTCTTGTCTTGGCGTGCTCGGCAAGTTACCGTCTTATGAGTAACACGCTTCAGAGTCACAGAGGGATCCCACCGGATGAACAGCCATAAGAATGCCAGATTGACATTGGAAGGTCGCAAGTTGCTTGTCCAGCGCATCGCAGGGTTGGGGCTGATGCCTGCCGCCGA
>NZ_BQXQ01000003.1 GCF_030159055.1 Acidovorax sp. SUPP3334
GCGACCTTCCAATGTCAATCTGGCATTCTTATGGCTGTTCATCCGGTGGGATCCCTCTGTGACTCTGAAGCGTGTTAACTCCAGTTTCCCAGACCCATTCGGGTGAACAACCTATTGAGACATCACAACTAGCGGTGTCAAACGAACTGCCCCGAAGCCACTGACCGTCGTGAGGATCTCAAGCCTGAAGCCTGGGGAGACGTTGGCCGACGGCGCTGTGCGTCCAAGCAGCGGTAGCCTGAAGATCCGCAAGCGCAAGTTCGCCCATGGCACTGTTACAGAATGGATCTTCAATTGGACACGCGGCCGCAAGAGTTCTCGTCTCACCATCGGGCGTTACAGCCCGACGGAAACGGAGAACTGCTTCACTCTCTCTCAAGCCCGGAGCCAGGCTGCGCAGTTGCAGGCGCTGATCAGCGCGGGACAGGATCCGATGTTGCAGCGGGAGATCCAACGCGAGACGAAACGTGTGGCTGAGGCCATGGCGATCACGACGTTGCAGGAGGCTAAGGACAGAACCCTTGCCTTGGTGCTGGCTGCCTACATTGAATCGCTCAGGGCGCAGGAGAAAACCGATAGCGCCTCTGACGCAGAGAGCATGTTCGGCAACCACGTATTGAAAGCCTTTCCTGATCTTGCTGGGCTTCCGGCGGCAGCGATCCAGCCTGAACACATCTCGAGAATCCTGAGGCGCCTTGTAGACCGTTTTCGGTATCATGGGCGGCATCGGGGTGGATGCCGACAACGTGTTGTTCATGCGTCGAACGGCCGACAAACTGTTCGGCTAGGACTACGTCTGGTCGGTGCTGGCGGCGGGCCGCCATCAGATGCCGTTGATCACGCAGGGCGCGATGCTCGGCGGCAACGTCCGTGTCGGTCTGGAAGACAGCCTTTTCATCGGTCGGGGTGAGCTGGCCAAGAGCAATGCGCAGCAGGTGCTGAAGATCAAGGGCATTCTGAGCAGCCTCTCGCTGGACATCGCAACGCCGGCCGAGGCCTGCGAGATGCTCGCACTGAAGGGGGCATCGTCCGTGGCGTTCTGAGTCGCCGCGCGTGCTCAGGGATTCACCTCTCCGCGGAAGGGGCGTTTGCTGCCAAACTGCGCGGGCGCCGTGATCGCGGCGGCGGTGTGGGCTGCGCGAGGTGGCCCGAGGCAACGAAAGGTGGAACGGGTATGACGGGTCTGATCGCAGCCTCGGCGCTGATGCACTTCTCCGATTTGGTGGCCGGCCTGGGTGGCGATGCGAAAGCCATCATGCAGGCGCACGGCGTCGACCCAAGTGCGGCCGGCTGCGCCGAGGGCCTGCTGAGCTATTCGGCAGTGACCGCGGTCATCGGGCGCGCCGCGGTGCAGCTGGACTGTCCGGACTTCGGTATGCGCCTGGGACAGCGCCAAGGCATCGAAATCCTGGGTCCGGTAGCGCTTCTCATGCGGCATGCGGAGACGCTGGAAGATGCGTTGGAGGGCGTCTCACGCTACCTCTATCACTGTGCGCCGCCGGATGCTCTCGAACTGTGCCGGGGCTCTCGCTCGACGGCTTTCTCGCTGGAGATCGCGCCCTGGCAACTGGCACACCGCGACCAGACGGTGGAGAAGGGCCTGATGGTGGCCATGCAGGCGTTGCGGCTGGTGCTGGGCAAGGAGTTCGTGCCGCTGCGCGTGACCATGCAGCACAACCCGATCTCGACGCCTGAGACCTACCAGCACTACTTCGGCACCCGTGTCGAGTTCGGCAGCGATCGCAATGCCATTCATCTGCCCAACGAACAGTTGCACCGCGGCATCGAAGGCAGAGACCCCGCCGTACTGTCGCTGGCGAAGTATTACCTGGGCCAGATCGATCCCGTGCTGCCGCTGGCGGGCCGCGTGCAGCAGTTGATCCTGCGGATGCTGCCGGGCAACCAAGCCAACCTATCGTCGGTCGCACAGGCATTGCTTATCCACCCGCGCTTTTTGCAGCGCAAGCTGGCCGAGTCGGGTACGTCTTTCGAGGACATCCTGGACCAAGTGCGTCGTGACAAGGCCTGGTACCTGTCGGAGCGTGGACTTCAAGTCCGCCAGATCGCCAGCATGCTCGGCTACCACGAGCCGAGCAGCTATGCCCGTGCCTGCCGCCGCTGGTACGGAGAGTCACCCCGGCAGCTGATCGCGCGGCGCAGCCGCGGTCATTGAAGGCTCGCCCACAAGCGGATCCGCAACGCTGCGAGGGTAAGGCGCTCCACCTGCTCACACGTTAGCGAAAGGTCTTGCGCCAGCCCTCGCGGCCCGTCTGCCCCGGAAGGCGTGTCGCGAAATGTCAAGTATGAATCGCCAAATGACAAGACGCGTGGAAGTCGCCTGACCAGAATGACTCGGGTCCAGCCGCAAAGAAGCTGGGCCTCGAAACCGAATCAGGAGAAAAGACACATGACATCGATCCATGCGATCGGCGGGGCTGGCGACACCAGTCTCCCCGGTCACCCTACACGCCGCCTCGGGCTGCGCACCCTCTCACTAAGCCGCCGCAGCGCTTCTACGGTACGGAGGCGCATATGACGATGCGCGCCGTTGTGATGCAGGAGGGCCAGCTCTCCGTGAGCCACGTCGCGATCCCTCAGCCCGGGCCTGGAGAAGTGTTGGTTCGCACACTCGCCTGCGGCATCTGCGGCAGCGACCTGCACTGCGCCAAGCATGGTCAGCATCTGCTCCAGGCGGCATTCGAGGCCACCGGCCAGCGATTGTTCGACTACCACCAGCCCGTCGTCATGGGGCACGAGATCTGCGCCGAGGTCGTGGAGCACGGCGCTGGGTGCAGCCGTGCGCTAGCAGCGGGCGCCCGTGTCGTGTCGGCGCCCTTTTTGCTGCGCCAGCAGCCGGTGACCCTGGGCTTCGGCGGCATCGACACGCCCGGTGGCTACGCGGAGTACATGGTCCTGACCGAGGCCCTGCTGCTGCCGGTGCCCGATGGCATCCCGAACGACGTCGCGACCTTGACCGAGCCGCTGGCCGTTGCACTGCACGCGGTCAACCGGGGCGCCGTCGGCAGCCGTGACGTACCCATCGTCATCGGATGCGGACCCATCGGCCTGGCGGTGATCGCGGTGCTGCGCATGCGCGGCATCGGTCCGATCGTAGCGGCGGATTTCTCGCCGACGCGCCGCGCCATGGCCAGGGCCCTGGGCGCCGACGTGGTGGTGGATCCCCGCGACACGTCGCCCTTCGACTCGTGGAAATCGATGGCAGCCGCCACCGCACCCTCGGACTTCGGGCGGCAGACGGCAATGTTCCCGGGCTACGCCTTCCGGCCCGCGGTGGTGTTCGAGTGCGTCGGCAGTCCTGGCGTCGTTCAGCAGATTCTGGCCGGTGCCCCGCCCTCGTCCAAGGTCGTCGTTGCGGGCGTGTGCATGGAAACCGACAGCTACAAGCCCACGTTCGCGATCATGAAGGAAATCGACCTGGCCTTCTGCATGGCGTTCACGCCTGATGAATACGCCGAGGCCTTTTCGCTGCTGGCAACCGAGCAGATCCGGCTGGATTCGTTGATCACCGGCCACGTGGGCATCGAGGGTGTACAGGGCGCCTTCGATCGGCTGGCGTCGCCCGAACAGGACACCAAGATCATCATCGTCCCCTGACGATGTAAGAGGGGGTGGTGAGCGCCGCTCAACGCCTCCAGCGCCATTGACTATGCCATTTCACAACAACCAGGCCGGGGCCCGCGCGGCCCGAGGCGGAGACGCATCATGAACCCAGCCAACCCGGCAGACGCACCCACCCGCCAAGCCCTCGCGCTCGACGCAGCCGCATTGAGGCAGAAGTACGCGCACGAGCGCGACGCTCGCCTCAAACCCCAACGCAACGCGCAGTACATTGGCACCGACGCCGGTTTCGAGGCCCTGGAGGATGACCCGTATATCGAGCAGCCTCTCGTGCGCGAGGCCGTGGACGAGACCATCGACGTGCTGGTGGTGGGCGGCGGCTTCGGCGGCCTGGTCTGCGCAGCCAACCTGAAGAAGGCCGGCATCGATGACTTCCGCATCCTCGACAAGGCAGGCGACTTCGGTGGCACCTGGTATTGGAACCGATACCCCGGCGCGCAGTGCGACACCGAGTCGTACATCTACATGCCGCTTCTCGAAGAAACCGGCTATGTGCCGACGGAGAAGTACGCCCACGCGCCCGAGATCTTCGCGCACGCACAGCGCATCGCTCGTCATTTCGGGCTGTACGAGCGATCGCTGCTGCAGACGCAGGTCGCGGAGATGAACTGGGACGAAGCGACGCGCCGCTGGATCATTTCGACCGATCGGGGGGACGTGCTGCGCGCGCGCTACGTTTTCACTGCCAGCGGGCCGCTGAACCGGCCTAAGCTTCCCAACATTCCGGGCATCGAGCGCTTCAAGGGCAAGTTGTTCCACACCAGCCGCTGGGACTACGCCTACACCGGCGGCAACGCCAGTGGCGGCCTGACGGGCCTGGCCGACAAGCGCGTCGCCGTGATCGGCACCGGCGCCACGGCGGTGCAATGCGTCCCCTACGTCGCACAGTACGCCCAGCATCTGTACGTGATTCAGCGCACGCCCGTGAACGTGGGCGAACGTGGCAATGCGCCCACCGATCCGGCGTGGGCGAAGTCCCTGCAGGCTGGCTGGCAGCGCGAGCGCATGCACAACTTCAACGGATGGATCGAAGGCGTCAAGGCTGAAAAGGATCTTGTGGCCGACGGCTGGACGCGCCTTTTCTATGGCGTGCGTGCGGGCTGGATCCCTACGGACGGCACGCCGCTGACGCCAGAGATCGCGATGCCGTTGGCGGAGCAAGCGGATTTTCGGATCGGCTCGGAGTGGCGCGAGCGCGTGGCGCAGACCGTGAAGCGGCCTGACGTGGCCGACGGCCTGAAGGCCTGGTACGGGGTGCTGTGCAAGCGCCCGGCGTTCAACGACAACTACCTGCCCGCCTTCAACCGTGACAACGTCTCGCTCGTCGACACGCGCGGGGCCGGGCTCGACGAGATCGGTGAGCATGGGTTCACGCATGCCGGCGTCGAGTACCCCGTGGACTGCATCGTGTTCGCCACTGGCTTCGAGGTCGGCACTGATTACAGCAGGCGTTCGGGTTTCACGGTTCGCGGGGTGGGCGGCAAGACGCTGGCGCAACACTTCGAGAACGGCATGCGCAGCCTGCACGGTTTCTATGCGCATGGCTTTCCGAACTTCTTTTTTCTGGGCGTCGGGCAAAACGGCGTGAAGCCCAACTTCACCGACATGCTGACCGAGCAGGTTGAGCATCTGGTCGATCTCATCAATACCACGCGCAAGGTGGGCGCCACGCGCATCGAAGCCACAGCCAGCGCCGAGGCGGCTTGGCTGCAGACCCTGGTCGACAAATCGCAGATGGCCCGCGCCTACCTGGCTGCCTGTACGCCCAGCTACTTCAACGACGAGGGGGGCGACCTGAACAAGAGCTGGATCGCCAACAACTACGGTGGCGGCACGCTCGAGTTTGCCCAGTTGTTGAAGGCGTGGCGCGAGCGTGGCGACCACGAGGGCCTGAACGTCCAGTAGCCATTGTTCCGTGGACGCAAGCGTCGGGCCACCTCCAGGCCGGTGCTTGTCCGTCCGGCGAACGCCGACACTGCGCACCGGACCGTATTTGCCGCCCGTAATTTTTCCTTTTGATCCATTGGTGGCCAACTGCAACCGTTTCGTTGCCAAATTCCTACATGGCCGTACACAAATGGATCGTGACATGAATCGTGACAAGACTGGACTTCGATGTCGAAAAAGCAAAATACCCGCTATCGATAAGATAGCGGGTATTCCAGTTGCCATGCGGCTTGTAAGTGGCTCCTCGACCTGGGCTCGAACCAGGGACCTACGGATTAACAGTCCGGCGCTCTACCGACTGAGCTATCGAGGAATATTCGGTGTGTGACTAGCGATGTAAAAGGCCCTGCGTACACATGCAAGGCCTTGATGATCTTGGCTCCTCGACCTGGGCTCGAACCAGGGACCTACGGATTAACAGTCCGGCGCTCTACCGACTGAGCTATCGAGGAACAAGACTTAGATTATATACACAAAAAGTGAGCAAATTGCCGATAACTCACCCCGTTGGGCGACTACCAGCAGATGCGGCCCTGCATTCGTTCAGTGGCCCGGCTCCGGCCGTTGCCACAGCCACGCCAGCACGCACGCCATGCACAGGGACGCGCTGATGGCGACCCAGCGCGGCGCGTTGCCGAAGACGAGCATGGCAGCCGCCAGCGCCATGAGCGCGCTGGCGCTCCATTTGGCGCGGCGGCTTACCTGGCCTCCGTTGGCCCAGTCGCGCAGCATGGCGCCGAACACGGGGTGGCGCCAAAGCCAGGCATGCAAGCGCGGCGAGCTTCGGGCGGCGGCCCAGCCTGCCATGAGTATGAACACCGTCGTCGGCAGGCCCGGCACGAAGATTCCGATGACGCCGGTCACCAGGCTCAGCACGGCGAAGCACAGCAGCAACCAGCGCACGGGCAGGGGCAGCGGGGCAGGGCGCGGCGGTGGGGGCGAAGGCTCTGGCGGGGGCGGCATGTGCGGATTGTGCCTGCCGCTGTGCCACCGGCGGCGCTATGCTGCTCAGCACTTTCGACCTGGCGTCGGCTTTGTTTTTTGATCCATGACCGTTCAAACCATTCTCAAGATGGGTGACGCGCGCCTGCTGCGCGTGGCCCAGCCCGTGACCGAATTCGACACCGACGCGCTGCACCTGCTGGTGCGCGACATGCTGGAAACCATGGAGGCCGTGAATGGCGCCGGCCTCGCTGCCCCGCAGATCGGTGTCGACCTGCAGCTGGTGATCTTCGGCTCCGACCGCCTGAACCCGCGTTACCCCGACCGCCCCCTGGTGCCGCGCACGGTGCTGATCAATCCGCAGATCACCCCGCTGGGGGATGAAGAGGAGGAAGACTGGGAAGGCTGCCTGTCCATTCCCGGCCTGCGCGGCAAGGTGCCCCGCTGGACCCGCATCCGTTACCAAGGGGTTGATCCGTACGGCGACCCCATTGATCGGACGGCGGAGGGCTTCCACGCGCGCGTGGTGCAGCACGAATGCGATCACCTGATCGGCAAGCTGTACCCGATGCGGGTGCGCGATTTCACCCAGTTCGGCTTCACGGAAGTGCTGTTTCCCGAGATCGATGCCGCCGAAGACGATTGAGGCCCGAACGCGTTGGCGTTGGCGTTGGCGCTTTTAATGAAAAGTACCTCCAGCGCAATCAATACGACGGGAGTGTGCTATAAATTTTATAGCACACGAGTCGCCTGCAGGCAGTGATGCCGCTCGAGCATGCCGAGGCTGTCATCCACCGACGACCCATGCTTACTCCGAGAGCGCGTTCAGCAGTTCAGTTTCGATCTGGATCTGGCGCGCGTTGCTCTGCAGCTCGGGACCATGCACGAGGAAGGTGTCCTCCACGCGCTCGCCCAGCGTGCTGACTTTGGCCAGTTGCACGCTCAGGCGGTGGCGCGAGAGGATGCGCGCCACAAGGTAGAGCAGGCCGGCGCGATCGCTGGCGGAGATGTTGATGAGCCAGCGCTGGGCTTTCTCATCGGGGCGCAGCGTGACGCGCGGAGCGACCGGAAAGCTCTTCACGCGGCGCGATACGCGTTTGCGGCCGGGCTCCGGCAGTTCCGCGCTGCCGTCCTCGATGGCGCGGACCAGGTCGCTTTCCACCATGTGCGTGAGTTCTCGGTAGTGCCCCGCCTGCTCCGAAGCCACGACCTGGAACGTGTCGAGCGCGCAGCCGTCGTGGGCGGTGTGCACCCGCGCATCCAGAATGCTGAACCCCGCCCTGTCGAAGTACCCGCAGATGCGCGCGAACAGATCGGGCTGGTCTGAGGCGTACACCGTGACCTGAAGGCCTTCGCCCGCCAGCGATTGCCGTGCGCGCACCACCGTGCGCCCCGTGCCCACATGGCGCGACAGATGGCGCGCGTGCCAGGCGATATCGGCCGCCTCGTGGCGCATGAAGTAACCGACATCGAGCGTGTTCCACAACTTCTTGTGCGCCTCGAAAGGCTGTGCCTGAAGCGCGAGCATGACCAGGGCCTCGCGCTTGCGGGCTTCGATTTCGGCCGCGGCGTTGGGTGCATGGCCGCCCAGGGCGCGCAGCGTGGCGCGGTAAAGGTCTTCCAGCAGCTTGCCCTTCCAGGCGTTCCACACCTTGGGGCTGGTCCCGCGGATGTCGGCCACGGTCAGCAGGTACAGCGCCGTCAGGTGGCGTTCGCTGCCGACGCGCTGGGCGAAGGCGCCGATGACGTCGGGGTCCGACAGGTCCTGCTTTTGCGCGACCTGGCTCATGGCGAGGTGTTCGCGCACGAGGAACTCGACCAGCGCCGCGTCTTCTTCGTCCACGTGGTGCTGGCGGCAGAAGTGGCGCACTTCCTCGGCGCCGATCTTGGAGTGGTCGCCGCCGCGGCCTTTGCCGATGTCATGGAACAGCGCTGCCAGGTACAGCAGCCAGGGCTTGTCCCAGCCGCCCGCCAGTTGCGAGCAGAACGGGTATTCGTGGGCGTGCTCGGCCATGAAGAAACGGCGCACGTTGCGCAGCACCATCAGGATGTGCTGATCCACCGTATAGACATGGAACAGGTCGTGCTGCATCTGGCCCACGATGCGGCGAAACGGCCACAGGTAGTGGCCCAGCACCGAAGTCTGGTTCATGAGCCGCATCGCATGCGTGATGCCGGCGGGTTGCCGCAGGATCTTCATGAAGGTCGCTCGGTTCACCGGGTCGCGGCGGAAGGCGCTGTCCATCGCGCCGCGCGCGTTGTACAGCGCGCGCAGCGTGCGAACCGAAAGGTCCTTGAGCCCCACCGTGGTTTCGTAGAGCAGGAACGTTTCCAGGATGGCGTGGGGATTCTTTTCGTACAGATCGTCGCTGGCCACCTCGATCAGGCCGGCTTTTTCGAAAAAACGCTCGTTGATGCGGTGCAGTTCGTGCGTGGAGGGGCTGAGCCGCTCCTCGATGTTCAGCAGCAGCATCTGGCTGAGCTGCGACACGGCCTTGGCCGCCCAGTAGTAGCGGCGCATGAGCGTTTCGCTCGCGCGCATGGCCAGGCGCTTGCCGTCGGGCGAATGCGAGCGGTAGCCGAACGATTCGGCCACGGCGGTCTGCAGGTCGAACACCAGCCGGTCTTCGTGCCGCCCGGCGATGGCGTGCAGGCGCGAGCGGATGAGAAACAGCACCGCCTCGTTGCGCTCGATCTGGGCCACCTCGAAGGGCGTGGCCATGCCGTTGGCGGCCAGTTCACGCCAATCGCGGCCGAGGCCCGCGGCGCGGGCCACCCACAGCACCGTCTGCAGATCGCGCAGCCCACCGGGCGATTCCTTGCAGTTGGGCTCCAGGGAGTAGGGCGTGTTTTCGTATTTGGTGTGGCGCTGGCGCATCTCCAGCGTCTTGGCGACGAGGAAATCTTCGGCGTCCATCTGCGCGTCGTAACGCTGCTGGAATGCCGTGAACAGCGACGCACTGCCGCAGACGCGCCGGGCCTCCAGCAGCGAGGTCTGCACGGTCACGTCGGCGGCGGATTCGGTGAGGCACTCGCCCACCGTGCGCACGCTCGATCCGATCTCCAGGCCCGCATCCCAGCAACTGCCGATGAACGATTCGATGGGTGCGCACAACGCGCTGCCGGCAGCGGGCGAAGACCCGTCGGGCAGCAGGACGAGTACGTCCACGTCCGAATGCGGAAAGAGTTGCGCGCGCCCGTAGCCGCCCACGGCGAGCAGCGCCAGATCGTCCGGCATGCCGGCGCGCTGCCACAGCTGGCGCAGCAGCCGGTCCGCCAGGGTGGAGAGTTTGTGCAGCAGGGTGCGCACGCCGCGCGTGCTGGCGCCGGCCGATTGCAGCGACGTGAGCAAGGCCGCCTTGTCTTGGCGGTAGGCGTCGCGCAGGGTGTGCAGGTCGGTCATGGACGGCGGCAAAAGAGGTTGGCGCTGAAGGGGCAACATGGTTCTCAGGTTAGCACCGGACCGAAGCAAGAAGCGTGCGCTCCACCACCGCGCCGCCGGGTTTCTGGCCCGCCGACCGCTCGGGACGCGGGCGCTTTCAACACCCTGGCGCCCGTCGCATGATGTCTTGACGCCGTTACGTCTTGGTCGCGGTCACGAACGCGGGAGGCGGGGGCGAGCCCGCCGACAGCGTGAGCACTTCATACCCGGTTTCGGTCACCAGGACGGTGTGTTCCCACTGGGCCGACAGGCTGCGGTCCTTGGTCACGATGGTCCATCCATCGTTGCCGAATTCCTTCACTTCGCGGCGGCCGGCGTTCAGCATGGGCTCGATGGTGAAGGTCATGCCGGGCAGCAGTTCGTCCAGCGTGCCGGGGTAGCCGTAGTGCAGCACTTGCGGCTCTTCGTGGAACTTCTGGCCGATGCCGTGGCCGCAGAACTCGCGCACGACCGACAGGCCATGGTGCTCGGCGTATTTCTGGATCGCGTGGCCGACGTCGCCCAGGCGCGCGCCGGGTTTCACTTTCTGGATGCCGATCCACATGGCGTCGTACGTCAGGCTGCACAGGCGCTTGGCGGCGATGGAAACATCGCCGATCAGGTACATGCGGCTGTTGTCGCCGTACCAGCCGTCCTTGGTGATGACGGTGACATCCACGTTCATGATGTCGCCCTTCTTCAGGGGCTTGTCGTTCGGGATGCCGTGGCAGACCACGTTGTTGATCGACGTGCACAGCGATTTGGGATAGGGCGGGTAGCCCGGTGGCTGGTAGCCGATGGTGGCGGAGATGGTGCCTTGCTGCGCCATGCACTCGGCCGCGAGGCGGTCGACTTCATTCGTGGTCATGCCGGGCTGGATGTGGGGCGCAATGTAGTCCAGCACTTCCGAAGCCAGCCGGCACGCTTCGCGCATGCCGGCAATGCCTTCGGCGTCTTTGATGGTGATGCTCATGGGGCGCAATTATCCCATCGGCGCTTCGGCCGGCGCTCGCCGGGGCGAAGGCTTGCGCCGCGACCCGATCCGCCGCCGGTAAAATGCCGGGCTCAGCATTCTCCGCACCCCGTCGTGCCGGCCCCAGTCAGCGGCCGGCCGTTCCGGGGTGGGGCCGCACCCTTTCCATCACCAACAGGCCGCCGAAGTGATCTCGCCGACATCGTCCACGAAGCCCTCCTTGCACCTCAGCACGTTCGAAGGCGGCAACGCCCTCAGCGCCTTTCGCATGCGCCAGCTGCTGCCCCAGCTGCAAGCCATCCACGATCGCATCACGGGCATCGCTGCCCGCTTCGTGCACCTGGTGGCCACCGACGCGGTGCCCACCCCGGCAGAAACCGAGCGCCTGGCCGCGCTGCTGACCTACGGCGATCCCTACAGCGGTCCGGCGGACGGCCTGGCCATCGTGGTCACGCCGCGGCTGGGCACGGTTTCGCCCTGGGCGTCGAAGGCGACCGACATCGCGCGCAACTGCGGCCTGGCCATCCGGCGCGTGGAGCGGATCACCGAGTACCGCGTTTCGCTCAAATCCGGCCTGCTGGGCGGCACGCCTGCGTTGACCGACGTGCAGCGCGGCCAGATCGCCGCGCTGCTGCACGACCGCATGACCGAATCGGCCGTGGCGGACCGCTCCGGTGCCGCGGCGCTCTTCACCGAGCTGCCGGCAGCGCCGATGGATTTCGTGGATGTGCTGGGCGGCGGGCGGACCGCGCTGGAGTCCGCCAATGCCCAGTGGGGCCTGGCGCTGGCCGACGACGAGATCGACTACCTGGTGAATGCCTTTCAGGGCCTGGCGCGCAATCCGACCGATGTGGAGCTGATGATGTTCGCGCAGGCCAACAGCGAGCATTGCCGCCACAAGATCTTCAATGCGCAGTTCACCATCGACGGCGAGAAGCAGGACAAAAGCCTGTTCGCCATGATCCGCAACACGCACCAGTTGGCGCCCCAGCACACGGTGGTGGCGTACTCGGACAACGCCTCCGTCATGGAAGGCTCCCGCGTCGAGCGGTTCTTGGCAAAAATGCCATCCAGCGCAAGTAATACTAGGGCAGTGTGCTATGAAAAAAGTAGCACCACCCACCATGTGCTGATGAAGGTGGAAACGCACAACCACCCCACGGCGATCTCCCCGTTTCCCGGCGCCTCCACGGGCGCGGGTGGCGAAATCCGCGATGAGGGCGCGACGGGCCGGGGCTCCAAGCCCAAGGCGGGCATGACCGGCTTCACGGTGTCCAAGCTCTGGGGCGGCTGGAGCGATGAACGCGGCGGCAAGCCCGAGCACATCGCCAGCCCGCTGCAGATCATGGTCGAGGGCCCGCTGGGCGGCGCGGCGTTCAACAACGAATTCGGCCGTCCCAACCTGCTGGGCTACTTCCGCGAGTACGAGCAATCGGTGGCGGGCGTTGAGCGCGGCTACCACAAGCCGATCATGATCGCGGGCGGCCTGGGCACCATCGACGCGGGCCTGACGCAGAAGATCGAATTCCCCGCGGGCTCGCTGCTGATCCAGCTGGGCGGCCCCGGCATGCGCATCGGCATGGGCGGCAGCGCCGCCAGCTCCATGGCCACGGGCGCGAACGCTGCCGAACTGGATTTCGATTCGGTGCAGCGCGGCAACCCCGAGATCGAGCGCCGGGCGCAAGAGGTCATCAACCACTGCTGGGCGCAAGGTGCGGCCAACCCCATCCTTGCGATCCACGACGTGGGCGCGGGCGGCCTGTCCAATGCCTTCCCCGAACTGACCAACGACGCCGGCCGCGGTGCGCATTTCGACCTTCGCGCGGTGCAGCTCGAAGAGTCGGGCATGGCGCCCAAGGAAATCTGGTCGAACGAAAGCCAGGAACGCTACGTGCTGGCGATCGCCCCCGAATCCCTGGAGCAGTTCCGGGCCTTCTGCGAGCGCGAGCGCTGCCCCTTCGCCGTGATTGGCACCGCCACCGAGCACCGCCAGCTGGTGCTGGAAGACACGGCCGCGCCGTCCGCCGGGCAAAAGCACCCGGTCGACATGCCGATGGAAGTGCTGTTGGGCAAGCCGCCCAAGATGCACCGCGACGTGGCCACCGTGCAGCGCCAGTTCGCGCCCATCGACCTGACCGGCGTGCCGCTGCAAAAGGCCGTGATCGACGTGCTGGCCCACCCCACGGTGGCCAGCAAGCGCTTTTTGATCACCATCGGCGACCGCACGGTGGGCGGCCTGTCGCACCGCGACCAGATGGTCGGCCCCTGGCAGGTGCCGGTGGCGGACTGCGCCGTCACGCTGGCCGACTTCCAGGGCTTCGCCGGCGAAGCGATGAGCATGGGCGAGCGCACGCCGCTGGCCGCCATCGATGCGCCCGCCTCGGGCCGCATGGCCGTGGCCGAGGCCATCACCAACCTGCTGGCGGCCCCCATCGAGCTGCCCCGCGTGAAGCTCTCGGCCAACTGGATGGCCGCTTGCGGCGAGCCCGGTGAAGATGCCGCGCTGTACGCCACCGTGAAGGCCGTGGGCATGGAACTGTGCCCGGCGCTGGGCATTTCGATCCCGGTGGGCAAGGATTCGCTGTCCATGCGCACCCAGTGGAAAGACGAAAACGGCGCGAAGAAGGTCACCTCGCCCGTGAGCCTGATCGTGAGCGGCTTCGCCACGCTGGCCGACGTGCGCGGCACGCTCACGCCGCAGCTGGACGCGGTCGAAGACGACACCACGCTGGTGCTGATCGACCTGGGCCATGGCAAGGCGCGCATGGGCGGCAGCATCCTGGGCCAGGTGCTGGACCAGAGCGGCGACGTGGTGCCCGACCTGGACGACGCCCAGGACCTGGTGCGGCTGGTCGATGCCGTGAACGCCCTGCGGGCCAAGGGCCAGATCCTGGCGTACCACGACCGCAGCGACGGCGGCCTGCTGGCCACGGTGGCGGAGATGGCCTTTGCCGGCCATGTGGGCGTGGCGCTGAACGTCGATCTGCTCGTGACCGAGGGCGACGGCATCAGCGACAGCCGCATGGAAACGGGCGATGCCAAGAACTGGGCTTCGCAGGTGAGCGCGCGCCGCGAAGAACTGACGCTCAAGGCGCTGTTCAACGAAGAGCTGGGCGTGGTGCTGCAGGTGCGCACCGCCGAGCGCAACGACGTCATGCAGACCCTGCGCGAGCACGGGCTGTCCAAGTGCAGCCACTTCATCGGCAAGACGCGGCCCGCCTCGTCCGCCATGGACGCCGGCAAGGGCGAGCTGCAGGTGTGGCGCGATGCCAAGAGCGTGTTCAGCGCCACCCTGTCCGACCTGCACCAGGTGTGGGACGCGGTGAGCTGGAAGATCACGCAACAGCGCGACAACCCCGCCACGGCCGATGCCGAACACGCGGCGGCCGGCGTGCCTGCCGACCCCGGCCTGCACGTGGCGCTCACGTTCGACCCGGCCGAGGACGTGGCCGCGCCGTTCCTGAACCTCGCGCGGCCCAAGGTCGCCATCCTGAGAGAGCAGGGCGTCAACTCGCACATCGAAATGGCCTATGCCTTCAACGAAGCCGGCTTCGAGGCCCACGACGTGCACATGACCGACCTGCAATCGGGCCGCGCCCGCTTGTCGGACTTTGCCGGCGTGGTGGCCTGCGGCGGCTTCAGCTACGGCGACACGCTGGGCGCGGGCATCGGCTGGGCGCGTTCGATCACGTTCAACCCCGTGCTGTCCGAGCAGTTCCAGGGCTTCTTCGGCCGCAAGGACACGTTCGGCCTGGGCGTGTGCAACGGCTGCCAGATGTTTGCCGAACTGGCCGACATCATTCCCGGCGCCGAGGCCTGGCCGCGCTTCACCACCAACCAGAGCGAGCGCTTCGAGGCCCGCCTGTCGCTGGTGGAAGTGCTGGAATCACCGAGCCTGTTCTTTGCCGGCATGGCGGGCAGCCGCCTGCCGATCGCCGTGGCGCACGGCGAGGGCTATGCCAACTTCAAATACCGCGGCAACCCCGCGCAGGCGATTGCCGCCATGCGCTATGTGGACCACCACGGCGCCGCGACCGAGCAATACCCGTTCAACCCCAACGGCAGCGCGGGCGGCCTGACGGCCGTGACCACGGCGGACGGACGTTTCACGGCCATGATGCCGCACGCGGAACGCGTGTTCCGCAACGTGCAGATGAGCTGGACCAGCGGCGACCGCAGCGCGCTGAGCCCATGGATGCGCATCTGGCGCAATGCCCGCAAGTGGGTGGGCTGAGCCAGGGAGCCAGGGATACCGCTTCGGCCCGGCTTGACGGCATCGGCACCCTGGTTCGCCAGGGTGCCGATGTTCTTTGGGACATCCCCCGGTCGGGTCAGGCCTGGGGGCGCTGGTAGATCAGCAGCCGGCCCTTGTAGGCGGGTGCGTCCAGCACCGCAGCCTGATCCAGCCGCTCTTCCTGCAGGCCGAAGCCTTGCGCCGCCATCTGCTTGCTGAACGCGGCGCGGTTGCCGCGGTCGGGGTCCACGATCCAGATCTGCGCCTGGGGGCTGGCGTGCCGGTCGATGAACTGGGCGAGGCTGGCGCGGGCATCGCGCTCATACAGCAGGTCGCTGCCCATGATCAGATCGAAGAGCCCATGCACGGGACCGCCGTGGGCCTGCGCCAGCGGGCTTTCCAGGGCTTCGGGCGGGCCCAGGGCCTCGCCGCTGCCCCATTGGCCCTGGCGGTATTTCATGGGGGCCATGCCGTTCAGCAGCAGGTTCTCGCGCAGAAAGCTGCCTGCCAGCGGGTGGCAATCGCTCGCGGTGACGTCGGCACCCCGGCGGTGGCACACCAGGCTGGCCAGCGCCAGGCCGCAGCCCAGTTCCAGAATGCGTTCCCCGGCCTGCACCGGCCGCGACACCATGCGCGCGGCCAGTTGGGCGCCAGAGGGCCAGAGCAGGCCGAAGAGCGGCCAGGCGGCCGAGGAGATGCCCAGGGTTTCTGCGTCGCCGAAGGGGTCGGAGAACTGCTGGCGGTCCAGCAGCGATCGGATGATGAGGTTGTCCGCGCCGGCAATGGCGATGGATTCTTGCTTGGTCAGGTAGCCTGGCATGCGGCGCACGAAGAGCCCGCGTGAAGGACCCCGGTATCGGTGGGAGGGCCGCCAGTATGCGCCCTGCGCCGACACGGGCGCCTTGCGGGGCGTTGCTATAGTGGGCGCCGCCCGGCCTGCAGGCCTTCTTTCTCTCCCTCGAATTTTTTAAGGATTCCCATGGCCGGTGCCAGTCTTTTGACGCTGCTCGACGATATCGCGACCGTTCTGGACGACGTGGCGCTCATGACCAAAGTGGCCGCCAAGAAAAGCGCCGCCATGGCCGATGACGTGTCGGCGATGACCAAGGTCGCGGCGCAAAAGACGGCCGGCGTGCTCGGCGACGATCTGGCGCTGAATGCCCAGCAGGTGACCGGCGTGCGCGCCGAGCGCGAGATTCCGGTGGTCTGGGCAGTGGCCAAGGGCTCGCTGGTGAACAAGGCGATCCTCGTTCCGGCCGCGTTGCTGATCAGCGCGTTCATCCCCTGGGCCGTCACGCCGCTGCTCATGGTGGGCGGCGCTTTCCTGTGCTTCGAGGGGGCCGAAAAACTGGCCCATCGTTTCCTGCACAGCCACGATGCGCCCAAGGAAGAGGCTGGCCGCGAAGCGCATGCCCTTGCCAACGCCAACCCGGCAGTGGACATCGCCGCGTTCGAGAAAGACAAGGTCAAGGGCGCGGTGCGCACCGACTTCATCCTGTCCGCCGAAATCATCGCCATCACGCTGGGCACGGTGGCGAGCGCGCCGTTCGGCCAGCAGGTGGCGGTGCTGGCCGGCATCGCGATGATCATGACGGTGGGCGTGTACGGCCTCGTGGCCGGCATCGTGAAGCTGGACGATCTGGGCCTGTGGCTCACCGGCAAATCCAGCCGCGCCGCGCAGGCGATTGGCCGGGGCATCGTCGCTGCCGCGCCGTGGTTGATGAAGGTGCTGTCGGTCGCGGGCACGGCCGCCATGTTCCTGGTGGGTGGCGGCATTCTGGTGCACGGCGTGCCGTTCGTGCACCACGCGGTCGAGGGCCTGGCGGCATCGGCCGCGCAGTGGCCGGCGGGCGGACTGTGGCGCGTGCTCGTGCCCAACCTGCTCAATGCGGTGGTGGGCATCATCGCGGGCGCCATCGTGCTGGCGGTGGTGACGCTGGTGCAGCGCATGCGGGGCAAGGGCGCGCACTGAGCGAGCGCCGCTGCGGCAGAAGGGGCAGAAGGGGCAGAAGGGGCACAACGTGCGTGCGCCTGCCCGCCGGGGTGAGCATCGACAAGAGCAGCTGGGGCGGCGCGCTGCAGGTCGGCGTGGACATTCCGCTCACCAAGAACCTGGTGCTCAATTTCGATGTGAAGAAGGTCTATATCCAGACCGACGTGTTCGGCGCCGGCGCCAAGCTGGGCACGTTCAAGATCGATCCCGTGCTGGCCGGCATCGGCCTGGGCTGGCGGTTCTGATCGCCGTCCGCCGCGTGCCCGCAGCGGGCCGCTGATCGCCTGGTGGGGCAGGGCCGGCGCATTGCGCCGGCTTTTTTTCGCGGGTCCGCGTTGCGCGGCGGGCTCAGGGGAAGTCCCGGCTCACTGCGCTGGCTCTTCCGGTTTGCCGCTGCCTGGTCGGCGAAAGGCCGTGCGGGGCCGTGGACGATTCCGTCCGGTCCGCTCCGATCTTGTGCGACGGAGGGGATGCCGGGCGCAGTTGCGGACGTGTCCTACACCCATTTCGCGGGGCGTCTGCAATCCTCTGTTACATGGCGTTCGCCAGGTTGCCGCAGAGCGGCCCCAGAATGGCCAGGCATTGCAGCGCTGCCGCAAAGGCGCGCCGTGATCCGACAGACCCCCAGCCAGAGCGCCATGCAGAACACACCGCACCACGACGTCATCCAGGGGCTGGCCAGCCGTCCCGCGTGCATTTCACCCAAATATTTCTACGACCAGCGCGGCTCGCAACTGTTCGAAGAAATCACCCGGCTGCCCGAGTACTACCCCACGCGAACCGAACATGCGCTGATGCGACAGCACGGCGACGATCTGGCCCAGGCCGTGGGGCAGGGCGGCACGGTCATCGAACTGGGAGCGGGCAACTGCGAGAAGGCGCGCACGCTGTGCCGGCTCTTGCAGCCCGAGCGGTTCGTGGGCGTGGACATTTCGGCCGATTTTCTGCGCGAGGGCGTGGCCCGGCTGTGCCAAGATCTGCCTGGGCTGAAGGCCCACGCGGTGGCGGGCGACCTGACCCGCACCATCCATTTGCCGGCGGACATTCCCCGGGAGCGGCGGGTGGTGTTCTACCCGGGTTCGTCGATCGGCAATTTCGACCCCCCGCAGGCGCTGGACTTGCTCAAGCGCATGCGGGCGCTGGTGGACGACGACGGCGCGCTGCTGATCGGCATCGACCTGCCCAAGGACGTGCAAGTGCTGCAAGCCGCCTACGACGACGCAGCGGGCGTCACGGCGGCGTTCAACCGCAATGTGCTCACCCACATCAATCGCCTGATCGGCAGCGACTTCGAGCCCGAGGCGTGGGAGCACCGCGCGTTTTTCAACGGCGAGCAGTCGCGCATCGAAATGCACCTGGAGGCACGCGACGGTGTCCAGGTGCGCTGGCCCGGCGGTGGCCGCGAATTCGCTGCAGGCGAGCGCATCCATACCGAAAACAGCTACAAATACAGCCTGTCGGCTTTCCAGGAACTGCTGGCGCGCGCGGGCTTCTCGCGCGCCCACGCCTGGACCGACGACCGGGGCTGGTTCGCCGTGGTGCACGCACAGCCATGAACCTCGCCACCCGCCTCTCCCACGCCGTGACGCCCGGCACGCTGGGCGCCCGCTACTCCGAAGTGCGCCGCGCTTCCATGGCGCTGGCCCTGCCGCTGTCCGACGAAGACTGCTGTGCGCAGTCCATGCCCGATGCCAGCCCCGTGAAATGGCACCTCGCGCACACCACCTGGTTCTTCGAGACCTTCATCCTGGAGCCGAACGAGCCCGGCTTCGCTCCGTTCCATCCGGCCTTCCGGGTGATCTTCAATTCGTACTACAACGGCGTGGGCGACAAGCACCCCCGGCCGCAGCGTGGCCTGCTCACCCGCCCGGCGCTGCCGCAGGTGCTCGCCTACCGCGCCGACGTGGATGCCCGCATGGCACGCCTCATGGCCGACCGGCCGGACGATGCCGCGCTGGCTTCCCTGGTCGAGCTCGGGCTGCAGCACGAGCAGCAGCACCAGGAGCTGATCCTCACCGACGTCAAACACCTGCTGTCGTGCAGCCCGCTGTGGCCCGCCTACCGCTTGCCCGGCCATGCCGCGGCGCAGCCCGCGCAGTCGCCCACGGGCGGCACGCCGCTGGCATGGCATGCCTTCAACGGCGGGGTGTGCGAGATCGGGAACCCCGGCAGCGACGGCTTCGCGTTCGATAACGAGAGCCCGCGCCACCGGGTGTACGTGCAACCGTTCGAGCTGGCCTCGCGTCCCGTCACCACGGCGGAATACCTCGCTTTCGTGGAGGACGGCGGTTACCGCGATCCCGCCCACTGGCTGGCCGAGGGCTGGGACTGGTGCCGGGCGCAGGCGCTGGAGCACCCCATCTATTGGCGGCGCCAAGGCTCGGCGTGGCATGAGTTCACGCTGGCAGGACCGCGGCCGCTGCAGCCCCACGCCCCTGCGGTGCACCTGTCGTACTACGAGGCCGATGCCTACGCCCGCTGGGCCGGGGCGCGCCTGCCGACCGAAGCCGAATGGGAAGTGGCCGCCACGTTGCAGGGCGCAGACCCGTCCAGCGGACACTTCGCCGACAGCGGTGCGCTGCACCCCCGGCCCGCGTCCGATGCCGGGCGGGGCCTGGCCCAGTTGTTCGGCGATGTCTGGGAATGGACGCAGTCCAGCTACGCGGCCTACCCCGGGTTCCATGTGGCCGAGGGTGCCGTGGGTGAATACAACGGCAAGTTCATGGTCAACCAGTACGTGCTGCGCGGTGGATCGTGCGCCACGCCGCCGGGGCACGTCCGGGCGACCTACCGCAACTTCTTTCCGGCCACGGCGCGTTGGCAGTTTTCGGGCCTGCGCCTGGCGCGCGACCTTTGATGCACGCTGAATTGCTATTATTTTTATAGCTGTCAGCGCATGATTCCCTAGGGGGAGAGGCCAAAAAGACCTCAAACCCTTCGGACGGCCCCCGGTGGCGTTGTCCATGGCGCCTGGCAATGCCGTGGTGGTAGCACCGACCGGCAGCACATGTCTCGCGTGCCGGCGCGCCTTACACCGCGTCGAGCGCCTGTGCCAAATCCGCCTGCAGGTCGTCGATGTGCTCGATGCCCACCGACAGCCGCACCATGCCTTCCGTCACGCCGGCCTTGGCCAGCTCTTCGGCATCCAATTGGCGGTGCGTGGTCGATGCGGGATGGGTGGCCAGCGAGCGTGCATCGCCGATGTTGACCAGCCGCGTGAAGAGCTGCAGCGCATCCAGGAAGCGCGCCCCGGCCGCCCGCGGATCGGCTGCGCCGTCCGTGCGAAGGCTGAACGACAGGATGCCCGATGCCCGCCCACCCAACTGGCGCTGCACCAGGGCATGGTCGGGGTGGTCCGGCAGGCCGGCATAGCGCACCCATTCCACTTTCGGATGGCTTTGCAGCGCGCGGGCGATGGCCAGCGTGTTCTCGCAGATGCGGTCCATGCGCAGCGCGAGCGTCTCGATGCCCTGCAGGATGAGGAATGCGTTCTGCGGTGCCAGGGCCGCGCCGGTGTTGCGCAGCGGCACCACGCGCGCGCGGCCGATGAAGGCCGCCTCGCCCAGCGCCTCGGTATAGACCACGCCGTGGTAGCTCACATCGGGCTCGTTCAGTCGCGGAAAGCGCGCCTTGTGCCTGGCCCAGGGGAACTTGCCGCTGTCCACGATGGCGCCGCCCACGCTGTTGCCGTGGCCGCCCAGGTACTTGGTGAGCGAGTGCACCACGATGTCGGCGCCGTGCTCGATGGGCCGCAGCAGGTAGGGGCTGGGCACGGTGTTGTCCACGATCAGCGGCACGCCGTGGTCGTGCGCCACCTTCGCCAGCGCCGCGATGTCGGTCACGTTGCCCAGCGGGTTGCCGATGGACTCGACGAAGATCGCCTTGGTCTTGGCGTCGATCAGTTTGCCGAAGCTGGCCGGATCGCGGGCGTCGGCGAAGCGGGTGGTGATGCCTTGCTGCGGCAGCGTGTGGGCGAACAGGTTGTAGGTGCCGCCGTAGAGCGTGCTGGCCGAGACGATGTTGTCGCCGGCTTCGGCGATGGTCTGGATCGCATAGGTGATCGCGGCCATGCCCGAGGCCACGGCCAGCGCGGCGATGCCGCCTTCGAGTGCCGCGACGCGCTTTTCCAGCACGTCGTTCGTCGGATTCATGATGCGCGTGTAGATGTTGCCCTGCACCTTCAGGTCGAACAGGTCGGCGCCATGCTGGGCACTGTCGAAGGCGTAGGCGACCGTCTGGTAGATGGGCACGGCCACGGCCTTGGTGGTGGGGTCGGGCGACTGCCCGGCATGGACGGCGAGGGTTTCGATCCGCATGGTCTGTCTCTTTCTGGGTGACGGGAACAAGGTGCGTCGGATACAGGCGTGGCCTGCCCAACGCGGTGCGGGCCATTCTTGCACCGCACGCCCGGCGTCCGAACGACGCATTGGCTGTGTGCTTATGCGCGCACCGTCGCCGGGGCGCTGGCGCTGGGCTCCGGGCAAGGCCGGGCCTGCGACCGGCCGGGCCCGCGGTTGTCTCGTTCTCTCGTTCGGTCGTTCTCGCGCGCCGTGGCCGTGCGCTCGCCGGCCGGCCATCTCATCTGTGCTTTATGCGGTGGTGGCTTTGCCCGCAGCCGGGCGCGTGCGATAGAACTGCATGGGCACGGCCTGCATGTCCTTGGCGTGCTGGTTGATCACCGACTTCTTCATCTTGCCGACCACGTGCATCTCGCACGGCTTGCAGTCGAAGCGCAGGGTGAGCTTTTCCTTGCCGTTGATGAGCTGCAGCGGCTCGGCCTTGATCGTGCCCTTCACGCCGATCACGCCCTTGGCCTGCTTGGGGCACAGGCTCATCGAAAAGCGCACGCAGTGCTTGGTGATCATCAGGCTGACTTCGCCTTCCTCTTCCTTCGACTCGTAGGCCGCGTCGATCACCTTCACGCCGTGCTTCATGTAGAAGTCGTGCGCCTTCTGGTTGAACACATTGGCCAGGTACGTGAGCGTGTCTTCGGGGAAGGGCGCCGGCGGCTGCACCGGCTCGGCGCGCGGCAGGCGCACCAGACCGGCGGCACGGGCGGATTCGAGCGCGGCCACCGCGTCGCGGCGCAGCGGGTTCAAGGCGGAGGCCGGAATGAACCAGGGCTGAGAGAGGCTCACAGCGATGTCGTGCACGGAGAACACCGTGGCGCCGAAGCGGCCCAGCTGCTCGCGCAGGGTGGCCTCGGCCTGGGGCCCGTCGGTGGCGGGCTGGTGCGGGTGCACGATGGCCGCGCTGCCGACGAAGCCGTCCTCGTCGGTCAGCGTGAGATCGAAGCCATCGGGCGTTTCGGACAGTTGCGCCCACAGGCCGATGCGCCGGTCGCTCGACTTCTTGTCGAGCGTGCGCACCCAGTCCATGTCGCGGTTGCGGTTGATCTCCAGGCCACGGCGCAGGTCCTTGAACCCGGCGATGGGGTCTTTGGGAAACACGCGCCACAGGCCCTTCCTGGCGTTGACGGCCTCGGCGCGGTTGATCTGCAGGCCGACCAGTTCCTTTTGCAGGTCGTAGTAGCACAGGCCGTCGCCGTTGTGCAGCACGGTGTCGGGGCTGGACAGTTCGAGTTCGGCGAAGTTCTCGCCCACCTTGGTCACCCAGCCGATGGCACGGCCGGGCGTCTTGGGCGTGTCGAACGCGCCGATGTCGTCCTTGCGGCCATTGACGAAATAGTCGGTGAACTCGCGGTTGAAGTTCTGGTCCGGATCGGGCGTGAAGGTGAAGGTCGTGCGGCCCGACGATGACCGCGCCAGCGGCTCGGCCGAGAACTCGCGCTGCTCGATGATCTCGTCCAGCAGCTTGCGGTAGTGCGCCGTGATGTTCTTCACGTAGCCCATGTCCTTGTAGCGGCCTTCGATCTTGAAGCTGCGCACGCCGGCGTCGATGAGCGCGGCCAGGTTGTCGCTCTGGTTGTTGTCCTTCATCGACAGCACGTGCTTTTCGTGGGCGATGATGCGGCCGCTGCTGTCCAGCACTTCGTAGGGCAGGCGGCAGGCCTGGTTGCAATCGCCCCGGTTGGCGCTGCGGCCGGTGTGCGCATGGGTGATGTAGCACTGGCCCGAATACGCCACGCACAGCGCGCCGTGCACGAAAAATTCGATGGTGGTGCGTGCCGGGCCGGTGGCGGCGCGCACTGCGGCGATCTCCTGCAGGTCGAGTTCGCGCGCCAGCACGATCTGCGACAGCCCCGCGTCCTGCAGGAAGCGGGCTTTCTCGGGCGTGCGGATGTCGGTCTGGGTGCTGGCGTGCAACTGGATGGGCGGCAGGTCCAGCTCCAGCAAGCCCATGTCCTGGATGATGAGCGCGTCGGCCCCGGCGTTGTACACCTGCCAGGCCATTTGCCGGGCGCCTTCCAGTTCATCGTCGCGCAAGATCGTGTTGAGCGTGATGAAGATGCGGCTGTGAAAGCGGTGGGCGTGGTGGATCAGGCGCTCCAGGTCGCGCAGATCGTTGCCTGCGCCGGCCCGGGCACCGAAGGCCGGGCCGCCGATATACACGGCGTCGGCCCCGTGGTTGATGGCTTCGATGCCGATGTCGGCGTCGCGGGCCGGGGAAAGCAGTTCGATCTGGTGGGGCAGCAGGGACATGGGGCGCGATTATCCCAGCGGGCGCTGCCGGTGCCTACCCGCCCAGGGCTGGGCAGCCCGGCATTAGCACCGCGAATGCCCCGCAATCTGCACTGCATTGGTGCGGTTTATCCCGAAATCGGTGCGCGGCGCGGCTAGCATACGCACGCCTTGCCGCCGGCCCTGGCGGTTTTTTGACAAAAAGGATGGAGACTTTGACCGTGCCGAATGCTTCCCGACTGTGTTTTTCCCTGCGCGCCACCGCGCTGGCCTGTGTGGCCTTTGCCGCCTCTGGTGCCGCCATGGCCCAGGATGTGCAGACCGTCAAGATCGGCCATGTCGGCCCCCTTTCGGGCGGCATCGCCCACATCGGCAAGGACACCGAAAACGGTGTGCGCATGGCGGTGGACGACCTCAACGGCCGGAACCTGGTCATCGGTGGCAAGAAGATCCGCTTCGAACTGGCCGCCGAAGACGATGCCGGCGACCCGCGCCAGGCGACGGGCGTGGCCCAGAAGCTGTGCGACCTGAAGGTGGCGGGCGTGGTCGGCCACCTTCAGTCGGGCACGTCGATTCCCGCGTCCTCCATCTATGACAAGTGCGATCTGCCGCACATCACGGCAGCCGCCACCAATCCGGATCTGACCAAGCCCGGCTACAAGACCACCTTCCGCCTGATCGCCAACGACAGCGCACTGGGCGCGGCGCTGGCGCTGTATGCGGCGGACCACCTCAAGCTCAAGACCGTGGCGATCATCGACGACCGCACGGCCTACGGCCAGGGCGTGGCGGCGGTGTTCAAGGCCACGGCGCTGCAAAAGGGCCTGACGGTGGTGTCCGAGGAGTTCACCAACGACAAGGCCACGGACTTCATGGCCATCCTCACCTCCATCAAATCCAAGAAGCCGGACGGCATCTTCTACGGCGGCCTCGATGCCCAGGCCGGCCCCATGCTGCGCCAGATGGAGCAGCTGGGCCTGGGATCGGTGAAGTATTTCGGCGGCGACGCGCTGTGCACCGAGAAGCTGCCCGACCTGTCGTCCAAGGCGGCCGTGCTGAAGAACGTGACCTGCGCCACCGGCGGTGCCTCGGTCACCAAGATGCAAGGCGGTGCCGACTGGAAGAAGCGCTACGACGCCAAGTTCCCCGGCCAGTTCCAGATCTACAGCCCGTATGCCTACGACGCGGCCATGGTGCTGGTGGACGCGATGAAGCGCGCCGACTCGGTGGACCCCAAGGCCTACACGCCGTTTCTGGCCAAGACCCAGTACAAGGGCGTGACCGCCAACATCGCGTTCACGCCCAAGGGCGAGTTGACGGCCCCGGCCGTCACGCTGTACCACTACCCCGCGAACGCGCGGGTGGCGCTGAACTGAGCCTGGCGCTGATGTCCGGGTAGCGCATTCCAGCAGCCCGGCTGCCCGGCTGCCCGGCCAGCGTGGGGGCGAACGGCGCGGCGGGTGGGTTATTCGTTACAGTGGCGGCTTCGCCCGATGCCGCCGCCGATGCCCTGCCTTTCGCGATTTTTTCTGAGGTTCCGGCCCCTGAACGGGGCCTTCGGGCGTTGGCGCTGCGCGCGGCTGTCGCCCGGGCCGGCGATGGCGGCGCGGCGGGCTCGATCAACGTCCGGCACGGCGCGATGCCGCTGCCGCTCGCGCAACACACGGAGAACTGACCATGCGCATGGGATTCGGATTGGTGGGCCTGCTGGTGGCCCTGGCGATCGTCGCGGTGCTGGTGAAAAGGCAGATGGGCGCCACCCGGGTTGCGGTGCCGGTGGTTTCGGTGCCGGGCGCGCAGCCGCCGGCCAGCAGCGCCTCGGCCACGACGGTGCGCGAACAAAGCCAGCAGGTGCAGCAACAGGTCAAGCAGCAGGTCGAGGCCCTCATGCAGCAGGCCCGGCCCATGCCGGAAGACGAATCCAAGT
Organism: Acidovorax sp. SUPP3334; assembly: GCF_030159055.1. Taxonomy (GTDB): domain Bacteria; phylum Pseudomonadota; class Gammaproteobacteria; order Burkholderiales; family Burkholderiaceae_C; genus Paracidovorax. Next base: position 25,658 of record NZ_BQXQ01000003.1, read on the forward strand.
GAAATCGGCCTCCCGCCCTAGGAAATCATGCGCTGGCAGCTATAAAAGTAATAGCAAATGACCCTTGCGGCCGAGGATGACGACGCCCCCTGGATGCGCCTGGCCCTGGCCGAGGCCCGTGCCGCGGGCGAGGCCGGCGAGGTGCCCGTGGGCGCCGTGGTGGTGTGCGGCGGCGAAGTGATCGCCACGGGCCGCAATGCCCCCATCGCCGGGCACGACCCCACGGCCCACGCCGAGATCGCGGCGCTTCGGGCCGCGGCGGCATGTTTGGGCAACTACCGGCTCGACGGCTGCACGCTCTACGTCACCCTCGAACCCTGCGCCATGTGCAGCGGTGCCATGCTGCACGCCCGCTTGCCGCGCGTGGTGTATGGCGCGGCGGACGCCAAGACCGGAGCGGCGGGCTCGGTGGTGGACCTGTTCGCCGAGCCGAAGCTCAACCACCACACCGAGGTGCGGCGCGGCGTGCTGGCCGACGAGTGCGGCGCCGTGCTGAGCGGCTTTTTTCGCCAGCGGCGCGGCCAGCAGCGCGCGCTGGCCCTGGCCGCGCATCCGCTGCGCGACGATGCCCTGCGCACGCCCGACTCGGCCTTCGACAGCTTGGTCGGCCATGCCTGGGCGCCGCACTACCTGAGCGATCTGCCCTCGCTCGGCGGCCTGCGGCTGCACTATCTGGACGAAGGCCCGCGCGACGCCGCCCGCACCTGGCTGTGCCTGCACGGCCTGCCGACCGGCAGCTACCTGTACCGGCACATGCTGCCCGTGTTCGCTGCCGCGGGCGACCGCGTGGTGGTGCCCGACCTGATCGGCTTCGGCCGCAGCGACAAACCCAAGAAGGAAGCCGCGCACCGACTCGAGTGGCACCGGCAGGTGCTGATCGAATGCATCGAACGGCTGGACCTGCGCCGCACGGTGCTGGTGGTCCACGGCTGGGGCGGGGCGCTGGGAATGACGTTGCCCATGGCCTTGCCCGGCCGGTTCCAAGGGCTGCTGGCCATGAACACCTGGCTGGCAGGCACCGAAGCGCTGCTGCCGGCCGGCTGGGCGGCGTGGCAGGCCGATTGCGCCCGCGCGGGCCGCAGCCCGGGCGGCGCCGGGCGCCTGATGGCGCAGGCGTGCGGCCAGCGCCTTTCCGAGCAGGACCAGGTGGCGTACGACGCGCCGTTTCCCGACCCCGGCTTTCGTGCGGCGCTGCGAGCCTTGCCGCTGGCCCGGTGGCAGGGGCCAGAGGGCAGCGCCATCGCCCGCGAGGCGGCGGCCTTCTGGCAAAACGAATGGACCGGCCGCAGCCTGCTGGTCGGGGGCACGCCCGACGCCGCCTTGGGCCTGGCCGCCATGCAGGCGCTGCACGCGGCGGTGCGGGGCAGTCCGCCACCCGTGGCGCTGGCCGGTGCCGGGCATTTCGTGCCGGAGCAGGGCGCCGGGATCGCCGCGCAGGCTGTGGAATACTTCCGCCTCTAGCGCGCCGGCATGGCTCCGGCGCACACACCGCATCCACCGGAGCGGGCCCGCGCGGCCTGAATGCCTTGTCCCTTGCTTCCCACGACGACCATGCCCATTGCGGCCATGACCACGGTCCCCGGCACATCTACATCTATTCGCCCTCCGGGGCCGTGCGCGACAAGGCGGCCTTCAAGCGCGGCGTGGCCCGCCTCAAAGCCATGGGCCATGAGGTCGAGGTGGATGCCGATGCCCTTGCCGTCCACACGCGGTTCGCCGGCGACGACGCCACCCGGCTCGCCGCCATCCACCGCGCGGCCGCCAGCGGCGCCGACCTGGCGCTGATCTCGCGCGGGGGCTACGGCCTCACCCGCATCCTGCCGGGCATCCGCTACAAGGCGGTGGCCAAGGCGGTGGCGGGCGGCACCCGCTTCGTGGGCGTGAGCGATTTCACGGCGTTCCAGAATGCACTGCTGGCCAAGACCGGCGCCATCACCTGGGCAGGCCCTTCGCTGGTGGGCGACCTGGGCACCCAGGGCGAGCCCGACGACATCATGCTGGCCTGCCTGGACGACCTGCTCACCGGCCACGGCGAGGGCAGCGGCTGGCGCATGAACGCCGAAAAGCCCAATGCCGCCGGCCAGCCTGCCGTGCGCGATATCTACGTCAAAAGCGCTCAATTGTGGGGCGGCAACCTGGCGGTGCTCGGCTCGCTGGTGGGCACGCCTTACCTGCCCGCGGTGCGCGGCGGCATTCTGTTCATCGAAGACGTGAGCGAGCACCCCTACCGCGTGGAGCGTCTGCTCACCCAATTGCTGCACGCCGGTGTGCTGGCGCAGCAAAAGGCCGTGATCCTGGGCCAGTTCACCGAGTACCGGCTGGCGCCGCACGACAAGGGCTTCAAGCTGCAGAGCGTGGTGGACTGGCTGCGCACGCAGATCAAGGCGCCCGTGCTCACCAATCTGCCTTATGGACACGTGGCCACCAAGGTGCTGCTGCCCGTGGGGGCGTCGGTGTCGCTGTCGGTGGAAGGGCGGGATGCGCTGTTGTACTGGGGACACACCCACTGACAAGGCGCTGGCACCACGGCGGTGCCCCGGCGGTGCCGCGCGCTGCACGGCGGCGATGTCGGCCCCATAATTTGCATTCCGTTTCCATTCTTTCTTTCACGTGCCTGCTCCTCTCGCGTGCTTGCACGCTTTATCGACCCTTTCCTGCCCCTGCGCTCTCAACCATCGCCGCGTGATGGCGGCTAGGGCTGCGCCCGGCATGGGCCCGGAGGTGGCGCCATGACGCCCTTCGGCAACCCCGTTCACACCGTCGTGTTCGCCGACATCGCAGGCAGCACCGCGCTGTTCGAAGCCGTTGGCAACGAGCGCGCGACCGCCGCCGTCACCCAGTTGACCGACTGGATCGGCGAAACCGTCACCTCGCACGGTGGCCGGGTGGTCAAGACGCTGGGCGATGGCGTTCTGGGGGTGTTCGAAGACGGTGCGGCCGGGGTGGCCGCCATGGCCGCGATGATGCGCAGCCACCGCCAGCGGATGCACGCCTGGCCGCGCGAACTGCGCCTGGACCTGCGGGCGGGCCTGGCCAGCGGCGAGATCGTGCAGGTGGATGGCGACTGCTACGGAGACGCCGTGAACGTGGCGGCCCGCCTGTCCGAACGCGCCGGCCCGCGCGAGATCTGGGCGACTGAAGCCACCGTCGAGCAAGCCGGTTCGGTGGACGGCACCGGGTTCGTGCGCCTGGGCGCCATGGACCTGCGCGGCCGGTCCGAGCCCATCGTGATGTACCAGGTCGAGTGGCGCGACGGCGAAGAGGGCGATTCGATCACCATGCAGGCGGCGCTGCCCAGCGCGGTGGTGCCGCTCGATTCGGGCAGCGCTTGCCTGGAGCTGTCCTGGGGCGGCGCGCACCGCGCCTTCTTGTCGGCGCAAGCGCCCGTGCACCTGGGCCGGGCCGCGCAGGCGCAGGTGCATGTGTCCGACCCGCGCGTTTCGCGCCTGCACGCCCGCATCGACTGGCGCAACGGCACCTTCGTGCTCACCGACCTCAGCAGCTTCGGCACCTGGGTGCACTTCGGGGGCGGCAGCACCGTCGTCAACCTGCGCCGCGATGCCTGCCTGCTGCACGGCACCGGGCTGATCGCGCTCGGGGTGCCGCTGGGCAAGGCCGGTGGGCCGACGGTGGGCTTTCGCGTATCGGGCGGCATCGTGCTGCCGCATTGAGACCGCGACCTTTTTTCGGCCGGTAGCCCCCAGTGCCCGCGGGCCGGCTGTTGCAGCTTGCGGCTTCATTCAGAAAGCGAGCGAACCCATGCGACATGCCCCATTGATCGAACTCACCCGCAGTGGAATCCCGGAAAGCCTGCACGCGGGCTCGGTGGCCGTGACGGACCGGCACGGCCGGCTGCTGGCCCAGGTGGGCGACCCTTTTTCGCGGGTGTTCACCCGCTCGACCATCAAGGCCTTCCAGGCGCTGCCGCTGCTGCGCTCCGGCGGCGTGCAGGCCCTGGGCTGGGGCGAGCGCGAGTTGGCCCTGCTGTGCGCCAGCCACAACGGCGAGGCGCAGCATGTGGAGGTGGTGCAGGGCATGCTGGACAGCGTGGGCCAGCCCCACACCGTTCTGCGCTGCGGCTGCCATGTGCCGATGTTCGCGGCCCTGGGGCTCGGCGCGCTGGCACCGGGTTTCGTGCCGGACGAACGCCACCACAACTGCAGCGGCAAGCACACGGGATTCGTGGCCTATTGCGTGCAGCAGGGCCTGCCGTTCGCCGACTACACCGATCCCGCGCACCCACTGCAGGCCCAGGTGCGAAACGAGGTGGCCAATGCCGTGGGGCTGTCGCCCGGCGACATGGCGATGGGCATCGACGGTTGCTCGGCCCCCAACTACGCCATGCCGCTCGCCCACCTGGCGCGGGGCTATGCCCGGCTGGCCGGCGAGGCGCCGGACGATGGTGAGCTGGGGCAGCACCTGGCGCCGCTGGCCGATGCCATGGTGGCGTTCCCCGCGCTGGGCTCGGGCACCGGGCGGCACGATGCCGACTTCATGCGCATCGGCGGCGGCGACTGGGTGTCCAAGACCGGCGCCGATGGCGTCCAGGTGCTGGGCAGCCGCAGCCGCGCAGAGGCGTTCGCGCTCAAGGTCATGGATGGCAACATGACCGCGCAGGTCGCGGCCAGCGTCGAGGTGCTGGACCAGCTCGGCTGGCTGAGCGCCGCGCAGCGCGAGGCATTGCAGCCCTGGCGATCCGCGCCGCTGCTGAGCGCACGCGGCGTGCCCGTGGGGGAACGCCGGGCCGTGTTCCGGCTGGAGCGCCCGGCGGTTTGAGTCAAAAAGGCCTCTGGCGCTTTATCGATAAGCGCTGGCAGCTACGAAAACAGTAGCAAACGGCCAGGTGTCGGGCAGGATGTAGGCCACGCCGGCCGACTGGCCGAACACCGGCGCGATGAGCCGGTCGTAGAACGCCGCGTCCACATTCACGCAGCCATAGGAGATGCGCTTGTCCTCTGCGCTGCCGTGGGTCAGCCGTTCACGGCGGCGTTCGGCAGGGCTCACGCTGCGCAGGCGGTGCAGGGAGACGGCGGCGTCGTAATCGATCCAGACGATGTCGTCGCCCCGCAGGTTCAGGCCGGGCTCGGTCAGGAAGCGGCCGGCGGGCGTCGTGCGCTCTTGCGGCCGGATCTGCGACAGCGGCCTGTCGCCGATGCCCGGCACCGTGGCGTCCCCACGCGCCGAACCCAGCAGCACCGCCGCGCTGCCGCGCCATCGGCCGTCGGGCGCGAACACATGCATGCGCGCGTGCAGCTTGTCGATCACGGCGAACGGCAGCCCGCCGTTGTCCGCGGTGCCCTGCACCCAGCGCACCAGTTGCAAGGCATGCTCCGACGTGCCCTCGGGCGGCCAGGTGGCGGCGCCCGCAGCCCAGGCGCCGGGGCAGGGCAGCAGGACCAGTGCAGCGGCGGCGGCGATGACCGCACGGCGGTGGTGGGCGGTGTTCGGATGGGCTGGCGTGGCGGTCATGCGGGTGAAGGCGGCGGAAGCGGCTGAGGTGTCTGGAGCGGCGGGCGTGGCGTGCGTGGCATTGCCGAGGGGTGGAAAGTGCGGTGCATGCCAGCCCTTGCGGGCATCACCTGCGGGTTTGGGCGAATAATGGACGCTTCTTTTTCGTTCCCCCGGATTTTCACGCCATGTTCGAGCGCTTTCGCAAAGCCTTCGCCCTGGGCATTCGCCCCGACGATCCTCCGCGCCCCGTCTCGCTGGAAGAGACGGAGCAGTGGGCGGCCGCGCAAGGCCTGGCTTTCTCCCGCACCGCGGAGCCCGGCGGCTTTCTGCTGCTGGGCCAGTACGAAGGCCACACCTGGCGGCTGGAGTGCGGCGCGCCCCAGCGCCACTACCTGCGGGGCACCGAACTGCGTGCCCGCATCGACGTCGGCGTGCGGCCCGACCTGGCGCTGATGCTCGTGTCCCGCCCGCTCAAGGAAGCGCTGGAGGGCGAGGCCTACGGTGCCTTCACCGACACGCTGCAAACCTCCCTCACCGGCGATCTGCCGGAAGAAGTGCGCTGGCTGGCCGTGTTCGAGGAAATGGCCTGGCCCGGCGTGCCGCTCGCTTTCTGGCAGCACTTCGCCGTGGTGGGCGAGGGCGGTGGCCATGCCAAGCGCTGGGTTCAGGAAACGATGATTTCGCATCTGCTGGAAATGCTGCTGCCCAGCCAGGGCGAGCCCGAAGCCTCGGGCGTGCGCCCGCCCAAAGCCCCGCCGCTGATGCTCATGGTGGCGCGCGGCAAGGTATCGCTGCGCATGCAGTACCCGGGCGATCACCTGCACGCGCTGGCGGATGCGGTGATGCTGCTGCATGAAGCAGCCCGCAGCGCCATGCAGCATCTGCCGCACGGTGCTGCCGACGAGGGCTGAGCACCGCCACTTGAGGCAGCGCGGCACCTTTTTGTGAATGGATGGGCGGCCTTACCTTGCAACCTCAGCAACCGCGCGTGATGGGCGGCTCCACGGTGCTGCCGTAGGGCGCGTATTTGCCCAGCTCCCACTTCGCGATGGCATTGCGGTGCACTTCGTCCGGGCCATCGGCAAAGCGCAGGGTGCGTGCGTTGGCGTAGGCGTAGGCGAGCGGGAAGTCATCGCACATGCCGCCGCCGCCGTGCACCTGCATGGCCCAGTCGATCACCTGGCAGGCCATGCTGGGCGCCACCACCTTGATCATGGCGATCTCGGTGCGGGCGACCTTGTTGCCCGCCACGTCCATCAGCCAGGCGGCTTTCAGCGTGAGCAGGCGTGCCATGTCGATCTTGCAGCGCGCTTCGGCGATGCGCTCCTGCGTCACGGTCTGCTGTGCCACTGTCTTGCCGAAGGCCGTGCGGCTGCTGGCGCGGCGGCACATCAGTTCGAGCGCGCGTTCAGCCAGGCCGATGAGGCGCATGCAATGGTGGATGCGGCCAGGGCCCAGGCGGCCTTGGGCGATCTCGAAGCCGCGGCCCTCGCCCAGCAGGATGTTGGAGGCGGGCACGCGCACGTTCTCGAACACCATCTCCACGTGGCCGTGGGGTGCGTCGTCGTAGCCGAACACGTTCAGCGGGCGCAGCACGCGAATGCCGGGCGCATCGGCGGGCACCAGCACCATGCTCTGCTGCGAATGGCGGGCCGCTTCGGGATCGCTCTTGCCCATGGTGATGAACACCGCGCAGCGCGGGTCCGCCGCGCCGGAGATCCACCATTTGCGCCCGTTGATGACGTATTCGTCGCCGTCGCGTTCGATGCGCGTCTCGATGTTGGTCGCGTCGCTCGATGCCACGTCGGGTTCGGTCATGGCGAAGGCCGAGCGGATCTTGCCCTCCAGCAGCGGCTTGAGCCAGCGCGCCTTGTTCTCGTCGCTGCCGTAGCGGGCGATGGTTTCCATGTTGCCGGTGTCGGGTGCCGAGCAGTTGAACACCTCGCTGGCCCATGGAACGCGGCCCATGATTTCGGCGAGGGGCGCGTATTCCTGGTTGGTCAATCCCGCGCCGTCGTAGCCCGAAGCCGCCGCGCTGTCCACGGGTAGAAACAGGTTCCACAGCCCGGCGGCGCGGGCCTTGGGCTTGAGCTGTTCGATGGTGTCCAGCGCCGTCCAGCGCTTGCCTGCGGCGGTGTTGGCCGCCAGTTCTGCGGCATAGGCGGGCTCCGAGGGGTAGATGTGGTCGTCCATGAACTGGCGCAGGCGGGCCTGCAGGTCCTGGGTCTTGGGGGAGTAATCAAAATCCATCGGGGTTCTCCGTTTGAAAGGCTGGGGCTGGCAGGCGCGGCAGCGGCGCCCGCCATGGGGTCACATGCGCTGGGCGAATCCCCAGGCCATCTGGGCCAGGGGCCGCGCCCCTTCGCCCGAAGTGCGGGCCTGGGCGCTGGAGGCGGTGCCGGCTTCGACCCGCTTGGCGATGCCTTGCAGGATCGAGGCGAGCCGGAACAGGTTGTAGGCCAGGTAGAAGTTCCAGTCGGCGCGCAGCGCCTCGGGCGTGGTGAAGCCGGTGCGTTCGCAGTAGCGGCGGATGTACTCGGCTTCGTCCGGAATGCCCAGCGCGGCGATGTCCAGCCCGGCGATGCCGCGGAACATGCCCGGCGGGATGTGCCAGGCCATGCAGTGGTAGCTGAAATCGGCCAGCGGGTGGCCCAGGGTGGACAGCTCCCAGTCCAGCACCGCGATCACGCGGTTCTCGGTGGGGTGGAACATCAGGTTGTCGAGCCGGAAGTCGCCATGCACGATGGACACGCGGTTCTCGTCGCGCGCGCTGGCCGGAATGTGCGCCGGCAGCCATTCCATGAGCCGGTCCATCTCTTCGATGGGCTGGGTGATGGAGGCGGCGTATTGCTTGCTCCAGCGGCCGATCTGTCGGTCGAAGTAGTTGCCCGGCTTGCCGTAGCTGGCCAGCCCCCGCTCGGCGAAGCGCACGCTGTGCAGCGCCGAGATCACGCGGTTCATCTCGTCGTAGATGGCGCCGCGCTCGGCCGGCTGCAGGCCGGGCAGCGACTGGTCCCACAGCACGCGGCCTTCCATGAACTCCATCACATAGAAGGCGCGGCCGATCACCGATTCGTCCTCGCACAGCACATGCATCTGCGGCACGGGCACGTCGGTGCCTGCCAGCCCGCTCATCACGGCGAATTCGCGCTCGATCGCATGGGCCGATGGCAGCAGCTTGGCGACCGGCCCGGGCTTGGCGCGCATCACGTAGCTGCGCTGGGGCGTGACGAGCTTGTAGGTCGGATTGGACTGGCCGCCCTTGAACATCTCCACCGTCAGCGGACCTTGAAAGCCTTCCAGGTGCCGGCCCAGCCAGTCGCTCAGGGCCTGGGTGTCGAACGCGTGCTGCTCGGAGACGGGCCGGGTGCCGATGAAGTGGTCGTAGTTGCTCATGGAGTGCGAAGGCTGGAGTGTGGGGCGGCGGTCAGTTGTCGGTTTCTGCGATGCGCATCAGGGCTTCGCGGTCACGCACCACGAGGCCGCCGGGTTCGATGCGGATGGCGTCCTCGCGCTCCATCGATTTCAGTTCCTGGTTCACGCGCTGGCGCGATGCGCCCAGCAACTGCGCCAGTTCTTCCTGCGCCAGTTGCAGGCCGATGCGCATCTCGCGCCCGTCCGACAAGCTGGGAATGCCGTAGCTGCGCACCAGGTGCAGCAACTGCTTGGCCAGCCGCGCGCGCAGCGGCAGGGTGTTGAGGTCTTCCACCAGGCCGTAGAGCTGGCGGATGCGCCGTGCATGCAGCCGCAGCATGGCTTCGTAGAACTCCACGTGCGCGTTCAGGATCTTGCGGAAGTCGGCCTTGGCCACGCACAGGATGGTCGTGTCGCCGTGCGCATAGGCATCGTGCGTGCGGCGGTCCCCGTCGAAGATCGCCACGTCGCCGAACCAGATGCCGGGCTCCACATACGTGAGCGTGATCTGCTTGCCCGAGATCGACGTGGAGCTCACCCGCACCGCACCGCGCGCGCAGGCGATCCACTCCTCGGGCGGGTCGCCGCGGGCGGCGATCAGGCCGCCGTCCTTGAAACGTTTGACGTACGCGCATCGGAGAATGTCGTGCCGCAGAGAGGGGGACAGGGAAGAGAACCAGCGACCGGTGTTGATCGCTTCACGTTCTTCGATGGTAAGAATGGGGTCGTCCATGGTCTGTCTTTTGGGTGACTGGTAGCACTTTCATTGTCGCGCGGGGGACCGGCGCCACCGCCTCTCGTTGTCCCGAGGCTGTCGCCTGTGTGTCTGGCGAACGCGCGCAGCTGCGCAGCGCCTGCCGCCGTGACGGGCATTCGCTGAAAGCGCAAGGGAAATATGCCCCGCGCCGCTGTTTTCTATGTCTTTTTTGCTATCTTATTGATAGCGGGCGTCGCGCTTTTCCAGAAACGCGGAGATGCCTTCGCCGGCATTGGGGTGCTGCAGGTTGCGCACGAAGTGCTGGCGCTCCTGGGCCAGTTGGGCGGTGAGCGTGTTCTGCGGGGCGTCGCCGATCAGCTCCTTCATGCTCGCCAGCGCATTGGGTGCGCGGCCGTTCAGTGTGCCGGCCAACTCCAGTGCGCAGGCCAGTGCCGAGCCGGCCTGCGAAAGCCGGTTGACCACGCCCAGCGCGTGCAGCCGTTCGGCCTCCACCTTGCCGCCGCCCATCAGCATCTCGCTGGCCAATTGGCGCGGCAGGGCGTGGGCAAGGCTCCAGCTCGCGCCGCCGTCGGGCGACAGGCCGATGTTGCTGTATGCCGTGGTGAAGGTCGCATTGCGCGCGGCCACGATCAGGTCGCACGCCAGCGCGAGCGAAAAGCCTGCGCCCGCCGCGGCGCCCTCGACCGCCGCGATCACAGGCTTCGGGTAGGCGCGGATGGTTTCGATCCAGTGGTGCAGCGCCTCCACGCCCTGCGCCTGCGCTTCGGCGTTTTCCTGGCGCCGTGCCAACAGCCGCTGCAGATTGCCGCCTGCGCAGAACGTGCCGTCGGCGCCGGTGATCACCACGCTGCGCACGTCCGTGCCGCGTTCGGTGCCGTTCAGTGCTTCGATGCCCGCCGCGTAGATGGCCGGATCGAGCGCGTTGCGCATCTCCGGGTGGCGAATGGTCAGCACGAGGGTCTGGCCGTGGGTGGTGCTCTGAAGCTGTGCGGGCATGGGCGCCTAAGGTGATGGAACGACGAAAGAAGGGCCGGACACCTGTCCGGCCTGTGAAGGGGACTGCGTGCGGACTGTGGCGCTTTTACTCTTCTTCGTGCAGCAGGCTGAGCCCGATCGCACCGCGCCGGCGCAGCCAGGGGCTGGGGCGGTAACGCGTGTCGCCGTACACCGTCTGCATGTTGAACAGCACTTCCAGGATGTTGGTCGGTCCCCAGCGGTTGCCCATGGCCAAAGGCCCGAGCGGATACCCCAGGCCCAGCGTGACCGCCGTTTCCAGGTCGGCAGGGCTGCAGATGCCTTGCTGGCAGATGTCGCTCGCGATGTTCACGATGGTGGCCACCACGCGCTGCGTGACGAAGCCGCCGCTGTCGCGGATCACGCTCACCGGCTTGCCGTCGCGTGCGAAGAGCGCGTGGGCCGCATTGCGGATGTCCACGCGCGTTGCGGGGTTGGTGGCCAGCACGCGGCGGCGCGTGGCCGTGTCTTCCACCAGCACGTCGATGCCGATCGTGCGTGCGGGGTCGAGCCGCTCCACCACGGCCACTGTGGTGATGTCGAAGCCCAGGGGCGCTACCAGCGTGATGGCGGTGGGCGAGGGCGACGTGCCGGTTTCGACCTGCGCGCCCAGGTCCTTGAGCAACTGGTACAGCTCGGCCCGGCGCGCGGCGCGGGGCGACACCCAGACCGGCGGCACCGTGTCCACGACCGGCACGGGTGGCTCGGCCGGCACCTGCGCGGCGCCGTCGGCGTAGCGGTAGAAGCCCTCGCCCGTTTTCCTGCCGAGCATGCCACCGGCCAGGCGCTGGGCGGTGATCACGCTGGGGCGGTAGCGAGGCTCTTCGAAATACTGGTGGTAGATCGACTCCATGACCGGATGCGACACGTCCAGCGCCGTCAGGTCCATCAGCTCGAAAGGCCCCAGCTTGAACCCGACCTGATCGCGCAGGATGCGGTCCACCGTGGCGAAATCGGTAATGCCTTCGTTCACGATGCGCAGGGCCTCGGTGCCGAAGCCGCGGCCCGCATGGTTGACGATGAAGCCCGGCGTGTCCTGCGCCCGCACGGGCGTGTGGCCCATGCAGCGGGCATGGGCCGCCAGCCGCTCGCACACGGCAGGGTCGGTGCGCAGGCCGGCGATCACCTCCACCACCTTCATCAACGGCACGGGATTGAAGAAATGAAAACCCGCCAATCGCTGGGGGTGTTTGAGCGCCGCTCCAATGGCCGTCACCGAAAGTGACGAGGTGTTGCTTGCAAGCACTGTTTCTGTGGCGACAATGCGTTCCATCTGCGCAAAAAGCGACTGCTTGGCGTCGAGGCGCTCCACAATGGCCTCCACGATCAGGTCGCATGGCGCCAGATCTTCGAGGGAGGACACCGCCGTTACCCGTGATTGCCACTCGGAGGCCTGGCTTTCGGACACGCGGCCCTTGCCTACAAGGCGCAGCAATTGCTGCTTGATATGGTGAATCGCTTCGCCCGCAGAATCGGGACGCGCGTCAAATAGAAGAACATTGCTGCCGGCCTGTACCGCCATCTGGGCAATGCCATGGCCCATGGCACCTGTGCCTACGATGCCCACGGTTGAGAAGGGGTTGCTGATCATGGGGCGCATTATGGCGGCGGCTTATTGGGGAGTACTTATGTGCCAGAATGGGCCGAACAAAAAAGAAACTGTTGTGAAAATAAGTAACGCGATTCTTGGTGCAAGTTTGTCGATGGTTGTCTGCAGCGCCACGGCCCTTTCGCTGGGCGCTAGCCGCGGGGCGGTCGTTCTGGGGGCTCCGGTGGATCTGGTCTTCGAGATCCAGCCCGATCCAGGAACCGATGTGGATGCCTCCTGCGTGGCGGCCCGGCTTGTTTCCGGCGAAACGCCCATTCCCGATTCGAAGGTGCGTGTCACGCCGCTGCCGGTCGCTGCCGGCCGTTCCACCGCCGTCAGAGTGCAGGCCAATGTCTCGGCCGACGAACCCATTCTGACCGCCACCCTGACCGCTGGTTGCCGCGGTGGTGTTACACGAAACTACACATTTTTTGCGCAGTTGCCCGAGTCGGCAGTCGGCGCCTCCCGTCCCGTGGACATCGGCCAGCTGGCCCGACCCCGCGCTGGCGCCAATGGCGCCTCTTCAGGGGCCGGTGCGTCCAGCGAGCGGGCGACCGGCGCTGGGACCCGCCCGGCCGGCACGGGCACTGGCACTGCTCGCCCACCCCGGACAGAACCGCGCTCCCCGGCTTCGGCCACCCGCGCGCGCGCCAGTAACGCGCCAGCGCCCGGCCGGGCGGCGATTCCCCGGGCACCGGAGCCGGCACCCGCCGAACGCCCACGCCTGGTGATGGAGCCGTTGGACGTCTGGCTCGATGCACCTTTGCCATTGCGCGCCGCGCCGGAAATGGTCGCACCCACCGCCGCCGATGCCAGCCCGCAGCGCACCGAAGCCGCTGCCTTGTGGAAGGCCCTGAATACGCCCGTGGAAGAACTGCAGCAGTCCGCAGCACGCACCGGCAGGCTGGAAGCGGAAGTGGCGACCCAGCGCGCCCAGGCCGCGTCGGAGCGCACCGCTGCGGCCGAACTCAAGCAGCAACTCGAAGCGGCCGAGTCCGAGCGTTTTTCATCCACCGTGGTCTACGGGCTTTTGGCGTTGCTGGCGCTGGCCCTCGGCCTGGCCGCCTGGATCTGGATGCGGGCACGCCGGCAATCCGAACTGGCCTGGAGCCATGCCGTGGCTGCCAGCGGCGGCCAAGGGCCGGCAGGCGGCGTGGTGGGGGACGGTCCCACGGGGCGTGAGTCCATTCAGACCGCTCCGCAGCCCGCCGACGATTGGGCCAGCGTGCCTGCGCCAGGGCCGGTATCGGCCCCGGTGCCGATGGCGGTGCCGGTGCCGATGGCGGTGCCGGTGCCTCCTGCTCCCATGCCTGCACCGGCGCCGGTCAAGCCCCCGGTCCGCGCCGCGACCTTGCCCGAGCGCGCTCCCCCTCCGGTGATGCGCCGCACCGAACCCTCGATGCGCAGCGTCCCTGCGCCGTTGGCTCCCACCGCACCCGCCCCCGTCCAGGCGCCCGCGCCGTCGCCTGCGCCTGTACCGGCCCCTGCGGCATCCGTGCCGCGGGCCGTGCCCATCGTGCATCCGGAAGACCTGTTCGATATTCAGCAGCAGGCCGACTTCTTCGTCTCGGTGGGCGAGCACGACCAGGCCATCGGGGTGCTCAAGCGCCACATCACCGAGCACGGCGAAACCTCGCCCTTCGCTTATCTGGAGCTGCTGCGCCTTTATCACACGCTGAGCCGGGTGGAGAGCTTCAACCAGCTGCGCGCCCAGTTCCAGGCGCAGTTCAATGCGAACGTGCCGGAGTTCTCTTCGTTCCATCGCACCGGCCATACGCTGGAAAGCTACACCGAAGCGCTGGCGGCCATCGAGGCCGAATGGTCGTCGCCCGACGTGCTCGACACGCTGGAAGGCTGCCTGTTCCGGCGCGGAGAAGACGCGATCGCGTCACCGTTCGATCTGTCCGCGTACGACGACCTGCTGCTGCTGCTGGCCATCGCCCAGACCACGCCCGCCAGCGCCCGGGGCGCGCCGCCGCCGCGCACCCGGACCACGCCGCTCACGCCGCCGCCTGACGACTTCGCGCCGCCGCCCATGACCGCGCCACGCGAGCCCGCGTTGAACAGCAGCGAGCAGGAATTGCAGTCCCTCGATTCGCTGTCGGCCGGTTTCTCGTGGGAGTCGATTCCTGCACCTCTGGCCGCCAAACCGATCTCCGAGGCCATGCTGGACATCGACCTGAACGATCCACCACCGCTCACGCAAAGCGACCTGCCGCCCGTGCCGGTCACCGCGCCGCCCCCGGCCGGTCAGCCGATCGGCTTCGGCATGGAGAGCGACAAACTGGAGCTGCGGCTCGAACTGGAAGAGTTGGAGCGAAAGCGCACGGAGAAGTAGGGCCGCGCAAAAAACAGGAAAAGGCCCCTCGGGGCCTTTTTCAATGGCGGGGCGCGCTGTGCCGTGGCGTTTTCGATTCGGACGGCCCAGTCCTGGTCAGCCGGCCATGCGGGCCATCAGGTCTTGCGCGGCACCTTCGGGGTCCACCGCATTCACGAGGGCCCTCACCATGGCGATCGAACCCACGCCGGTCGCCAGCACCTCGTCGAATTGCTCCGCGCCAATGCCGCCGATCGCCACCATCGGGTAGTGGCGCATCAGTCGCGCATAGCCCGCCAGCCGTGCCACGCCTTGGGGCACTGTCGCCATCTTCTTGAGCGTGGTCGGAAACACCGCACCCATGGCCACGTAGCTGGGCGATGCGGCGTCGGCGCGCACCATTTCCGCATAGCCGTGGGTGCTGACGCCCAACCGCAGGCCCGCGCCGCGAATGGCCTGCAGTTGCTCGGGCTGCAACGCGTCCAGGTCTTCCTGGCCCAGGTGCACGCCGTAAGCGCCGGCATCGATGGCGGCTTGCCAGTGGTCGTTGATGAACAGCAGCGCGGGCGTGCCGCGCACGGCCGCTACGGCGGCCCGTACTTCGGGCGCGATGGTGTCCGCATCGTCCGTCTTGTACCGCAGCTGAACGGTCGGCACGCCGGCGCGGGCCATCCGGCCCACCCATTGGGCGTCGGGCAGCACGGCATAGAGGCCGAGCTGCTGGGGGCAGGCGGGGAAGGGCTGGCGGTGCGGCAGCGGCTGCAGTCCAAAGTCTTCGGGGGCATCGGGCCACTGCGCGGCATCGAAGCCGCCGCTGCGGTCCGTCTGTGCCTGCCAGGCCCGGGCGAGGCACTCGGCATCGCTGGCGATAAAGCCCAATGCGCTGCAGGCCTGCAGGGCCGCTCGGTATACCGGGCCGCCCGACAGCGGCACGGGGGCCGGCTGGGACGGGAAGTCGGCGAAGGCGGTGCCATGCGCGGCCACGATGGCGCGCACCGATGCAGCGTGCCCCGAAGCGCTTCCGTGCAGCATTTCAGCCATGGTCGTGATGCCAGAAAGGGGTGCCCAGCACGGGGGTGCTGGGCTGGGCGGCTTCCTGCGCGGCCATGGCGCCCGCACGGCGGGCGGTGTGCCCGGCATGCACGGCGTCGGCGAAGGCGCCGGCCATGGCCACGGGGTCTTGCGCCAGGGCGACTGCGGTGTTCAGCAGCACGCCGTCGTAGCCCCATTCCATGACCTGGCAGGCATGCGAGGGCAGTCCCAGGCCGGCGTCCACGAGCATGGGCACATCCAGGCGCTCGCGCAGCAGTTGCAGCGCATACGGGTTGACCGGGCCGCGGCCGGTGCCGATGGGCGCCGCCCAGGGCATGACGGCCTGGCAGCCCACATCGACGAGGCGCTGGCACAGCACGAGGTCTTCGGTGCAGTACGGCAGCACCTGGAACCCGTCGCGGATCAACTGCGAGGCGGCATCGACGAGGTTCAACGTGTCCGGCTGCAGGGTGTAGTCGTCGCCGATCAGCTCCAGCTTGATCCACGGCGTGTTGAACAATTCGCGCGCCATCTGCGCGGTGGTGATGGCCTCCTGCACGCTGTGGCAGCCAGCGGTGTTGGGCAGCACGGGCACGTTCAGGCGCTTGAGCAGGTTCCAGAAGCCGCTGCCGGTCTCGGCCGCGTTGCTGCCCTGGCGGCGCAGCGAGGCCGTCACCATGGCGGGCCGGGCGCGCTGCACGGCGGCTTCCAGCACGCTGGGCGAGGGATAGCGGGCCGTGCCCAGCAGCAGGCGGCTGGAAAAGCGCTGGCCGTACAGGACCAGCGCGTCATCGGTTGTGGCGGTGTCGCAAGGGGATGGAGATGCCATGGCGCTCAGCCGCCCGTCACGGGCGAGATCACTTCCACCCGGTCGCCCTGGGCGAGCTGACGCAGGTGGTATTGGGTGTTGGGAACGAAGACGGTGTTCACGGCCACGGCGTAGGGCGGGCGCGCGGCGATGGCGGCCAGCGCGTCGGCCACCGTGGCGGGCTCCGGCAGGGTGGTGGCGGTCTGGTTGATGGTGATGTTCATGGAGAAAGGGCAGCCTCTTCGGCGAGGTGCAGGGCCAAATCGAAACGGGGAGCCAGCGCCGATTGTCCTTCGTTCAGCAACTCCATCACCACATCAAGGATGGCCGGGGCGATCATGAAGCCATGCCGGTACAGGCCGTTCACCTCCAGCACGCGCGGGCGCACCTGGCGAATGGCGGGCAGGTTGTCGGGCAGGGTGGGCCGGCACTGGGTGGCGACCTCCAGGATGCGGGCCTCGGCAAAGCCGGAATGCACCGCGTACGCTGCGCTCAGCAATTCCAGCGTGGAGCGAACGCTGGCGGGTGACAGGTCGTCCGATTCGATCTCGGTCGCGCCGATCACGAACAGGTGGTCTTCCTTGGGCGCGATGTAGATCGGATAGCGCGGGTGCACCAGTCGCGTGGGGCGCCGCAGCGTCACTTCGGGTGCATGCACGCGCACGACCTCGCCGCGCACGCCGCGCAGCGCATTCCACTGCGTGCGCGCGCCCAGGCCCCGGCAGTCGATCACCCAGTCGGGCTGGCCAGGCGTGCCGGGCGAGAAGTCGGTGGGCGCGCGTGGACTGTTCCAGAGCGCCCGCACCCCCAGGCCGGCGAAGCTGGCTTGCAGCGCCGCCAGAAGCTGGCGGTTGTCCAACTGGCCTTCGCCTGGCAGATACAGGCCCTGGGGGAAGCGCTGGCCCACGGCCGGTTCATGCGCTTGAACGCCCGCGGCATCCAGCACCTGCAACGCGGGCAGTTCGGGCAGCGCGGCATTGGTGCGTTCGAGCTGGCCGCGCAGCCGTGCGGCGTCGGGCGCATCCTGGCGGTGCCAGAGGATCAGCGTGCCTGCCTGCTGAAAGAACACGGGCGATTCCAGCCGGGCCAGCAACTGGGGCCATCGCGTGAGCGCGTGGTGGCCCATGCGCACCACGCCGGGCTCGGTGACGGCGGACTCGGCCAGCGGCGCCAGCATGGCGGCCGCGACGCGCGCGGCAGCGCCTTGCGCATCGGGGCCGGCCGCCTCGTGGACCGTGACGGCGTGGCCCTGGCGGGCCAGTTCCACCGCGAGCAGCCGGCCCATGAGGCCGGCGCCGAGAATGGCGATCGAAGAAGGGGAAGAGGGGGAGAGAAGGGGGCGCATCGGGTCCGTCTGTCTGCAAGCCAACAGGGGGACAAAACGGGAAGGGTCCGCCGATGAAACTCCCCACGCCAGCATGATCTGGATCGGGTCGCGGGGCAGGCGGGCCGTGGTTCGGCCGCCAGGCCCCAGGGTATTTTCTCAGTCGCGCGCCATGGGCGGGACACCCCTGTTTCGTCCGTCCAGGGATTACAGCACAGAGCCGTCACCCGCCTTTTTGACCTGGCGCATGCGCCATAATTTTTGCCCATGAACACAGAGACCCCTTCGCCATCGGCCGTGCGCCGCTACGCACGCGTGCTGTCGATCGCCGGATCGGACAGCGGCGGCGGAGCGGGCATCCAGGCCGATCTCAAGACCTTCAGCGCGCTGGGCTGCTACGGCATGACCGCCATCACCGCGCTGACCGCGCAGAACACCCAGGGCGTGCGCGCCATCCACGGCGTGCCGCCGGACATGCTGCGCCAGCAGATCGATGCCGTGGTGCAAGACATCGGGGTCGATGCCGTCAAGATCGGCATGCTGCATTCGCCCGAAACCGTGCGCGTGGTGGCCGACGCCATTCGCCGCTACCGCCTGCCGCACGTGGTGCTGGACCCGGTGATGGTCGCCACCAGCGGCGACCGGCTCATCGCGCCCGACACCGTGGGCGTGCTGGTGGGCGAGCTGTTTCCGCTGGCCACGCTGGTCACCCCCAACCTCGACGAAGCCGCGCTGCTGCTGTGCCGCCCCGTGCAAGGGGCCGACGCACTGGACCGCGCGGCGCAGGACCTGCTGGCCCTGGGTGCGCCCGCCGTGCTGCTCAAGGGCGGCCACCTGCCGGGCGACTGGGTGATCGACGTGCTGGCCGGACCGAGCGGCTTGCAGCACCGGCTGCAGTCCGCTCGCATCGCCACGCACAACGGGCATGGCACGGGGTGCACGCTGTCGTCCGCCATCGCGGCGTACCTGGCACTCGGGGAACCCTTGGTGCAGGCCGTCGAGCTGGCGCGCGCCTACATCCTGGCGGCCATCGCAGCGGGGGCCGACGTGCACACCGGCCGGGGCCACGGGCCGCTGAACCATGGGCACAGCCCGGTAGCGCAGCGCATCCTGGCGGGTTGAAAGACTCGGTGGCGAGCGCACTCACCATGGCCTTGCAGCGACCGCTACAGGCAATTAAAAAGCCAACGACGAAGCCGCCGACAACGAACAAGGGTAGAAGCGGGTCGAAGGCCGTTTGCTATAAAAATAATAGCTACATGCCCTAGTGTTTATTGCTCTGGAGGCCGATTCGATCATTTGCCTCGCGCTGCGACTCGTTTCAGCGTGGGCGTGGTCGCGTCACAAAAGCCAGCAAGAAGCACAGGCACAACGTCGGCAGTGCCGCGCCCAGCGCAGGGGCCACGCGCGGCAGCCCGTGGTAACAGGCGATGCCCGCCAGCCAGAGGCCGACCGGCAGCCACTCCACCCGCCGCGCCGTCGCCAGGGCCTGCCGCACCGGTGCGCCGAACGCGAGCCGACCGAGGATCACACCGAACAGCGGCACGAACACCGAACTGAGCAGCAGCAAAAACGGCTCCAGGCTGTGCATGGGAAGCACCAGCGCCAACGCAGTGCACAGCGCCGCCATCGCCAGGCCCCAGCGGCGCACGTCCCAGCGCGGCGCCAGGCTGTGGGCCGATACGGCGCCCGAATACGCATCGCCATAGGCGTTGTCCACCTCGTCGATGAGGATCAGCGACAGCGCGATCAGCCCGCCCTGGGCCAGCAGCAGTGCCGTCACCAGATCCTGGCTGGGCAGCGTGAGCGCCACCAGAACGCCGAGCGCATAGCACCACAGATTGGCCAGCGCATAGCCCAGCCAGGTGCCGCGCAGTGCGGCCCGGCCGTTCGTGCCATGGCGCGCGTAGTCGGCCACCAGCGGCAGCCAGGAAATCGGCATGGCGATCACCAGGTCCAGCGCCGGCAGCACGCCCATGCCGCCTTCGCCGGGGCGATTCCACAACATCGCGAAACCCTGGGCGTGCGCCAGCGACACGAACTGCCAGCTCAGCCACAGCAGCGACAACACCACCAGCGGCAGCGCGATGCGCGCGATCAGCCGGCGCACCAGTTGCACCATGGAGCCGCTGATCAGCAGCATCACCACGCCGCCCCACAGCAGCGTGGCCAGCACCGGCCATTGCGCCCCGCCCATGGCGCCGGCCTGCCGGCCGATGGCCACCGTGGCATTGCGCATCACCACCAGCTCGAACGCGCCCCAGCCCGCCAGCTGCACGATGTTGAGCCCGATGGGCAGGCCCGCGAACGCGCGCCCGTACACGGCATGCATGAGCCCGGCGCTCGCCAGGCCGCTGTCGCATCCGATCTTGGCCACCCAGCCCAGCAGGCCGGCGCCGATCAGCGAGCCCGCCACGATGGCGGCCAGCGCCTCGCGCGTGCCCAGGGCCGGCATCAGGTACGCGCCCACCTGCATGACCAGCAGCCCTACGCCGAGGCTGAACCACAGCGAGGCGTGGTCGCCGAAGCGAAACACGCGCCGGTCGGGGCCGACCGGGATCAGCGCGTCGTTGCCCGACGCCGATGGTGGGGAGGCGGCTGCGGCGGAAGGCGAAGGTGGCATGGATGCTCCGTGAATGGCAGAGCAGGGGCGCGGGCCGCTGGCTGGCCCGGCAGCGCGCAAAAAGCGGCGCGGTGGGCGTGGCGACGGGAGGCTGCTTCCCTGCGCGATGATGACATCAACAGGTTCAAAGGGACTTTCTCAGCCGCTGCCCTGTGGTGGTGGTCGTGGCGGCACCCCTGGCGAAGCCGCGATTCTAGGGGGCGGCAGCCGCCGGCACCGCCACTCCCAGCCGCTGGTGCAGCCAGGCGCTGGTCGTGGTGTATTGCAGCGCCACGGGCGCGCCGGACAGATATTCGGCCGCGCCGAAGGCCGCCAGCGTGGCCTCGTGGAATCCGCACAGGATCAGCTTGCGCTTGCCGGGATAGGTGTTGATGTCGCCCACGGCGTGGATGCCCGCGATGGGGGTGCGAAACGCCGCGGTATCGACCACGAGCTGCTTGCGCTCCATGGCCAGGCCCCAGTCGGCGATGGCGCCCAGGCGCGGCGAAATGCCCAGGCAGGCGATCAGTACATCGAGGGCAAGGCGCAGGGGCTCGCCGTCGGGGCCGATGAGCTGCAGCGCGGCCAGGCGGTCGCCGTGCACTTCGATGCCCGTGATCTGCCCGGCCACCACCGTGATGCGGCCGGCGTCGCGCAGGGCCTGCAATTGCGCCAGGGCTTCGGGCGGCGCCTGGAAGGCATCGCGACGGTGCAGCAGCGTCACGCTGGCAGCGGCCTGCGGGCCCGCTTCAGCGCAGGCGATGGCCCGGGCGACTGCGGTGTCTTCGCCGCCATGCACGACCACGTGCCGGCCAGCGGTGTCCGCCGCGTCGTCCTGGTAATGCAGCTGCGTGCCTTCGAACCGCTCGATGCCTTCGGCCTTCACGGCCCGCGGCACGAACGCACCGACGCCTGCGGCAATGAAGACGGTGCGGGCCAGCCATTGCGTGCCGCCGCTGGTCTGGAGCAAAAGCCGCCCGTCGGGCTGCGGTGCCAGCACGGCGACGCGCTGGCCCAGGTGCAGGGCGGGCTGGAACGGGGCGATCTGCCGCTGCAGCAGCGCGACGAGTTCGCGCCCGGTGCAGACGGGAATGCCGGGGATGTCGTAGATGGTCTTGTCGCCGTACAGCTCGGCGCACTGGCCGCCCACGTGGGGCAGGGCGTCGATCACATGGGCCGCGATGCCCTGCAGCCCGAGCTGGAACACCTGGAACAGCCCGACCGGCCCGGCGCCGATGACGACGGCATCCGTTTCGATGGGGCCGGGCGCAGCAGCGTGGTTCACGAAGGCAGGGTCGGGATCAGGGGCAGGTCGGTCGAGCCAGCAGCAGTGGCGGGCTCAGCGGATCAGGTCGGCCACCTTGCCGGGCTTGCCGTTCCAATCGTCGGCGTCGGGCAGGGGCGCCTTGCGCTTGGTGATGCTCTTGAATTGGGGCGACAGGTCGGCATTGATCTTGATGAACGCGATCTGGTCCGGGGGCAGGTCTTCCTCGGCAAAGATGGCGTTGGCCGGGCACTCGGGAATGCACACGGCGCAGTCGATGCATTCATCGGGGTCGATCACGAGGAAGTTGGGGCCTTCGCGGAAGCAGTCCACGGGGCACACGTCCACACAGTCGGTGTACTTGCACTTGATGCAGTTTTCGGAGACGACGTGAGTCATGGCAGGAGTTGTCGTTGGATCGGGGGTAACCCGCGATTTTAGGGCGTTTCAGGAAGCGGCCCGGAGGCCGCCCCTGCAACGGCAAGGATTGGGCGCCGCCGTTCAGGCGGTCGGGTCGTTCACGAGCACCGCGCCCGCGGTCTTGTGGCTGGCGGTATCGACCAAAATCAGCGAGCCCAGCACGCGCGCCCGGGTAAAGGGCGCGGCAGGCAGGGGTTCCTGCAGCAGCAGGTCCACGTGGCCGATGGCGTTGGGGTCGAGCTGGGCGGCATCTTCCTCGGCCAGCGTGTGGATGTTGAGCTTGTGCACCACGCGCTGCACCTTGGCCTTGACCCAGCGGTGGCCGTGCAAGGCCCAGTAAACGCGGCCGGCAACGAGCGGCTCGTCGTCCATCCACGCCACGGTGGCGCGCAGTTCGCGCCGGCCGGGCCAGGAAGGCGTCGATGCCGGGGTGTCGAAGTCGTCGGCGGCCACGGCGGCAGGCTGCGGCGCGGCGATGATCCAGTCGCCCCGCGACACGTCCACCTCGCGGTCGAGCACGATGCCCGCGCTCTGGCCGGCCGGCACGCCGACGGGGCGGCGGGCGTGGTCCAGCACCTGGGCCACGGTGGCCTGCTGTCCGCTCGGGAACACCTGCACCGCCGTGCCGGGCTCGACGTTGCCGGCGGCCACGCGGCCCCAGAACACGCGGCGGCCCTGCGAGGTATCGGCGGACGACGAGAACTTCTCGACCCACTGCACGGGAAACGCCAGCGGCAGGCCGACGTCGGTGGGCGTGTTGGGCAGTTTCTCCAGGATCTGCAGCAGGCTCGGGCCCTCGTAGCCGCACCAGCCGGGGTTCGCATCGACCACGTTCCAGCCCTTGAGGGCGGACACCGGCACCGTCGCCCGCGCGGCGATGCCCGCGGCCTGCGCGAAGGCGCCGAGCGCATCGCGGATGTGGCGGAAGGCGAGCGCCGGGTCTTGCACCGCATCGAGCTTGTTCACCGCGAACACCAGCGAATGCACGCGCAGCAGATGCACCAGCAGCGAATGGCGGCGCGTCTGCGCCAGCAGTTCGAGGCCGGGGTTCTTCCAATCGAGCTTGGTGGCATCGACCAGCACCACGGCCGCGTCGGCGCTGCTGGCGGCGGTGACCATGTTGCGGGTGTACTGCTCGTGGCCCGGTGCGTCGCCGATGATGAACTTGCGTTCTTCGGTGGCGAAGTAGCGGTAGGCCACGTCGATGGTGATGCCCTGTTCGCGCTCGGCCGACAGGCCGTCGGTCAGCAGGGCCAGGTCGGTTTCGCCCTGGCGCTGCACGCCGGCCAGGTGGTCCTGCAGCACGGCCTTGCTGTCCACCAGCAGGCGGCCGATGAGGGTGCTCTTGCCGTCATCGACCGAGCCGCAGGTGATGAACTTCAGTGCCGAAATGGCATCGTTTTGGCCCGATGCCGCCGGTTGGATTGCCTGTGCTGCTATCGAATTGGTAGTGGTCATCAGAAGTACCCGTCTTTCTTGCGCTTTTCCATCGAGGCGTCGGAGGTCTTGTCGTCCATGCGCGTCGCGCCGCGCTCGCTCACGTCCGCCGCCAGGGTTTCGATCACGATGTCGGCGGCCGTGGCGGCCGGGCTTTCCACCGGGCAGGTGCAGGTGATATCGCCCACGGTGCGAAAGCGCACGTCGCGCGTTTCCACCGTTTCGCCGTCACGCGGCGGGGTGAGGTCGGTCACGGGCACCAGCAGGCCCTTGCGCTCCACCACCTGGCGCTTGTGGGTGTAGTAGAGCGAGGGCAGGGCGATCTGCTCGCGGTCGATGTACTGCCACACGTCCAGTTCGGTCCAGTTGCTGATGGGGAACACGCGAAAGTGCTCGCCGGGCGCCAGGCGCGTGTTGAACAGCGTCCACAGCTCGGGCCGCTGGGCCTTGGGCTGCCACTGGCCGAAGCTGTCGCGGTGCGAAAAGATGCGCTCCTTGGCGCGGGCCTTTTCCTCGTCGCGGCGGGCGCCGCCGATCAGCGCGTCGAAGCGGAATTCGTCGATGGCCTCCAGCAGCGTGACCGACTGGTGCACGTTGCGGCTCTCGCCGGGGTGCGCAAGGCGCACGGTGCCGCGGGCCATGGAGTCTTCCACGCTGCGCACGATGAGCTCGGCCCCCAGTTCCTTGGCGCGAAAGTCGCGAAAGTCCGTGACCTCGGGAAAGTTGTGCCCCGTGTCGATCATCAGCAGCGGGTAGGGAATGCGGCCCGCACCGAACGCCTTTTCAGCGCACTTGAGCATCACCAGCGAGTCTTTGCCCCCCGAAAACAGCAGCGCTGGGCGCTCGAAGGCGGCGGCCACCTCGCGCAGGATGAAGATGGTTTCTTCTTCCAGCGCGTCCAGGTGGCGGTTGCTGAGGTGGCTCAGCACATGGGATTCGGTGCGGGCATTCATGCGGTGATCTCGGTGGGTGCGTCGGTGAGCGTGGCGGGGGCGCGGCGGGAGCGCGGGGTCAGGCAGCGTCGCGAAAGTGCGGCAGCGGATGCGTCACGTCGCCCTGGTAGAAGGCATGGAAGCGGTCCAGCTGGCGCTGCGCGTCGGCCATGTCCACGCCCTCGCGCAGCACGGCCACGTCGAAACCGCAGCGGGCCATCTGCACCAGCTGGTCGATCAGCACATCGCCCGTCGCGCGGATCTCGCCCGCGAACTTCAGGCGCTGGCGCAGCAGCCGGGCCTGGCTGAAAGCCCTGCCGTCGGTGAATTTCGGGAAGTGCAGGTCGATGCGCGTCACGCCTGCAAGGTCTTGCGCGAGCGGGTCGGCGTCGTTGGCCAGTTCAAGAACGTTTTGGCCTTCCGCGCTGGTGCTGTTTGCGCTGGCAGCTATTATTTTCATAGTGATTCGAGGGTCGTGGGTCTGCGGCGGGGCTCAGGCGGAGAGGACTTCGGCGGGGTGCCGGGCGGCGTTGGCGGCGGCCTTGAAGGGCTCGATGCCGACGCGGCGCACCGTGTCGATGAAGTTCTCGTGCCGCGGGCCATGGACGGCGTCCGTGACCGGCAGCCGTTCGGTGCGGTAGGTGGCCAGCAGCGCTTCGATCACGCCGGGCACCTCGCTGGCGCTGAACGACGGGCCGATGATCTTGCCGGGAATGGCCGGGCCCGACAGGTTGGTGCCGTCGGCGCCACCCAGGGTGATCTGGTACCACTCCTTGCCGTCCTTGTCGACGCCCAGGATGCCGATGTGGCCGCTGTGGTGGTGGCCACAGCTGTTGATGCAGCCGCTGATGTGCAGGTCGATTTCGCCCAGGTCCCACAGTTCGTCCAGGTCCTGGTAGCGCTCGGTGATGGCTTCGGCGATGGGCAGCGAGCGGGCGTTGGCCAGCGAGCAGAAATCGCCGCCGGGGCAGGCGATCATGTCGGTCAGCAGGCCGATGTTGGGCTTGGCCAGACCCAGCGCCTTGGCGGCCTTGTACAGCTCGGGCAACTGGTCGCGGCGCACCCAGGGCAGCAGCAGGTTCTGTTCGTGCGTCACACGGGCCTCGCCGCCCGAGAAACGGTCGGCCAGGTCGGCGGCGGCTTCCATCTGTTCGGCGGTGGCGTCGCCAGGGGCGTAGCCCAGGCGCTTGAAAGACAGCACCACGGCGCGCAGTTGGGGGTGGCGGTGCGGCATCACGTTGCGCACCAGCCAGCGCCCGAAGTCCTGGTCGTTCTCGGCGGCGGTGCGCAGCAGGGCCACGGTTTCGGCTTCGGCATCGGCCGGGCGCAGGTCCAGATCGGGCTCGCGGAACGACGAGGTCACGCGGTCCAGTTCGGCCTGGGTGATGGTGTGCGGGCCGCCTTCGATCTCTACGATCTGCCGGAACTCTTCCTCCACCTGGTCGATGTAGGTCTGGCCTTCGGACTTGACGAGGATCTTGATGCGCGCCTTCCAGGCGTTGTCGCGCCGGCCGTAGCGGTTATAGACCCGGATCACCGCCTCCAGGTAGTTCATGAGCTGGTTCCACGGCAGGAACTCGCGCAGCACCGGGCTGATGACCGGCGTGCGGCCCATGCCGCCACCGGCGCGCACGCGAAAGCCCAGCTCGCCCGCTTCGTTCTTGTGCAGTTGCAGGCCCACGTCGTACCAGCCGAGGGCGGCGCGGTCTTCCAGGGCGCCGTTGAGCGAGATCTTGAACTTGCGCGGCAGGAAGGCGAACTCGGGGTGCAGCGTGCTCCACTGGCGCAGGATTTCGCAGAAAGGCCGGGGGTCGGCGATCTCGTCGGCGGCGATGCCGGCCAGCGCGTCGCTGGTGATGTTGCGAATGCAATTGCCGCTGGTCTGGATGCCGTGCAGCTGCACGCTGGCCAGCAGGTCCATCACGTCGGCGCTCTTGTCCAGCGGAATCCAGTTGTATTGCACGTTGGTGCGCGTGGTGAAGTGGCCGTAGCCGTACTTCAATTGGGTGCCGATGCGCCGGCCGTCGTGCAGGGGAATGTCGCCCAGCTTTTCCTGCGTGGTCTGGGCCTCGGCCAGCAGGGCGGCGTCGGGCTGGTCGTAGTCACGGGCCACCTTGGCCAGCACGCGCAGCTGGGCGCTGGACAGTTCGCCGTAGGGCACGGCCACGCGCAGCATGGGCGCGTAGCGCTGCACGTACCAGCCGTTTTGCAGGCGCAGGGGCTTGAATTCGTCGCCCGAGAGCTTGCCGGCCTGAAAGCGTTCGAGTTGGTCGCGGTACTGCTCGGCGCGCAGCCGGATGAATTCACGGTCGAAGTCTGTGTATTGGTACATCGTGGGTCACTCAGATCAAAACCAGTTTGGCGCCCGCCCAGGCGAGCAGCACGGAAAGGGCCGAGCGGATCAACCGCTCCGGCGCGCGGGATACGAGGCGCGAGCCCAGCCAGATGCCAGGCAGCGATCCCGCCAGCAATTGGACCAGAAGCGGCCAGTCCACGGAGCCGAGCGACGCATGCCCCAGGCCCGCCACCAGTGTCAGCGGCACGGCGTAGGCGATATCGGCGGCAATGATGCGCGGCAGCGGCAGCAGCGGAAACACCATCAGCAGCACCGTCACGCCGATGGCGCCCGCGCCCACCGAGGTGAAGGTGACCAGCGTGCCGATCACCGCGCCCAGCAGCACCGGCAGGCTCCAGTGGCGGGGGCGCGCGGCATCCGCGCCGGCATCGGCACGGGTTTGCCGGTCGGCTGCCTGCCGCGCCGGAGAAAAAACGAAAGCCTTGTACAGCATGGCGGCGGCGGTGAGCAGCAGGGCGACGCCGAGCGTGGTGGTCATGATGCGCTGGGCGGTGCTGCTGCCGGGGCCCATCACCTTCAGCGCCCACAGCGACAGCAGCGCCGCAGGCACGCTGCCCGCGCACAGCAGGCCCACCACCCGCCAGGGCACCAGCCGCTGCCGCGCCAGGCTGACGGTGCCGCCCATCTTGGTGAAGGCGGCGAAGAGCAGATCGGTGCCGATCGCCAGGTGCGGCTTCACCCCGAAGAAGAAGATCAGGATGGGCGTCATCAGCGAGCCGCCACCGACCCCGGTGAGGCCGACGATCAAGCCCACCGCGAAGCCCGCGAAAACGAACGCCAAATCATGCATGCCGGCGAATGTAGGCGGAGTCCTTATGGAAACAAACGATTGTTTTTTCCTGCCGTTATGCGGATAAGCTTATTTCCCAGCACTGGCGCGGGTTTGCAGAGGATCGGCAGGCCCCGTCGGCTCAAAGCCGCTCGGTGCCCAAGGCCCGCGCCAGCCGCGAGTCCAGGGGAAGCGGCTCGCCGTGCAGCCGCGCCGCGATCAGTTCGCCGCACAGCGGTGCCAGGGTGAGCCCGCGCGCTCCCATGGCCGTGCACACCCACAGGCCGGGCAAGGCGTGCGGATCGACGGGGCCGGCGATCGGAAGTCGGTCGTGCGACGTGCAGCGCACGCCGGCCCAGGCCCGGACGGCCGGGTGATCCTGCGCGGTGGAGGGGGCTGCATCGGTGGCATGGTCTGCATGGGCTGCACGTGCGGCTGCCTGCTCGAAGGCCGGGGCCAGCCGGTCCGCCACCGCGGGCAGCAGGGTCTGCAATTTCGTCCAGTTGGCGGCATGGGCTGCAGCCGCTTCGTCGGCGCTCAGCGGAAGCTGCGTCGCGTCCCGCTCGAAGGTCGAGCCCATGTACCAGCGCCGAGCGCCGTTCGGCCCTGGAATGTGGGGCACCAGATTGCCGTTGCCGTTGACCGGGAACCCCGGCCAAACTCCAGGTGCTCCAGAAGCTCCAGATTCGCCATCTTCGGCGCCGTGGTCCCCCCAGGAGACCTGGCCGCGCAGTGGCTGCAGCACCCAGCGCTCGTCCAGCAACGGCATGCTTTGCGGTCCGGCGGCCACGACGACGTACGGCGCCTCGGCCAGCACTGCACCCTGTGCATCGATCGCCTGCCAGTTCGCCGTGCCCTCCGGGTTGGCGGGGCCACGGCGCAATCGGTGGACCGATGCCCCGCCTTGCCATGCGATGGCCTGGTGGTCCAGCAGCGCGCCTATCCATCGGGCCGGGCGCACCCAGCCGGCCCGTGCGTGCCAGCAGGCGACGGCGCCGTTCGGCAAGCCGGCCTGGGCAAGGGCCTTCGCGTCGGCAGGGCGGCTCCAATCGCTGCCCGCGCCATGGCCCCAGGCGGCAGGCATGCCAGGGCTGCCGTCCACGCGATGCTCCAGCACCCCGCAGGGGCTCCACGCCTCCCCGACGGGCAAAGCGGACAACGCTTGCAGCGTGGTCCGCACGCCGCTGCGCGACAGGCGCGAGAGCACGCTGTCGTCGGGCGAAACATGGGGGGCGAACAGGCCGGCAGGCAGGCCGGACGCGCCGCTGGCGGGCGCATCGGCCCGGTCCAGCACCCGCACCTTCCACCCGCGCCGCGCCAGACTGGCAGCCACCGAGGCGCCTGCCAGGCCGGCGCCGATCACCAGGCATTCGGAAGGTGCTTCCACCTCGACGGGTGGCGGGGCATTGCGTGCGGCGCGGGGTTCCCAAGCCGGGTCGAAGGTGGCCTGCAGGTTGTCGCGCTTGGGCGGCACGCCGGGCACCTTCGCCACCAAAAAACCGCATTGGGCCAGCGTGTCGCGCACGGCCCGCGCGATCGTCCAGGTTGCGAGACGCGTGCCGCGTCGGCAGCAGCGCGCCACGGCCTTCAGCGTGTGTTCATCCCAGATGCCGGGGTTGCGCTGCGGGCTGAAGCCGTCCAGGTACACCGAATCGGCCACGGGCATCTGCTGGCGCAGCATGGCCTGGGCATCGCCCACGTAGAGCGTGAGCAGCACGCGGCCTTGTTCGAACGCGAGGCGGTGCACGCCCGGCAAAAGGCCCCAGAACTGGTCGTGCAACTGCTGCGCGAGCGGCGCCAGTTCGGGATGGGCGGCACCGGCACGCAGCAGATCGGCCGCCGCCACGGGGAACGCCTCGCAAGAGGCGAAATGCAGCAGTGCGGGGCGGCCGGGGTCGGCGCGCCAGACGGCCCAGGTCACGAGGAAGTTGAGACCCAGGCCGAAGCCGGTCTCCAGAATGCGCCAGCGGGCCTGGCCAGCCCAGGCCAGCGGCAGGCCGCAGCCGTGCAGGAACACGCGGTGGGCCTGGTCCAGGCCACCGTTTTCACTGTGGTAGCGGTCGCCGAATCGCGGGCTGTAGGGGGTGCCGTCGGCCAGCCAGTCGATGGGCTCGGTCATGGACGGCGCCGGGTGTACGCCAAGGGTTCAGGCGCTGGGCGGTACGTAGCCCTGGGCGGCGTCCGCGCCCTCGCCGAAGAAGTGCTGCTCCATCTGGCGGGCCAGGTATTGGCGGGCGCGGGCATCGGCCAGGTTGAGGCGGTTTTCGTTCACCAGCATCGTCTGGTGCTTGAGCCAGGCGGCCCAGGCTTCCTTGCTGACGCTTTCCCAGATGCGCTTGCCCAGATCACCGGGGTAGGGGGGAAAGTCGAGGCCCTCGGCTTCTTTGCCGAGCTTGATGCATTGAACGGTACGTGCCATGGGAAAGGGATCCTGGAAATCGTTGGGTTAGATGTTTTAGGTATTTAAAACTGAAATTTCAGTAGTTCCAGTTTTGAAGAGGGACTTTCAGAATGCGTTGCATCGGTGATTCGCACCGGATCGCATCCACACAAGAAAGCCTCTCATGAACGTTCGCCGCGACTTTATCAAGTTTCCTCTGGCAGCTGCCCTGTGGGCCGGTTTGGCCCTGACGGCTTTGCCGTCGTTCGCACAAACGGTGCAGTTCCTGAACGTTTCCTACGACCCGACCCGCGAGCTGTACGTCGAATACAACCAGGCGTTCGCCAAGCACTGGAATGCCAAGAGCGGGCAGGACCTGGCGATCAAGCAGTCGCACGGCGGCTCCGGCAAGCAGGCGCGTTCGATCATCGACGGCATCGACGCCGATGTGGCCACGCTGGCCCTCGGGGGCGATATCGATGCGCTGGGCACCCACGGCGGTTTGGTCAAGGCCGACTGGCAAAAGCGGCTGCCCCACAACTCGGCGCCTTACACATCGACCATCGTCTTCCTGGTGAAGAAGGGCAACCCCAAGGGCCTCAAGGATTGGGACGACCTCGCCAAGCCCGGCGTGCAGGTGATCACCCCCAACCCCAAGACCTCCGGCGGCGCCCGCTGGAACTACCTGGCGGCCTGGGAGTTCGCCAAGCGCAAGTACGGCGGCGATGCACAGGCCAAGGACTTCGTGGCCAAGCTGTACGGCAACGTGCCCGTGCTGGACACCGGCGCGCGCGGCTCCACCATCACCTTCGTGCAGCGCGGCGTGGGCGACGTGCTGCTGGCCTGGGAGAACGAAGCCTTCCTGGCCCTCAAGGAATTCGGTCCCGAGAAGTTCGAGATCGTCGTGCCTTCGATTTCCATCCTGGCCGAGCCCAGCGTGGCGGTGGTGGACAAGAACGTGGATAAGAAGGGCACCCGCGCCGTCGCCGAGGAATACCTCAAGTACCTGTACTCCGACGAAGGCCAGGACATCGCCGGCAAGAACTTCTACCGCCCCACCGGCGACAAGGCCAAGGCCAAGTACGACAAGCAGTTCCCCAAGCTCACGCTGGTCACCATCGACCAGGCTTTCGGCGGCTGGGGCAAGGCCGACAAGGCGCACTTTGCCGATGGCGGCAGTTTCGACCAGATCTACACGAAGAAGTGAAGACGGCGGCGCCCGCATCCCGTCGCCAGCGCCTGTCGCTCAAGCCAGAAAGCCCTTACATGTCCGTTCTATTGATCGCCGGCAGCCCTTCGGAGCGTTCCCGCTCCGCCGCCTTGCTGGACACCGTGTCGCAGCGCCTGTCGGTGCGCGGTGCGCTGGTGCAGCGCCTGCGCATCCGCGACCTGTCGCCCCAGGCGCTGCTGCTGGCGGACACGGGCCACCGTTCCATTGCCGCCGCAGTGGAAAGCGTGGCAGAGGCCAGCGTGCTGGTGGTGGCGACGCCCGTGTACAAGGCGGCCTACAGCGGCGTGCTCAAGGTGTTTCTCGACCTGCTGCCGCAAACGGCGCTCAAGGGCAAGACCGTGCTGCCGCTGGCCACCGGCGGCAGCGCCCACCACATGCTGGCGCTGGACTACGCGCTGCGGCCGGTGCTGCAGTCGCTGGGCGCCAAGCACATCCTGCCGGGCATCTATGCCACCGATGCCCAGGTCACGCTCACGCCCGAGGGGGCCTACGAAGTGGGGCACGACGTGTCCGACCGCCTGGACGACGCCGTGAACGTGCTCATTACCGAAACCCTGCGGCCCGCGCCCGCCCAGGCCACGCGGTTTGCTCCGGTGCATTTCTCGCAGGTGCGATGTAGCGTCTGACGCGCCAGCGGTGGCGGCGCCGATTCAGGCCGCGCCGTCCCCCATTTCCTTCCCTTCTCCCGTTTTGAGAACCCGCCCGCTGCGGGGTGGGCCGCCGCATTCCCGCCTGCACCGGCTGGCCCTCGCCAGAAAGACCGATCGCATGACCTCCAATTTCTCTTCCCTGCGCCGCAAGCTCGTGGCCTCCGGCTTCGGCGCCGCGCTGGCCACCGGCCTGCCAAGCGCTTTTGCCCAGAAACCCGGGCGCACGCTGCGCGTGGGCCACCAAAAGGGCTGGCTGTCGCTGCTCAAGGCGCGTGGCACGCTGGAAAAGCGCCTGGCCCCTTTGGGCGTGAAGGTGACCTGGACCGAGTTCAACGCCGGCCCGGTGCAACTGGAGGCGCTGAATGTCGGCTCCATCGACTTCGGCGACGTGGGCGAGGCGCCGCCCATCTTCGCCCAGGCTGCCGGCGCACCGCTGGTGTATGTCGGCGCCACGGTGCCGCGCCCGCAACTGGAGGCGATCGTCGTGCCCAAGGGCTCGGCGATCCGGAGCGTGGCCGAGTTGAAGGGCCTGCGCATCGCGCTCAACAAGGGCTCGAACGTGCACTACCTGCTGGTCAAGGTGCTGGAAAAGCATGGCCTGCATTACCGGGACGTGCAGCCCGTGTTCCTGGCGCCGCCCGACGCGCGCGCGGCCTTCGAGAAAGGCGCCGTGGATGCCTGGGTGATCTGGGACCCGTTCCTCGCTTCGGCGCAGAAAACGCTGCAGGCACGCGTGCTGGCCGACGCGACCGGCGTGGCGAACAACCGCGCGTACTACTTCTCGTCGCGCGACTTTTCCGCCAAGAACTCCGACGTGCTGCGCATCGCCATCCAGGAGGTGGACGACATCGATCAATGGATCTCGGCGAACAAGGCCGATGCGGCGGTGGAGCTGGCCAACGTGCTGGGCCTGGACCGCTCGGTCACCGAGCTGTTCGTGGGCCGCGCCGGCTACGGCACGTCGCTGGTGTCGCGCGACATCCTGGCCGAACAGCAGGTGATCGCGGACACGTTCTTCGATCTGAAGCTCATTCCCCGCAAGCTCAACCTGCAGGACGCCGCTCCGGTGGACCTGCTCTGAAAGGGCGCGCCCATGTCCGCACCTTTCTCGACCCCTGTGCAGGTCCGCGTGCTCCGGGTGCTGGGCGTCACCGCCCAGGCCTGGGGCCTTTCCGAGCCGCATGAAAGCGCCCGCGTGATGCCGCTGCCTCTGCCGCCCACGCCCACGCTCCCGTTTTCAGCCCAGGCGCCGCGCCGGCGCAGGGCCATCGCCCACGCGCCATTTTTCGCCATCTCCTACTGAACGACGACGAGGTCATCGCATGCAAGTTTTCTGGTTCATTCCCACCCATGGCGACAGCCGCTATCTGGGCACCACCGAAGGCGCGCGCCAGCTCAGCCACGACTACGTGAAGCAGGTGGCCGTCGCAGCCGACAGCCTGGGCTATGAAGGCGTGCTCATTCCCACCGGACGGTCGTGCGAGGACCCGTGGGTGGTAGCTTCCAGCCTGGTCGCCGTCACGCGCCGGCTCAAGTTCCTGGTGGCGGTGCGGCCCGGGCTGCACCAGCCCAGCCTGGCCGCACGCATGGCCGCCACGTTCGACCGGCTCTCGGGCGGGCGGCTGCTGATCAACCTGGTCACGGGCGGCGACCAGATCGAGCTGGAGGGCGATGGCGTCTTCCTCGACCACGCGGCACGCTACGAGCAATCGGCCGAGTTCATCCGCATCTGGCGCGAGATCCTCACCCGCAGCCACGACGGCGGCACCTTCGACTATGAAGGCAAGCACCTGTCGGTCAAGGGCGCCAAGCTGCTGTTTCCGCCGCTGCAAAAACCGTATCCGCCGGTGTACTTCGGCGGTTCGTCGGCCGCGGCGCACGACCTGGCGGCCGAACAGGTCGAGGCTTACCTGACCTGGGGCGAGCCACCTGCCGAAGTGGCCAAGAAAGTGGCCGACGTGCGCGAGAAGGCTGCACGGCTGGGCCGCACCGTGAAGTTCGGTATCCGCCTGCACGTGATCGTTCGCGAGACCGACGCCGAGGCCTGGGCCGCGGCCGAAAGCCTCATCAGCCGCGTGAAGGACGAAACCGTGGTGCAGGCCCAGGCCGTGTTCGCCCGCATGGATTCCGAGGGCCAGCGCCGCATGGCTGCGCTGCATGCTGGTGGCGCCAAGCGCTCGCGGGCCGACCTGGAGATCAGCCCTAACCTGTGGGCCGGCGTGGGCCTGGTGCGCGGCGGAGCCGGCACGGCGCTGGTGGGCGACCCGCAGACCGTGGCCGACCGCATCAAGGAGTACGCCGCGCTGGGCATCGACACCTTCGTGATGTCGGGCTACCCGCACCTCGAAGAGGCCTACCGCTTTGCCGAGCTGGTGTTTCCGCTGCTGCCGCTGGCGCTGCAGGAAAAGCTGGCGGGCGGCTCGCCCGGCGGGCCGTTCGGCGAGGTCGTCGGCAACCAGTACGCGCCGCGCGCGTCGCAAAGCTGATCGAGGGGAGGGCACACCATGGCGATCCATTCCATCAACCACGTGCAACTGGCCTTTCCGGCCGGTGCCGAGGGCCAGATCCGCAACTTCTACGGCACGCTGCTGGGCCTGCCCGAATTGCTTCACCCCGCGGGCAACACGCTGCGCTTCGCCGCAGGCGCGCAGCGCATCGAGCTGGTGCCCACCGACGGCTGGCAGCCCGTGCCGGCCGTCTCCCACCTGGCCTTCGAGGTGGAGAACCTGCCCGAGTTGCGCGGGCGGCTGCTGCAGGCCGAATTGCCGCTGGTGGAGAACCGGGCGCTGCCCGGCTACCTGCGCTTTTACGTGAAGGACCCGGCAGGCAACCAGCTGGAGTTCCTGGAGCCCGACAACGACCCGAGGTACGACGCATGACCGATACGGTACGAGAGCTGCAGGTTTCGCCCCTGCCCGAATCGCCCGATGGCCCGGCCGGAAGCTGGCCCGCGCCGCTGGTGCAACTGGCCGCCGCCGTGTGGCGCCGGCTGCTGCCCTGGCTCGTGCCGGTGACGCTGATCGCGCTGTGGCAGGTGGCGTCCGCATTGGGGTGGCTCTCCACGCGCGTGCTGCCCGCGCCGCTGGATGTGATCAAGGCCGCATGGACGCTGACCGAATCGGGCGAGCTGTGGACCCATGTGAAGGTGAGCGCCAGCCGGGCGCTGGTGGGCCTGGCGATCGGCGGCGGCCTGGGGCTGGTGCTGGGGCTGCTGACGGGCTCGCTGCGGCTGGCCGAAACGCTGCTCGACTCCACCATCCAGATGGTGCGCAACATTCCGGCGCTGGCGCTCATCCCGCTGGTGATCCTTTGGTTCGGCATCGACGAGTCGGCCAAGCTCTTCCTCATCAGCGTGTCGGTGTTCTTTCCGATCTACCTGAACACCTTCCACGGCATCCGCAACGTGGACCCGGGGCTGATCGAGATGGGGCGCACCTACGGCCTGTCGCGCTGGCAGCTGTACCGCGAAATCATCCTGCCCGGGGCCCTCTCGTCCATCCTCGTGGGCCTGCGGTTTTCGCTCGGGCTGATGTGGGTGATCCTGATCGTGGCCGAGACGATTTCGGCCCAGGCCGGCATCGGCTACCTGACCATGAACGCCCGCGAGTTCCTGCAGACCGACATCGTTCTGGTCGGCATCCTGCTGTATGCGCTGCTGGGCAAGCTGGCCGACGTGTTCGCCCGTGGACTGGAGCACTGGTGGCTGCGCTGGCACCCTGGATATCAGTGAACAACCCCCTGAGGCGCTGCGCGCCTTCCCCCTTCACGGCTCGCGCGGCGAGCCATGAAGGGGGACGCCGCCAGTGGCCCGGCAAAGCCGGTTCCACGGCGTCTGCTGGCCCTGGGCCGCGCCGGTTTTTGACATCTCTCACCTCTACAGGAACGTCATGAGTTTGCATTTCGATCGCCGTGCCTTGCTGGCCGCGTTGGGGTTGTCCTTAGCGGGGCTGGCTAATGCGCAGCCTGCGGGCGCCACCGTGCGCATCGGCTACCAGAAGTCATCCACGCTGACGGTGCTGCTCAAAGCGCAGGGCACGCTGGAAAAACAGCTCGCCCCGCTGGGCGTGCAGCCGTCGTGGCACGAGTTCACCAGCGGCCTGCCGTTGCTGGAGGCGCTGAATCTCGACAACCTGGATTTCAGCGCCGACGTGGCCGATACCGTGCCGGTGTTCGCCCAGGCGGCGGGCGCGCAGGTCACCTTCGTGGCGCAAGAGGCGCCTTCGCCGACCGCGCAGGCCATCGTGGTGCGGGCCGATTCGCCGCTCAAGACCGTGGCCGGGCTCAAAGGCAGGAAGGTCGGTTTTGCCAAGGCGGCCGGCGCGCATTACCTGCTGATCGCCGCGCTGGAAAAGGCCGGCCTGTCGTTCAAGGACATCGAGCCCGCCTACCTCACACCCGCCGATGGCCGGGCCGCCTTCGAGCGCGGCGCCATCGATGCCTGGGTGGTGTGGGACCCGTTCCTCGCCGCCGCGCGGCAGCAGTCGGGCGCCCGGGTGCCCGCCGACGGCACGGGCCTTGCGTCTTACCAGCGCTACTACCTGGCCAGCACGCGGTACGCCCAGGCAAAGCCCGAGGTGCTGCGCACGCTGTACACCGAACTGGAAAAAGCCGGCCGCTGGGCGAAAGCCCGTCCGAAGGAGGCTGCCGCGCTGCTGGCGCCGGTATGGGGGCTGGACGCCGCCGTCATCGAGCAGGCCAACAGCCGCCGCAGCTACAGCGTGCGGCCCGTGGTGCCCGAAGGGCTGGCCGAGCAACAGCGCATCGCCGATGCCTTCTTCGCCGAGAAGCTGATTCCGCGCCGGGTCGATGCCCTGGCCCTTCCCCTGTTCAAGCCCGGAGCGTGAACCATGCCTGAAGCCCGATCTGCTTCCTCTTCCTCCCCTTTTTCCCCTGCGTCCGCGCCGTCCCAGCCGGGCGCTGGCGGCGTGCGCCTGCAGGCCCGCGGGCTCTCAAAGCGGTATGGGCCGCGCGAAGTGCTGCGCAATGCGCACCTGGACATCGAGCCTGGCGAGTTCATCGCCATCGTGGGCCGAAGCGGCTGTGGCAAGAGCACCTTGCTGCGGCTGGTAGCGGGCCTGGAAACCGCCAGTGGCGGCACGCTCACCACCGACGGCAAGGCGGTCGCCGGCCTGCACAACGACACGCGCATCATGTTCCAGGAGGCCCGCCTGCTGCCCTGGCGCCGGGTGCTCGACAACGTGGCCATCGGCCTGCCCAAGGCGGCCCACGCGCGCGGTCGCGAGGTGCTGGCGCAGGTGGGCCTGGCCGACCGCGAGGGCGAATGGCCGGCCCGGCTGTCGGGCGGCCAACG
Source organism: Acidovorax sp. SUPP3334 (assembly GCF_030159055.1). Taxonomy (GTDB): domain Bacteria; phylum Pseudomonadota; class Gammaproteobacteria; order Burkholderiales; family Burkholderiaceae_C; genus Paracidovorax. Next base: position 62,676 of record NZ_BQXQ01000003.1, read on the forward strand.
CCAGCGCGTGGCCCTGGCACGCGCCCTGGTACACCAGCCGCGCCTGCTGCTGCTCGACGAGCCGCTGGGCGCGCTGGATGCGCTCACCCGCATCGAGATGCACCGCCTCATCGAAGGGCTGTGGCAGCGCCACCGCTTCACCGCGCTGCTGGTCACCCACGACGTGCAGGAGGCCGTCGCCCTCGCCGACCGTGTGGTGCTGATCGAGGACGGCCGCATCGCGCTGGACGAGCGCATCGACCTGGCGCGCCCGCGTTCGCAGGGCGACGCCGCCTTCGCCGCCATCGAAAAACGCATTCTCGACCGCGTGCTGCAAAAGCCCGAGGCCGACCCGCCGGCCGATCCGGCCTGGCCCGGCATTCCCGCGCACGGGCTGCGCTGGGCGGTCTGAGGCGCCGCGTTTCCGTTGTTCCGTTCGCCTGATCTTTCGATCCAACCCGTTTTCCGTTCCCGGACTTTTCAAGGAGAAAACCATGTCCATCCAAGCCATCAACGTGCGCAATCAATTCAAGGGCAAAGTGCGCGAGATCGTCCGCGGCGATGTCGTGTCCGAGGTCGATGTCGAAACGCCCTGGGGCATCGTCACCTCCGTCATCACGACGCGCTCGGTCGATGAGCTGAGCCTGGTCGTGGGCTCCGACGTCGTGGCGCTGGTCAAATCCACCGAGGTGTCGATCGCCAAGCTGTGAAGAGAGTTGAGGCAAAAAATGGCCCCAGCGCATGATTCACTAAGGGGTTGTGCTATAAAAATAGTAGCACATTGATTGGAGAGGCGGCTTGCGGGCCGCCTTTTTCATGGGCTGTGCGATTTTGGTGGGCGCTTGCCGTTGCATGCGCGCCCGGCGTTTCCTCCTTCATCCGTGCTCGCGCCGCAGCGCCTCGCCCGTGCGGCGCACCGTCGGCTCTGCGCTGGGCAGCGCGCTGCTCGTGCGGGCCGCCAGCGGGCGCCAGGGCCTGGCCGCTGCCCTGCGGTACCTGCCGCTGGGTCGGCGCTGGTAGTGCGCGGCGAAGCGGCTGAACCAGGCCGCTTCGTCCCCACTGCAAACATGCGGGGCGGTACAGGTCGTTCTCAGCACGGTGGCCAGCTCGGTGGCGAAGCGGGACCAAACTGCCGGGTCTGCCGCGTGGTACCGCCATCCCGCTCGTCGCGGCGCTGGGGCTACCGGGCCGATGACGACCGCATCAAGGGTCGCTGGCGCCTGCCTCTGATGGAGCCGGTCACGGCCCATTGACCGGAGGGCGAAGGCAACGCGGCCGGCATGCCCGGTGGCGTGGCCGAAGCAGGGCGGCTCGGCTTCGGCCTGCGTTCAGGCCCCGAGCGCCGAAAGTTTTATTAACGCATGTCAGTTGCGTTATTGGGTCTAGAATCCGGCACTGCAACGCCGTTCGGCTGCAGCAGCGAACAAATTCACCTTCGGCCCTCGCCATCCCTTTTAAACTGCGGCACCTTTCCCTGTGATCCCCCGTGGCGCTTGGCTGCGGCGGCCGGCGGCTCTGGCATCCGCACGGCTCGCGCGCATGGAGCCTGCCTTTTCCACCTTCCACGCCGGCTTCGCTTTCAGCGCCCGCTCCCTGTCTTTGTTCCATCCCACCATGCGACCGCTTTGCCCCACCGCTTCCCTCTGGTTGACCCCTTTGCTGGCCCTGTCCGCGCCCGGCGCCATGGCCCAGGAGGGGGGCGGTACTGCTGGTGCCCTGCCCACGGTGGTCGTGAAGGAGCAGGCCATGCCGGGCGCGCTGGACCAGCCGGCCGAGGGCGCGTCCCGGCTGGGCCTGTCGGTGCGCGAAACGCCGGCCTCCATCGACGTGGTTTCCCGCCAGGTGCTGGGCGAACGCGGGCTGCGCACCGTGACCGAAGCGGCCCAGGCCGCCGTGGGCGTGACGGCGGGGGACTTTCCGGCCGAGCCCAGCGCGTTTTCGATGCGCGGCTTTGCCAACAGCCAGATCAACACGCTCTACAACGGCATCAAGATCGGTCCGCCCAACATGACGTCGCGCGTGATGGACACGGCCAATCTGGAGCGCATCGAATTCCTGAAAGGCGCTGCCTCGCTGATGTCGGGCGAGGGCGCGTCGGGCGGAGCGGTGAATTTCGTCACCCGCGCGCCGCACCGCGGCCCGGTGCAGACCGAGGTCGAAACGGCCGCGGGTTCTTTCGGCGAGCGGCGCCTGCGCCTGGGCTCTGGCGGCACCACCGTCTGGAAAGACCTGGACTACCGGATCGACATGAGCGGCTCTGAAAGCGATGGCCCCGTGCAGGCCACCGGCCAGCACAACCGCCATCTGTCCGGTGGGCTGGATTGGCATGTGCAGCCGGGCCTGAAGTTCTTCGTGGCCGGCGAGATCAAGCGCGACCGCGGCAGCAGCTACTGGGGCACGCCGCTGGTGTCCGCCGCCGCGCCGGGTATCGAGCCCGAAGGCGGCGTGGTGTCGGGCACCTACACGTCGGGGTTCAACGGCAGCGCGCTCGGTCCGGTCGCCATCGACCGGCGCACGCTGCGCACCAACTACAACGTGCTCGACAACCGCAACGAGGCCCGTGAAACCTGGCTGCGCGCAGGCATGGACTGGCGCATCGACAAGGCGTTCACCCTTCGCACGCAGGTCTATCGCTACACCGCCGCACGCACCTGGTTCAACAACGAGATCGCCGCGTTCAACGCCGGCACCGGCCTGGTGGACCGCGAGCGCTTCTATGTGGCGCAGGACCAGACATCGGTCGGGCAAAAGACCGAACTGCAATGGGACGGCCAGATCGCCGGCCGCGACAACCGCTGGGTGGCAGCGCTCGAGTACAGCGACCTGGATTTGACCCGGCCCGGTGCCGCCAACTTTCCGGGCGACAGCGTGAGCCTGGTGAACCCCGACCGCGGCACCTACGGCCCGCTCACCCGGCAGTGGCAGACGAGCGGCGTGCGCAACACCGTCCTGGCGCTCGAAGACCGGTTTTCGGTAGCGCCGGGCTGGGCGTTGATCGGCGGGCTGCGGCACGAATCGATCGAGTTGTCTCGCACCTCCACCGACGCGGCGGGCGCCTCGCGCACGGGCTTTCCCTTCGACAAGACCTGGCACCCGACCACGGGGCGGCTGGGCGTGACCTGGGCGCCGGCGGCGGGCACCACCATTTACGGCCAGTACGCCACGGGCGCCGACGTGGCGGCCAACAACCTGTTCCTGCTGCGCGGCACGCAGCCGCTCGACCTGACCCGCACGCGCAATCTGGAGGCGGGCGTGAAGCAGTCGTTCTGGCAGGACCGCGGCGAATGGACCTTCGCGGTGTACGACAGCCAACGCCGCAACGTCTATGCCGCGCAGGGCGGGCAGTCGCTGGCGCTGGCAGGATCGCTGCAGTCGCGCGGGGCCGAAGCCTCGCTGGCGCTGCGGCCCGATGCGCACTGGAGCGTGTGGTCCAACCTGGCGCTCAATCGCGCACGCTATGAGGACTACGCGCTGGCCGGTGGCGGCTCGCTTTCGGGCAACACCCCGCCCAATGCGCCGCGCGTGGTGGCCAATGCCGGCGTGGGCTACCGCTTCGTCGCCGGCGTGCCGGTGCAGGTTTCAGCTTCGCTGCGGCACGTGGGCGAGCGGTTCCACAGCGATGCGAACACCGTGCGGCTGTCCGCCTACACCGCGCTCGACGCCGCAGTGGCCGTGGATGTGGCGCGTGGCGTGCAGTTGACGCTGCGCGGGCGCAACCTGACCAACCGCGTGTATGCGGCCTGGGCCGATCCGTTCTACCCCGACCAGATCCTGCTCGGCGCCCCGCGCAGCTTCGAACTCGCTCTTCGCTGGGTGCTGTGACATGCAGGCGCTGCTGCGTGCCGAAAACCTGGGCTTCAGCACCCCCCTGGGGCGCCAACTGGTGCGCGGTGTGGATGCCTGCGTCGCGCCTGGCGAATGCGTGGCGCTCGTCGGCCCCAATGGCGCGGGAAAAAGCACGCTGCTGAAACTGCTGAGTGCGCGCGCCGCGCCCACGCAGGGCAGGGTGTGCGTGCTCGGGCACGACCTGACCGAGTGGCCGGCCCTGGAGCGTGCGCGGCATGTCGCCGTGCTGGCGCAGACCGAAAGCGTGGACCTTGCCTTCAAGGTGCGCGACTACGTGGCACTGGGCCGCCTGCCCCACCAGGCGCACGCCGGCCGCGACGAGCATGCGCGGGTGGTGGACGAAGCGATGCAGACCTGCGGCGTGGAGGGGTTCGCCCAACGCGCGCTGTCCACATTGTCCGGAGGAGAGAGGCAAAGGGTCCATCTGGCACGCGCTCTGGCCCAGCAGCCTGCGTTGCTGCTGCTGGACGAGCCCACCAACCACCTCGACCTCGCAGCGCGGGCTGACCTGCTGGCACTGGTGCGCGGCCTTCGCATCGCCGTGGTCGCCGCGCTGCATGAACTCGGGCTGGTGCCTTCGTTCGCGGACCGGGTGTGGATGTTGCAGGCCGGTGCGCTGGTGGCCGATGGCCCGCCCGGCCAGGCCTTGAGCGCCGGGCGCGTGGCCGATGTGTTCGGCATGGAACTCGTGCACACGCAGCACCCCCGCCATGGCGGAACGCTGTGGTCGTTCGAGCGCGGAGCGGTGGCATGAATCGCGGCCTGAATCGCTGCAGGCATCGGACCCTGGCGCGGCGGACCGCGCTGGCCCTGGGCCTGGCGTTGGGTGTCGCCATGGGCACGGGCGTGGGCAGCGCACTGGCCCAGGGCGCTGCCGCACCGGGCGCACCGGCCAGTTCGAGCGCAGCGCCCGGCTTTCCCGTCACGGTGCCCAACTGCGGCGACACGCTGCGCATCGCGGCGCCGCCCCAGCGCATGGTCGTGCACGATCTGAACATGGTCGAGATGGCGATGGCGCTCGGCCTGCAGCCGTCGATGGTGGGCGTGACCGGCATCACCGGCTGGTACAAGACCGACGCCGCATTCCTGCGCGGGCTGGGCAATGTTCCAGAGCTGGCGCCCAAGTACCCCACGCTCGAAACCCTGGTGGCGGCCAAGCCGGACCTGTTCTTCGCCGGCTGGTATTACGGCATGCAGCCCGGCGGCGACGTGACGCCCGCCACGCTGGCACGCCATGGCATTCAGACGCTGGTGCTCACCGAGAGCTGCGCACACGCCCTGGGCGACAAGCCGCGCGCCACGATGGATCTGCTGTATGGCGACCTGCTGCGCCTGGGCACCGTGTTCGGCCGGCGTCCCGAGGCCGAGCGGCTCGTCGCCCAATGGCGCGAAAGGGTGCGTGCTGCGGCCGTGCCTGCGTTGCCCGCGCCGCCGCGCGTGTTCGTCTACGACTCGGGCGAGGACAAGCCGTTCACCGCTGGCCGCGCCGCCATGCCCACTGCGCTGATCGAGGCCGCCGGCGGGCGCAATGTGCTGGGCGATGTCTCTATGAGTTGGGGCACGTCGGCCTGGGAAACCGTCGCGGCCAGCAATCCGCAGTTCATCGTGCTGCTGGACTACCAGAACGGCCAGGGCCCAGAGCATTTGCAGCAGATCCTGCAGGCGCACCCTGCGATGCGGCTGACCGACGCCGTGCGCCATCGGCGTTTCATCACGCTGCGCTACGCCGAACTCACCCCGGGCCCCGCCAACATCGGCGCGGTCGAAAAGCTCGCCCGTGCGCTGAGGCAATCGCCATGAAGACCCGGCCGGCGGACCGTGAGACCGCAGCGGCAGGCAGCGCGGCAGGGCCGGTGCTCGTCGATGCGCGTGATTCCGCTGCCGTGCTGCGCGGCGGCGGCCTGCGCCGGCTTCTTCCGCTGGCTCTGGTGCTGGGCATGCTGCTGCTCGTCATGCTCTCGCTCACTGCTGGCAGCGCGCCGGTGTCGTGGCGCGAAGCCGCTGCTGCGCTGGCCGGGTCGTGGGCCGGCGATGCGGGCCGTGCGGATTCGAACAGCATGGTGAACGTGATCGTTCTGGACCTGCGGCTTCCGCGCGTGCTGCTGGCGCTGCTGGTGGGCGCTGCGCTGGCGCTGGTGGGTGGCCTGCTGCAGAGCACCACGCGCAATGACCTGGCCGATCCGTTTCTGTTCGGGCTGTCTTCAGGCGCATCCACCGGGGCGGTGGCCGTCATCACCTTGACCGGCGACTGGCTGGGCGCGTGGACCCTGCCGGCCGCCACATTCGCGGGGGCCTCGGTCGCGGCTGGAGCGGTGCTGCTGCTGGTGCGCCGGGCAGGCGGACACGGCCCGGCGCAAACCGTGCTGGCCGGCCTGGCGGTGTCGTTCCTGTTCGGTGCGCTGACCCATGGGCTGGTCTTCGCGGGGGACCAGCGCGCGGCCCATGCCGTGGTGTTCTGGTCGCTCGGCGGGCTGGGGCTGGCGCGCTGGGACAACCTCTGGCTGGCCGTCCTGGGACTGCTCGTTCCGGCCGTTTTCGTGTGGCGCAGCCACCGGGCGCTGGACGCCTTGCTGGCCGGCGACGACACGGCCTACAGCCTGGGCATCGCCCCGGAGCGCCTGCGCACCCGGGCGTTCTTGGTCGCAGCCGTGGCCACGGCGTGCTGCGTGGCACTGGCAGGCGTCATCGGCTTTGTCGGGCTGATGGTGCCGCATCTGGCACGGCGGCTGACTGGGCCGCTGCATGCGGCTTTTCTGCCGGTGGCAGCGGTGCTGGGCGGTGCGTTGCTGCTCGCCAGCGACTTGGTGGCGCGCACGCTGCTGGGCTCGCAGGAGCTGCCGGTGGGCATCGTCACCGCCGGCATCGGGGCCGTCTTCGTGATGGCTTTGCTGAGGCGCTCGGCGCACGCCTGATCGCAGACCGCCTGCTTATATAGTTTCAACCTTAAGTCATGGAAATATATTCTTTCTGGTTTTAAAGAACGGTTTCTAAGATCGCGGCAGCTTCCTAAAACAGGTGTGTTCCGTGACCCGACCGCTCTCTATTTCCATGTCCATGTCCATGTCCATCGCATCCGCCTTCGCTGTAGATGGCGATGGCGATGACGGCTTCGGCATTCCCTTCATTGACGCGCTAATGGCAGGGCGGGGCGCATGAACTTCCAGCAACTGCGCTCGGTGCGAGAGGCCGTGCGGTGCGGCTTCAACCTGACCGAGGTGGCCGCCATGCTCTACACCTCGCAGCCCGGGGTGAGCCGCCAGATCCGCGAACTCGAAGAAGAACTGGGTCTCGAAATTTTCGTGCGGGCCGGCAAGCGCCTCACCGGGCTCACGCCGCCCGGTGCCACGCTGCTGCCCATCGTCGAGCGGCTGCTGCTGGAGGCCGAGAACCTCAAGCGGGCGGGCCTGGATTTCAGCGCCAGCGAAGAAGGGCGCCTGTCGGTGGCCGCCACGCACTCCCAGGCCCGCTATGCGCTGCCCCAGGTGGTGCGCGACTTTCGGGCGCTGTATCCCCAGGTGTCGCTGCACCTGCACCAGGGCTCGCCCCGCCAGGTGGCCGAAATGCTGCTGTCCGGCGAGGCCGACATCGGCGTGGCCACCGAAGCGCTGGCCGGTTACGACAGCCTGGTCACGCTGCCGTGCTACCGGTGGTCGCACAGCATCGTGGTGCCCCCGGAGCATCCGCTGCTGGGCCAGACGGAGCCGGTCACGCTGCAGCAGCTCGCCCGCTTTCCCATCGTCACCTATGAACTGGGCTACACCGGCCGCGCGCACATCGACGAAGCCTTCGCGCGCGAGGGAATGAAGCCCGACGTGGTGCTGACGGCCATGGATGCCGACGTGATCAAGACCTATGTGGAACTGGGCATGGGCGTGGGCATCGTCGCATCGATCGCCGTGGACCCCGACCGCGACCGCCACCTGCGCATGCTGGACGCGCGCCATCTGTTCGAGGTCAACCTCACCCGCCTTGGGCTGCGGCGCGGCAGCTGGATGCGCGGGTATGCCTATCGCTTCATCGAGAGCTTCGTGCCGACCCTCACGCGGGACGTGGTGGAAGCCGCCATGAAAGCGGCGTAGAACCTCCCAGGTGTCTGGGCGCGGGCGCTCGCGCTGTCAGGGCGGCGGTGGCTGCGACAGCACCCACTGCGCCAGCGCACGCGATTCGGTCTCGGTGATGCGGCTTTGGCGCGGCATGATGACCCGGCCCCACGTTCCCACGCTGCCGTTACGTATCTTGCCGGCCAGCCGCTCGGGTGCTTCGGCGTCGTTGCGGTAGCGCTCGGCGATCTGCGCGAAGCCCGGACCGACCTGCTTGCGCACCATGCCGTGGCAGGCCATGCAGCCGTGCTCCTTTCCCAGATGCCCTTCCTGCGCTGCTTGGCCAGCGCTGGGGCCGCATGCCAGCCAGGCGACCAGCGCACACGCTGCCAGGATGTGCATGCCGGTGCGATGGTTGCCAGCCAGGCCCGGGGGGCAGGGCGTCGAAGGCATGGCGGCGTCGGCATGCCCGGCTCGAAATCGGACGTCGTTCATGGTGGCGAGCATAGCGGCGGTGGACGATGTCGCACCCTGTGACCGTTGCACGGTTTTGCGCATATTCAAACGCATTTCGGTCGCTTGGACAGCCCATGAGCTCCCGGTAGATTCGCTTTTGAGCCCAGTGCCCCTGCCGCACATCCGCCACCCGCAGCCCTTTTTTCACCCCTTGGGTTGCGGGTTGCCAGCGCCGATCCAGTTTTTGTCAGTAGGGGGTCTCTTTCAAGCCCGCCGCGTGCGGGCTTCTTTTTGTTCGGCGAATGAGGGGGCGCCAGGCATTTTGGCATTTTCGCCCGCCACCGCAGTATTCATTAGGTGGTGAGCTATCAAAAATATAGCAAGCCGGTGCTTGGCAGGCGCCCCGCATGCAGCGGCACTCCCATGCATTGCGGCCCCGTCCGACGCCGAAGGGCGTCTTGGCTGACGAGAGCGTGCTTGCGGTCGAGCCACCATCGCCGGGTCGCCCGCGCCGCGGGCCCGAACCAGGACCAGGGAGCCCATGGCATCCAAAGACAAAGCCGCCGACGTGGCCGTGAGTGAGAAAGAAGAAAAGGCGCAGCGCCAGCTGTGCGTACTGGGGCCGCATGGCGATCTGGAACTGGAGTCCGTCACCATCGACGGCTACAGCCTGGAACTGCGCGATGGCGACGGTTTCGTCGGCGACAACGCCAGCCGCACCGCATTTCGCGAAATGCTCGATGCCTGGCGCAAGCTCTACGCCGACATGGTCGGCAAGGACCCGCTGGGCGGCAAGCCCACGCGCGAAATCAGCAAGCAGCGCCTGGACGAACTGCTGGAAAAAGACGGCATCGGTGCCCGTGCCATCGAAGCCGCCTCGGAGGATTACGCGCTGCAACTCGCCCACGTGGTGCAGTGCTTCATCAAGCACAAGACCTGGCGCGGTGTGAAGCGCGTGATCATCGGCGGCGGGTTTCACCAGAGCGAAGTGGGCGAACGGGCCATCGCCCGCGCGGCCGAAATCCTCAAGAAGGGAAAAACGCAGGTCGAGCTGCGCACGCTGCACCACCATGCGGACGAGGGCGGGCTGATCGGCTGGGTGCACCTGGCGCCCCCCGCGTTGCTGCAAAGCTACGACGCCATCCTGGCAGTGGACATCGGCGGCACCAACGTGCGCTGCGGCATCGTGCAGACCCACCTGCACAGTGCCCCCGACATGTCCAAGGCCGAGGTGGTGATCCGCGAGAAATGGGGCCACGCCGACGACGCCCCCAAGCGCGATGAACTGGTCGAGGGCATCGCCGAGATGCTGGAAGACCTGGTCGGCTATGCCGAGAAGAAGAACATTCGCCTTGCCCCTTACGTGGGCGTGGCCTGCCCGGGCCTGGTGTGCGAGGACGGCTCGCTGGCAGGCGGCACGCAGAACCTGCCGGGCAATTGGGAGAGCATTCGCTTTCACCTGCCGCGCGACCTGTGCGAGCGGTTGCCGTATATCGGCCAGGGCCGCACCCAGGTCTGCCTGCACAACGACGCGGTCGTGCAGGGCCTGTCGGAGTTGCCCTTCACCACCGACGTGAAGCACTGGGCCGTGCTCACGGTGGGCACGGGCCTCGGCAATGCCAGCTATACCAACCGCCAGGGCGCTTGATCGACCCGCGACCGGCGCTACGGCGGTCCTTTTCGGGTGGCCGGCCAAGGGGGCGGCGCGTTGCGGCGGACCGCCAGCGCAGCGCGGCCGGCGCCGCCGGGCCGCCCGATGGCGCACACGGTGCCCAGCCATGCCCCGAAACCTATAATCGACGTCCCCAGCCTCGCCGGCCCACACGTGCCTTCACGTGCGTTCACTTGCGTTGAGGCACCTCGGCACCCCACCAGATTCCAAGATGAGCCAGCCCACTTCCAGCGTCGCAGACATTCGCAAGACCTTCCTTGATTTCTTCGCATCGAAGGGCCACACCATCGTCCCGTCGAGCCCGCTCGTGCCGGGCAACGACCCGACGCTGATGTTCACGAACTCGGGCATGGTGCAGTTCAAGGACGTGTTCCTGGGCACCGACAAGCGGCCCTATCGGCGCGCCACGTCCGTCCAGGCGTGCCTGAGGGCCGGCGGCAAGCACAACGACCTGGAAAACGTGGGCTACACCGCGCGCCACCACACGTTCTTCGAGATGCTGGGCAACTGGAGTTTTGGCGACTACTTCAAACGCGAATCGCTGAAGTGGGCCTGGGAGCTGCTGACCGAGGTGTACAAGCTGCCCGCAGAGCGCCTGCTGGCCACCGTCTATGAAGAAGACGACGAGGCCTACGACATCTGGACCAAGGAGATCGGCCTGCCCCCTGAGCGCGTGATCCGCATCGGCGACAACAAGGGCGGCCGCTACAAGTCCGACAACTTCTGGATGATGGCCGACACCGGCCCCTGTGGCCCGTGCAGCGAAATCTTCTACGACCACGGCCCCGAAATTCCCGGTGGCCCGCCCGGCAGCCCCGATGAAGACGGCGACCGCTTCATCGAAATCTGGAACAACGTGTTCATGCAGTTCGACATGGCAGAAGACGGCTCCGTCAAGCCGCTGCCCGCGCCCTGCGTGGACACCGGCATGGGTCTGGAGCGCCTGGCCGCCATTCTTCAGCACGTGCACAGCAACTACCAGATCGACCTGTTCGACGCGCTCATCAAGGCCGCTGGACGCGAGACGCACACGGCCGATTTGACCAACCCTTCGCTGAAGGTGATCGCCGACCACATCCGCGCCACCTCGTTCCTGATCGTGGACGGCGTGCTGCCGAGCAACGAAGGCCGCGGCTATGTCGAACGCCGCATCGTGCGCCGCGCCATCCGCCACGGCTACAAGCTGGGCCAGAAGACGCCGTTCTTCCACAAGCTGGTCAAGGACCTGGCGCAGCAGATGGGCGATGCCTACCCCAAGCTGCGCGAACAAGAACAGCGCATCACCGAGGTGCTCAAGGCCGAGGAAGAGCGTTTCTTCGAAACGCTGGCCAACGGGATGGAAATCCTGGACGCAGCCCTGTCCGGCGGCGCAACCGTGCTGCCCGGCGACGTGGCCTTCAAGCTGCATGACACCTACGGCTTTCCGCTCGACCTCTCGGCCGACGTGTGCCGCGAGCGCGGCGTGACGGTCGATGAAGCCGGCTTCGCCGCCGCCATGGACAAGCAGAAAGCCCAGGCGCGTGCTGCCGGCAAATTCAAGATGGACCGCGCCCTCGAGTACACGGGCGACCTTAACCGCTTCACCGGCTACGAGCGCCTGGCGGAAAGCGCCAGGATCACGGCCATCTACGTGGACGGTGTGAGCGCTACTGCCCTGAACGCGGGGCAGGAGGGCATCGTGGTGCTCGACACCACGCCGTTCTATGCCGAAAGCGGCGGCCAGGTGGGCGACCAGGGCGTGATCAGCAGCGGCGAAGCCCGCTTCGCGGTGGACGACACGCTCAAGATCCGGGCCGATGTGTACGGCCACCATGGCCGCCTGGCGGCCGGCACCCTGAACGTGGGCGATGCGGTCACCGCCGAGGTGGATACCGCCCTGCGCGCTGCCACCATGCGCAACCATTCGGTCACCCACCTGATGCACAAGGCCCTGCGCGAAGTGCTGGGCAGCCATGTCCAGCAAAAGGGATCGCTGGTCAATGCCGAGCGCACGCGCTTCGACTTCGCCCATGGCGCTCCGGTGACGGATGCGCAGATTCGCGAGATCGAGCGCCGCGTGAACGAAGAAATACTTGCCAACACCGCGACCGGCGCGAAGGTGATGGACATTGAATCGGCCCAGAAAACGGGCGCCATGATGCTGTTCGGCGAGAAGTACGGCGAAAACGTGCGCGTGCTGGACATCGGTTCCAGCCGCGAACTGTGCGGCGGCACCCACGTGGCGCGCACCGGCGACATCGGCCTGTTCAAGGTCGTGGCCGAAGGCGGCGTGGCGGCAGGGGTGCGCCGCATCGAAGCCGTCACCGGCAGCAATGCGCTGGCGTACCTGCAGCAGCTGGAGGACACCGTGACCCGCGCGGCCAGCGTGCTCAAGGCGCCCGTGACCGAGCTGACCGGCCGCATCGGCCAGGCGCTGGACCAGGTGAAGGTGCTGGAGCGTGAAGTGGCTGCTCTCAAAGGCAAGCTCGCGTCCGCCCAGGGCGACGAAATGCTGGCCCAGGCGGTGGACATCAACGGCGTGAAGCTGCTGGCGGCCCAACTCCCGGGCGCGGACGCCAAGACGCTGCGCGACACCATGGACAAGCTCAAGGACAAGCTCAAGTCCGCCGTGATCGTGCTGGCCGCCGCCGATGGCGACAAGGTGCAACTGGCGGCGGGTGTCACGGCCGACAGCGTGGGCAAGGTCAAGGCCGGCGAGCTGGTCAATTTCGTGGCCCAGCAGGTCGGCGGCAAGGGCGGCGGCAAGGCCGACATGGCCATGGCCGGCGGCACCAATGCCGCTGCGCTGCCTGCGGCGCTGGCGTCGGTGCAGGCGTGGGTGGCTGAGCGCCTCTGACCAGACTGCGACAGGTTGCGAAAAGGCCGGTCAGCCCATTGGGGCTGACCGGCCTTTTTTTGGTGGGATGCGCAGCGTGTCGAGCGCCGTCGCACCGCAAAGCGGTCCCGGCTTTCGGCCGGTGCCCGCTGCCCGCTAGAACAGTTCCACGTCGTCGTTGGCCACCTTGGTGTGCAGATGGCCCTGGTCGATCAGCTCGTCGTAGTAGCAGACGCGGTTGCGGCCGTTTTCCTTGGCGAAATAAAGCGCCTGGTCGGCCTGGCCCAGGATTTCGACCGGCGCGCCGCGCTCGGTGCACACGAAGCCCAGGCTCACCGTCACCTGGCCGACCTGTGGAAAGTCGTACTCCTGCACGGCAAGGCGGAAGCGATTGAACACCTTGTGCGCAGTGGAGAGGGTCGTCGAGCGCAGCAGCACCACGAACTCTTCGCCGCCGAAGCGGAAGATGCGGTCGTGGCTGCGAAACGATGAGCGAAGGATGTTGGCGATCAGGATCAGCACTTCGTCGCCGTACAAGTGCCCGAAACGGTCGTTGACCTGCTTGAAGTGGTCGATGTCCACCACCGCCAGCCACTGCTGCAGCGGCTCGCTCGTGTCGGCGCCTTCGCCCTCCGCCAGCATTTCGGCCGCGGAGGCGATGCGCACGCTGCCCGACACCCCGGCGCGGCGGGCGAATTGCTCGTCGAAGGTCTTGCGGTTGAACAGCCCCGTGAGCGCGTCGCGCTCGCTGTAATCCAGCAGGCTCTGGTAGTTCTGGTACACGTAGAAAACGCTCTGGATCACGTCCAGCTTGTGGGCCGAAAACGCGCGGGTCTGCGTGACCTCGATGCACGCGTGCACCTCGTCGTGCATCCAGACAGGCATCCACAGCGTGTGCTCGCCCTTGCGCCGCGATTGCAGCGCGCTGCGCTCTTTCTGGACGATGCATTCGTTCAGCGCGGCATATTCGGTGAGCAGTTCACGCCGCGGGTCAGCCGCCGCTTCGGAGTTGGTCGAAACCATCTGGCCCTGGTCGCACCAGGTGCGGGGCCGCACGTAGGCCACGCCGTTGTCGCTGAAAATTTCCAGCGCTCGCACCGCCTTGATCGAAGGCAGCTTCTGCAGCGTGGAGAGCACCGACACCTCCAGGCGCAGATGGTCGCGGTGGCCGGTCATTTCGACCAGGTTGTCGAGAATGGGCTTCATGGAGGCGTCGGTTCTGCGGTCATGCGATCAATGCGATCAACTCCGGCGCACGAACACCACGTCCCACACGCCGTGTCCCAGGCGCAGGCCGCGGTTTTCGAACTTGGTGAGCGGGCGGTATTCCGGCTGCGGTGCGTAGGCTTGCGCGGTGTTGGCCAGTTGCGGCTCGGCCGACAGCACCTCGAGCATCTGCTCGGCATAAGGCTGCCAGTCGGTGGCGCAATGCAGATAGCCGCCCGGCTTGAGCCGCGCGGCCAGCTTGGCCACCAGCGGCGGCTGGATCAGCCGGCGCTTGTTGTGCTTGGTCTTGTGCCAGGGGTCGGGAAAGAAGATGTGAACCCCGTCCAGGGTGCCGGGCGGCACCATGTGGTCGATTACCTCGACCGCGTCGTGCTGAAGGATGCGGATGTTGGCCAGGCCCTGCTCGCCGATGCGCTTGAGCAGTGCGCCCACGCCGGGCTCATGCACTTCGCAGCACAGGAAGTCGTCCTGCGGGCGAACGCTGGCGATGTGGGCCGTTGCCTCGCCCATGCCGAAACCGATCTCCAGCACCAGGGGCGCGGTGCGGCCGAACACGGCCGGGGCATCGATGGGCCGGGGCGAATAGTCCAGCACGAAGCGCGGTCCCAGTTCTTCGAAGGCCTTGGCCTGCCCGGTGGTGGTGCGGCCCGCGCGGCGCACGTAGCTCTTGATGGTCTTGGGATAGGGAACGTCGGCGGGGGCTCCGCCGCCCGCGCGCGCGGGGCGCGGCTCGGGAGGATTCGTAGGGCCGGCATCGGCCAGGGGGAAGTGCGTTTCTGTCACGGTGAGCGATTGTAGATTCGGGACCATGCTTGCGCCCACAGCGCCAGCGCATCACCGATGGGGGTGTCGTTTGGCCGCACCAGTGGCGCAAGGCCCAGGGTTTTCGCCGCCGCCGACAGCACCTTGACCGGCTCGCGCGTATCCAGCGCCGGCGCGCCATGTTGTTTGGACAGCTTGGCGCCATCCTCCGCGTACACCAGCGGCGCATGAAGATAGCTCGGCGTGGGCGCTCCCAGCGCCTTTTGCAGCAGGATCTGGCGTGGCGTGTTGTCGGCCAGGTCTTCCCCGCGCACGACGTGGGTGACGGCCTGGTCTGCATCGTCCACCACGACAGCCAGTTGGTAGGCCCACAGGCCATCGGCCCGGCGAAGCACGAAGTCTCCGACGGCACGGGCCACATCCTGCGACTGCAGGCCCAGCCGGCGGTCTTCCCACATCACGCCTTCTCGCGATGCCGAAGCGCCCGTGCCACGCCCGCAAGGGGTGCCGTGCACCGGCAATTTTTTCTGAATTTCCGATGAGCGGAATCGCCAGGATCGCGCCGTGCGGCCTTGCAAACCGGCGCGGCAGGTGCCGGGGTAGGGCAGCTCGACATTGGGCTGGCGCACATGGCCCAGCCGGGCCTGAACCTGTTCGATATCGCTGCGGGAGCAGGCGCAGGGGTAGGCCTGGTTTTGTACCAGCAGCCGCTCCAGCGCCTGCTGGTACAGCGCGCCGCGCCGCGACTGCCACTGCACCGGCCCATCCGGCAGCAGGCCGCAATCGGCCAATTGGGAAAGGATCACCGCATCGGCGCCCGGCGCACAGCGCGGTGTGTCGATGTCTTCGATGCGCACCAGCCACTGTCCGCCGTTCACGCCCGGGGCCGTGCGTGCGTCCAGCCAGCTGGCCAGCGCCGCGACCAGCGAGCCTGCATGCAGCGGGCCGGTGGGCGACGGCGCGAAACGGCCGACGTAGCGGTGCGGTAAGCCAGGTGTCATGCCACGGCGAGCGCGAGTTCCAGTCCGGACACGAACGCATCTTCCAAACGGTGGCCCAGGCACCAGTCGCCGCACAGGCCGATGCCGGCGCTGGCGTCCCACAGATGCGAGCGGGCCAGGGGCGCCACGGTCTGCGCGTAGCGCCACCGGCAGACCTGCGCGTGGGCAGGCTCGGCGCGGATGCCGGTCACTTCGGAGAACGCTTTCATGAGCTTGGCCTGCACCCGCGCTTCGTCGTCTTCCAGGTGTTCCTGCGACCATGCGGGGCTGGCCTGCACAGTCCAGCGCTCCACCGGGCCCCGGCCGGGCTTGGAGGATTCGCGTGCCAGCCAGGCGATGCGGTGGTGCGTGCTGCGGGCGGCATTCCACTGCGGCCCCAAGGTGGTGAGCCCAGGGCGCACAGCCTGCGGAAACGCCAGCATGAGGGTCCAGCAGGGCGCGATGGTGACGCCAGCCAGCGGCTGGTGCAGCGATGGGGCGATGTCGTTGCCGCAGGCCTGCAACAGCGCCAGCGCGGGCACCGAAGGCTGGGCCAGCAGCACGGCATCGAAGCCGGCATGCACCTGGGTGCCGCCATCGGAGGTTTCGGTGCGCAGCTGCCAGCGTGTGCCGTCCATGGCATCGCGCTCGATGCGGGCGACGCGCTGGCCCGTGTGCAGCCGGCCTGCCTGCGACAGCGGGCGCGCCCAGGCATCCACCAGCGACTGCATGCCCGGGCTGGCCACCCAATGCGGCTCGCCCGGCGGGGGCGACGCGGCGGCCACGCGGCCTGCGGCGTCCAGCACGCGCACGGTGTTGGCGCTCCATGGCCGGCACAGGCCGGGCACGGTTTCGAGTGCCTGGGTAAAGCGCGCGTCGCGCACGGTGAAATATTGGGCGCCGGCATCGAAGCTGCCGAAGGCGGTGTCCAGCGTTGTCGTGCGCCCGCCGGCATGCGGCGACTTTTCGAACACGGTGACTTCATGGCCCGCCTGCACCAGCGTGCGGGCGCACGCGATGCCCGCCATGCCCGCGCCGATGACGGCGAACCGCCGCGGGGAGGCGGGCGGCAGGGGGGCGGGGGAAGGGGTTTCGGCGGCGGAGCTGCGTCGCAGCCGTTGCTTGGATCGTTGGGCAGGTGATGGCATGGGCCGGGCCTTTCGGAAGCGAAGTTCAGGAGCAGGAAAACAAGGCCCACTCTACACGCGCGGCCGTTCGCCGCGCGGCTTGAACGGCTAGAAATGATGATGGTTTTCGAGCAGTGCCTTGCGCGTGGCGGGGCTTTGCAGCTGCGACAGCCACCATTGCAGCGCCCGCCCCGGCGCGCTGTGGCCGGGGCCGCCCCACACGTAATGCACCGGCACGCTGCGGGCGGCCCGCGCCACCTTGCGGGTCACCAGCCGGCCGGCCTGCAGGTACGGACGCGCCATGGGCTCCGGCAGGAAGCCGCCGCCCAGGCCCCTCAACTGCGCCTGCAGCTTGGCCTGCATGCTGTCCACGGTGAACACGTCCTGACCGCCCAGCAGCCCCATGGTGACGCTGCCGCGCTGGGCGGAATCGGCCACGGCCACCGCACGGTGCTCGCGCAGCACGGAATCGGTGATGGGCTCGGGCGCCTCGGCCAGCGGATGGTGGGGCGCGATGGCGTACAGAAATTCCAGGTGGCCCATCTCGATCTGCTGCAGGCCCGACACGTTGGAGCCGTTCACGGCCACGCCGATGGCAAGGTCCGCCCGTCCCGAGGTGAGCATTTCCAGCGTGCCCGACAGGATGCCTGTGCGCAGCTTGAGGCGGGTAGGGGGCTGCAGCGCGTAGAACGCCTCGGTCAGTTCCAGCAGGGTCGTGGGCGAGATGATGCCGTCCACGCTGATCGTCAGCTGCGGCTCCCAGCCGGTCGCCACGCGGCGCACCCGGTTCGCCACCGCGTCCACCTCTTCCAGCAGCCGGGCGCCTTCGCGCAGCAGTTCCGAGCCGGCTTCGGTCGGGCGTGCCTGGCGGGCGCTGCGGTCGAACAGCAGCACGTCCAGCGCATCCTCGATCTGGCGCACGCGGTACGTCAGGGCGCTAGGCACCAGCCCCAGCCGCCGCGCGGCCGCCGCGAAACTGCCGGTGTCCGCAATCACCTGCAGCATGGCCAGGCTGTCGGGAGTGAGCGCATCGCGGGCGTTTTGCATGGTGGGGTGGTCGAGAGTTCAAACGTTTTGAATGATGCCTTCAATCGGATTGGCTGCGCAAGCGCAGGTCTGCTTCTACAGTCCCCCATCGAAGGAGCGCGCCCATGCTGACCGTCCGCAAATCACAAGACCGGGGCCATGCCGACCATGGCTGGCTGCAGTCCAACCACAGCTTTTCCTTCGCCGGCTACTACGACCCCCGCTACATGGGCTACGGCAGCCTTCGCGTCATCAACGAAGACCGCATCGCCCCGGGCACCGGATTCGGCCCCCACGGCCACCGCGACATGGAAATTCTCAGCTACGTGCTGTCCGGCGAACTGGGGCACAAGGACAGCCTGGGCAACATCCAGGGCATTCCGCCCGGCGACGTGCAGCGCATGAGCGCCGGCACCGGCGTGACGCACAGCGAGTTCAACCATGCCGACGGGCAGTCCACGCACTTCCTGCAGATCTGGCTGGAGCCCGACACGCGGGGCATTGCCCCCGAGTACGAGCAGAAAACCTTTCCCGAGACCGAAAAGCGCGGCGTGCTGCGGCTGCTGGCCTCGCCCTGTGGCGAACGCGGCTCGCTCACCGTGCATGCGGATGCCCGGCTCTATGCGGGCCTTTTCGATGGCTCGGAAGCCGCCACGCTGGCCCTGCCGGCCGATCGCAAAGCCTATGTGCATGTCGTGCGGGGCGCCATCGAGGTCAACCACCGCACGCTGATGGCGGGCGATGCGGCGTTCGCCGAGCAGGAGCCCCTGCTGGCGTTCGAGCGCGGCACGCAGGCCGAGGTGCTGGTGTTCGATCTGGCGGCCTGACGTGCTTCGCTGCGCCGCCTTTTTTCCTGGCGTTGATTCATTTCCTTCAATGCCTTCCAACCCTGAAATTCAGAGGAACTTTCCATGACCAAAATCGCAGTCGTCTTTCATTCCGGATACGGCCACACCCAGCGCCTGGCCCAGGCCGTTGCCGAGGGTGCCAACGCCCAGCTCGTCGCGATCGACGCCGACGGCAACCTGCCCGAAGGCGGCTGGGAAACCCTGCAGGAGGCCGATGCCATCCTGTTCGGAACGCCGACCTACATGGGTGGCCCGAGCTGGCAGTTCAAGAAATTCGCCGATGCCTCGTCCAAGGCGTGGTTCGGCCGCAGCTGGCAGGACAAGGTGTTCGGCGGCTTCACCAACAGCGCCAGCCTGAACGGCGACAAGCAAGTGACGCTGATCTATCTGCAGACCCTGGCCTCGCAGCATGGCGGCATCTGGGTGAGCCTGGGCCTGCTGCCCAGCAACTCCAAAGCCGCCACGCGCAACGACCTCAACAACCTGGGCGGTTCGGTCGGAGCCCTGGCTCAGTCTCCCTCCGATGCCAGCGTGCAGGAAATGCTCCAGGGCGACCTGGACACCGGCCGTTCGTACGGCGCCCGCGTGGCCGAGATCGCGAAGCGCCTGCACGGCTGATAGATTGGCCGGCCATTCCTGATCCTTCTGATCCCTCCCTTCCTTCGACCGGAGCTTTCCCCATGACCCTGGAACTGCGGCGCATTGCCGGCGCCCCGCTCGCACACACGCTGTCGGTGCGCGACCATCAGTTGGTCGTCGATGGAACGGCTGCCGAGGGCGGGGACGACACCGGCCCCAATCCGCACGATCTGTACGACGCCGCGCTCGGCGCGTGCAAGGCGCTCACCGTGCTCTGGTACGCGCGCCGCAAGGGCATGGCGGTGGACGATGTGCGCACCGTGATCGACCGCGATGCATCGGCCGAGCGCACCGGCACCTACCGCCTGGCAGCCCGGCTGCAGGTGAGCGGCGATCTGACCGACGCGCAGATCGAAGAGTTGGAAGCCGTGGCCGCCAAGTGCCCGGTGCACAAGCTGATGACCAGCGTCACCACCGAAATCACGACCGCCGTGGAGCGCATGCCATGAGCGGGCCGTTGATCCTCGAGGGCCACGACAAGGACCTGGGCGGCGGGTTCACGGTGCGCAGGCTGCTGCCTTCGCTGCAGCGGCGCTCCATCGGCCCCTTTCTGTTCTTCGACCATTTCGGTCCGGTCACGGTGGAGCCGGCGTCGCAATACGACGTGCGGCCGCATCCGCACATCGGCCTGGCCACCGTCACCTACCTGTTCGACGGTGCGATCCTGCACCGGGACAGCCTGGGCTCGTTGCAGGAGATCGCCCCCGGCGCCATCAACTGGATGACCTCGGGCCGCAGCATCGTGCACTCGGAGCGCCGACCCGACACCCTGCGCGACCGCAGCTATGTCAACCATGGCATTCAGCTGTGGGCGGCCCTGCCTCTCGCCCATGAAGAAGACGAGCCCAGCTTCGTGCACACGCCCGCCGCCGACATTCCCGAGTTTTCGCGGGACGGCGCCACGGTGCGGGTGCTGATCGGCGAGGCTTTCGGACATGTCTCTCCGGTGGCGACGCTGTCGCCCACGCTGTACCTGGATGTGCGGCTCGATGCCGCGGCGGAGCTGGCGCTGCCCGCATCGTTGGCGCAAGAGATCGCGATCTATGCCGTGGACGGCGATCTGCAGCTGGACGGCCAGCCATTCGCCGCGCACACGCTGGCGGCGCTGGAGCCGGGCGCAGGCGCCGTGCTGCGTGCCACGGGCCAGGCGGTGCGGCTGATGGTGATCGGCGGCGAGGCGCTGGATGCGCCGCGCCACATGTGGTGGAACTTCATCTCCAGCCGCAAGGAGCGCATCGTGCAGGCCGCCGATGACTGGGAAGCCCAACGCATGGGGCACGTGCCCGGCGAGACCGAGTGGATTCCGCTGCCGGAGCGGCGCTTCAAGTCCTGAAACGCCGAGTATTGGGTGAAATCTGCCTCGCGCCCTAGATAATCATGCGCTGGCAGCTCACTTTTTAATAGCACCCTCGGCCATGGGCGTGGTGGCCAGGTCGCTCGATAGCACCCGGCGCTCGTCGAACACGAAGCAGCCGCCGTGGTAGTGCGCGCCGTCGGTTTCCTCGAAGTATTTGAGGATGCCGCCTTCCAGCTGGAAGACGTTTTCGATGCCTTCCTCGCGCATCAGGATGGCGGCCTTTTCGCAGCGGATACCGCCGGTGCAGAAGCTCACCACCGTCTTGCCTGCCAGCTCGGCCTTGTGGGTGCGCAGCGCGGGTGGAAATTCGGTGAACTTGTCGATGCGCCAGTCGATGGCGTTGTCGAACGTGCCTTCGTCCACTTCGAAGGCGTTGCGCGTATCGAGCGTGACCACCGGGCGCCCCGCATCGTCATGCCCCTGGTCCAGCCAACGGCGCAGCGTGGGTGCATCGACCGCCGGCGCTCGGCCGCTGGCCGGGCGAATGGTGGGATGGTCCATGCGGATGATCTCGCGCTTGACCTTCACCAGCATCTTGCGAAAGGGCTGCGTGGCCGACCAGCTTTCCTTCGGCGCCAAGGCTTCGAAACGCGCGTCTTCCTTCAGTTCGGCGATGAAGCCGCGCACGTCGGGCGCCGGGCCTGCCAGGAAGAGGTTGATGCCTTCCTCGGCCAGAAGAATGGTGCCTTTGAGCTGTGCAGCCTCGGCCCGCGCCTGCAGCAGATCGCGCAGCGCACCGGCGTCCGGCAGCGGGACGAACAGGTAGCAGGAAACGTTCAGGACATCGTTCACGGTGGAGTCGGGCATGGCGTGGCGGGCCGGCTGGCCAGCGGTGTGGCCCCGGCGTTCGGCTAACTGGCGGGCGTGAGCAGCGCGGTGTCGATCTTGTTGGCCAGCTGGGCAATGGCCAGCGCCGCAGGACAGCCGGGCATCTGCATCAGCAGCAGCTGGCGGCGCATGACGGCATCGCGCACCGACGTATCGGCCGGGATGTCGCCCATGTGCAGCAGCCGCATCGACCGGCCGGACTCGGTGCTCACGAAGCGGTCCAGCACCTGCTGCAGCTGGCTGGTGATGGCGCGGCCATCGCCGGGCCGCGCCGCCTGGTTGACCACCATGCGCACATGCTGGCGCTTTTGCTGGGTGGCCAGCACCTTGATCGCGGCGTAGGCGTCGGTCAGGGAGGTCGGCTCCGGCGTGGCGACGATCAGCACTTCGGACGCGAGCGATACCGAGAACAGCACCACGTCGGAGATGCCGGCGCCGGTGTCCAGCAGGATCACGTCGAAGCGTGGCGCCAGCGTCTGGATCACGTTCAGGAACTCGCTGCGCACCTCGGGCGTGAGTCGCGAATACTCGACCATGCCGGAGCCGGCCAGCACGACCGAAAAGCCGCCGGGCGCATCGATCACGGCGTCGTCCAGGTCGGCCTTGCCGGTGAACACGTCGTGCAGCGTGACCTTGGGGTGCAGATTGAGCACCACGTCCAGATTGGCCAGGCCCAGGTCGGCATCCAGCACGAGCACGCGGTGTCCGCGGCGGGTGAGGGCGGCTGCCAGGTTGGCGGAAACGAAGGTCTTGCCCACGCCGCCTTTGCCGCTGGTGATGGCGATGATGCGGGCGCCGGGCGGCGTCGGACTGTTGGAGTGCGCAGGCATGTTCGGGCCGGCGGGAGTGGTGGGTTGTGGGGACAGCGCGTCGGTCATCTCTGGGCTTTCAATAGGCGCTGCCTGTGGAATCCATGGGCGGGGGCAAATCGCCCCATCCCGACGGAGTGTATAACGGCCCGAAGAGCAGGCTCTTCTCTTCGGCGCTCACGGTGCTGTCGGGCTGCTCTTCGATGCTGACGCGGTTGCGGCCAGCCATCTTGGCCTTGTATAGCTGGCTGTCGGCGCGCTCGCTCCACAGCAGCGTGGTGCTGCGGATCCATTGCAGGGCGAAGGCGCCGCCCACGCTGACCGTGACATTCAACTCCACCGACGGCGAAATACGCACCGGCGTGCGCTCGATGGCGCGGCGGATGCGTTCGGCCACCACGCGGCCGAAACCGGCCTGGCAGGCGGGCAGCACCACCGCGAACTCTTCACCGCCGTAGCGCGCCAGGGTGTCCATGGGACGCACGCAGCCGTTCAAGGTGCGCGCCACCGATTGCAGCACGATGTCGCCGGCCAGATGGCCGTAGGTGTCGTTGACGCGCTTGAAGTTGTCGATGTCGAGCATGAGCAGCAGCGCGGCTTCACCAGCGCGGGTGACGCGATCGATCTCGCGCTCCAGCACGGTGCGGAAGTGGCGCCGGTTGGCCAGCCCGGTGAGGGGATCCTTGAGCGACAGCTCGCACAGGCCGTCGATCAAGCCCTGCAGGTAGTGCAGCGGCGTGTCGGAGGGCAAAGCGGCTTCGGAGCCGGCGGCCTGGGCCACCAGCGCATGCGCCGTGGTCAGGCGCAGGTCGCGCAGGTTCACGAATTGAGGGGTCGCAGATTCAGTCACAAAATGCAACAAACAGAGTTCACCGAGTGTAGCAGCGGGGGGCGGTTTTAACGCTTGCTATCCGGTTCATTGCGTTAATTGTTGCAACACTGCCAGTGTCTGCGCATCGGTGCGGTACAGGGCGAGGCCCGGTCCTTCTTCCAGCAGACCGGCACGGCGAAGCACTTGCTCCACCGGTAGTTTGATGCCGCTCACATGCAGCTTGCCGCCGCGCGAGGATGCCAGCGCGCGCAGCCGGCCGAAGGTTTCCACGCCGGTCACGTCGATGCGGTTGATGGGTTGCGCGAAGAGGCACAGGTGGCGAATCTCCGGGTGGGCGGCCCAGTGCTCGGCAATGCGGCGCTCCAGCGCGGCGGCCGAGGCGAAGTCCAGCTCGGCATCCATGCGCAGCGCGAACAGCCCGGGCGCGATCGGTGGCAGCAGCCACAGGTGGCGGTTGCGCATGCTGCCATCCGGGTGTGGGGCGACTTCGATGATGCGGGGGTGCAGCCGCTGGTACAGGAAATGCCCCAGGTTCAGCACCAGGCCGACCAGCACGCCCCAGTACATGCGGGGCGCCGTCGCCAGGGTGAGGGCGAAGGTGACGCCGCCGATCACGGCCTCGACCTTGGACAGGCGCCACAGCCGCAGCAGCGTGCCCGGCTTGATCAGGCTGGTGACCGCAGTCACCACGACGGCGGCCAACACCGAGTGCGGCACGTGGTACAGCGCCGGGGTGAGCCACAGCAGCACCGCCAGCACGAGGGCCAGCGCGAAGATGGTGGCCCAGCCGCTCTTGGCGCCGGCATAGAGGTTGATGGCCGAACGCGAGAACGACGCGCTGGTGGCGAAGCTGCCGCACAGGCCCGAGCTCATCTTGGCGAGGCCATGCGCGATGAGGTCCTGGTTCTCGTTCCAGCGCGTGCCGCCCTGCTGGTGCTCGACCTTGGCGCTGGAAGCCGTTTCCAGAAAGCTCACCAGGGTGACGACCAGCACCGGCAGCACGAGGGCCCCGAACTCGTCCCAGGACAGCCATCCGGGCCAATACGGCTGGGGCAGGCCGGCGGGCAGATGCCCGACGACGGCACCGTCGTGGTCGGCGTAGCCGATCGCCCAACTCACCAGGGCCGCCAGACCGACGATGACGATGGCCGCCGGAAAGGTGGCCCGCCAACGCCGGCCCGCCATCAGCAGACCCAGGCTGCCCAGGCCGAACGCCGCCGCCGTCAGGTCGAAATGGTGCAGCGACGGCGACGCGGCCAGCGCGTTCCAGGTGGTGCGCAAACCGAGCAGGTCCGGCAGCTGCGACGCCAGGATGAGCAGGGCCGCCGCCTGGGTGAAGCCATTGAGCACGGGCGAGGTGACCAGATTGAGCAGCCAGCCGAAACGCACGACCCCCAGCATCATCTGCAGCAGGCCCGACAGCAGTGCCATCCACGCCGCCAGGGCCACCCAGTGCGCGCTGCCAGGCTCGGCCAGGCCGGTGAGCGAAGCGCCGATGAGCAGGCTGGTCAAAGCGGTGGGCCCGACGCCCAGGCGCGTGGACGAACTCCAGAGCACCGCGATCAGCGCGGGAACGAGCGAGGCATAGATGCCGGTGATGACGGGCATGCCCGCCAGCGCGGCATAGGCGACGCCCTGGGGAACCAGCATGAGCCCTACCGTCATCCCGGCCCAGAACTCCCCCTTGAGCAAATGGCGGTCTGGCCGGGGCCAGCCCAGAAAGGGAAACCATCGGGAAAGGGACTGAAGGCGCATCCTGCGATTGTCGCGCGGCGACGGCGCGGCGTGGGCGTTCAAGGCTGCGTTGTCCTACGCGAGCTTCGGCGCGTTCCCACCGGCCCGAAGAAGCCGCAAATCTACAGTGCTGCTCATATCCCATATTTCCCGCAAGGAGGTACCCCATGAGCGATCCGACCCCCAACACTCCCTCCCGTCGCCTGCTGGGCATCCTTTCCGCCACGGTGCTGGCGCTCGGTCTGGCGGCGTGCGACAAGGCCGACGACCGAACGGTGGGCCAGCAACTCGACTCCGCCGTCGCCAAGAGCGGGCAGGTGGCCTCCGACGCCCAGCGCAAGATGGAAGCCGCAGCGAACGAAGCCAGCGATGCCACCCGCAAGGCAGCCGAGCGCGCCGCTGCCGTCATGGACGATGCCGGCATCACGGCCAAGGTTTCCGCCGGGCTGGCGCGGGACGCTGAACTCAGCGCCGTCAAGATCGATGTGGATACGCGCAATGGCATCGTGACCCTGAACGGCCCCGTCAAGACCAAGCAGGCAAGCGAACGCGCCACGCAGATCGCCCAGGGCGTGCAGGGCGTGAATTCCGTCGTCAACCAACTCACGGTTTCCAGCGCTGGATAAGGCGTTCTCACCCGGCCGCCTGGCGCTGTCGCCAGGTGTCGCCGGGCGCTACCATGGCGCCATGACTTCACCCGCCGACCTCGTTACCCGACTCGTCCACCACGACTACAGCCCGCCTGCGGGCTTCTCGGCGCCGCAGCCGGCGGTGTACAAAGCCTCGACGGTGATCTTCCCGAACGTGGCCGCCATGCGGGCCCGCGAGTGGAAAGACAAGACCAGCTACACCTACGGCCTGCACGGCACGCCGACCACGTACCAGCTGGAAGAGCGGCTGAGCGAACTCGAAGGTGGCAAGCAGTGCCTGCTGGTACCCAGCGGGTTGGCCGCGATCGCCAACGTGGCTCTGGCCGTGCTGCGGTCGGGCGACGAAGTGCTGATTCCCGACAATGCCTACGGCCCGAACAAGTCGCTGGCCGAAGCCGAACTGGCGCAATTCGGCATTCGCCATGTGCTGTACGACCCCATGGACCCCGCAGAACTCGCGGCGAAGATCACGCCCGCCACTCGGCTCGTGTGGCTGGAAGCTCCGGGTTCCGTGACGCTGGAGTTTCCCGATCTGGTCGAACAGGTGCGCCTTTGCCGCGATCGGGGCGTGCTTTGCGCCCTGGACAACACCTGGGGCGCAGGGCTGGCGTTCGCTCCCTTCGATCTGCTGGGCGACGGGCAATGGGGCGTGGATATTTCGGTGCATGCATTGACCAAGTACCCCAGCGGTGGGGGCGATGTGCTCATGGGCAGCATCGTCACGCGCGACCAGGCATTGCATCTGCGCATCAAGCTGTGCCATATGCGGCTGGGGCTGGGGGTGGGGGCCAACGATGTGGAATCGGTGCTGCGCTCCCTGCCGAGCATCGCGCTGCGCTACCGTGCGCACGACCTTACGGCGCGCGCTCTGGCGCGGTGGCTGGGCATGCAGCCCGCCGTGGCGCAGGTGCTGCACCCGGCGCTGCCGGAATCGCCCGGCCATGCCCACTGGCGCGCGCTGTGCGCAGCGGACGGCGGGGAGGGCGCGGCCGCCGGATTGTTCAGCGTGGTGATCGACGCACGCTACTCGCAGGCGCAGGTGGATGCGTTTTGCGACCGCCTGCAGTACTTCAAGCTGGGCTATAGCTGGGGTGGCCCGATGAGCCTGGTGGTTCCCTACGAGTTGGCCAGCATGCGCAGCCGGGCGACTCCGCACCTGGTGCCCGGCACGGTGGTCCGGTTCTCGATCGGGCTGGAAGCCGAAGCCGATCTTCGCCGCGATCTGGCGCAGGCCCTGGCGCATGCCTTTCCCGGTGCCTGACGGTTCGCGGGCCCCGGCCACGCGCCCGATGCGGCGCGCTGGCCCGGATACCGTGCGCCGCAGGGGCATGCTGTTACATTGACCGCTTCAATTCAGGAAGGTAATACCTTGGCAACACCCAACTACGGATACGAAAAACGCCAGCGCGAGCTCGCCAAAAAGAAGAAAAAGGAAGAGAAGGCACAAGCGAAGACGCACCGCAAGGACGATCCGCGTGAAGGCTTCAGCCAGGACGGCGGGCAGCCCGGTGCTCCCCCGGCCGATGGCAACGGTGGCCCCGGCCCTGCGGCTTGATCCCTGTCTTCTGATGCTTCGGGCCCCCTCAACGTAAAGACCGCTCAGCCTTCAGAGGGCGGGCCGCTTGCACGGCGCCCCGGCGGCTTCGAGCCCCCGAAGCCATGGCTGCGCCGGCCTTCAGCGCAGCAGCTTGCGCAGTTCTGGCCACACGTTGGCCAGCATGGTCGGGTGGGCTTCGGCCTTGGGATGGATGCGGTCGGCCTGGAACAGCGCGGTAGGGTCCGGCACGTCGGCCACGCCCTTGAGCAGAAAAGGCACCAGCGCCGACTGGGTTTCCCTGGCTACGCTGTCAAACGTGTCGGCAAACCGTTTCGAATAGTCGGCGCCGTAATTGGGGGGCACCTGCATGCCCACGATCAAGACCTTCGCTCCCGACTGCTTGGCCGCCTGTGCCATCGCTTTCAGATTGTCGGCCGTGTTCTTCAAAGGCAGCCCGCGCAGGGCATCGTTGCCGCCCAGTTCGATCACGACATGGCTGGGCTTGTGCTGGGTGAGCAGCGCGGGCAACCGGGAACGCCCGCCCGATGTGGTGTCGCCGCTGACGCTGGCATTCACGACCGTGGCATCGATTTTTTCCTCGGCCAGCTGTTTTTCCAGCAGCGCCACCCAGCCCTTGCCACGGGCCAGGCCGTATTCGGCGCTCAGCGAATCGCCCACCACCAGAATGACCGGCTTGCGCGCTGGTGCGGCCATGGCGGCCGGGGCGCAAAGCCCTGCACCCATGGCGGCCGCCATGGCCGAGATAAAGTCACGCCGCACCCACAGATTTCGATTCACAGCAAAGCACCTTTCATGTCGGAAACTTCTCCCCTGCCAGCCCACCCCACCATCATCGCCGTGGAGCACGTGCACAAGTCGGTGACGGATTCGACCGGCACCCTCGACATTCTGCGGGATATCGATTTCCGCCTGGCCGCGAGGGAAACCGCCGCCATCGTGGGGGCCTCGGGCTCCGGCAAGAGCACGCTGCTGTCGATCATCGCCGGGCTGGACACCCCCACGCGGGGCACCGTGCGCCTGGATGGGCAGGACCTTTTCGCCATCGACGAAGACGAGCGTGCCGCGCTGCGCGCGCAGAAGGTGGGCTTCGTGTTCCAGAGTTTTCAGCTCATGGGCAACCTCACCGCGCTGGAAAACGTGATGCTGCCGCTGGAGCTGGCCAACCGCCGCGACGCGCGCAAGCTCGCTGCCGACATGCTGGGGCGCGTGGGGCTGGGGCAGCGCCTGTCGCACTATCCCAAGGTGCTGTCGGGCGGCGAGCAGCAGCGGGTGGCGCTGGCCCGTGCCTTCGTGGTCGAGCCCGCAGTGCTGCTGGCCGACGAACCCACCGGCAGCCTGGACTTCGCGACGGGCGAAACCATCATGCAGCTGATGTTCGAGCTGAACCGCGAGCAGGGCACCACGCTGGTGCTGGTCACCCACGACCGGGGCATCGCCGCGCAATGCGAGCGGCGCATTACCATCGACGCGGGGCGCGTTTCCGAGGCGTGATGGACGCCCGTGGAAGGCTTGCGGTGTTTTCGCCATCCACCGCAGCATCCATTACATTGTTTGCTATTAAATAAATAGCAAATCGGCAGCGGGCACGTGGCGCGGATAATCCCCGTATGTCCAGCCCCAAAGTCCTCTTCGGCTTTCACGCCGTGGGCGTGCGCCTGAAGACCGCGCCGCAATCCATCATCGAGATCTATTACGAGGTCACGCGGCGCGACGCGCGCATGCGCCAGTTCCTCGACCGCGCCAACGCCGCCGGCGCGCGCCTCATCGAAGCCGACAGTGCCCGCATTGCCAAGCTGGCCGGCAGCCAAGGCCACCAGGGCGTGGCGGCGCGCGTCGAACCCATCGCCCTCGCCACGTCGCTCGACGAATTGCTCGAAGACCTGGAAGCCTCCGGCGTGGCCCAGCCACTGATCCTCGTGCTGGACGGCGTGACCGATCCGCACAACCTGGGCGCCTGCCTGCGCGTGGCCGACGGTGCCGGCGCGCAAGCCGTCATCGCGCCCAAGGACCATGCCGTGGGCCTGAACGCCACCGTGGCCAAGGTCGCCAGCGGTGCGGCTGAAACCGTGCCGTACTTCATGGTGACCAACCTGGCGCGCACCTTGAACGAACTCAAGGAGCGCAACATCTGGTGCATCGGCACGAGCGACGATGCACCCAAGACGATCTACCAGGTCGATCTGAAAGGCCCCGTGGCCCTCGTGCTGGGCGCCGAAGGCGACGGCATGCGCCAGCTCACCCGCAAGACCTGCGACGAACTGGTGTCCATCCCCATGAAGGGCGGGGTGGAAAGCCTGAACGTCTCCGTGGCCAGCGGCGTGTGCCTGTACGAGGCCCTGCGCCAGCGCAGCCTCTGAAACCCGCCATGCCGGGCGCGCCGCAAAGTCCCGAGAGCGTTCCCCGGGCCCTGCCGGCAGGGTTGCCGCCGGGCGCCACGGCGCACGCCGCTCTCCAGACCGCCATCGCCTGGATTGCTGCAGCCCGGCGAATCGCCGTGCTGACCGGCGCGGGGGTGAGCGCCGAATAGGCCAGGACGCCAATGCCGCCACGGCAGCGGCCGAGACGCCGCCCGGCGAACCCGCCTGAGGGCGCTGCAGGCCGCAGGGCGCCTTGAGCGCCTCGGCTGCCGCCTTGTCAGAGCGCCTCTGGTTCGGCGCTGGCCTGGCTCAGCGATTCGAGGGCATCCGCGTCCAGCTTCAGGCTCGCGGCCTGCACCAGTTCCTGCAACTGCGCCAGCGACGAGGCGCTGGCGATCGGCGCGGTGATGCCGGGCTGCGCCATCTGCCAGGCGATCGCTACCTGGCCGGGCGTTACCTCGTAGCGCTCGGCCACCTGGTCCAGTTCGGCCAGGATGCGCAGGCCCCGGTCGTTCAGGTAGGTCTGGACCACCTTCGCGCCGCGAGGGCTTTTGTCCACGTCGTCTGCCGTGCGGTATTTGCCCGTGAGGAAGCCGGCGGCCAGGGCGTAGAAGTTGATCACGCCCACGCCTTTTTCCAGGCACAGCGGGCGCAGCTCTTTCTCGAACACCGCCCGGTCGTACAGGTTGTACAGCGGCTGCAGGCTTTCGTAGCGCGGCAGGCCCAGGCGCTCGCTGGTGGACAGGGCTTCGCCCAGGCGCTGCGCGGTGTGGTTGGAGGCCCCGATGGCGCGCACCTTGCCCTCGCGGATCAGGTCGGCATAGGTGCCCAGGGTTTCTTCCAGCGGGGTGCCGGCGTCGTCGTCATGCGATTGATACAGGTCGATCACGTCGGTGTGCAGGCGGCGCAGCGAATCGTCCACCGCGCGGCGGATGTAGTCGCCGCGCAGGCCCACCTTGCCGTCGCCCATGTCCTTGCCGACCTTGGTGGCCAGCACGATGCGATCGCGCTTGCCGCTGCGCTTGAGCCACTGGCCGATCATGGCCTCGGACTCGCCGCCCATGTGGCCGGGCGCCCAGCGCGAATACACGTCCGCCGTGTCGATGAAGTTGAAGCCCGCGTCCACCCAGGCGTCGAGCAGGGAGAACGTGGTGGGCTCGTCCACCGTCCAGCCGAACACGTTGCCGCCGAAGCACAGCGGCGAAACCTGCAGGCCCGAGCGGCCGAGGGGGCGAAATTGCATGGAGTCTCCTTGGATTGCGAACAGGACAGGCCCGGCCATGGGGCACGGGCCGCGAAGCACCGAAAGGCGCCGTTCCGGCCGGGGCCGGGCACCGCACGCTGCGGATGCGCCGGAGCCATTGTTGCGGGCCGCGCCGGCCGGGCCGGTAAGACAGCGGCTCAACCTGCACGGCGGGGGGGCGGACCCGCCTGCGCTGCCTGCGGCCGCCGCAACCGCTCACACCACGCCCAAGGCTCCCAGCAGCGCGCCCGCACCGAGCAGCCACAGAAGGTGCAGCCGCGTGCGCCACACCACCACCGCGCAGGCGCCGCTCAGCAGCCACAGGCGCGGATCGGTGCCGGTGCCATGGCGGGCGCTGCCCAGCAGCCATGCGGTGGCCAGCAGCAGCCCGATCACCACCGGCGCCATGCCCTGCTTGAAGGCGCGCACGCTGCGCCGGTGCTTGTTGCGGTGTCCCCAGCGCGTGGCCAGCCAGGTGAGCACCGTGCTGGGCAGCATGATGCCGACCAGGCAAATCACCATGCCCAGCGTGGCGGCGGCCCAGCCGGCAGCACCCGGGCCGCCGGCGTTCATGCCCACGTTCCAGCCCAGCAGGCCGACGAACAGCACGCTCGGCCCCGGCGCCGCCTGCGCGATGGCCACGGAGGCGTTGAACTGCAGGTCGGTGATCCAGCCCTGGCGCTCGACCAGAAAGCGGTGCATGTCGGGCGCCGCCGCGATGGCGCCCCCCACCGCGAGCAGCGAGATCGACAGGTAGTAAAGGAACAGGTTGAGCCAGTCCAGCGGCTGCATGGCGATGGCGGCAGCGGGCGTCATGGGGCCAGCTTTCGCCAGGTGAGCGCGCAGGCCGCGCCGCCCACGAGGGGCAGCACCCAGGCCAGCGGCCAACGCAGCAGCGCCATGGTGCCGAAGGTCGCCGCCACGAGCGCCGCGCCCACCCATGGCCCCAGCGGATGGGTGCGCAACGCCCCGGCCATGCGCAGCGCCACACCCGCCACCAGGCCGGCCGCCACCGCACCCATGCCGCGCAGCGCCCCGCCCACGGCGGCGTGTTCGGCGAACCGGGCATAGACCACGGCCAGGGCCAGCACCAGCAGCAGGGGGCAAAGCAGCATGCCGGCCAGCGCCACCATCGCGCCCCGAAGGCCGAAGTAGCGGTCGCCGATTACCACGGCCAGATTGACCACGTTGGGGCCGGGCAGGATCTGCGCCACGGCCCAGTCTTCGAGAAACTCCTCGTTGGTGAGCCAGCCTTTGCGCTCCACCAGCTCGCGCTGCACCACGGCCAGCACGCCGCCAAACCCCTGTAGTACCAAAAGGGTGAACGACCAGAACAGGTCGGCCAGGTTCTTTGGCTGGGGCCGTGGTTCGGCCGCTCGGGTGGCATCGACGGGGGCAGGGGGCGGCAGGGGTTCGGGCATGGCGGCTTCTGGGCGGAAGAAGGGGCGATCGCCGTGCGCCTTCGCCGGACGGTGCAGGGCGCACCACCGTCCGCCGGCGGACACGGCCAGCGCCGCCGATGTTACGCCCGGCCGCCGCCTTCAGCCGGCGCGCAGCCGTTGCCGGACACGGTCAGCGCCAGCCTGGAGTGCAGCGAATGAGTTGTGGTGAAAAACGCCTCCAACGCAATGAAATCAACGGCATTTAGCTATAAAAATAATAGCAATCATGACAACCTTTAGTCGTCCCCTGAGCGACCCCTAAGATGTGCCTGCGGCACGCGCCGCTAAGGAGTTGCCATGAAATTGATCCGATACGGCCAGCCGGGCGCAGAGCGTGCCGGGCTGGTCGATGCGCAAGGGGTGCTGCGCGACCTGTCCATGCTGCTGCCGGACATCGGCCCCGGCCAGCTGTCGCCCCGCACGCTGTCCGCGCTGGCGGCGCTGGACACCGCTCGCCTGCCGGTCGTGGCCGGGGCGGTGCGCCTGGGCTGCCCGGTGGCGGGGGTGGGCAAGATCGTCTGCGTGGGTTTGAACTATGCCGACCACGCCGCGGAAGCGGGCCTGGCCGCGCCGGCGGAGCCGGTGCTGTTCATGAAGGCCACCACGGCGCTCAGCGGGCCCAACGATCCGGTGCGCATTCCCCCGGGCGCCGAGAAAGCCGACTGGGAGGTGGAGCTGGGCATCGTCATCGGCACGCGCGCCCAGCACGTGTCCGAAGCGGCGGCGCTGGAACATGTGGCCGGCTACGTGCTGGCCAACGACGTGTCCGAGCGCAGCTACCAGATGGAGCGGGGCGGCCAGTGGGACAAGGGCAAGGCCTACGACACCTTCGCGCCCATCGGCCCGTGGCTGGTGACGGCCGACGAAGTGCCCGACCCGCATGCCATCGGCCTCTGGCTGGAGGTGAACGGCCAGCGCATGCAGGACGGAAGCACGCGCAACTTCATCTTCGGCGTGCCGAAGGTGCTGTCGTACATCAGCCAGTTCATGACGCTGGAGCCGGGCGACATCGTGCTCACGGGCACGCCCGCCGGCGTCGGCCTGGGGCAAAAGCCTCCGCGCTTTCTGCAGCCCGGCGACGTGATGCGCCTGGGCGCCACCGGCCTGGGCGAGCAGCGCGTGGTGTGCGAGGGCGGCTGACCGGATGGGCCGCACGCGCCGCGCCAGCCAAAGGCGCTTTCAGAGAAACTGCGCGCGCAGGCCCACCATGACGCGGCGGCCGGCCGCGGGCTCGAAGAACCGGCCATTGCCGTCGTTCACGATGAGCGAGCCCGCATAGCGCCGGTCGAACAGATTGTCGAGCCGCGCCCACGCCTGCCAGCGGGTGTCGCCCGTGCGAAAGGCATAGCCGGCGCGCAGCCCGGCGACCGCGAAGCCGCTGGCGGCTTCGGTGTTGACGTCATTGGCATAGACCTTGCCCGAGACATCGAGCGTCGCGCCCCATTGCCACGCGGGCGAGAGGGCATGGTCCAGCGCCAGCTGCACCACGTGGCGCGCGGTGCCGGGCAGCCGGTTGCCTGACGGCACGGCCGCCCCGCCTGCCACGGCGTAGGGGCTGTCGAAGAACGCATCGAGGTAGGTGTACGCAGCCCTTGGCTTGAAGGCGCCGGCCTGGGCGCTCCAGGCCACCTCCAGCCCGCGCCGGCGCACGCGGTCGGCGTTCTGGTAGACCGTGCGGCCGTTCACCGTGGCGGCGGGCACGATCTCGCCGCGGCTTTGCGCGTCGAACCACGCCGTTTCGATGCGGTGCACCGCTCCCTGCCACTTGGCCCCGATCTCCATCTGCCGGCTGCGCGAGGCATCGAGGCCATAGTTGGGGCCGGTATTGCCCGGGCTGTAGGCCATTTCGGCCAGGGTGGGCGTTTCGAAGCCTCGGCCGATGTTGGCATACAGGTTGAGCTGGTCGGTCGCGCTCCATACCAGGCCCAGCACCGGACTGGTCTGGCGCCAGGTGCGCTGGCCGCTGTCGTCGGGATTGGCCGCATTGACGAATCGGTCGGCCACTTCGGCACGCACACGGCTCGCGCGCAGGCCGGCCACGGCGCGCCAGGTGGGCGACAGCCAGGCATCGACCTGGGCGAACAGGTCGGTGTTGCCCGCACGGTCCTTTTCGTCGCGGCGCAGCGCGCCGGGCGTGCCGTTGTTGTTGACGAAGCCCTGGCGGTGTTCGGAGAGCCGGTCGGCATCCAGCCCCAGGGTCCAGGTGAGCGGCAGGCCGGAGGCGCGGCGCACGGTGTGGGTCCATGCCACGCCCAGGCCGTAGTAATCGCGGTCCAGGTCCACCACGCCGCCCGCGCTGTTGGCCGCCGCGCCGCTGAACGACAGAAACTGGGTGAGCGTGCGCGTGCCGCCATAGGCGCGCACCCGCACGCTGTCTGCGGCGCCCAACTGCCGCTCCAGCACGACGCCGAGCTGGTTCTGGGCCACCGATTTGCGCGTGTCGAAATCGGCGGCCACCGATGGCGCCTGGCGCGGATTGGCATTGAACTGCGCCCGGGTCAGCCCCAGCGGGTCTTGTGCCAAGGGCTGGTCGTAGAGGTTGAGCAACGCGGTGACCTTGGTGTCGGCATCGGGACGTGCCACCAGCTTGCCGTTCAGGTGCGTGCGCCGCGCGGCGCTGTGGTCGCGCCAGCCATCGGTCTCGAAGTGCGACACATCGACCAGCCCGCCGAGCGTGCGGTCGCCGAAGTCCAGCGAGGCATCCACCAGCCGCTGGCCGAACGAGCCCGCAGCCACCGAGGCCGCCGCACCGCCGCCTTCGCGCGGCTCCCGCGTGGTGACCTGCAGCACGCCGCCGGCCGCATTGCCATACAGCTGCGCCAGCGGCCCGCGCAACACCTCGACCTGCGAGGCCGATTGCAGTTGTGCGGTCGCCGCCTGGCCCTGGCCGTCCGGCATGGTGGCGGGAATGCCATCCACCAGAATGCGCACGCCCCGCACCCCGAAGGTGGAGCGGGCGCCGAAGCCGCGCACGGCGATCTGCAGGTCTTGCGCGTAGTTCTGCCGGTCCAGCGCCACCACACCTGCTTGGGCCGAGAGCAGTTCGGACAGGTTCACGAGCGGGCTGGGCGTGGAAAACGCATCGACCGGCACGCTGGTGTGGCTGGCGGCCGCATCGAAGCGCCGCTGCGCCTCGGCATGGCCCTCGACCTTCACGGCGGGGAGGATGGCCGTGGGCGCGTCGGCGACGGACTGCGCCAGTGCCGGGCCGCAGGATGCCAGCGCGCAGCACAGCAGGGCTGCCTGCGGGCTCACGCGCCGCGCGAAAGGGGGGGCTGCAAAACGCCGGCCTGTGGAAAGGGGCGCAGCCCCCGGCCCGAACCGGCGCGTGAATGAACGCATCGCCGAGGAAGGCGGGCGGCCCGCGCCGGACCCGTCGGGCGCGGGCTGTGCGCCGCCCATCAACGCACCAGCAGCGAGGGCACGGCAGCCTTGTCGCCCACCACGGTGCTGGCGAGCGCGGGTTCGATCACGCCGCACAGCAGCCGGCCGCCGGAGTTTCCGGCGGGGTTGGTGGTGTAGTCGTCTTCCTTTTCATGCACGACGAGTGCCCGGCCGACCACCGACGCCTTGCCCGGCGTGAGCGTGATGTTGGAGTTCACGTAGCGCACGCTGCCGCGGCCATCGTCGCCCACCGGAATGTTGGGCAGCTCGCCCGCGTGCGCGTCATGCACCGATTGGCCCGGGTGGCCGTGCTTCTTGGACATGCCGGGGTCGAAATGCCCGCCGGCCGCGCCGAAGGCGACGGTCTGGCCGGTGGCGGCATCCGGCCCGGGGGCGCAGGCGCCATTGGCGTGGATGTGAAAGCCGTGCTGTCCGGGAGCGAGGCCCTGGACCTGGATGGCGACTTCGACACCGGCTGCGGTGTCGGTCAGCACGGCATTGCCGGCGGGCGCGCCCTGGGGCGTGACCAGCCGTGCCGTCGCCATGGCACGTTCGGTGCCGGGCACCGGTGTTTTCGCCACGGCGGAGCGGGAGTCGTCGGTGCTGCCGTGGCCGGCGCAGCCTGCCAGGAACAGCATGGCCGCCAGGGCGGCACCGCCGGCCGCAAGGCCTGCACGGCTGCGATGGCGCGGAGTGAGAGGGCTGAGGGTGTTGGGAAGATGGGCCATGGGTTCTCCTGAAATGAAGCGGCGGAACAAGGTGCGAAAAATCGAACGGCGGACAAAGAGCGGGGCCGGCCCACGGCATGCAGCGGTGCCGGTCTGATGCACGGCGGCATCGCCGGGCTGCCCGCCTGGCGGACAGCCGTGGCGCCCCCAGCGCAGCGCGCTGGCCCCGCCAGGCCGCAGCCGGCAGCACCGGCGAAACAGACGGCCCGGGGCCGCCACGGGCGAAGGCCCGAGGATGGACTCATGCGTTGGCGCCGGGCGTAGGACAAGGGCGGCTATGCGGGTGGCGGTGCGCTGGATGCATGGGCCATACTCGTCCAATCGGGCAAGGCAGCCAGCACAGCCATCGAAGGAGCCGGGCACATGGGATCGGACAGCGAAGACCGCGAGCGCGCAAACCGCATCGGCGTGAAGGGCGCGAGCGAAGCGACGGACGTGGAAGACGCGCACCTGCCCGGCGAGCGGCGCACGCGCTCGTTGGCCCGGCGCGGCCTGTGGGGCATTCTGGCCTTCTGGCTGGCCGTGATGGGCGTGCTTTACGTGGCGATGGACCATTTCCTCAAACCGCGCGGCGCCAGTGTGACGGCCGAAGGCGCGCTGGTCATACCGCGCCACCGCGACGGGCACTTTCGCGTGGCCGGCACGGTGAACGGACAGCCGGTGATGTTCATGGTGGACACCGGCGCCAGCCTGGTGAGCGTGACCGATGCGCTCGCCCGCAAGGCCGGCCTGTCGGGCGGCGAGCGCACCCAGTTCCGCACCGCCAACGGCACGCGCGAGGGCCGCGTGGTCGCCGCCGATTCGGTCACCGTGCGGTCGCTGGCCGTGTCGGGCCTGCGCGTGGGCACCGGCTACACCGGCGACGACGAGGAAGACGCGCTGCTGGGGCAGAACTTCCTGCAGCACTTCGATGTGGAGATCGGGCGCGACCGCATGGTGCTGCGGCCGCGGGGCTGAGGGCAGGGCGCCGCCCGCCGCGGGTCAGCCTTTCTTTTGCACCGCCTGGATGATGCTGGAGAAATCCAGCGCGCCGTGGCCGGCCAGGCTGTGGGCGGCGTACAGGCTGCGCGCCAATCCGCCCAGCGGCGTGGCCGCCTTCACGGCCATGGCGTTTTCCTGCGCCAGCCCCAGGTCTTTGAGCATCAGGTCGGTGCCGAAGCCGCCGGCGTAGCCCTTGCTGGACGGCGCGGTGTCCATCACGCCGGGGTAGGGGTTGTACTTTTCCAGCGCCCAGTTGCCCCCCGAACTGCGGCGCATGATTTCGGACAGCACCTTCGGATCGAGCCCGTTGGCCACCCCGAGGGCAATGGCTTCGCTGGTGCCCGCCATCAGAATGCCGAGCAGCATGTTGTTGCAGATCTTGGCCGTCTGCCCCGCGCCCACCGCGCCCGCGTGGAACAGGTTGGCACCCATCTTCTCCAGCAGGGGCCGGGCGCGTTCCAGGTCGGCTGCGCTGCCGCCGATCATGAAGGTCAGCGTGCCGGCCACGGCGCCGTTCGTGCCGCCGGAGACGGGCGCGTCGATGAACGCGATGCTCCGGGCCTGCGCCGCATCGGCCACCTTGCGGGACGTGGCGGCAGCGATGGTCGAGCAGTCGATCACCAGCGTGCCCGCCGCCAGCAGCGGCAGCAGGCCGGGCTGCTGGCCGTTGCCCAGGTACAGCGACTCCACGTGCTGGCTGGCCGGCAGCATGCTGATGACCACTTGCGCACCCTGCACGCAGGCCGCCGCGTCGGCGGCAATGGACACGCCGCCCTCGGCGAGCTTGTCGCGCGCGGGCTGGGACAGATCGAACGCGCGGACGCCATGCCCCGCCTTGTGCAGGTTGAGCGCCATGGGGCCGCCCATGTTGCCCAGGCCGATGAATGCAATGTTCATGGATTGTCTCCTTTGGTTTTGATGAAATAAGCCTCCAGCACAATCAGTACTAGGGGGTTGTGCTATGAAATTAATAGTGACTTCGATTCAGCGGATCGCATCGGGCGCATCGCCCTCCAGCATGCGGCGCGCGATGATCACCCGCATGATCTCGTTCGTGCCCTCCAGGATCTGGTGCACGCGCGCATCGCGCATCAGCCGCTCCAGCGGGTACTCGCGGATGTAGCCGTAGCCGCCGTGCAGCTGCAGTGCCTCGTTGCACACGTTGAAGCCCGCATCGGTGGCGAATCGCTTGGCCATGGCGCAATAGGTGCTGGCATCGCGCGCGCCGGCATCGAGCTTGGCGGCCGCCAGCCGCACCATCTGGCGCGCGGCGACCAGCTCGGTCGCCATGTCGGCCAGCTTGAACTGCAGCGCCTGGAAGCTGGCGATGGGTTTGCCGAACTGCTTGCGGTCGTGCATGTACTGCTGCGCCTGCGCCAGAGCGCCCTGCGCCGCGCCCACCGAGCAGGTGGCGATGTTGATGCGCCCGCCATCGAGCCCCTTCATCGCGATCTTGAAACCCTCGCCCTCGGCGCCCAGCCGGTGGTCGGCCGGAATGCGCACGTTGTCGAAGCCGATGGTGCGTGTG
The DNA here is from genome assembly GCF_030159055.1 of Acidovorax sp. SUPP3334. GTDB lineage: Bacteria > Pseudomonadota > Gammaproteobacteria > Burkholderiales > Burkholderiaceae_C > Paracidovorax. The sequence continues at coordinate 101,524 of NZ_BQXQ01000003.1, forward strand.
GGCTGGCTGTTCCAGCCCATCTTCTCTTCCTTCTTGCCGTAGCTGATGCCGGGCGCATCGGCCGGCACGGCGAAGGCGGTGATGCCGCCCGCGCCCGACGCGGCATCGCCCGTGCGCGCCATCAGCACCAGCACGTCGGTGGCGCCCGCGCCGCTGATGAAGGCCTTCGCGCCGTTGATGACGTATTCATCGCCGACAGGCTCTGCCCGTGTCTTGAGCGAGGCCGCATCCGACCCCGCGCCCGGTTCGGTCAGGCAATACGAGGCGAGCTTTTCGCCGCTGGCCAGCAGCGGCCCCCAGTGGCCGCGCACCGCCTCGGTGGCCCAGGTGCCCAGCATCCAGGTGGCCATGTTGTGGATCGTGATGAAGGCGGTGGTGGAGGGGTCCACCGCGGCCATTTCCTCAAACACCATGGTGGCGTCGAGCCGCGGCAGGCCCAGGCCGCCGGCGTTTTCGGGCGCGTACAGCCCGCAAAAGCCGAGGGCGCCCGCCTTGGCGATCGCCTCGCGCGGGAAGATGCCTTCGGCGTCCCAGCGGGCGGCGTGCGGCGCGAGTTCGGCCCGCGCGAAATCGCGCGCGGTCTCGGCGAACGCGCGCTGGTCTTCGGTCAGTTCAAAGTCCATGGATCGTGTCTCGCTGGCAGGTTGTTATCGTCGTGCCGCTCTTTTGGCGCGGTGGAATCGGGGCGGCTCAGGGCTTGGCGGACGGATGGTCCAGCGTCAGCCAGCGCATCAGGCCCTGGCGGCGCGCTTCGGTCTCGGCCGTCAGGCAGGCGTGGTACAGACGCGGCCATTCGGGCTGGCCTTCCGTGGACTGGGTGCCTTGCTTGCACAGCATGGTGCGCTGGCGCTGCCAGGCGGTCTGCTCCTGCCGCAGCTGCGGCCGCTCATGGGCGGACAGGGCCCGCATCACGTCGCCGTAGAGAATCGAAATGGCCGTGTCCGCCGCCTGGAAGGTCTGCACGGCGCAGGCATTGGTTTCGGCCACCGTGCCCTCGGGCTTGCAGGCCGCGCCCGCCTGGGCATGGGCGCTCGTGCTGAAAAGCAGGGCGCAGGCCGCGCTGGCAGCCATGGCCAAGCAGAGTGCGGGTCTCGCCAGTCGTTTCGTGGTCGGGTGATGAAGAATGTGCATTCCCCGCTTGTAGCACTGCGCGCGCTGCACTGGCCTTTGCATAGCCATGTACAGCGCGGCCGATCGATCGATTACTTCAAGCTGATCGTGGTGTTCACGCCGTGCGAGATCGTGCTGTCGTCGAACCAGCGGGCCGTGACCGTCTTGGTCTGCGTGTAGAACAGCACGACCTGCTTGCCGTAAGGCCCCAGGTCGCCCAGCTTGGAGGCGCGCGAACCCGAGAACGAGAACAGCGGGACCGGCACGGGAATCGGCACGTTGATGCCGACCTGTCCCACGTCGATTTCCTCCTGGAACTTGCGCGCGGCGGCGCCCGACTGCGTGAAGATGGCGGTGCCGTTGCCGTTCGGGTTGTCGTTGATGAAGGCAATGGCTTCATCGATGTCCGCGGCCGAGGCCAGGCACAGCACGGGGCCGAAGACTTCCTGCTCGTAGATGCTCATTCCGGGCTTCACGCCGCTGAACACCGTGGGGCCGACGAAGTTTCCCTTCTCGTAGCCCGCCACCTGCGGCTTGCGGCCATCCAGCTCCAGCGTCGCACCATCGGCGATGCCGCGCTCGATCAGGCTTTCCACGCGGTCCTTCGCGGCGCATGAGACCAGCGGGCCCACGTCGGTGCCCTTGTCGGTGCCGCCGCTGACCTTGAGCGTCTTGGCCTTGGCGACCAGGTCGGGAATCCACTGCCGGGCCTCGCCCACCAGCACCACCACCGACAGCGCCATGCAGCGCTGGCCGGCCGCGCCGAAGGCCGCGCCCGCCAGGGCGTTCAGCGTCTGCTCCTTGTTGGCATCGGGCATGACGATGGCGTGGTTCTTCGCGCCCATCATGCATTGCACTCGCTTGCCGTTCAGGCTCGCGCGGTTGTACACGTGCGTGCCCACCTTGGTGGAGCCGACGAAGCTGATCGCCTTGATGTCCGGGTGGTCGCAGATGGCATTCACCGCGTCCTCGCCGCCGTGCACCACGTTCAGCACGCCGGGCGGCACGCCGGCTTCGAGCGCCAGCTCGCACAGGCGCATGGTGACCATGGGGTCTTGCTCGGACGGCTTCAATACGAAGGTGTTGCCCGTGGCGATGGCCATGGGAAACATCCACAGCGGGATCATGGCCGGGAAGTTGAACGGCGTGATGCCTGCGCACACGCCCAGCGGCTGCATCAGCGTGTAGGTGTCCACCCCGCCGGCCACGTTGTTGGCCAGCTCGCCCAGTTGCAGGTTGCCGATGGCGCTGGCGTGCTCGACCACTTCCAGGCCGCGGAACACGTCGCCCTCGGCGTCGGGCAGCGTCTTGCCTTGCTCGGCCGTCAGGATGGCGGCCAGCTCGGCCATGTTCTCGCGGATCAGCTGCTGGTACTTGAGGAAGATGCGCGCCCGGGCGCCGATGGCCGTCTTCTTCCAGGTCTTGAACGCTTCCTTGCCGGAAGCCACGGCGGCGTCGATCTCTTCGGGCGTCGCGAAGGGCACGCGCGCCAGCACTTCCTGGGTGGCGGGGTTCACCACGTTGCGCCATTGCGTGGTCTTGGACTCGACGAACTGGCCGCCGATGAGCAGCTTGACGGTGGGGGCCAGGGTGGCCTGCTGGGCCTGTTGAGTGGTGATGGATGCGTCCATGGTGCTGTGTCTCCTGTGAGTTCTGTCATGTGGCACCGGAACAATGCGGGTCGCCCGTGCTTCGGCAGCAAGGGCGGGGCGCCTTTCCCAACGCAGCGGGGGGCACCTGGGCAAATCCGGTGGCTTGCGCATCGTAGCTGTGCGAAATTGTTGGGACAAGACGCACGAATGCATCCTGGGTTTGCAAATTTGCACGGGTGGAAGTGTTGAGGTTGGCCGTTGCCACCATCACACACGACTCCACACACACGACGAGAGGGAACGAAGGCCATGGATTGGGACAATCTGCGCTACTTTCTGGAGCTGGCCCGCTCCGGCACCCTGGCCGGTGCCGCGCGCCGCACGGGCGTGGAGCACACGACCGTGGCGCGCCGCATCCAGTCGCTGGAAAAGCAGATGGGCGCACCGCTGTTCGCCCGCGAGGCCGGCGGGCATCGCCTGACCGAAGCCGGCCGCCAACTGCTGCCGGCCGCAGAAGCGATGGAGTCCGCCGTGCTCACCGTGGAGCAGGCCGCCCCCGCGGCCGGCAGTGGCCCCTCCGGCCTGTTGCGGGTGGGCGCGACGGAGGGTTTTGGCACGCTGATCCTCGCGCCGCATCTGGCGCGGCTCACGCAGCAACACCCGAATCTGAGCATTGACCTGCTGGCGCTGCCGCGCATGCTGCACCTGAGCCGGCGCGAGGCGGACATCGTGATCTCGCTGGAGCAGCCCCAGGAGGCCCGGTTCACCCGGACCTTCTGGATGAGCATGACCGCCGAGGCCAAGCACCTGGCCCAAACCCAGGCCGTGTGGAGTTTGCTCAAAAACACCGTGGCGCTGGAGAAGAACCGGCTCTGTCCGGCAGAAAGCGTGTAACTCCTTGAAAGCGATGGCGCGCTCCGCCCAGTAAGCCACCTTGCGAACCCCGGCGCCGGGCGCGAAACCGGCGCGGGCGTGGTTTATTCTCTCGCCCTTTCATGGGGAGGCGAGGTGCCTGGCTGCCGTTGGCAGCAGGCCTTGGCAGGTCTTTGCCCGACTTTGCTCTGGCAGAGCGGCGCGGTATCCGGGAGCGATCTGCAGGTCGGCGGCTTGGCGCCTGAGCCGCGCGTCCCATGAAAACAAAAATCAATTCAGGAGGTTTTTCATGAACAACAAGGTTTCCCCCGCAAGTCCGGGCCCGCACGACAACGACCATCTGCAGCGCAGCCTGTCCAACCGGCACATTCAGCTCATCGCCATCGGAGGAGCCATCGGCACCGGGCTTTTCATGGGGTCGGGCAAGACGATCAGCCTGGCTGGTCCGTCGATCATCTTCGTGTACATGATGATCGGCTTCGTTCTGTTCTTCGTCATGCGTGCCATGGGCGAACTGCTGCTGTCCAACCTGCAGTACAAATCCTTCATCGATTTCGCGGCCGACCTGCTCGGTCCCTGGGCCGGGTTCTTCACAGGCTGGACCTATTGGTTCTGCTGGATCATCACGGGCATCGCGGACGTGATCGCCATCTCGGCCTATTCGCAGTTCTGGTTTCCGGGCCTGCCGCAGTGGGCGCCGGCGCTGGCCTGCGTGGGGCTGCTGCTGTCGCTCAATCTGCTCACGGTGAAGCTGTTCGGCGAGATCGAGTTCTGGTTCGCGATGATCAAGATCGTGGCCATCGTCGCTCTGGTCTCCACCGGGATCTACATGGTCTGCGTGCATTTCGTATCGCCGGCAGGCCGCACGGCGAATGTTGCCAATCTGTGGAACGACGGCGGCATGTTTCCGCACGGCTGGATGGGGTTCTTCGCCGGGTTCCAGATCGCGGTGTTTGCCTTCGCAGGGGTCGAGCTGGTGGGCACCACCGCGGCCGAAGCCAAGGACCCGGAGCGCACGCTGCCGCGCGCGATCAATTCCATTCCGCTGCGCATCATCTTCTTCTACGTGTTCTCGCTCATCGCGATCATGGCGGTCACGCCCTGGCGCGACATCGTTCCGGGCAAGAGCCCGTTCGTCGAACTGTTCGTGCTGGCCGGCCTGCCGGCGGCAGCGGGCGTGATCAATTTCGTGGTGCTGACGTCGGCGGCGTCTTCGGCCAACAGCGGCGTGTTTTCCACCAGCCGCATGCTGTTCGGCCTGGCCGAAAAAGGCGTGGCGCCGGGCCGCTTCGCAAAGCTCTCCGGCCGGGGCGTGCCTTCGAGCGGGCTGGTGTTTTCGTGTACATGCCTGCTGGGCGGCGCCTTGCTCATGTGGGTGATTCCGGACCTGGTCGAAGCGTTCACCCTGGTGACGACCGTGTCGGCCATCCTCTACATGTTCGTCTGGTCGCTGATTTTGCTGTCGTACATCGCCTATCGCCGCCAGCGGCCCGGGCTGCACGCTGCTTCGAAATACAAAATGCCGGGTGGCGTCTGGATGTGCGGCGTGTGTCTGGCCTTCTTCGCGGGCATCGTGGTGCTGCTGTCGTTCGAGGCCGATACGCGCCAGGCCCTGATTGCCACGCCCGCCTGGTTCGTGCTGCTGGTGCTGGCTTATCGGTTCGTGCGGCGCCAGGCGCCAACGGCGCACCCGTCGGGAGCGGGCGATGCCTCGGCCAGCGGCCTCGGAACCCGCGTGGCCACCGAGCGAAGCTGACCGCAACGCACGCGCTTGGCGGCCCTCGCATGTGCCGCGCCTGCGGGCTTCGCTTGCGCTTTGAAGGGGGGGAACGCTGGGCGCGAACGTGGTTCGGTCAGGTAAAGGCCGAAGGCCGGTAAAGGCCCGGAGATCGCTGCCTTTTCGCGGCATCGCCATCTTTGCCAACGCCTACCCTGCAAGGGCCGGGCGAAGGGCGCTTATTTTGTGGATTGCTTCGCCATCGACAGGAGTACTTTGGCGATGACACCTCTTATTTCCGGCCTCGCATCGGTCGCATCCCTGCTGTTCAACGCGTCGTCCTCCGGGTCGGCGAAACCTTCTGCTTCCGGTCGGGGCAGCGGGTCCACCGATTTACCCGAGCCGTCCGCGCAAATCACCCTGAGCAAGGAAGCCGAAGCGCTGTCCGGCGTGGCGAGTCAGAGCGTGAGCACGTCATCGGCGCGGGCCATGGCGGGCCGGTCAGCGCTGGCGGGCTCGGGCAACTCGGTGTCTGCGGAAAATTTCGGTGAGCTGCTCACCCGCTTCGGCGCGACCGAAGCGCAGAAGGAGCAACTCACGGCAGGGTTCGATGCCAATCACGACGGCAAGATTTCGCAAGATGAGTTCATGAAGGGCCTTGGCGATACCTCGGGCGCCAAAGGCAGCAGTGAATTGTCCCAGGCGATCTTGCAGCTCATGGACCAGGGTGGCAATGCCAACGGCGTGGTGGACGGCAAGGAGTTCGCCAAGTTCTCGATGGCTTTCGTTGCGGCGGAGAGGCGCCCGGCCTGACGCGAGCGGCGTGAAACTACACTGGGCCATCGCCCATCGGCGCTTCATGAAGGCAACGCGTGCAAGACATTCTTGGCGTAGCAGTTTTCACGGCGGTTGAAGCCGTTTTGCTGTTCACCGGCAAATGCGTGATCCGGCTCGCCAGCCTGGGTCACTGGCGTGAAGAAAATCCGGACCGCATCGAGAGCCGGGTCTTTGCCGCCGCCGGTGCTTTCTCTTTCAAGCGGGACGGCCAGCGCGTCTTCACATTCAATGGATTGCTGGTCGCTGGCATTCTGTTTTACGCGCTGGTGGCCTGCGCTCTGGTTTGGCATCTTTCATGACCTTCCATGCGTTGCTCAGCCGAGCAGCGCGACGCCTCTTCCAGGCAGGGTGTCGGCTATCTCTTCCACCTTGCTTCCACCGTGCTGCCGCCGCTGGCCGGCGGCAGCACGGTGGTGGCCCATGCGATCGCAGCCTTATTGCAGGAAGGCCAGCGATTTCAGGACGAAGTCGTCGTGGTACTGAAAGGCCCCAGCATGGCCGGCGTCGGGGTAGATGATGATTTCGCTGTGCGGCAGCCGCCGCGCGAGGTCATAGGTGTTCGCCGTCGGGACCATGCGATCGTCGTCGCCGTTCACGACCAGCACCGGCTGCCGGACAACTGAAAGATCCGCGGGATTTTTATTTCCCCAGGCGTACAGCGCCCACAACTGCGCCGTGTAGGCGGTGACGGAAATCTCTTTGTCACGGTTGTCCGTTCGCTCCTTCAGGCGCTCCAGGAAAGCCTTGCCAGCCTCGATCCCGCCCGGGGTGCGGGTGAAGAACAGGAATTGCTTCGGGTCCTGGCCGGTGAACAGGCCGCGCAGCAGGTCGTAGTTGGCGACGCCAGCCACCTTGCTGATGCCTTCTCCCCCGGCGGGCCCCGTGCCCGCCAGCACCATCTTGCGCACCAGTTGCGGCTCCTTGAGGACGATCTCCTGGGCAATCATTCCGCCCATGGAGAAACCCACCAGATCGACCTGCCTGAAGCCCATGGCTTTGATGAAGGCGATGGCGTCGTCCGCCATTTCCTCGATCGAATGGGGCGGTGAGCCGGTCGATGCGCCGACGCCGCGGTTGTCGAAAGTCACGACGTGGCGCTTCGCGGCGATGCCATCTATGACCCGAGGGTCCCAGTGGTCGAGCACGGCCGCCAGATGGGTCAGGAACACCACGGGCGTTCCCTCGTGCTGCCGTCCCAACTCGCGGTATGCGAAGTTCACACCGTTCGCTGCGAGGGTCTGGGTGGGAACGGTTTTCCAGGAATGCTCCTGAGGGTTGGCCGCTGCCGGCAGGCCCTGGGCGGTGCCTGCGGGAACGGCTTGTGCCGCCGCCGCCGGTGCCGAATGGAATGCGATGGCCATGGTGAATGCGCCGACAGTGGATTGAAGAAGCCGGCGCAGCAGGGCTGTGGGTCGGATGGAACGCATGGATGATCCCAGGCTTAATCGGTCTGAGTTCATTGCGCCGCCGGCAGATAGGAAGGGCGGGGAGCCGTCAGCCCTTGCTTGACTTGCTGGGTCAACGCATCTGCCAGAACCTCGTCCTCGCCTGCTTCCAGACCATCGAGCGCACGCTGAACGATGTCTTCGGCGCTGCTCTTGGGCACTTCGAACCCGCGTGTCAGGTCGGTATCGACATAGGCCATGTGCAGGCCCAGCACCTGGGTTTTTTGCGCCCTCAATTCATTGCGCAGAGCGTTGGTGAGCGACCAGGCGGCCGACTTGCTGGCGGAGTAAGCCGCCAACTCGCCGCCGTTGACCCACGATCCCGCTGACAGGACGTTGAGAAAGGCGCCGCCGCCGTTGGCTTGCAGCACAGGGGCGAAGGCCTTGCTCACATTGAGCACGCCAAAAAAATTGGTTTCCAACATGCGGCGTGACACTTCGTCGCTGTCTGGCGCGAGAAAGCCGCCCGGCTGGGCGATACCGGCGTTGTTGATGACCAGGGTCACATCGCTGGCCCGTTGAGCGGCAGCGGCTACCTGGTCGTGATGGGTCACGTCCAGAGTGAGGGCATCCACTCCCGGCAGGGTGATCGAGGCGGGGTTGCGCGCGGCAGCGTAGACCTTGCGGGCTCCACGGCGCAGCAGTTCACGGGTGAATGCGAGGCCGATGCCGCGATTGGCACCGGTGACGAGGACGACAGCGTTTTCGATGTTCATGGCTGACTCCAGAATTTCACGTTGAAAAATATGATGGCCATCATATGAATTGATAAAAAAAGAGGGCGGATTTAGCGCACCTTGATGACGACCTTTCCTTTCGCGCGACCGCTCTCGACATATTCCAGCGCTTCGTTGGTCTTGTCGAAAGGGAAAATCTTGTCGATGACAGGAAGAATGGCGCCTGATTCGACCAATGCGGTAATTTGGCGCAATTGATTCCCGCTGGCTTTCATGAAAAGGAAAGAGTATTGAATGTTCAATTGCTTGGCCGCCTTTCTGGTGCCGAAGCTGAGCGCGCGCATGATCTGTTTCACAAACCAGGGGGCCTTGATTTCATCAGCGAATGCAGGGTCTGGCGGTCCGGAAATCGAAACCAAACGCCCCTGAGGCTTCAGCACATTCATCGACTTTTTCAGGGTGGCTGCATCCTGACTGTTCAAAACGACGTCGTAATCGCGAATGGCTTTTTCGAAGTCATCCTTTTTGTAGTCGATCACCACGTCGGCCCCCAGATTTTTCACCATGGCAACGTTGGCTGCACTGGTGGTGGTGGCGACGGTCGCTCCCAGGTGCTTGGCCAACTGGATGGCAAAGATTCCGACGCCTCCGGAGCCCGCTTGAATAAAGACCTTCTGGCCTTTTTTGAGCTTTGCCTGTTCCACCAGTGCCTGCCATGCCGTCAGGCCGACCAGCGGCAGGGATGCGGCCTCTTCCATGGTGATGTTGTCGGGCTTGATGGCCAGTGAAGATTCCTTGACGGCAACGTATTCTGCAAAGGTGCCGGTTCGGAAATCATCCGGCCTCGAATAGACGGCGTCCCCGGGTTTGAAACCACTCACTCTTGCGCCCACACGCACCACGGTGCCCGCGACGTCGTGCCCTAAGACAAAAGGTGTTTTGTAGGGCAAGAGAATTTTGAATTCGCCGGCCTTGACCTTCGAATCCAGAGGATTCACCGCTGCGGCATGCACCTGCACCAGCACCTCATCGTCCTGGATGTCTGGCTCGGGAATTTCCCTCAGGCTCAGCTTTTCTTTCTTGCTGTAGCGTTCGACTAAAAATGCCTTCATGGTTTTCCTTCTTTGTGCGGTGATCTTTGTAGATCAGTAAGACTGACGAGTGGGGATCTTTTTAACGCGACCCTTGATGCGTTGATGCGCTCGGAATCGATGATTTTTATATTAATTTCACATGATGATCGTCATATTTTTAGGCGAGCAAAGGCGGCAAGGGCACGTGTTTTTTAAGACGGGGTGGCCGTGAGACTGGCCAGGGCCGCTTCGCGCAGCGCATCGGACAGGGCAGCGTCATCCACCGCACGGGCCAATATCAGCGTGCCGACCAGCGTGGCTGCCGTGACCAGCGCACGTTCGTGGGCGCTGGGCTGTCCCCAGTCCGGTGACTGGCGGGCAATGAGGTCGATCATTTCCTTGATCCGGCGTGTGGCTGCACGGCGCACTTCAGGGGACTGGCGCGGCATCTCGGAGCCCAGCGCAGAAATCGGGCAACCCAGTTCGACGCTGTCGAGGTACAGCTTGGACAGATAGGTCTGTATGAGCGCGTTGAGTGCCTGCTCGGGGGGCACACCGGCGATGACGTTCGCTGCCGCTGCGTTGGATTCCGCACCTGCCCGGTCTGCGGCTTCCGCGAGCATGGCTTCGCGCGATTCGAAGTGGGCGTAGAACGCGCCGTGGGTCAGGCCTGCCTCTCTCATGATGTCGGCCACACCCGTGCCCGCGTATCCGCTGCGCCGTATGGCCCGTGCTGCTGCACTGACGATGCGTTCGTGAGAGGCCTCCTTGGCCGCACTTCTGAGAGTGGGTTGCGTTTTTCGCATGATGCGCATCATATCCAAACGATGGCGATGCCCCTGGAGCCAAATAACTATCGGCGTTGGATGGCTCAGGCTATGGCAGGCAAAAAAACGGCCTGGAGATGCCGCTTTGCCGAGTCGTTGCCGACGATCCGTCGGCCGCATCGACGCATCTGGAAAGGGCTAGATCCTGCCCATCAGCAGCAAGACCAGCAGGATGACGACCACCAGCCCGATACCGCCGCTGGGTCCGTATCCCCACGAGCGGCTGTGGCCCCAGGTAGGAAGCGCGCCGACGAGGATCAGGATCAGGATGATGAGCAGAATGAGCGAGATAGACATTGGGCGTCCTTTGTTAGCGTTGATAAAAGATGAACTGATTGTTGAAGGCAGCCCTGGCTCGCTTGGCAGGACCTCAACCCCAGCCCACGTAGGCGTGCGACGACGTACCGGCCGCGAATCGGTTCGGCTCTTGAGCGATGACTTCGCAATGGCGCACCGTTTGATCGACAGGACTGCGCACACTTTGATCACCAACGATCCACGCTCAGGCCACCGCCATGAATACTTCCGTCAACAACTTCACCTCCGGCAAACTGGGGGGCATCCCTCCGAGAACTGAGTCCGCACCTGTCAAGGAGCCGGCCCTTAAAAAGTCGGACTCGCAGAAAAGCCTGAGCGGCCCCGGTGGACTGCAGGCAAACAACCATGCGAAGCGGGATTTGGACGTCAGCTCCCGTCCGCGCGTCAATATCAACGACCTGCGAAAGACCGCACTGCTCAAGCACCAAAGGCAGGAACAGAATGCCGAGATGGTTGCCGCACGCAATCAAAGCACCAGGGCCCTTGACGGAAAAGTGTCTGCCGATGAGAAGGGCTCCTTCCTGAGCGCTCTTACCAGCAGCCCACTGTTCAACAAGATGCGGGAGACCAACAGCGGCAATGAAAACGCGATCATTACCGAGACGCCGCCTGCTGCCGATCCGGTGCATTCGGAGGGGGTGGATGTGCCGCCAAAAGCTCAGCCTACCCCTCCGCCTCCACCGCCGTTGCCTCCCAAGGCAGGGCAGGGTACCCCGGATGAAATCAAGGTGGACATCGACGCGCCACCGCTTTCGGAGAGCGATTCCGACGACGAGGTGGACATCGACGCGCCACCGCTTTCGGAGAGCGATTCCGACGACGAGGTGGACATCGACGCGCCACCGCTTTCGGAGAGCGATTCCGACGACGAGGTAGATGTTGATATGCACCTCAAGGCCAACCCCGGAAATCACGGCATCCAGGAGGAAATCGAGGTGGACATGGATGCTCCGCCCCCGCCGGACGACGAACCCGACGATGGGCACGAGTTGGGTGTCACTGCGCATAACGGTAAATTTGCGCTACCGCACGGACTTTTTGAACACCTCCAGCCGGACGAACAAACGAATAAACTGATGCAGATGCAGATGCAGCATCAGATCAACGCGAATGCAGTGAACGAGTTAACTGTCCAGAATGAGATGCTAGCGACCATTCGCGATGTGCGTGCAAAAATTGCAGAGGCTTACCGCAAGAGTTTCGAGGCCGCTGCCAAAGCGATGGTGGACGGGGCTGGCAAAGGCTAAACGCAAGATGTTCGAGGCCGCAGCCAAAGCGATGGTGGACGCAGCACCTACATAGGCCCGCAAAGCTTCTCGTACCTCGGGGGCTCGCCGGTTCTGGCGCGTCCCTGGGGGCTGCTTGCGTCAGCCATGGCTATCGCAGCCCCACGGAATGATTCATCCATTGCAAGAATCGTCGTGGTTGGAATCTCTGTTGCAGCGGCCAATAATGGCTTTTCCATGGTTCATGCCGCTCGCTCCACCATGCACTCTTTGCAGACCGCTCCGTCTTCCGTGCGACCCCTGATCGCAGCCCTGTCCCTGGTTTTTGTTGCCACGCTGGCCCATGCCGCACCGGTGGCCGATGTCCATGCCCTGGCGCAGAAAGAGCAGCAACCGCTGCTCGATACGCTCCGCGACCTGGTGCACATCGAATCGGGCAGCAAGGACATCGAAGGCTTGAACCAGATCGCAGAGCGGATCGCCAAGCCACTGCAGGCGCAGGGCGCCCAGGTCGAGATCCTGCAGCCCGCCGACATCTATCGCCTGGACGACACCCCGGAGAAGGTAGGGCCGATCGTCCACGCCGAGTTCAAGGGCACCGGCACGAAGAAGATCCTTTTCATCGCCCACATGGACACCGTGTACCTGAAGGGCATGCTGAAAGACCAGCCGTTTCGCATCGACGGCGGCAAGGCGTACGGCCTGGGCATCGCGGACGACAAGCAGGGCGTGGCGACCATCCTGCACACCGTCAACATGTTGCAAAAACTGGGCTTCAAGGAGTACGGCACGCTCACGGTGCTGATCAACGGCGACGAAGAAATCAGCTCCCCCGGCGCTCGCAGCACCATCACGCGCATCGCGGCCGATCAGGACGCGGTGTTTTCGTTCGAGGGCGGAGGCTCCGACGGCAGCCTGCGGCTGGCTACCAGCGGCATCGGCGCGGCTTACCTCACGGTGCAGGGCCGGGCCTCGCATGCCGGCGCGGCACCTGAAAAGGGCGTGAACGCGCTCTACGAGTTGTCGCACCAGTTGCTGCAACTGAAGGACCTGTCCAAGCCCGAGCAGGGCCTGAAGCTGAACTGGACCGTTGCCCAGGCCGGCACCAATCGCAATGTGATTCCCGCCGAGGCCACGGCCCAGGCGGATGCCCGCGCCCTGCGCGTGGCCGATTTCGAGGGGCTGGAAAAAGAACTCCAGGCCAAGGTGCAGACCAGGCTGCTGCCCGACTCCAAGGTGTCGATGAAGTTCGAGGTTCGCCGCCCGCCGCTGGAAGCCAGCGAGGCATCGCGCCGCGTGGCCGGCTACGGCAAGGTGATCTATGAAGAACTGGGCCTGCCGCTCAACGTGGTGGACAAGGCCACGGGCGGTGGCACCGACGCCGCTTTCGCCGCGCTCAAGACGCGCGGCGCGGTGGTGGAGGGCATGGGCCTGTCGGGCTACGGCGCGCATTCCAACAATGCCGAATACGTGCAGATCGACACCATCGTGCCCCGGCTGTACCTGGCCACGCGCATGGTCATGGACATCTCGCGCGGCGTGCTCAAGTAACGCGGCGCGGAGCGCTCGGCCGACGGCCGGGCGTGGTGCAGCCCCCGCCAGCCGATGGCGGGCGGGCCGAGCCACCCGAGCCACAGCAGAGCTTGCGGCCGGCTCCATGAGTTTGCTATTTATTTGATAGCTATATGCCGGCGTTTTTATTGCGCTAGAGGCTTTTTTGCCATCACCCCTGGTGAGGGTCGAGATCGCTTTCCGGTCCCCGGCGGCCACCGCACAATGGCCCGATGACCTCCCAAAAAGAAAACATGCTGGCCGGCCGGCCCTACCATGCCCGCGACCCCGAACTCCAGGCCGACATGGCCGCCAACAAGCGCTGGCTCGTGCGCTACAACGCGGCGCTGGCGGCCGATCCAGCGGAGCGCCGCGCACTGCTGGCCGAACACCTGGGCTCGGTGGGCGAGGGCGCGGTGATCCGCCCGCCGTTCCACTGCGATTACGGCTTCAACATCCACCTGGGAACCGGCGTGTTCCTCAATTTCAACTGCGTCATCCTGGACGTGGTCGAGGTGCACATCGGTGACGGCACGCAGATCGGCCCCGGCGTTCAGTTGCTGGCCGCCGACCATCCCCGTTCGCCGCAGGAGCGGGCAAGCGGCCTGGAGTTCGGCCGTCCGGTCCATATCGGTCGCAATGTGTGGATCGGCGGGGGGGCGCTGGTGATGCCCGGCGTGACGGTGGGCGACGACGCGATCATCGGTGCCGGCAGCGTCGTGACGCGCGACGTGCCGACCGGCGCCATTGTGGTGGGCAACCCGGCGCGGGTGCTGCCGCCACGACAACACTGACCAAAGCGGACGCGCGGTGCGCTGCGCGGGCCATTGATGTGCGCGGACCGAACTGGCCTGAAAAGCAACTCTTTCGCTGGAGCGGGCGGTGCCACGCAGTGCCCGAACGCCTGGGCCGATGCACGCCCGCATCAACCCTTCGCTTGTCAAAAGCATTTCATGCGACTAGTAATGTTGCATGAAAAAAGACGGCAAGTTGTCCGCCGTGCTGCATGTGCTCTTGCACATGGCGGAGAGTAAGACCCCGTCAACCTCGGAATCGCTGGCGCAGGCCGTGCAGAGCCATCCGGTGGTCGTGCGGCGCGTGATGGCGGGTCTGCGCGACGCCGGCTTCGTGGCATCGGCCAAGGGGCATGGCGGCGGGTGGGTGCTCTCGTGCCCGCTGGAAGGCGTGAGCCTGGCCGACATCCACCGCGCCGTGGGCGAGCCGGCTTTTCTGGCAGTAGGCCACCGCACCGAGCGCCCTGAATGCCTCGTCGAGCAGGCGGTGAACGCGGCGCTCGACGGCACTTACCGCGAAGCCGAGGCATTGCTGCTGGCGCGCCTGGAGCAGATCACCCTGGTCGATCTGTCGCGCGATTTCCACGACCGTTGGGCCAGCAGCGGTGTTTCTAAAAAGGATATTTCCCATGCGGTTTGATGCTCTGGTGATTGGCGGCAGTGTTGCCGGGCTGTCTGCCGCGATGCAGATCGCCCGCGCGCGGCGCAGTGTGTGCATGGTGGATGCGTGTGCACCGCGCAACCGCTTCGCAGCGGCGTCGCACGGTTTTTTCGGGCAGGACTGCACCCGGCCGCAAGACATGGTTGCGCTGGCGCGCAGCCAGCTCATGGCCTACCCTTCGGTGACCTTCAAGGCCGCATCGGCCCTTCACGCCCGGGCCATCGGCAAGGCAGCGCTTTCACGCCGGGCCAGCGGTGCAGGCACCGATGCAGCGGGGACCGAAGAGGGATTCGCGGTGGAGCTGGATTCGGGCGAAACGCTGCTCGCCCAAAAGCTCCTGCTGGCCACCGGCCTGCGTGATGAACTGCCTGCGATCCCTGGCCTGTCGGAACGCTGGGGCGCCACGGTGCTGCATTGCCCGTATTGCCACGGCTACGAAGTCGGAGGCGCTCCAGCCGGAACGCTGTATGCCGCGCCGACGTCGGTGCACCACGCGATGCTGGTGGGCGATTGGGGGCCGATGACGCTGTTCCTGAACGGGCATGAAGCGCCCGAGCCGCAGGCGCTGGCGCAACGGGCTGCCCGCGGCATTGCCGTCGAGCCGGCCCGGGTGCTGGGACTGGAGGGCGATGCGCCCGCGTTGTCCGGCGTGCGCCTGGACGATGGACGCTGCGTGCCGATCAAGGCCCTGTTCGTGCCCCCGCGCACGCACATGGCCAGCCCGTTGGCAGAGCAGTTGGGATGTGCTTTCGACGAAGGCATGTCGGGCCCGATGATCCGCGTCGATGCGACGCAGCAGACGACCGTGCCTGGGGTGTTCGCCGCCGGCGATGCGGCCATGCCGGGCCACAACGCCGCGCTGGCCGCGGCCAACGGTGTCATGGCGGGCGTGTGCCTGCACAAGGCACTGGTCTTCGGGACCTGAAGAGAAAGTCTTTTCGAGGGGGAATGATGCGGCGGCTGGCCGAGTGGGCGCAGCGCGGTGTCGCGCTGGCCTGTCCGGTGAAATCAGTTCAAAGAATGATCCGCAGCACGATGAACACCACCACCGTGGTGCCCACGCACATCAGTACGCGCTTGCCCTGGGGTATGGGGTTGTTCTTGAGCGTGAAATAAGTGCCTGCGCCGGCGCCGGCGCCGATCGAGATGCCGAGAATGGATGCGAATGACATGGAAGGTTCCCCCTGGAGTGATGAATCGGATGGAGCGCCGCGTGTCTGGCCAGGGGGCAGGGCGCGTTGCCTGCGTTGGCGCGTCGCGGCGGGAGAAGGGGCGCAGCCTACGGAGGCTTGCGCCCTGAACCTTTAACCCCCGGCAAGCGGGTCGGGCATGGCTGCCGGATTGCTATATTAATGATAGCATCCCGCCGTCATGGAATATGCCCTGGAGCGCTGCCAGGGCCCCAGCTTTTTCCGCAGTTTCAATCGTCTTCGGATTTGCCCAGGAAGCCGCCGCTCTGGTGCCCCCACAGCCGCGCATACACGCCGCCCTGGGCCAGCAATTGCGCGTGAGTGCCTTCCTCGATCACCCGGCCGGCGTCCAGCACGATCAGGCGATCCATCGCGGCGATGGTCGAGAGGCGGTGGGCGATGGCGATCACCGTCTTGCCCTCCATCAGCGTGTCCAGGCTCTCCTGGATCGCTGCCTCGACCTCGGAATCGAGCGCGCTGGTCGCCTCGTCCAGCAGCAGGATGGGCGCGTCCTTCAGCATCACCCGGGCGATGGCCACGCGCTGGCGCTGGCCGCCCGAGAGCTTCACGCCGCGCTCGCCCACGTGGGCTTCGTAGCCACGGCGGCCCTGCAGGTCGGTCAGCGTATCGATGAAATCGGCCGCTTGCGCACGGGCGGCGGCGGCATTCAGGTCTTCTTCGCTCGCATCGGGCCGGCCGTAGAGGATGTTGTCGCGCATGGAGCGGTGCAGCAGCGAGGTGTCCTGCGTGACCATGCCGATCGCCTGGCGCAGGCTGTCCTGCGTCACATGGGCGATGTCCTGCCCGTCGATCAGCACGCGGCCGGTCTGCACGTCGTGAAAGCGCAGCAGCAGGTTCACCAGCGTCGATTTACCCGCGCCCGAGCGGCCGATCAGGCCGATCTTCTCGCCCGGGCGGATGGTGAGATTCAATTGATCGATCACCGGCTTGCCGCCCTGATAGGCGAAGGTCACGTTGTCGAATCGCACCTCGCCGCGCGGCACGGCCAGCGGGCGGGCGTCGGGGGCGTCCACCACCGTGCGTGGCCGGGTCAGGGTGTTGATGCCGTCCTGGATGGTGCCCACGCTTTCGAACAGCGTGGTCATCTCCCACATCACCCAGTGGGCGTGGCCCGACACGCGCAGGGCCATGGCGGTGACGGCCGCCACGGCGCCCGCACCCACCTGGCCCAGCGACCAAAGCCACAGCGCGGTGCCGCATGCGCCGACCATCATGCCCACGACCAGGATGTGGTTCACGATCTCGAACTGGCTCACCAGGCGCATCTGCGCATAGCCGGTGTGCTTGAACGCATCCATGGCCGCACGGGCGAACTCGGCCTCGCGCCGGGTGTGCGAGAACAGCTTGACGGTAGCGATGTTGGTGTAGGCGTCGGTGATGCGCCCGGTCATGACGGACCGCGCATCGGCCTGCGCCTTGCCCACCTGGCCCAGGCGCGGCACGAAATACCAGCACGCCAGGCCATAGAACCCGATCCAGATGAGGAACGGGGCCAGCAGCCGCACGTCGAAGCCGGCCGCCAGCAGCAGGATGGTGAACAGGTACACGCCCATGCCGATCACCACATCGGTGGTGGTGAAGATCATGTCGCGCACGGCCAGGGCGGTCTGCATGATCTTGGTGGTGATGCGGCCCGCGAACTCGTCGGCATAGAAGGCCATGCTCTGGCCCAGCATCAGCCGGTGGAAGTTCCAGCGCAGGCGCAGCGGAAAATTGATGGCGAGCGTCTGGTGCTTGACGCTGGTCTGCACCGCCACCAGCACGATGCTGGCCAGCAGCATGCCGATCACCAGCGCCAGCGTGCCTTTGCGCTCGGCCCACAGCATGGCCGGGGTCACCTGGGTGAGCCAGTCCACCACGTGGCCCAGCACCGCGAACAGCAGGGCTTCGTACACGGCGATGGCGGCCGACAGGCCGGCCATGGCCACGACGTAGCGGCGAAGTCCACGCGTGCCGGCCCACACGAAGGCCATGAAATCCTCAGGGGGAAGGGTGGGTTCTGCGATGGGGTAGGCGGGCAGTCGCTTCTCGAAAAACTGGAACACGGGCTCAACTCCTTGGGCCGCCATCCTAAGGGGCTGCCGTGAATCTTGTGGCTGGGGGGCTTGCCCAGGCCTTCGCCACCATGGGCCTTGGCCCGCGTCCGACGCATGGCAGGCCGGCGCGCTCCCTAGAATCCCGAATGCTGGCCATGGCGCGACGACATTCGCGCTTCATGAACATGCCGGCCTCTCTTTTTTATGGTTCTCGTCGATCGTTTTTTTGGAACAAAGGCTTTCATGCTTGCACCGCAGCAGTGGATTTGGGGCGTGGTCGGGGTGGCAACGGGTGCAGTCATCCTGCGGCCGTGGCGCTTGCCCGAGGCTGTGTGGGCGGTGGCGGGCGCGCTGGCGCTGGTCGGCTTCGGGCTCCTGCCGGCAAGCCAGGCCTGGCGGGGCGTGCTGCGCGGCGAGGACGTCTATCTGTTTCTCGCCGGGATGATGCTGCTGTCCGAAATGGCGCGGCGCGAGGGCGTGTTCGACTGGCTGGCGGCACTCGCCGCCCGGCGCGCAGGCGGCTCGGGCAGCCGGCTTTTCACCTGGGTGTACTTGGTGGGCACGCTGGTGACCGTGTTCCTGTCCAACGATGCCACGGCGGTGGTGCTCACGCCTGCGGTGTTCGCCGTGGCCCGCGCGGTCGGCGCGTCGCCGCTGCCCTACCTGTTCATCTGTGCGTTCGTCGCCAATGCGGCGAGCTTCGTGCTGCCGATCTCCAACCCCGCCAATCTGGTGCTGTGGGGCGGCCACATGCCATCGCTGCCCCAGTGGCTGGCGCTGTTCGCGCTGCCATCGCTGGCCTCCATCGCCGCGACGTTCCTGGCCCTGCGGTTCGCCCTGCGGCACGATATCGACGCCACCATCCGCACCGAGGTGCCCTCGAGTCCGCTGAGCCGCGGTGGCCAGCTCGCGGCGGGTGGCCTGGCCGTGTCGGTGGTGGTGCTGGTGGCGTGCGCCTGGATGCGCGTGCCGCTGGGCTGGCCCACGCTGGGCGCGGCGCTGGTCACGCTGGTGCTGCTGCGCCTGGGGTGCGGCAGTGCGGCCTGGCCGGCGGTGCGCGCGGTGTCGTGGAGCGTGCTGCCGCTGGTGGCCGGCCTGTTCGTGTTCGTTCAGGCGCTGGAGTACACGGGCGTGGTGGGCCTGCTGGCCGGCGCCCTTCGGCATGCCGCTACCGCCTGGCCGGGCGGCGCCGACGTGGGCGTAGGGGCCTTGCTCGGCGTGGCCGCCAATCTGGTGAACAACCTGCCGGCGGGCCTGTTGGCGGGCGCGGCGCTGGACGCCGCCAATGCATCGCCCTCCATGCGTGCAGCCGCGCTGATGGGCATCGACATCGGGCCGAACCTGTCGATCACCGGCTCGCTGGCCACGCTGCTGTGGCTGGCCGCCCTGCGGCGCGAGGGCGAATCAGTGAGCGGCTGGCAGTTTCTGCGGCTGGGCGCCTGGGTGATGCCCATGGGCCTGGGTGCAGCGCTGCTGACCCTCTGGCTGACCCACGCCGTGACGCGCTGACCGGCCGGCAAGTCCTATCGGTACACCACCGTGATGCGTGGCACGGTTTTCACGCCAGGCTGGCGGGCTAGGAAATCCGACAGGAATGCGATCAGGCTCTTTTCGCACAGCGCCATCACGGCCGGGTCAGACGCCATGGCCGCGCCCTGTTTCGCCGCCCGCTGCGATGCCTCCTGGGTCAGTTTGATCACCGCGCCCTTGTTGTCCGTCAGCAGGCCGCCCGACAGCACGCGATGGCGCAGCTGGGTGATGGCGGGGGTCGCTACCAGCGTGGGTTTGGCCAGGTGGATCTCGATGCCGGCGGGCGTGCTGCGCAGCTCGTAGCTCTGCGGACGCAGGTCGTAGCCGAACGAATATTCGGCGGTGTACCAGATCGCCACTACGCCGGTGGATGCCAGTCCCAGCACCGACTTTTCGACGATCTGCGTGGTGCCTTCCTCGCGCACCACGGTCGCGGCCATCAGCTTCATCTGCTCCGACAACGACTGCTTGCTCACCGTCAGGTAGTCGGTGTAGCGGGTGTAGCCCAGCAATTGCTCGGTTTTCTGGCTCACTTCCTGCTGGAGTTGCGCCACCTGGGCCCGGGCTGCACGCATGCGGCCCTGGGCCACCCACCAGGCCGTGGCGGCAATGGCGGCCAGCATGGCAAGCAGCAAGGTCAAAAGGGTGAGGCGGGCACGTGACATAAGCGAAGGCAGGCGAAAAAGCGAAGGGCAGAGCATAGCCGGGCGGCGGCCGATGCCTGCAGCGGCTGAAGGGAGTTGAGATAAACCCAGTCCCTGCACTGCGATAAATCGGGATTTAGGGGGACCAGATGGGATTTACCGAATCGGCCCACTGAAATCAGATTGCAATCACTGCAACGCCCTGTTTCCGGTTGGCGGGGCAGTTTGTAAGTCTAGCGAAAGCAGAACCATCGGTAATCCGGGGCCGGCAGGGAGGCCGGTACGTCTTCCGCGCATCGTGGAGCGGCGTGACAAAAAAAGTCGGGACCAATGGCCGATAACTCACTCACCTGCCGCCGCGAGGGCTGCAACACACCCGTCCAGATATCCGATGCGGGCACCATCAACCGACTCATGCTCAAGCTGCGGCAGCTGTACGTGCAATCCACGCAGGCGGCCGATGAAGCCACGCAGTACTGGGCAGACGTCGCCACGCAATCGCAGAGCCCTTTGGCGCCGCTGGCCCACGTGCCAGGCGTGTTCGCGGCGCTTTGGACTCCTGATGTTGCACCCACCACAGCAACGGTGCTGGGTACGGCCGGGTACGGCTTTGCAGCGCTGCCCAAAAGCCTCATCCACTTCACGACCAAGGCAGGGGCTGCAGGCATCGCGCGAACCGGCGTCATCAACTCCAGCAAGTTCGGGCTGCACGGATTCTTCGGTCCCGGTGTGTACATGGCGAGATTCGGCCGGCCTGTGAACATGATGATAAAAGAGGCGGCCAGCATTCCGATCCATCTTCCAACGCCTGGGGGCACTGTCCGAATCCTCCCTTACCTCGTGTACGTGCGCTGGGGCTTCAACGGTGTGAAGATGCTCTGATGAAACGCCCTCGCTTTTCGACCCTTTTCGGCTGGTTCGCCGTGCTCTTCGGCTGGAGCTGCTGGGTGCTGGCCTACGTGCAGGCCAACTGGTGGTGGGTGGTGGTCTCCGTGATCCCGTATGTGATCTACCAGGCATTCTTCAACAAGGATGGGCAGGACACCGACTGAGCTACTCGAACAGGTCCGACTGCGGGCCGCTGGCCAGCTTGGCTTTGATGCGTTTACTCACAAGTCAGAAATATAGGCGACAGATGGGTGTCTGAAGAATGACCTGATGAGTGCAGGATCTTCAGCCACCGACTGCAACTGCGCATCCACACGCTCCTTGAGCTTCTCCCCCTTTCGCAATGGACTGCGTGCCACCCCTGTGCGCTTGGCGTGGCTCCATACCAGCTCATCTGGATTGAGGTCTGGCGCATAGCCGGGCAGGAAGTGCAACGTCAATGCGCCCGCCGTGCTTGCCACGTATTGCTTGACGAGGGCCTTCTTGTGAGCCGGCAAGCCATCGACGACCAAGTGCACGGGTTTCTCACGCTCGGCCATCATGTTCTTGAGCAGTTGCACTAACAACTCGCCTGTAAGCGCTCCCTGGTAGGTCTCAAACCAGAACGCCCCTTTGGAGTTGACGGCTGAGGCCGCCGAGATCGACTGGCGCTGGCCCGGGCGCTCCACGACCGGGGTCTGGCCCTTGGCTCCCCAGGTCTTGCCATGCACGGCATCAGCGCGAAAGCCCGACGTGGGTTTTTGCCGTTGACCCAGCGAAAAACCTGGCGCTCCTGCACGGGTGTGAGGCTGCGCGGGCGGCCTGTGCCTTTGGTCGAGCGCAGCGCGCGCAGCCCATTTCCGCGCCCGCTGGCAGCGGCTTTGCACTTGTAGGCCCAGCCCCTGTGCATGCCAAAGGAAGCCGCCACCGATGCTGGCGACTCTCCTTCGCGCATGCGCTGTACGGCCAGCATGCGCATTTCTTCCAACACATTGTGGGCCAGGGTGCGTCCGTCTCTTTTCATGCCGTCAATGAAAGCACCGATCGCCGCTCTGCGCAAGAGAGTGTTCTCTAAGTTACTGACTTATGAGTAAGTGCAACGAGATCGCGGTGATAGCGAGAACCGCATTGAAATCAAAAGTCCAGCACAACTTCGGTAACTTCTGGAACTTCAAATGCACTAAATGCGGGGAACAAGTGCGCACCAGGCAAAGCCGAGACGGGTCACCTACTGAGGCCATGTGCTACGGGAAGGAGCGAGTTGGCTGCGGTGCTACTTACAAAGTCACCCCTGACGGATCGGGTCAGTGTGACGTGGTGCCGCATAAAAGCTCGGTCACATGCCCCAGTGATGCTTGCAAGCAAGTGTTCTCCGTTTGGACCAGCGAGGTGAGGCATGGAATGTCCTGGCCTTGCCCCGCCTGCTGCAAGAAGGCATGGGTGGCCTATAGCGTCAAGGAAGCGCCACAAGCACTCTAAAGACCGGACTGAACGCCGACTGCAATTACCTTGCACTCAATAAAACTCGGGCATGTGTCATTTATCGCAGGGCACGCTCGTGAGTTATCGCGGCGCGCTTCAAGCGGCCCCTTTGCGAAAAGCCCCTGCCGGTGCTGCAGACGGCTTTTCGGCCCCCGCCGGCACAGGCATAATTGAGAACTAGTCGCATTTTGAAATGGGTAAAACGATGGCTGGCAGCACTGCCGCGTCCCGCCTGCATGTCGTTTCCCGCATCGCGGCCGGCATGCTGGGCGGCTACGCGTTCACATGGGGATTCGTCGGGCTGTGCATCGGTCTGCTGTTCGCGGCGGGCATGCCTTTTCACGATGCCGAAGCCATGGGCTACATCGTGGGTTTCATCGTGTTCCTGGGCGCCTTTCTGTGGGCGTTTTCGGATTCCAGGCTCTGGCGCGTCTGGCTCGTGCTCGCCGGGGGCGGTGCCTTGATGTCCGGTGCGGCATCGCTGGTGCAAATGGCGCTGGTCTGACGCCACCGGGCTGCCGGCGCCCTGCGCGCCGTGGGCCCGTGCCTGTTGTCTTGTTGGCGGAAAGGCGGTTGACCGTGCTCCAGAATTTCCGGCTCACCATGGCCTGGCTCCACACCTGGTTCGGCCTGGTGCTGGGCTTCGTGCTCATGGTCGTCTTCTTCTTCGGTTCGCTCTCGGTGTTCGACCGTGAGATCGACCGCTGGGCCATTCCGCAAACGCGGTTCGCGCCCCAGCCCATGCCGTCGTTCGACCGAGTGCTGCAGCCGGCTTTCCTCAGCATGGTGCGGCCCGATGCGGCCAACATCGAAGCGGCGCGCAGCCGGGTGAACGGCCCGCTGGCCGAGAGTTTTCCGATCGTGAACAGCTGGGGTGCCTACACCACGCACCGCGACCCGGTGCTCGGCCTGTTCGCCAGCTTTGCGTTGCCCGGTGCCAAGCTGCCGGACGATCAGGTATGGGGCACACGCACCATCGATCCTCGCAATGGCCGTGCCTTGCCGGACGATCACCTCAAGATCGGAAGCCGGTTCTTCTACCCGCTGCATTACAGCCTTCACCTGGAATGGAAGAACCTGGGTTATTGGATCGTGGGTTTCGCCGCACTGATGATGCTGGTCGCCCTGGTGAGCGGCGTGGTCATGCACCGCAAGATCTTCCGCGAGATGTTCACCTTCCGCCCGCGCAAGCACATGCAGCGCAGCGCCCTCGACCTGCACAACCTGACCGGCGTCGTGGCGCTGCCGTTCCATTTCATCTTTGCGCTGTCGGGCTTGGTGATCTTCGGCGGCATCTACTTTCCCGTGACCGAAACGCAATTGCATCCGCTGCATGAGCTGCACGAACAGCACGAGGCCATGGAAACCGGCTTGCCCGCCAAGCGGGCCGGCACACCGGGCACGCTCGCATCGGTGGACGCCATGGTGGCCGAGGCCCAGCGCCGCTGGGCCGCCAAAGGCATGGCCGGCGAGGTGGGCTACCTCAACGTGCAGCACGTGGGCGATGCGAATGCCTATGTGAGCGTGTTCCGCGCCGGCACCGACCGGGTCACCCTCACGGGCGAGGGCATTCATTTCAAAGGAGCGACCGGCGAAGTGCTGCGCGAAGACCCGCCGCCGACCGCCGTGGCCGGCATCAACAACTTTCTCACGGGCCTGCACCTGCAGCATTTTCGTCACTGGCTGCTGCGCTGGCTGTATGTGCTGGGCGGCCTGGCGGGCTGCGCGTGCATCGCCACGGGCTTCATCTTCTTCGTGGAAAAGCGCAAGCGCCAGCACGCCAGACAGGGCGTGTCCGGCGCGCGGTGGGTGGACGCCTTCGCTGTGGCCACCGTGACCGGCATGCTGATCGCCACCTTCTGCATGCTGATCGGCAACCGGCTGCTGCCGACCGATCTGCCCGCGCGGGGGCGCTGGGAGCAATCCATTTTCTGGGGTGCGTGGGCGCTGGCCTTCCTGCATGGCATCTGGCGCACGGCCCCGGTAGCGCAGGGCCGCATGGCTCCCGCCTGGGCCGAACAATGCTGGACCGCCGCCGCGCTGGCAGTGGCCGCCGTGCTGCTGAACTGGGCCACGACCGGTGACCACTTGCTGCGCACCCTCGCCAACGGCTACTGGCCCGTGGCGGGCATGGACCTGGCCCTGCTGGCCAGCGCCTTGCTGGCCGTGGTGGCGGCACGCCGGCTCCACCATCGCGCGCAAGGCGCCGCCGCACCGGCCGCCCGCGTTTCCCAGGACCTGACGGAGGCTTCCCGTGCTTGATGCGTTGCTCTTGCTGGCGGCGGTGGCGGCCAATGTCACCGGCATGGGATGGCTGGCGCTGTCCATGGACGTGCACTGGGCCCAGGTGCTCGGCGATGCCCGATCCCCGCCGCCCCGCCGCACCGTGGCGCTGCTGCGCGTGGCAGGCGCGGCCGCATTGGCCGCGTCACTGGCGTTGTCCCTCGGCGTGGACCATGGCTCGATGGCTTCCCTCGTCTGGGTGATGGCGATGGCGGGGGCTGCGCTTTGCATCGCTTTGACACTGGCCTGGCGCCCGAGAACGCTGGGGGTGCTCGTTCCGTGGGTCTCTGCCACCACGGATTCCGGCTGCGGAATGAGTGACTAATGAATGAACGAAGCAGCCCACTGCGTCCGAAAAAAAGAAAACCCGCCGAAGCGGGTAAAAGCAGCCCAGGAGGGAGGAGGAGATCGATTGATGCGGGCTGCTGGGTTGCATGGTTGCCGTGCCAGCTTAGGTGAGCCTTAAGTCCGCCCACTCGTTGCCCCAATCGCTGCGGGCTACGTTTTTGCCCAGCTGAGCGGGAACCTCATCGGCAGGGCAACGGCGCTGACGCCCCAGGCACTGTCGGCGGCGTGCCAATAGTTTGCCGCGCTGCCGGTGTTTACCGCACCAGGAACACGACCGCCACGATCACCGCGCCCAGCGCGATGTTGACGCCCACCCAGGTGCGGATCGAGGCCAGCGCCTTGCCGCCCGCCGCCCAGTCGGAGGCCGCCACGGCGCGCTGCAGGCGCTTGAAGAGGGCGAACCGCACATGGCCGAAGAGGGCGATCATCACGATGCCCAGCGTGGCCATCACCGTCCACGACAGCGGCATGGCGAAGCGGCCACCCGACTGCGCAGCGGCGCGGGCCACGTTGCCGATCATCCAGAGCCCGCTGGTCAGAACGAGCACGACCGCCACCAGGACCGCGTTCAGGAAACGCTGCAGCACGCCATGCATGAGTGCAACGCGCTGGGCGGGCTCCAGCGACTGGGCTGCGGGGCGCAGAAAGAAATGCGCGAACACCATGCCCCCCAGCCAGACGATGAGCGACGAAACGTGAAGGAGCTTGAGCACGGCATACAACATGGTGGGATTTCTTTCTAGGAGGAACGGCGACGATGATGGTCCACGATCAACCAACACAGCGGCTTTGTACCGTGATGGGTTTCTGAATGGCGATGGCTACGACACATCCATGATTTGTTACTAAAACAAACAGGCAGCAGTGTGATTGTTAAAACTGCTTCCGATTGTGGCTATCCTCGCGGGTTATCGTGCGCGGATCTCCGCGCCGCGCCTGGGGTTACCTTTCCATTCGACCATGACGCTTCCGAAAGCACTGCGACTGCAACGCTGGCCCTGGCTGCCAGGGCTGCTGTGCGTGCTGGTGGGCACGGCGGCCAGTTGGGCGCTGTGGCAGCAGCAGAACGCGTCGGTCGCGCGCATCACCCGGGAGCGTTTCACGCAGGAGGCCCGCTCTTTCACCGGCGCGCTGGAAACCCGCATCGCCGCGCACACCGAACTGGTGGTCGGCCTGCGCAGCCTGTTCCTGGTCAACCCCCGGCTGGGGCGCGCTGATTTCGAGCGCGCAGCGCGCGAACTGCGGCTGGCGCAGCACTATCCCGGTGTGAAGAACGTGGCGTTCACCCGTTATGTGCCGCGTGCGGACAAAGAAGCCTTCGAGGCGCGGATGCGGACTGATGATGCGGTCCGCATGCCTGGGCCGGGCGCCTTCGCGATCCGCCCGCCCGGCGACCGGCCTGAATACCACGTGGCCGACTACGTCTGGCCGCTGCTGGGCAATGAATACGTGGTGGGGCTGGACGTCGGCTCGCTCCCGGCCACGCTCGCCTCGATCCGCTACAGCCGCGACACCGCAGAGGTGGTGGCGTCGGAGCCTTTCGATCTGCTGCAAGAGCGCGAGAATCGCGCCGGCTTCGTCATCCGCCTTCCGGTGTTCGACGACAGTGCGGCCGGCGGGCGCCGCTACGTCGGCTCGGTGGCCGCCACCATACGCTTTTACGACATGGTCAAAGCCATCCAGTCCGAAGGCCTGCTGCGCGGCGTGGCGATGTCGGTGCGCGACATCGGTTCGGTGCGCGATGTGCCTCCGGTGGCCGAACGCCCGTTGCTCGCCCTCGAAACCGGCGTGCGCCCCGCCGTGGAGCGCTACGAACGCGAACTGCTCGTGCACGACCGGCGCTGGCGGCTGACCTTTCAGCCCATGCAGCCTTTCCTGTCGCGGTCCGAAGCGCAGCTGCCCGCGCTCATGGGGGGCGGCGGCCTGGTCGTGACGGCGTTGCTGGCCGCGTTGATCACCCTGCTGGTGCGCAGGCGCACGCAGGCCATGAGCTATGCCAACGCCGCAGGGTCGGCGCTGCGCGAGAGCGAAGAGCGTTTTCGCGCGCTGTTCAATCAGGCGGCGGTGGGCGTGGCGCAGGTGGACGCCCAGACCCGCCACTTCGTGCGGGCCAACAGCAAGTTCTGCGACATCCTGGGCTATACCGAGGCCGAGCTGGCCACCAAGACGGTCGGGTCGATCACACACCCGGACGACCTCGCGGCGGGCGAGGCCCTCATGCAGCAGATCGCCTCGGAGCAGCTCGAAGAATTCCGCTACGAAAAGCGCTACTTCCACAAGGACGGCCGCGTCATCTGGACCGACATCACCGTGTCGCCCATGCGCATGGCGGGTAGACCCTCCAACCATTCCATTGCCGTGGTGCAGGACATCACCGAGCGCAAACAGATGGAAGAGGCCCAGCGCGACAGCGAACTGCGCCTGCGCGGCATCCTGTACCGCCTGCCGGTGGGCGTGTGCCTGGTGCGCAAGGACGGGCTGGTGAGCTTTCGCAACGAGCGTTTCGTGCAGATCTGCGGCTACACCGCCGAAGATGCCCCGAACGTGGACGACTGGTGGCGGCTGGCTTTTCCCGATGGTGCCGAGCGCGACCAGGCCGTGGCCGACTGGATGGCGGTGTGCGCCGAAGCGCCCGGCGATGGCGACGCCGTCGCCCCGCGCGAGCACACCATCACCTGCAAGGGCGGGCAGGTCCGCACGGTGGACCTGGCGGGCGTGCTGCTGGGTGACGACCGGCTCATCACCCTGGTGGACATGAGCCAGCACAAGGCGGCCGAAGAAGAGATCCGCTACCTCGCCTATTACGACCCGCTCACCCAGTTGCCCAACCGCCGTTTGCTGCTGGACCAGCTGCAGCAGGCGCTGGCCGCCAGCACGCGCAGCCAGCGCTGCGGCGCCGTGCTGATGCTGGACCTGGACAACTTCAAGACGCTGAACGAAACGCAGGGCCACGAGCGCGGCGACATGCTGCTGCGCCAGGTGGCGCTGCGGCTGCGCGACTGCGTGCGAAGCGAAGACACCTTGGCCCGCCACGGGGGCGACGAGTTCGTCGTGGTGCTCGAAGACCTGGGCGACAGCCGCGAAGACGCCGCCGCCCGCGCGGAGGAAACGGGCCAGAAGATTCTGGCGGCGCTGCGCCGCCCGTTCCTGCTGGAGGGCGAGTCGCACCACAGCACCCTCAGCATGGGCGTGACGATCTTCCAGGGCCTGCGCGAGACGGGGGACGAGCTGCTGCAGCGCGCCGATCTGGCCATGTACCAGGCCAAGGCCGGCGGGCGCAACACGCTGCAGTTCTACGACCCGAAGATGCAGGCTTCGGTCGCGGCCCGCGCCGCGCTCGAATCCGACCTGCGCGAGGGCCTGGCGCAGGGGCAGTTCGAACTGTTCTACCAGCCGCAGATGGACAACGGCCACATCACCGGCGCCGAGGCGCTGCTGCGCTGGCGCCACCCCGTGCGGGGTTTCGTCTCGCCGGCCGATTTCATTCCGCTGACCGAAGAGACCGGGCTCATCCTGCCCCTGGGCGAATGGGTGCTGCAGGCGGCGTGCGCGCGGCTCGCCCTGTGGGCGCAGCGGCCGGCGCTAGCGCATCTGGGCCTGTCGGTCAACGTGAGCGCGCGCCAGTTTCACCAGAGCGGCTTCGTCGGCCAGGTGCTGGCCGCGCTGGCCAGCACGGGCGCCGATGGCCGCCGCCTCAAGCTGGAGATGACCGAAAGCCTGCTGCTGCAGGACGTGGAGGACACCATCGACAAGATGGCCCAGCTGCGGGCCTACGGCGTGGGGTTCTCGCTGGACGATTTCGGCACCGGCTATTCCTCGCTCGCTTATCTGAAGCGCCTGCCGCTGGACGAACTCAAGATCGACCAGAGCTTCGTGCGCGACGTGCTCACCGACCCCAACGATGCCGCCATCGCCCGGACCATCGTCGCGCTGGGCACCAGCCTGGGCCTGCGCGTCATTGCCGAAGGGGTCGAGACCGAGGCGCAGCGGGCCTTTCTGGCGCGCAACCAGTGCTATGTGTGGCAGGGCTACCTGCTCAGCCCGCCGCTGCCGGTGGACGGGTTCGAGCGGCTGGTGGTCGATCACGCCGCAGGCCAGAGCCCGCTGATCGTCTGACGCCGCCAGCCGGCCAGCCACCGGAGCAGGGCGGCATCGCCCCGGCGCCGGTTTTTTAAGGAGCCGCCCCGTGTTCGAGTTGAAAACCCTGGCGCTGTACGCCGTCACCGCGCTGGCCGAAATCGTCGGCTGCTACCTGCCTTGGCTCTGGCTCCGGCAGGGTGCGAGCGCGTGGCTGCTGCTGCCCGCCGCCGCATGCCTGGCGCTGTTCGCCGGGCTGCTCACACTGCACCCGGCCGCGGCCGGGCGGGTGTACGCGGCCTATGGCGGTGTCTATGTGGCGGCGGCCATCGGATGGCTGTGGGCGGTGGACGGCGTGCGCCCCACGGCGTGGGATGTGGCGGGCGTTGCCGTCACCCTGGCCGGCATGGCGATCATCGCCTTCGCGCCGCGCGCGGGGTAGTGCTACTGATTCAATAGCTAATCCCCCTAGTGGTGATTGCGCTGGAGGCCGATTTCTCTCATAGTGCCGGCGCGCCTTCCGTGGGCTTCGCCACGGGGCAGGGCGGCCACCCCGGCACGGTATCATCCGGGGCTCGGGCCGCGCCGCCTCCCGAGGGGCAGCGCGGCCGCGCCATTTCACGCACCCCCATGCCCTCAGCCTGCTGACAGACCCAGACCCGTGCGTCTCAACTCCATCAAACTCGCCGGCTTCAAGTCGTTCGCCGAGCCCACCAATTTCATGCTCCCAGGCCAGCTGGTGGGCGTGGTGGGTCCGAACGGCTGCGGCAAGTCCAACATCATGGATGCGGTGCGCTGGGTGCTGGGCGAGTCGAAAGCCAGCGAACTGCGCGGCGAGTCGATGCAGGACGTGATCTTCAGCGGCACCACCAGCCGCAAGCAGGCCAGCCGCGCCAGCGTGGAACTGGTCTTCGACAACGCCGACCACCGGGCCGGCGGCCAGTGGAACCAATACGGCGAGATCGCCGTCAAGCGCGTGCTCACGCGGGACGGCAACAGCAGCTACTTCATCAACAACCAGCCCGTGCGCCGGCGCGACGTGCAGGACGTGTTCCTGGGCACGGGCCTGGGGCCCCGCGCCTACGCCATCATCGGCCAGGGCACCATCAGCCGCATCATCGAATCGCGTCCCGAGGAACTGCGCCTGTTCCTCGAAGAGGCCGCCGGCGTTTCCAAATACAAGGAACGCCGCCGCGAGACGGAAAACCGCCTGTCGGACACCCGCGAGAACCTCACGCGGGTCGAAGACATCCTGCGCGAGCTGAACGCCAACCTGGAGCGCCTGGAAAAGCAGGCCGAGGTGGCCGCCCGCTACAACGCGCTGCAGGCCGATGTCACCCTCAAGCAGCACCAGCTGTGGTTCCTGAAGCGTGCCGACGCCGAGGCCGACCAGGCCAAGGTGCGGGCCGATGGCCTGCAGGCCGTGAACGACCTCGAATCGCGCATGGCCGACCTGCGCTCGGTCGAATCCGACCTCGAAACCATCCGCCAGGCGCATTACGCCGCGGGCGACCATGTCAACCAGGCGCAGGGCAAGCTCTACGAGGCCACGGCCGAAGTGGGCCGGCTGGAGGCCGAGATCCGCTACGTGGTCGAGGGCCGCCAGCGCGTCGAATTGCGCCTTGGCCAGCTGGCCGAGCAGATCGCCCAGTGGTCCGCCCGCAAGGAAGAGGCCGAGGCCGAGATGGAGAACCTCGCCGGTGCCGGCGTGGACGCCGACGAGCGCGCCGAACTGCTGGCCGCCCAGGTCGAGGAACAGGCCATGCAGCTGCCCGACCTGGAAGAGGCGCTGCGGCAAAGCCAGCAGCGTGCCAACGAGCAGCGTGGCGCCGTGGTGCAGGTGCAGCAGCAGATCGGCGTGCTGGCCGCCGAGCAGCGCAGCATCGACGAGCAAAGCCGCCAGCTCGACGCCCGCCATGAACGCCTTCGCACCGACCGCAACGCCCTGGCCGCGCCCGACGAGGCCCGCCTGGTCAACCTGCGCGAGCAGCTCGAAGCGGCGCGCGAGGGCGCCGAAATGTCCGAGGCGCGGCTGGGCGAACTCCAGGAATCCGTGCCGCAACTGGACGAAGACCGCCGCACGCGCCAGCAGGCCGTGAACGTGGAGAGCGCCCGCCAGGCCGATCTCTCCGCGCGCATGGAGGCCTTGAAGGCCTTGCAGGAGAAGGTCAAGACGTCGGCCAAGCTGCAGCCCTGGCTCGCCCGGCACGGCCTGGATGGATTGCAGGGCCTGTGGAGCCGCATCCACATCGAGCCCGGCTGGGAGAACGCCCTGGAAGCGGCCCTGCGCGAGCGCCTGGGCGCGCTCGAAGTCAGCCGGCTCGATAGCGTGCGCGGCTTTCTCGGCGCGGGCGGCAACGACGCGCCCCCGGCCCGGCTGGCCTTCTACAGCGCGCCGCCTGCCGGCATCCCCGAGCCCACCGGCGCGGCCACGCGCCTGTCCGATCTGCTTCGGTTGAACGATGCCGGCCTGCGCGCCGTGCTGACCGATTGGCTCCAGGGTTGCTACACCGCGCAAACGCTCGACGAGGCCCTGAACCGCCGCCCGGCGCTGCAGCCCGGGGAAGTGGTCTATGTGCCCACGGGCCATGCGGTGAGCGCGCACAGCGTGAGCTTTTATGCCCAGGACTCCGAA
This sequence comes from Acidovorax sp. SUPP3334, assembly GCF_030159055.1. GTDB lineage: Bacteria > Pseudomonadota > Gammaproteobacteria > Burkholderiales > Burkholderiaceae_C > Paracidovorax. Next base: position 133,338 of record NZ_BQXQ01000003.1, read on the forward strand.
CAGTCCGGCCTGCTGGCCCGCGCGCAGGAGATCGAACACCTCGAAAAGGAACTGCGCGCCCAGGCCCTCATCAGCGACGAGTCGCGCACGGCGCTGGTGCGCGCCGAGTCGGCCTATGCCGACGCCTCGCAGCGCCTCGTGGCTGCGCGCCGCGAAGCCAGCGAGGCGCAAAGCCGCGCCCATGAACTGCAGGTGGAAACGCTGCGCCTGACCCAGTTGGCCGACCAGGCCCGCGCGCGCAGCGAGCAGATCGGCGCCGACCTGGCCGAGGTCGAGGCGCAGCTTGCCGACCTGCAGGAGCGCCGCGTGACGGCCGAGGCGCGCTTCGAAGAACTCGACATGCAATTGGCCGACAGCCAAGAGCGCCATGCCCAGCTGGACGAGCGCGTGATCGCGGCCGAGCGCAAGCTGGCCGAGAGCCGTGAGCAGCAGCGCAGCCTGGAGCGTCAGGCGCAAGAAGCCACGTTTTCGCGCCGCAGCCTGGAGGCCCGCCGCGCCGAACTGGCCCGCACGCTCGACACGGCCGGCAGCCAGACGCGCGCCCTCGCCGATGAGCAGCAACGCGCCCGCGACGAGATGGCGCGCCTGTCCGACGCCGCGGCGCAGGGCGGCCTGCAGCAGGCGCTGGACCTCAAGATGGAGCGCGAAAAGGCCCTGGGCGCCCAGCGCAGCGAATACGACGACCTCACCGCCAAGCTGCGCGCGAGCGACGAGCGCCGCATGCAGCTGGAACGCGCGCTCGACCCGCTGCGCGCCCGCATCACCGAGTTCCAGCTGAAGGAGCAGGCCGCGCGGCTGGGCCTGGAGCAATACACCACGCTGCTGGCGGATGCGCAGGCCGATCTGGAGGCCGTGGCGCAGTCCATCGAAGCCGGCGGCGTGCGCGCGGCCGGCCTGCAAAGCGAGATCGACCGCCTGCACCGCGAGATCACGGCGCTGGGCGCGGTGAACCTCGCCGCGCTCGAAGAACTGAACCTCGCGCGCGAGCGCAAGACGTTTCTCGATTCGCAGACCGCCGACCTGACCGAGGCCATGACCACGCTGGAGGACGCGATCCGCAAGATCGACGCCGAAACGCGCGACCTGCTTTCGGGCACCTTCGATGCCGTCAACGGCCATTTCGGCCGCATGTTCCCCGAACTGTTCGGTGGCGGCAATGCCCGCCTCATCATCACCGGCGACGAGATTCTCGACTCCGGCGTGCAGGTGATGGCGCAGCCGCCGGGCAAGAAGAACCAGACCATCCACCTGCTGTCCGGCGGGGAGAAGGCCCTGACCGCCATCGCGCTCGTCTTCGCCATCTTCCAGCTCAACCCCGCGCCGTTCTGCCTGCTGGACGAAGTGGATGCGCCGCTGGACGATGCCAACACCGAACGCTATGCCAAGCTCGTGTCGAGCATGAGCAGCGGCACGCAGTTCCTTTTCATCAGCCACAACAAGATCGCCATGGAAATGGCCGAACAACTGATCGGCGTGACCATGCAGGAGCAGGGCGTGTCGCGTATCGTGGCCGTGGACATGGAATCCGCGCTGTCCATGGCCGATGCCTGAACCCCAGAAGCCGCACGTTTTTTCACCATGAGCAACTTCCAACTCGGCCTCATCATCGCGGGCGGCGTCGTCCTGGCGGCCATCGTCGCCTTCAACGCCTGGTCCGCCCACCGCAATGCCCCCAAGCGCGCGAAACCGCCCGAGCCCGACGGCGCGGCCGAGCCCGCGCTGCGCCAGGAACCGGCGTTCGACGCCAGCGGCGCATCGGTCGAAAGCCCTGAAGGCATGGGGGGTGGTGGCGGAAGCGGCAGCGGTACAGATCCGTCCTTCGAGGGCCACACGGTGGACCTGCGCGATGCGATGCAGCTGCCCGTACCCCCGGCCGAGCGCCGCGGCGGGCTGGACCCGCTGATCGACGCCATCGCGCCGCTGGTGGCCGAGCAGCTCGTCTCGGGCGATGCGGCCCTGGCGGCCCTGCCGCCCACGCGCCGCGCGGGCAGCAAGGCGTTCGCGATCGAAGGCTTCAACGAAACGACCCAGCAGTGGGAAACCCCGGTGGCAGGGCAGCGCTACAGCCATTTCCAGGCCGGCGTGCAACTGGCCAACCGGGTGGGCGCGCTCAACGAGATCGAGTTTTCGGAGTTCGTCGTCAAGGCCCAGGGCTTTGCCGATGCCGTCAATGCCGCGGCCGACTTTCCCGACATGTTGCACGAGGTGGCACGCGCCCGCGAACTGGACCAGTTCGCCAGCGACCACGACGCGCAACTGGCCTTCGTGCTGCGCGCTCGCCATGCGGCCTGGAGCCCCGGCTACGTGCAGCAGAACGCCGTGCGACTGGGCTTCACCGCAGGCGCCATACCCGGCCGCCTCGTGCTGCCTGCCAGCGGCCCGGGCGTGCCGCCGGTGCTCACCCTCGCGTACGACACGCAGTTCGCGCTGTCCGACGACCCCGAGCAATCGGCCATCCGCGACATCACCCTGAGCCTGGACGTGGCCCAGGTGCACCGCTCCGAGCAGCCCTTCGCCCGCCTGCGCGAAGTGGCGGCCACCCTGGGCGAGGCGATGGACGGCGTGCTGTGCGACCAGAACGGCACCCCGCTGCCGGCCATGACCATGGACCCCATCGCCGCCGACCTGGAACTGCTGTACGACAAGCTGGACAGCCGCGAACTGTCGGCCGGCTCGCTGCTGGCGCGCCGCCTGTTCAGCTGAGTGGCCGGTCATTTCGGACCGAAAGGACCTCCCATGCGCTGGTGGCACGTGCTGTTTCCCCCGGTGGTGGAAACACCCCAGGGGCTTTTCCGCCCATCGAACGCCGTCCTGGACCGGTGGCTGCCGGCGATCGGCTGCCTGACGGTCGCGGGCGTTACGCTGTGGCAGTATCGGACCGTCGGCCGGTTCAACTACTTTGGCCTGTTCTATCTAGGACTGTTCATCGCCCCCGCCATCGCCGGTTGGCGTGCCCGGCGCCAATTCGGCCGCATGGGCAAGCCCCTGGTGCGCATCGACGGTTCGGAAGTCTTCCTGAGCCTGCCCCAGAACGTGCGCCCCGGCCACGTGCGGGTGCCGCTGGCAGACGTCCGGGCCATCGTGGTCAAGGGCACGCCAGGCCAGCGCAGCTACGTGTTCGAGCGCCATACGGGCGAGCCCATCGAGGTGCGCCCCGGGTTCGGTCGGCTCGATGCGCGGGTCGTCGATTTCCTGCAGCGCGCCATGCCCGCCACCATTCCTGTGAACGTGCAGGAGCCTCCTACTTTTCTGGGTTCCATCCGTGGTGACTGATTCCAAACCTTCCGCAGCCGGCGCGCTGCCCCTGCAACCTGCCGAGGCCATCGACGCGCTGCGCGCCCAGCTCAACCGCTGGGCGCACCAGTACTACGTGCTGGACGAGCCCACCGTGCCGGATGCCGAATACGACCGCGCGTTCCAGGCCCTGCAGGCGCTGGAGGCCGCGCACCCCGAACTGCTCACGCCCGATTCGCCCACCCAGCGTGTGATCGGCGCCGTGATGGAGGGCCTGGCGCCCGTGCGCCACCGCGTGCCGATGCTCAGCATCCGCACCGAGACCGATACCGAAGCCAGCGGCGCTCGCACCTTCGATGCCCGCGTGCGGCGGGAGCTGAAGCTCACCGATGCCGACGCTCCCGTCGAATACGTGGCCGAGCCCAAGTTCGATGGCCTGGCCATGAGCCTGCGCTACGAAAACGGCCGGCTGGTGCAGGCCGCCACGCGCGGCGACGGCGAAGTGGGCGAAGACGTGACGCACAACGTGCGCGCCATCCGCCAGATCCCGCTCACGCTGTCCACGGACAAGAAGAATGGCGCCCCCGCGGTGCTGGAGGTGCGGGGCGAGGTGTACATGCGCCGCGACGACTTCGACCAGCTCAACGAACGCCAGCGCGAAGCCGGCGGCAAGACCTTCGTGAACCCGCGCAACGCGGCCGCGGGCGCGGTGCGGCAGCTCGACTCGGGCATCTCGGCCAAGCGCCCCTTGAGCTTCTTTGCTTATGGCCTGGGCGACATCACGCCGGCCGGCGAGGGCGGCCCCGACTTCCGCACGCACTACGACATGCTGCAGACGCTGAAGGCTTGGGGGCTCCCCGTGGCGGCGCAGGTGCGCGTGGCGCACGGGGCGGATGAACTCATCGCCTTCCACCAGGCCGTCGGCGCCTCGCGCGACCAGTTGCCCTACGACATCGACGGCGTGGTCTACAAGGTCAACCGCCTGGACCTGCAGCGCCAGTTGGGCTTCGTCACGCGCGAGCCGCGCTGGGCCGTGGCGCACAAGTACCCGGCGCAGGAGATGGTCACGCGCATGGACGGCATCGACGTGCAGGTGGGCCGCACCGGCAAGCTCACGCCCGTGGCGCGGCTGGCGCCGGTGTTCGTGGGCGGTGTCACCGTCACCAATGCCACGCTGCACAACCTGTTCGAGCTGCGCCGCAAGAAGGCGCGCGTCGGCGACCAGGTGATCGTGCGGCGCGCGGGCGATGTGATTCCCGAGGTCGTGGCCGTCGTGCCGCCCGCGCTGGGCGCGGCCATGCCGGCCCCCAAGCCGGCCGGCCAAGGCCGGGCTGCGGCGGAGACCGCAGCGGCTGCTGCGACCGATGCGCTGGTGGATCTGGTCGATCTGGCCGACAGCACGGGTGCTGGCGCGGGCGGCGAGGCGCCCGTGGTGGTGCCGATAACGCCACGCGATCCGTACGTGCCCAATTTCCGCATGCCCCGGCAGTGCCCCATCTGCGGCAGCACCGTGGTGCGCGAAAAGGGCGAGGTCAACCACCGCTGCTCGGGCGGCCTGTTCTGCGCCGCCCAGCGCAAGGAAGCCATCCTGCACTTCGCCGCGCGCCGCGCGATGGACATCGAGGGCCTGGGCGACAAGCTGGTGGACCAGCTGGTCGAAGGCCAGGTCATCCGCACCTTGCCCGATCTGTACCGATTGGGCCTGACCGCGCTCAGCGGCCTGGAGCGCATGGCGGAAAAATCCGCGCAGAACGTGCTGGCGGCGTTGGAGAAATCCAAGCAGACCACCTTGCCGCGCTTTCTGTTCGGCCTGGGCATTCGGCACATCGGCGAGGCCACCGCCAAGGACCTGGCGCGCCATTTCGGCGGCCTGGACGCGATCATGGACGCCAGCGTGGAGCAATTGCTGGAGGTGAACGACGTGGGCCCCATCGTGGCCGAGGCCATCCGCACCTTCTTCGACCAGCCGCACAACCGCGAGGTCGTCGAGCAATTGCGCGCCTGCGGCGTCGCCTGGCCCGAGGGCGCGCCGGCCGAGCGGGCCGTGCTGCCCCTGGCCGGCCAGACCATCGTGCTCACCGGCACCTTGCCCACCCTGAGCCGCGACGAGGCCAAGGACCTGCTGGAGGCGGCCGGCGCCAAGGTGGCGGGCTCGGTCAGCAAGAAGACCAGCTACGTCGTCGCCGGCGAGGAGGCCGGCAGCAAGCTGGTGAAGGCCCAGGAGCTGGGCGTGCCCGTGCTCGACGAGGCCGGCATGCTGGCCCTGCTGGGGCGGCAGGGCGCGTGAACGCCTGCGCGATCACCATGGCGCCGATTGCTATGCTTTTGATAGCTTGCAAGGCAGATAAACCTAGGGCATGAGCCCTTTTTGACCATTAAGCCCCCGATGCCCCCTGTGCTTGCTTTCCTGCGCGCGCGCCTGACGGCCGCGTGGCGGGGCCACGTCGCGCCGCCGCTGGCCCGCACCTGGGCCTTCGCCGCCCGCCACCTGCGGTCCCGCCGCGCGGTGGTCTGGGCGCTGCTGGCCATGCCCCTGGCCCTGCTGCTGTACGTGCTGGCCCTGGTTCCGTTCACCCCGGCCATCAGCGACATTCGCAAGGCCAAGACCGACCAGCCGGCGCAGCTCGTCTCGGCGGACGGGCGGCTTTTGGCCGAATACAAATGGGTCAACCGCGAATGGGTGCCCCTGGAGAGCATCGCCCCGTCGGTGAAAGACGCGCTCATCGCCACCGAGGACCATCGTTTCTACGACCATTTCGGCCTGGACTGGCGCCGCACCGGCTCCGCGGTGATCCGCACGCTGGGGGGCGACAAGCAAGGCGGCTCCACCATCACGCAGCAACTGGCGCGCAATCTCTATCCCGAGGACATCGGCCGTGCGCCCACGCTCAACCGCAAGCTGAAAGAGGCGATCACGGCGCTCAAGATCGAGGCGCTTTACTCCAAGGACGAAATCCTGGAGACCTACCTGAACACCGTGCCGTTTCTGTACAACGCCTACGGCATCGAGATGGCCGCGCGCACCTACTTCGACAAGTCGGCCGACAAGCTCACGGTGCTGGAAAGCGCCACGCTCATCGGCATGCTCAAGGGCACGAGCTACTACAACCCGGTGCTGAACCCCGAACGTGCGCAGGCGCGGCGCAATACCGTGCTGTCGCAGATGAAAAAGCGCGGCAAGCTCTCCGCTGAACAGTACGACGCGCTGTCGCAGCGGCCCCTGCGCATCCGCTTCGAGCGCCAGCTGGAGACGGCTGGCCCCGCACCGCACCTTGCGCAGCAGCTGCGCAAGCAGCTCATCGACTGGGCCGACCGCAACGGCTACAGCCTGTATGCCGATGGCCTGGTGATTCGCACCACCATCGATGCGCGCCTGCAGACGCTCGCCAATCAGGCGGTCGCCCGCCAGGGCAGGCAGTTGCAGGGCGTGGCCGACAGCGCCTGGGCGTCACGCAACGCCTGGAATCCCAAAGGCCCGCTCGTGCAGGCCCTGGTGCGTGAATCGCCCCAGTACGAATCGGCCGTGGCCAAAGGCGCCACGCCGGACGATGCCCTGAAAGAGTTGCTGGACGACGCGTCGTTCATGCGCCTGCTGCGCCAGCAAAAGACGCGGGTGCAGGCGGGCTTTCTCGCCGTGGACCCACGCACCGGCGAGGTGCGCGCCTGGGTCGGCAGCCGGGATTTCGCCATTGACCCGTTCGACCATGTGCAGGCCGCGCGCCGCCAGCCCGGCTCCACGTTCAAGCCGTTCGTCTATGGCGCCGCGTTCGCCAACGGCCTGCTGCCCACCGACACGCTGATGGACGAGGCCGTCGAGATTCCCCTGGGCGGCCGGCAGGTCTGGCGCCCGACGGACGAAGGCCCGCCCAGCAACGAAGCCATGACCCTGGCCGATGGCCTGGCGTTTTCCAAGAACACCATCACCGCGCAGGTCATGCAGAAGGTCGGCCCCGAACGCGTGGCGCAACTGGCCCGTGCCATGGGCGTGCGCGAGTCCAAGCTGGACGTGGTGCCTTCGCTCGCCCTGGGCACCAGCCCCGTCACGCTGAAGGAAATGGTGGCGGCCTACGGCACCATCGCCAATGGCGGGCAGTACCGCGCGCCCATCGTCATCACCCGCATCGAAGACAAGAACGGCAAGGTGCTGCAAGACTTCGCGCCCGCCGATCCCGAGCGCGCCGCAGGCCTTGCCGCCGTGCAGATGCTGCGCGACGCGATGCGCGGCGTGATCGACAAGGGCACGGGCGCCGCGATCCGCACGCGCTACGGCATCACGGCCGACGTGGCCGGCAAGACCGGCACCACGCAGGACAACACCGATGGCTGGTTCATCCTGATGCACCCGCAGCTCGTGGCCGGGGCCTGGGTCGGCTTCAACGACGGGCGCATCACCCTGCGCAGCGACTACTGGGGGCAGGGCGCCCACAGCGCGCTGCCCATGGTGGGCGAGGTGTTCCAGCAAGCCCTGCGAACCAAGGTGATCGACACGCGCGAGCGGTTCATCGACGAAGAGGAAAAGGGCGGCTGGGTGGACAACGCCGTGGGCGGCATGCGCAACTGGGTTTATGACCTGTTCGGCCGCCGCACCGGCCCGGCCGCCGATGCCCCGCCCGTGCCGCCCGGCAGCGATGTGCCGGTGCCGGTGCGCCCCGCATCGGACGCTTCTGCGCCCCTGGGCCTTCCCCAAGCGCCCGAGATCAGCGAAGCGCCGCTCGTGCCATTGCAGAACGCGACGCCCGAGGCACCGCCTGCCACGGCGCCGATGGACGAGAGCGCGCCGTCAGGGTCGCCTTCCGGCGCGGCCTTCGGCGGCCAGCAGTCGGCGCCCGGTGCGGCATCGCCTGCTCAGGCTGTACCGCAAGGCGCCCAGTTCGGCGGGTCGCCGGGCGCGAATGCCCCCGGGGGCGGTGCGCCCACACCGGCGGCGCCTGCTTCTGCCGGGGGCGGCTTGCCGTTCTTCATCGAATCCAAGCCCTGAGGTTCCGGCGCTTTCGGCCATTCGTATTCGTGCATGGGTTCTGCAACTGCGAAAGCCAGGCGTGCGGGTCGGCACGAAGCCTGCAACGGACATGCAGCGCTTTCCACGCCCCGGTGCTTCGCGCCCGCAAACACTCCGCTATGCTTGCCAGCGGTGCGTTTGGGGCCGGAGCAAAGGCCGGCGCGCCGTTGCGATCCTCTCCCTTCAACCTCTGGATACCTTGCCATGATTGCTCGAAAAATGCGTTCCCTGGTCACCGCTGGCGCCGTGATCTGCCTGTCGCTTCTGACCGCCGCCCATGCAGGGCCCCGGCTGGACAAGATCATGGAGGGCAAGGTGCTGCGCGTGGGCACGCCGGGCGACTACCGGCCCTTCGCCATCAAGACCGATGGCGGCTACAGCGGGCATGACATCGACGTGATCGAACTCATGGCCAAGGAGATGGGTGTCAAGGTCGAATATGTGGCGACGAGCTGGCCCAACCTCATGAAGGATCTGCAGGCCGACAAGTTCGACGTGGCCGTGGGCGGCATCACCCGCAACGTGACGCGCATTCGCCAGATCGAAATGCTCCCCGGCTATGCGCCTTTCGGCAAGGTGGCGCTGGTGCGCACGGCGGACAAGGCCCAGTACAAGACGCTGCAAGACCTGAACAAGTCGTCCGTGCGCGTCATCAAGAACCCCGGCGGCACCAACGAAACCTTCGTGCTGCAGAACCTGACCGCCGCACAGGTCAGCACCCATGAAAAGAATGCCGAGATTCCGGCGCTCATCGCCGAGGGCAAGGGCGACGTGATGATCACCGAAACCTACGAAGCGCTGTACTACGCCAAGGCCGATCCGCGCCTGACGGCCGCCTTCGTCGATGCGCCGCTCACCCCCACCAACACGCTGGGCTTCATGCTGCCCAAGGACGACGCCGATTATTCGCGCGTGATGGGGTTCGTCTGGGGCCTGCTGGAGGCCCGCGGAACGCTCAAGCAGTCGGCCGACAAGTGGCTGAAGTGATGCGGATCGGCGGGATGTGAACGAACGCCCGGTTGCGCCGCACGGCCAAGGGCCGTGGGGTGGCCGGGCGAAAAAGCACAGGGAAGAGGGCATGTGGCACCTGGGGGTGCTTCATGCCCTTTTTCGTGGGCCGGCGCGGATCGGGCCGGTCAGTCGATGTCCACGCAGTGCAGCCCGAACTGCCCCGTCCTGCGATCGGCGAAAAAGCGCTCCAGCGTGGTCTTCACGGTGCGAAAGGCGATCTCGTCCCAGGGAATGTCGTCTTCGCCGAACAGGCGCGCTTCGAGGGTTTCGTAGCCGGGATTGAACTCGTCGCTCAGCAGCTTGGCCAGGTAGAAGAAATGGACCTGTCCCACGTGCCGCACGTTCAGCAGGCTGAACAGCGGGCCCATCTGGATCTGCGCGCCCGCCTCTTCATCGGTTTCGCGCTCGGCGCCCTGCGCGGTGGTTTCGTTCAGCTCCATGAAGCCGGCGGGCAGGGTCCACTTGCCCCGGCGCGGCTCGATGGCGCGGCGGCACAGCAGCACCTGGTCGCGCCACACGGGCACGGTGCCGACGACGTTCAGCGGGTTCTCGTAATGGATGGTGTGGCAGGCCGGGCAGACGGCGCGCGGCTTGGTGTCGCCGTCGTCGGGAATGCGGTACACCACGGCCGTCCCGCATTCGCGGCAGTGCTTGATGGGGCTGCGGAGGGTCATTCGGTTTTCAAGAAGAAATGAAGCACAAAGCGTTGGAGGCCTGGCCTGCCTGCCCGTTGCGGTGGGCACCACCGACACCACCGACACCACCTGCACCGAAGCGACGGCGGGCAGCAGGCGGCGCAGGCAGGATCAGCTCAGGCCACGCTCACGCGCAGCGTGCCCAGGCCGTCCACGCCGCCTTCGAGCGAGTCGCCGCGCACCACGGCCGCGACGCCTTCGGGCGTACCCGTATAGATCAGGTCACCGGGTTGCAGCTCCCACGCGGCCGACAGATGTTCGATGGTTTCGGCGATGTTCCAGATCAGTTGCGAGACGTTGCTGCGCTGGCGGTCGGTACCGTTCACCTGCAGCCAGATCGCGGCCTTTTGCACATCGCCCGCCTGCGCTGCCGGCGTGATGGGGCCGATGGGGGCGCTGTGTTCGAACGCCTTGCCGATCTCCCAGGGGCGGCCCTGTTTCTTCATGTCGTTTTGCAGGTCGCGGCGCGTCATGTCCAGGCCCACGGCATAGCCGTACACGTGCTGGAGCGCGTCGGCCGCCGCGATGCTTTTGCCGCCCTTGCCGATGGCCACCACCAGTTCGATCTCGTGGTGCAGGTTGGCGGTGAGCGTGGGGTAGGGCAGCGAGCCGGTCTTGCCGGCATCGACGACGACCAGGGCATCGGCGGGCTTCATGAAGAAGAAGGGTGGCTCGCGGCCGGTGAAGCCCATTTCCCTGGCGTGTTCTTCGTAATTGCGGCCCACGCAGTAGATGCGGTGGACGGGGAAGCGGTCGGTGGTGCCCACCACGGGCACGCTGGCCACGGCGGCGGGAGGAATCACATAGCTCATGTCTGCCTTTCTTCGGAAGGGGACTGCGCGCAATGCGGGGCCGTGCGGGGCCGTGCGGGGCCGCGCCCGCGCGCAAACCGGCAGTGTGCCATGGTGCCGGGGCGGTCGCTGTCCCCGGTGGAGCGGCGTTATGCTCGCTGAACCATGAAGCTGTTCAACTACTTCCGTTCGTCGTCCTCGTACCGCGTGCGCATCGCGCTGGGGCTCAAGGGCTTGCCTTACGACTACGTGCCCGTGCACCTGGTGCGCGCCGAGCACCGCCAGCCCGCCTACGCGGACAAGCTGGGCGATCCCCTCTTGCCGGCCCTGGTCACCGACGACGGCCACACGCTGGCGCAATCGCTGGCCATCATCGAATACCTGGACGAAACCCATCCCGAGCCGCCCCTCCTGCCCGCCGACCCGCTCGGCCGTGCCCAGGTGCGGGCGCTGGCGCAGATGATCGCGTGCGAGATCCACCCCATCAACAACCTGCGCGTGCTCAAGTACCTGACACAGGAACTGCAGCAGAGCGAAGACGCCAAGACCGCCTGGTACCACCACTGGACGCGCAACGGCCTGGCCGCCTTCGAGCGCCAGCTCCACCTGCTGGCACAGGAGCGGGCGATTGCCGGGCTCGCGCCGTCGCAGTTCTGCTGGGGCGATACGCCCACGCTGGCCGACTGCTGCCTGGTGCCGCAGATCTTCAACGCCCAGCGCTTCCGGGTGGATCTGGAAGGGCTGCCGCTCACCATGGCCGCCTGGGAGGCCGCGATGTCGCTGCCGGCGTTCCAGGGCGCGCATCCGTCCACCTGCCCGGACCACGAAGCCTGACCGCTCCGGCACCAATGCCCATCGCTTCTTCCCACTCCGGCTGGCTGGTGCCGGACTGGCCAGCGCCGGTCCACGTGCGGGCGCTGTGCACCACCCGCGCAGGCGGCGTGAGTGCCGCGCCCTTCGATTCGCTCAACCTCGGCGATCACGTGGGAGACGACCCGAAGGCCGTTCAGGCCAACCGGCAGGTGCTCCACGCTGCGCTGGGCTGGGGCCCGGAAAAAACCGCCCGGCCGGTCTTTTTGCGGCAGGTGCACGGATGGTCCGTGGCGGCGCTCGGCCCCGATACCGAAGACGGCACCGAGGCGGATGCCTGCACGGCCACCGAACCGGGCGTGGCCTGCACCATCATGGTGGCCGACTGCCTGCCGGTGCTGCTGACCGACACGCGCGGCACCCGGGTGGCTGCGGCCCACGCGGGCTGGCGTGGCCTGGCGGGTGAAGGCGGGCAGGGGGTAATGGAAGCCGCCTTGGAGTGTTTCAGGCCTCCAGCGCAATCAGCACTAGGGGATGATGCTATGAAAAATATAGCAAACACTGCAGTGCCTGCTATTCCTTCATCGTCACGACCGAGCGACTGCATGGCCTGGCTGGGGCCATGCATCGGCCCGACCGCCTTCCAGGTGGGTGCCGAAGTGCGCGCGGCGTTCTGCGACGTACAGGCCGCCGCCGAGCGGCACTTCACGCCGCAGGGAGACGGCAAATACCTGGCGGATCTGGCCGGCCTGGCGCGTCAACGGCTGGCGGCCCTGGGGGTCGAGCGGGTGTACGGCAACGACGGCAGCCCCGTGTGGTGCACCGTCAGCCAGCCGTCACATTTCTTTTCGCACCGATACGGCAGCGCCTTCGGGGGCAGTGGACGCTTCGCTGCCTGCATCTGGCTCGACCGGCCCACCGGGGCGTGAAGGCGGCGGGGCCACCTCTGCCGGCTCTACTGGCTTTGTAGCCGCCACTGCGGCTTCGGTGTTTCGGGCCGCAGCGGCTTGGGCGTCCCGCTCGGCCAGTTGCCGGGCGTGGATGGCCCGCTTTCGGCCCGGCGTGCCGAGGATGTACACCGCGATGGACATGGGCAGCAGCCCGTACAGGGCGAACGTGATGATGGCGCCCAGCACCGTGCCGTTCGGGGCCATGGCTTCGGCCACCGCCATCAGCAGCGTGACATACAGCCATCCAATGACAACGAGATACATGTTTCAGCCCGGGTTGGAAGGCAGTTGGTGAAAAAAGGCAAGCGTCGTTGCCATGGGCCTCGCCACTCGGCAACAATGGCCGCAACGGCCCGCACCTGACGGACCGCTTATTCTTGTGGAGGAGACGAACATGGCGGATTCTGAATCACCCTGGGGGCCGAGTGCCCAGCAATTCCAGCAGATGCTCGGCAGAGGCTGGACCCAGGCGATACAGGCCTTCCAGCAGGCAGTACCCGGCGGACCCGCTGGCACCCCGGGGGCCGCGCCCGTGGCACCCGTCAAGCTGGACCCGGAAAAACTCACCGCGCTGCAGCAGCAGTACCTGAAAGACGCCACCGCGCTCTGGACGCAAGGTACGCAGCCCGCCGCCACGGGTGACCGCCGTTTCAACGGAGAGGCCTGGGCGCAGAACCCACTGGCCGCGTTTTCGGCGGCGGCCTACCTGCTCAATGCACGCACGCTGATGGGCCTGGTCGATGCCGTCGATGCCGATGCCAAGACCCGCGCGCGCATCCGGTTCGGGGTCGAGCAATGGATGGCCGCCATGGCGCCCAGCAACTTCCTCGCCTTCAATGCGGAGGCGCAGAAAAAGGCCATCGAAACCAAGGGCGAGAGCATCGCCAAGGGCGTGGCCAACCTGCTGCACGACCTGCGCCAGGGCCACGTCTCGATGACCGACGAAAGCCTGTTCGAGGTGGGCCGCAACGTGGCGACCACCGAGGGCGCGGTGGTGTTCGAAAACGCGCTGTTCCAGCTCATCGAATACAAGCCGCTGACCGACAAGGTCCATGAACGCCCCTTCCTCATGGTGCCGCCGTGCATCAACAAGTTCTACATCCTCGACCTGCAGCCCGAGAACTCGCTGATCCGCCATGCCGTGAGCGAAGGTCATCGCACTTTCGTCGTGAGCTGGCGCAACCCCGACGACACGCTGGCCGACAAGATGTGGGACGACTATGTCGAAGAAGGTGCCATGGCCGCCATCGAGGTCGTGCAGGCCATCACCGGCGCAGCGCAGATCAATGCCCTGGGCTTTTGCGTGGGCGGCACCATCCTCGGCAACGCACTGGCCGTGCTGGCCGCGCGCGGCGAAGAGCCCGTGGCCAGCGCCACGTTCCTCACCACGCTCATCGACTTTTCCAACACCGGCATCCTGGACGTGTTCATCGACGAAGCGTTCGTGCAGTTCCGGGAGTTGCAGATGGGCAAGGGCGGGATGATGAAGGGGCAGGACCTGGCCTCCACCTTCAGCTTCTTGCGGCCCAACGATCTGGTGTGGAACTACGTGGTGGGCAACTACCTCAAGGGCGAGACACCGCCGCCGTTCGACCTGCTGTACTGGAACAGCGACAGCACCAATCTGCCGGGCCCTTTCTACGCCTGGTACCTGCGTAACTTCTATCTCGAAAACAACCTCGTGCAGCCCGGCCGTCTCACCGTGTGCGGCGAGGCGATCGACCTGAACCTGGTGGACCTGCCTGTGTACATCTATGGCTCGCGCGAGGACCACATCGTGCCCATCGACGCGGCCTACGCGTCCACGCAGGTGTTTCCGGGCAAGAAGCGCTTTGCCATGGGGGCGTCCGGGCACATCGCCGGTGTGATCAATCCGCCTTCCAAGAAAAAGCGCAGCCACTGGCTCCGTGAAGACGGCCAGTTGCCCGCGACGCTCGACGAATGGCTCCAGGGCGCGACCGAGCATCCCGGCAGCTGGTGGACCGACTGGTCCCGCTGGCTCAAGGGGCATGCGGGCAAGCTGGTCCCGGCGCCCAAGGCCTATGGCCGCAGCCCGCGTTTCAAGGCCATCGAGCCGGCCCCCGGCCGCTACGTCAAGCAGAAGGCCTGACACCGATCACGCGTTCACCGCTGCTGCGAGAATCGGCCGCACTGGCGCGCCGACCTTCGCACCTGCATCGCCTCCCGCTTTCGAAATTCCCGTTTCTGCACAAAAAGGACTGATATGGAAGACATCGTCATCGTTTCCGCCGTTCGCACCGCCGTGGGCAAGTTTGGCGGCGCGCTCGCCAAGACCCCCGCCACCGAACTGGGCGCTATCGTCATCAAGGAGGCGCTGGCCCGTGCCAAGGTGCCGCTCGATCAGGTCGGCGAAGTGATCATGGGCCAGGTGCTGACGGCCGGCGTGGGCCAGAACCCCGCGCGCCAGGCCATGATGAAAGCCGGCGTGGCCAAGGAAACGCCCGCGCTGACCATCAACGCCGTCTGCGGCTCGGGCCTCAAGGCCGTCATGCTGGCCGCCCAATCCATCGCGACGGGCGACAGCGAGATCGTGGTGGCTGGCGGGCAGGAGAACATGAGCCTGTCGCCCCACGTGCTCAACGGATCGCGCGACGGCCAGCGCATGGGCGAGTGGAAGATGGCCGACACCATGATCGTGGACGGCCTGTGGGACGTGTACAACCAGTACCACATGGGCATCACCGCCGAGAACGTGGCAAAGGAACAGGGCATCACGCGCGAGCAGCAGGATGCGCTCGCCCTGGGCAGCCAGCAAAAGGCCGCGGCCGCGCAGGACGCCGGCAAGTTCGCCGACGAGATCGTGCCCGTCAGCCTGCCCCAGAAAAAGGGCGACCCGGTGCAGTTCAACGCCGACGAGTACCTCAACCGCAAGACCAACGCGGAAGCGCTTTCGGGCCTGCGCCCAGCCTTCGACAAGGCTGGTTCGGTCACGGCCGGCAATGCCTCGGGTTTGAACGATGGCGCCGCCGCCGTGGTGGTGATGAGCGGCAAGAAAGCTGCCGAGCTGGGCCTGGAACCGCTGGCGCGCATCGTCTCCTATGGCACGACCGGCCTGGACCCGGCCACCATGGGCATGGGCCCCGTTTCCGCCACTCGCAAGGCCCTGAAGCGGGCAGGCTGGACGGCCGGCGATGTGGACCTGTTCGAGCTGAACGAGGCGTTCGCTGCCCAGGCCTGCGCCGTCAACCAGGCCCTGGGCCTGGACCCTGCCAAGGTCAACGTGAACGGCGGTGCGATCGCCATCGGGCACCCGATCGGTGCTTCCGGTTGCCGCGTGCTCGTCACCTTGCTGCACGAGATGAAGCGCCGAGACGCCAAGAAGGGCGTTGCAGCCCTGTGCATCGGCGGCGGCATGGGTGTTTCGCTCGCTGTCGAGAGGGCCTGAGCGGCGGGCGGCTTAGCTGCCGCCCGTTGACCTGAACCAGCCGGAATTGAACCGCACCCCCAATGGTGCGGTTTTTTTTAACCGCGGCAGTCACCCGCTGCTGCGGTTCTGATAGCACGCAGGCCGCGCACTGCTTTGTCAAAATTTGCAAGGCTCGGTGTTTTCCAGAGCGGCCGGGTGTGGAATCTTGGGTAGAGTGCTTGCGTGAATCGTTGATAAGGAGAACTCACATGAACCAGAAAGTAGCGTATGTCACAGGGGGCATGGGTGGCATCGGAACGGCCATCTGCCAGCGTTTGCACAAGGATGGTTTCAAGGTCATCGCTGGTTGCGGCCCCACGCGTGACCACGCCAAATGGCTGGCCGAGCAGAATGCGCTGGGCTATACCTTCTATGCATCGGTCGGGAATGTCGGCGACTGGGATTCGACCGTGGAGGCATTCACGGCGACCAAGGCCAACCACGGCACCATCGACGTGCTGGTGAACAACGCCGGCATCACGCGCGACCGCATGTTCCTCAAGATGTCGCGCGAGGATTGGGACGCGGTCATCGAAACCAACCTCAACAGCATGTTCAACGTGACCAAGCAGGTCGTGGGCGACATGGTGGAAAAAGGCTGGGGCCGCATCATCAACATCAGCAGCGTGAACGGCGAGAAGGGCCAGGCGGGCCAGACCAACTATTCCGCTGCCAAGGCAGGCATGCATGGTTTTTCGATGGCCCTGGCCCAGGAACTGGCCAACAAGGGCGTGACCGTGAACACGGTGAGCCCGGGCTACATCGGCACCGACATGGTCAAGGCCATCCGCCCCGACGTGCTGGAGAAAATCGTCGCCACCGTACCGGTCAAGCGCCTGGGCGAGCCGAGCGAAATCGCATCGATCATCGCCTGGCTGGCGTCGGAAGAGGGCGGCTATGCCACCGGGGCCGATTTTTCGGTCAACGGCGGCCTGCACATGGGCTGAGCGCAAAAGGTATCGCTGCCAAGCGGTACCGTCCAGACAACAAAAACCCCGCGGATGCGGGGTTTTTTAATGGGGGATGAATGGGGACGTGAAGGAGGCGCTCGCAGTGGCTGAGGAAAAGGGTTCGTCGAACCTTCTGGTCGTTGCGCCGGCCTTCAGAGGCGGGCCGGTGCGCGCTTGCGGTCGCGTTCGTCTTCGGGCCAGGCGGACATGATAGCGGTGGTATTCATTCGGTTATCTCCTGTGATGGATGAACAACGCCCGGCCTGGAAGACGCGTTGACAGAAGAATGCAAAAAAACGCAACCGGTCCATGTCGATTTTTTAGCTCCTAAAAACATAGCAAAAAACCGTTGACAGAATTGCGCAAGAACCTGAATTCAGTGTCAATGGTTACATGGTTTTACGCTTCGCTGGCTTGAGATTCGAGAGCCTCTACCTCGGAAGAGAGCTCCAGCCAACGTTCTTCCAAAGCGTCGGTCTCATCGCCGCACGTCTTCAGCCGACGGCCGTTTTCTGCGATCTCGGCCGGCGGCAGCGGTTGGGTGAGCCGCTCTTCGATCTGCGCCTTCTCGGCCGTGAGCGCTGCCAGGCGCTGATTGATCTGCTCCAGTTCGCGCTTCAAGGGGCGGGTTTTCTCAGCCAGTTGCTGCCGAGCCTGCGCCCCGAGCTTGCGTTGCTCCCGGGCGTCCTTCGCAACGGGGGCACTGGCAGCTGACGGCGCTACGGGCGCGGGCGCGGGCACGGGCGTTGGCGCAGGAGCGGCTGCCGCTTTAGAGGGTACTGGGGCCGCCATTGGCGCGGTGGCGGCAGCAGCCGACTCGGCGGCTTTGGCCTGTTCGCGCAGGCGCTTGGATTCTTCGAGCAGGTAGCGCTGGTAATCGTCCAGATCGCCGTCGAAAGGGCCCACCACGCCGCGTCCCACCAGCCAGAATTCGTCGCACACCGCACGCAGCAGGGCGCGGTCATGGCTGACCAGCATCACGGTGCCTTCGAACTCGTTGAGCGCCATGGACAGCGCCTCGCGGGTGGCCAGGTCCAAATGGTTGGTCGGCTCGTCCAGCAGCAGCAAATTGGGGCGCTGCCAGACGATCATCGCCAGCACCAGGCGGGCTTTTTCGCCGCCGCTCATGGTGCCCACGGCCTGCTTGACCATGTCGCCGGAGAAGTTGAAGCTGCCCAGGTAGCTGCGCAGGTCTTGCTCGCGGCTGGGCTCGCGGGCGTTGGCGCCCAGTTCCCGGGCCAGGCGGATCATGTGTTCCAGCGGGTTGTCGCTGGGGCGGAGCACGTCCAGTTCCTGCTGGGCGAAGTACCCGATGGACAACCCCTTGCCTTCGATGACCGAGCCGGCGAGCGGCTTCATCTCCCGCGCGATCGTCTTGACCAGCGTGGACTTGCCCTGGCCGTTGGCTCCCAGAATGCCGATGCGCTGGCCCGCCAGCACCGAACGGCTCACGTGGCGCAGGATGGTCGTCGGCTCGCCTTCTTCTGGCGTGTAGCCAAACGACGCATCGCTGATCGCCAGCATCGGGTTCGGCAGGTTGACCGGCTCCTTGAACTCGAACGTGAACTCGGCCTCGGCCAGCAGCGGCGCGATCTTTTCCATGCGCTCCAGCGCCTTGACGCGACTTTGCGCCTGCTTGGCCTTGCTGGCCTTGGCCTTGAAGCGGTCGATGAACTTCTGCAGGTGGGCGATCTTGTCCTGCTGCTTGGCGAACGAGGCTTGCTGCAGCTCGATCTGCTGGGCGCGCAGTTCTTCGAAGCGGCTGTAGTTGCCGCCATAGCGGTTCAGCTGCGCGTTTTCGATCTGCAGCGTGACGTTGGTGATCGCATCGAGGAATTCTCGGTCATGGCTGATCACGATCAGCGTGCCGGCGTAACGCTTGAGCCACGCTTCCAGCCACACCAGGGCATCCAGGTCCAAGTGGTTGGTGGGCTCGTCGAGCAGCAGCAGGTCGCTCGGGCTCATGAGGGCGCGGGCCAATTGCAGCCGCATGCGCCAGCCGCCCGAGAAGCTGTTGACGGGGTTTTCGAGTTCGGAAACGCGAAAACCCAGCCCCAGGATCAGCGCCTGCGCCCGTGGCACGGCGTCATGGTCGCCGGCATCGGCCAAATCCGAATAGGCATGCGCGATGGCCATGCCGTCTTCGTCCTGCTCCGCTTTGACCAGCGCTTGACGCAGTTCAGCCAGGCGCGTGTCGCCGTTCAGCACGAATTCGGTGGCCGGCTCCGATGTCTCGGGCATGTTCTGCGCCACCTGGGCCATTCGCCATTGCGGGGGCACGAAGAAGTCGCCGCCGTCTTCATGCAGCGTGCGGTTGAGCAGGGCGAAAAGGCTGGATTTGCCCGCGCCGTTGCGACCGACCAAGCCCACGTTTTCACCGGGATTGATGGTGACGGATACGCGGTCCAGCAGAACCTTCGCGCTGCGGCGCAAGGTGACGTTCTTGAGTGTGATCATCGATAAAAAGCCAAAAGGAGTGTGCCAAAGACACCCGGGAGAACATCAAAAGACCGGCAAGGCCGGCCGCGCGCGCCCAAACATGGCAAACGCGAAGGGGGGTGAAAGAGTGCGCCAGGCGCTCTTTCCATGCAGAGCGCGGATCAGGTCGGGTGCGCCACCAGAGCCTCGCGGGTGATCAGCAGCACCTGGTCTTCGCCGGCACTGGTGTCGAGCCAGAACACGGGAAGGTCCGGAAATGCCGCTTCGAAATGGCTGCGCTCGTTGCCGATCTCCAGCACCAGCACGGCCTGCTCGTTCATGCAGCCGGGCGCTTGTGCCAACAGGCGGCGGATGAAGTCCATGCCATCCGTGCCACCGGCCAGCGCCAGAGCGGGCTCGGCGCGGTACTCCTCGGGCAATGCCGCCATGCTCTGCGCGTTCACGTAGGGCGGATTGCACAGGATCAGATCCCACGGACCCGGCACCGCATTCAGGCCGTCCGACAGTTGCAGGGCCACGCGGTCCTGCAGACTGTGTTTTTCCACATTGATGCGAGCGACTTCGAGCACCTCGGGCGAAATATCGGCTCCGGTCAGATGCACGTCCGGGTACACCATCGCGGCCAGGACCGCCAAGCTGCCATTGCCGGTGCACAGGTCGAGGACCGCGCGCGTGTCTTCGCCGAGAAAGCCGTCGATGCCGCCGTCCGCTGGCGGATCGACCAACAGCTCGGCGATGAAGCTGCGCGGCACGATGGACCGCTCGTCCACGTAGAACGGCACGCCCTGTAGCCACGCTTCGCGCGTCAGGTAGGCCGCAGGCTTGCGCGTGGCGATGCGTTCTTCGAACAGCTCGGCCACGCGGGCCTGGTCGGCCGAGGTGACGGTGCGGCCCAAGACGGGCTCGGGGCCGTCATTCAAAGGCTCGTCCAGCGGAATGCCCAGGCACCACAGCACCAGCCAAACCGCTTCGTCGTGCGCATTGGCCGTGCCGTGGCCGAACGCCACGCCCGACGCCTGGAGCCGCGCCGTGCCGGAGGCGATCAACGCGCCGACGGTATCGCCACGCACGGCATCCTGGCCGCCGGGGGGTTGCGGGTCGGTACTCATGCGTTTGCCAATGCGTTCAGGTGGTCGAGCGTGCGGCGGTAGATGTTCTTCAGCGGCTCGATGTCGGCCACGACCACATGCTCGTCGATCTTGTGGATGGTGGCGTTGGGCGGGCCCAGTTCGATCACCTGCGGGCAAATCTGCGCAATGAAGCGCCCGTCGCTGGTCCCGCCCGTGGTGGAAAGCTCGGTCGCCAGCCCGGTTTCGTCCAGGATGGCCTGCTGCACCGCGCGCACCAGTTCGCCAGGCTGCGTGAGAAAGGGCTGCCCGCCCAGCGTCCAGGACAGGTCGTATTCCAGGTTGTAGCGGTCGAGCAGGGCATGCACGCGCTGCTTCAAGCCTTCCGCCGTCGATTCGGTGGAGAACCGGAAGTTGAAATCGATCACCACCGCGCCCGGGATGACGTTGGTCGCTCCCGTGCCGCCGTGCATGTTGCTGATCTGCCAGCTCGTGGGTGGGAAGAAGGCATTGCCTTCGTCCCAGCGGATGCCGGCCAACTCCGTCAGCGCGGGCAGCGCCTGGTGGATGGGGTTGCGGGCCAGTTGCGGGTAGGCGATGTGGCCCTGCACGCCGCGCACGGTGAGCCGTCCGCTCAAGGTGCCGCGCCGGCCGTTCTTGATCATGTCGCCGGTCTTCTCGACCGAAGTGGGCTCGCCCACGATGCAGTAGTGCAGCGCCTCGCCACGCTCGCGCAGCCGCTCGACCACGACCTTGGTGCCGTCCACCGAGGGGCCTTCTTCATCGCTGGTGAGCAGAAAGGCGATCTGCAGATCGGGGTCAGGCGTTGCTGCCAGAAACTCTTCGACCGCCACCACGAACGCGGCGATCGATGTCTTCATGTCGCTCGCGCCACGGCCGTAGAGCTTGCCGCCGCGGTGCATGGGCGTGAATGGATCGCTGCCCCATTGCTCGACGGGGCCGGTGGGCACCACATCGGTATGGCCGGCAAATACTACTGTTTTGATAGCAGACTGCCCTAGTACTGATTGCGCTGCAGGCCGTTTTGCCCATAAGTTGCTAACGCGGAAATCCTGCGGCCCGCTGTCCATGCGCTCGCAGTCGAAGCCGAGCGGCCGCAGGCGGTCCGCCAGCAGTTCCAGGCAACCCGCATCGTTGGGGGTGATGGAGGGGCGGGCAATGAGCTGTTCGGCCAGGTGCAGGGTACGGGACATCGTGTGTGGGGCAGGCGGTTCGGGCGGGGAGGGCGTGATGGGCAGGCCAGGTGGGACGGATCAGGACGGTTTGACGTCCAGCACGATCTCGGTGAACGACGGCTGGTCTTCTTCTTCCCGCGCTGCTTCGCTCTGGGCCTTGGCGTTTTTCGACGCCAGTGAAAAATCGTTCTGCAGGCGCCACATCAGGTTGGTGGGCGAGTCGGCGTAGGCCATGCCTTCCTTGCGGTCGATGCGGCCTTCCAGGATGAGCTGTGCCAGCGCTCCTTCGAACGTTTGCGAGCCTTCGGCCATGGATTTTTCCATGGCTTCGCGCACGCCGGAGAAGTCGCCCTTTTCGATCAGGTCGCCCACCAGCTTGGTGTTGAGCATCACCTCCACGGCGGGCACGCGCTCACCGGCGGGGGTTCGCACCAGGCGCTGCGAGACGATGGCTTTCAGCGCCGAGCCGAGATCGCCCAGCATGGTCGGGCGCACCTCGACGGGGTAGAAGCTCAGGATCCGGTTGAGCGCGTGGTAGCTGTTGTTGCCGTGCAGGGTGGCAAGGCACAGGTGGCCCGACTGCGCATAGGCGATGGCGGCGGACATGGTCTCGCGGTCGCGGATTTCGCCGATCAGGATCACGTCGGGCGCCTGGCGCAGGGCGTTTTTCAGGGCGATTTGCAGC
Source organism: Acidovorax sp. SUPP3334 (assembly GCF_030159055.1). GTDB lineage: Bacteria > Pseudomonadota > Gammaproteobacteria > Burkholderiales > Burkholderiaceae_C > Paracidovorax. Next base: position 155,592 of record NZ_BQXQ01000003.1, read on the forward strand.
GACTGCGTATCGGCGCCGATCTCGCGCTGGTTCACGATCGATTTCTTGTTGCGGAACTGGTATTCGACCGGGTCTTCCACCGTGAGGATGTGTCCGGTGAGCTGTTCGTTGCGGCTGTCGATCATCGAGGCGAGGGTGGTGCTCTTGCCCGAGCCCGTGGCCCCGACGACCAGCAGCAGGCCCCGCTTTTCCAGGATGAGATCGCTCAGTACCGCCGGCAGGTTCAGCGTGGCCAGGGGCGGGATGTGCTGTGCGATGAAGCGGATCACCACCGCGTAGCTGCCGCGCTGGCGCATGGCGCTCACCCGGAACCGCCCCACGCCGGTCAGCGGCACGCCCATGTTGAGCTCGCCCGTTTCCTCCAGCTCTTCGATGCGGTCGGGTGGCACGATCTCGGCCAGCAGGTTCTTGGGCGCTTCGGCCGGCAGCACCTGGCTGTTGATCGGCACGCACTCGCCGTTGATCTTGATCAGCGCCGGCGCGTTGGCCGACAGGTAGACGTCCGACGCCCGCTTTTCGGCCATCAGGCGAAGAATCCGTTCCATCGTGCTCATGGGGATTGCTCTTTCGTTCGTCGGTGCGCGGGTCGCGGAAGGGGCGGGGGGCGGATCGGATCGGGGGCGGAGTGCGGCAGGCTGCGTGCTCAGTCGCGCAGCAGGTCGTTCAGGCTGGTGGTGGAACGGGTCTTGGCGTCCACCTTCTTGACGATGATGGCGGCATACATGCTGTAGCGGCCATTGTCCTTGGGCAGGCTGCCACTCACCACGACGGAGCCGGCGGGCACGCGGCCGAAGCTGGTCTCGCCGGTGGCGCGGTCGTAGATGGGGGTGCTCTGGCCGATGTACACACCCATCGAGATGACCGAGTTCTCTTCCACGATCACGCCTTCGACGATTTCCGAGCGCGCGCCGATGAAGCAGTTGTCTTCGATGATGGTCGGGTTGGCCTGCAGCGGCTCCAGCACGCCGCCCAGGCCCACGCCGCCGGACAGGTGGACGTTCTTGCCCACCTGGGCGCAGCTGCCCACGGTGGCCCAGGTATCGACCATGGTGCCCTCATCGACGTAGGCGCCGATGTTCACGTAGCTGGGCATCAGGATGGCGCCCTTGGCGATGTAGCTGCCGCGGCGCGCGACGGCGGGTGGCACAACGCGCACGCCCGTGGCGGCCATTTCTTCGGCAGAGAGGTGGCCGAACTTGGTGGGCACCTTGTCGTAGAAGCCCAGTTCCCCGGCCTTCATGAGTTCGTTGTCCTTGAGGCGGAACGACAGCAGTACGGCCTTCTTGATCCACTGGTGCACCGTCCACTGGCCGACGCCCTCGCGGGTGGCCACGCGCAGCTTGCCGTTGTTCAGCTCGGCGATCACGTGTTCCACGGCATCCTGCACTTCCTTGGGTGCCGCTGCGGGCGAGAGGCTGGCGCGGTTGTCCCAGGCGGTGTCGATGAGGGTCTGCAGTTGTTGTGTCATGGGTCGGTTCAGGGATGGGATTGGATGAATTGCACGATGCGCCGGGCTGCCTTGACGCACTCTTCGGCTTCGGCCACCAGGGCCATGCGGATGCGCTGCGCGCCGGGATTGAAGCCGCCGGCCTCGCGGGCGAGGTAGCTGCCGGGCAGCACCGTCACATTGTATTGAGCGAGCAGTTCGCGGGCGAACTCCGCGTCCGTCAGGCCGAGGGCGTCGGGCACGCGGGCCCACAGGTAAAAGCCCGCGTCGGGCAGGGCCACGTCCATGACGCTGGCCAGCAGCGGCGTCACTTCTTCGAACTTGCGGCGGTAGAGCGCCCGGTTGTCGTCCACGTGCTGCTCGTCGTTCCAGGCCGCGATGCTCGCGCCCTGTACCGCAGGGCCCATGGCGCTGCCGTGGTAGGTGCGGTACAGCAAGAAGGCCTGGATCAGCTTTGCATCGCCCGCCACGAAGCCGCTGCGCAGGCCGGGCACGTTGCTGCGCTTGGACAGGCTGGTGAAGGCCATCAGATTGCGGAAGTCGGCCCGGCCGAGCTTCGCCGCAGCCTCCAGCCCACCCAGCGGGGGCTCGCCCTGGAAGTAGATCTCGCTGTAGCACTCGTCCGATGCGATGACGAAACCGTGGCGGTCGCTCAGCGCGAAAAGCTTTTCCCATTCCGGCAGCGGCATGACCGCCCCGGTCGGGTTACCCGGCGAGCAGACGAAGAGCAACTGCGTGCGCTGCCAGACGTCTTCGGGCACGCTGTCCCAGTCCACGGCGAAATTGCGGGCCGGGTCGCTGGGTGCGTAGTATGGCGTGGCGCCCGACAGCAGGGCCGCACCTTCGTAGATCTGGTAGAAGGGATTGGGGCAAACCACCGTTGCGCCGGCACGCGTTGGGTCGATGATGGTCTGCGCGAACGCGAACAGTGCTTCGCGTGATCCGTTGATGGGCAGAACCTGCGTGGCAGCATCCAGCGCAAGTCCGTAGCGCCGCTGTATCCAGGCAGCGCAGGCCTTGCGAAGGGCAGGATCGCCCGCAGTGGCGGGGTAGCTGGCCAGGCCTGAGAGGCTGTCGGTGAAGGCGTCTTTGATGAACGCGGGAGTCGGATGCCGGGGTTCGCCCATGCCAAGGCTGATGGGGCGGACGCCTTCCGGGGGTGTGACCCCCGCGAAGAGTTGCCGCAGCCGCTCGAAAGGGTAGGGCTGCAGTTGGGAGAGCAGGGGATTCATGGGCCGTCATTATGGTGGATGGGCCGGGGCCTGTGGCTGGGCATTCGCCTTCGGTACGAGCCGCGCGCGCGGGGCGAACGGCATGACCGCAGTCCGCCCATGTGCCTGGGGCGGCGGTCCGTGTCAAGCGTGTCAAGCGTGTCAAGCGTGTCAAGCGTGTCAATTGTCCGTAAGTCGCAACCTCTAGCATCGGCGCATTAAAAGCGCATGGGAGACATCAGGATGGGCTCATTTTCGCCAATGCAGCCGGGAATCCGGCTGATGCGCCGACTGGCACTGCCGGCAAAGATGGCGCTGCTGTCAGGCGCGGCCCTGGCCTCGATGCTCGCGGTGGCGCTGGCAACGGAGGGCCGCTGGTGGTGGTTCGCCGGGGGCGCGGTTTTGGTGGCCTACCTGGCTGCGGCGATGCACCGCGGCATGGCGGACGACCTGGCGGTATTGGCCAAGGCGATGGACAGCGCAGCGCACGGCGACCTGGGCGCCCGGCCCCGCATCGACGGACAGGACGAAATGGCGCGCCTGGGGAGCCTGCTGGAGCGCATGGTGCTGATGCTCTCGTCGATGGTGGCCGACATCCGCAGCAACGCTGCGCTCGTCGCCCACGCGGGTGAAAGCCTGGCGTCCGACAATCGCGCGTTGGCTGAGCGCACCGAGCAGCAGGCTGCGAATCTGGAGCAGACCGCTGCCAGCGTCGAGGAGCTTTCGTCCGCTGTGCAGCAAAACGCCGAAACCGCACGCTCCGCAGACCAGAAAGCCGCCCAGGTGCGCAGTTCGGCCGATGCCGGAGCCCAGGCCATGGGTCGGGCGGTTCAGTCGGTCGAGGCGATTCAGCAAGGCGCCAGCCGCATGGCCGAGATCACGGCCGTGATCGACGGCATCGCTTTTCAGACCAACATCCTTGCGCTCAACGCAGCTGTCGAAGCCGCGCGCGCTGGCGAGCAGGGCCGGGGTTTCGCGGTGGTCGCGTCGGAAGTGCGCTCGTTGGCCGGGCGCTCGGGCGCGGCGGCCCGCGAGATTCGCGACCTCATCGGCGAATCGGTGCGACAGGTGGAAACCAGCGCGCAATTGATCCGCGCGGCAGGCTCCGGCATTTCGGAAATGGCCGGCGGGGTGCGCAGCGTCGCCGCCAATGTGAGTGAAATCTCGGCGTCCAGTGCCGAGCAGAGCACGGGCTTGAGCGAAATCAGCGCGGCCGTGCAGCAGCTCGACCAGATCACCCAGCGCAACGCGCAGATGGTGGGCCAGGCCGTTCACCAGGCGGAGGCCCTGGAGCACCGCGCCTCCACGCTGTCGCGGGCCGTCATGTCGTTTCGATTGCAACAGGGCACGGCCAACGAAGCCAAGGCCTTGGTGGAGCGTGCCCTGGCGCTGGCGCGGACGGCGCCCCGGGCCAGCCTGCTGCGGACGCTGACCGATCCGGCCCAGCCTTTTCATGACCGCGACATGTATGTGTTCGCGCTGGGCGCGGATGGCACCTACCTCGCCTTCGGCGGCAATCCGGCCAAGGTCGGCTCGCGCGTGCAGGACATCGCCGGCATCGACGGCGCTGCGCTGATGGCATCCATTGCCGGACAGGCCGAGCAGGGGCCGGGGTGGGTCGAATACGACATCACCAACCCGGCCACCGGGCGGGTGCAGACGAAGATGTCGTTCGTTTGCAAAGCCGCAGACGTTTATCTGGGCTGCGGCGTCTATAAGTCGCTGGTGGCGGCCTGAGGGCTTGCAACCGCTGCGGCAATGGCCTGCCGCCTTGGCCGCCGCCATGTCAATGCGCATGGCGAATGCCAAGCGGCGCCCTGTCTTGTCAGCCGTGACTGCCGGGTGGCGCGCGCTTGGCCCGAGCGCGCGCCAATGCGGCGGCAATCGCCGCCTGCTTGGCATCAGGGGCGGGCGCCGCGGTGATCGATGCGCCCGTTGCGACTGCGGGGGCAGCCGCACAAGGGCGCACCGCAGCGGCCTCTGCGCTGGCGGATTTTTCGGTGCGGACCAGCCGCAGGGTGCGCGCGGCGTAGCGGCTGCGGGCATGCGCGGCCTGCTCGGGAGACCACGCATTCCAGCCGGTCGCATTGCCGCTGGCGTTTTCCAGCACGATGCAATCGACCGGGCAAACCGGAATGCACAGCTCGCAGCCGGTGCAGTGGTCTTCGATCACGGTATGCATCAGCTTGTTGGCGCCGAAGATCGCATCGGTCGGGCAGGCTTTGAGGCACAGCGTGCAGCCGATGCACCAGTTTTCATCGATGAACGCCACTGCACGCGGCCCTTCCTTGCCGTGTTCTGGTGAAAGGGAAAGGATTGGCCGCTGCGTGAGTGCGGCCAGGCGCTCCACGCCCTGTGTGCCTCCGGGCGGGCATTGGTTGATACCCGCCTCGCCCGTGGCGACCGCCAACGCGTAAGCCGCGCAGTCGGGGTAGCCGCAGCGCGTGCACTGCGTCTGCGGAAGCGCCGCGTCGATGCGCGCAGCCAGCGCGCGGACAGCGTCCGCGGCGGGGGTCAAGCCTTGCGGGGCGCGCGCTTGGTGCGCGGCGCGCTGGCGGCCGTGGCCGCGGCTTTCAAGCCGGCGGTTTCTGCCTGGGCTGCGGCCGCGGCGCCCGTGCGGCGGCGAGGAGCGTCGTCGCTGGGCAGCGTCACCACCGGTGCGGCAGCATGCGCGGGCTCGTGGGCCAGGATGAAGTCGCGAACCTTCGGGTACACCAGATCACGCCAACGGCGGCCGCTGAAGATGCCGTAGTGGCCGGCACCTTTCGCCTCGTAGTGGCTGCGGTTTTTCTGGGCGATGCCGGTGCACAGGCTGTGCGCGGCTTCGGTCTGGCCGGAGCCGGAAATGTCGTCGAGTTCGCCTTCGACCGTCAGCAGCGCAGTCGTGTGAATGTCCTGAGGGCGCACGCGCTCGGGCTGCCCTTCAGGATTGCGCACGTCCCAAGTCCCATGGACCAGGTTGTAGTCCTGAAAAACGGTCTTGATGGTTTCGAGGTAGTAATCCGCGTCCATGTCGAGCACGGCGTTGTACTCGTCGTAGAACTTGCGATGGGCCTCGGCGCTGGCGTCGTCGCCCTTGATGAGGTCTTTGAAATAGTCGTAGTGGCTGGTCGCGTGGCGGTCGGGGTTCATGGCCACGAAACCGGTGTGCTGCAGGAAGCCTGGGTACACGCGCCGCCCGGCGCCGGCGAAATTGTCTGGCACGGGGTAGATCACGTTGTTCTCGAACCACTCGTAGCTGCGGTTCGTGGCCAGGTTGTTCACGGCGGTGGGGGACTTGCGGGCGTCGATGGGGCCGCCCATCATGGTCATCGACAGCGGCGTGGTTTCGCCGCGGCTGGCCATGAGCGAAACGGCCGCCAGCACCGGCACGGTCGGCTGGCAGACGCTCACCACGTGGCAGTTGCCGTAGCGCGACTGCAAGTGGCGGATGAATTCCTGCACGTAGTTCACGTAGTCGTCCAGGTGGAAGGCGCCATCGGCCAGCGGCACGAGGCGGGCGTTCTTCCAGTCGGTGATATAGACCTTGTGGCCCTGGAGCATGGTGCGCACGGTGTCCCGCAGCAGCGTCGCATAGTGGCCGGACAGCGGCGCCACGATGAGCACGGCAGGCTGCTGCTTGATCTGCGTCAGGGTGGCGGGATCGTCGGAGAAGCGCTTGAAACGGCGCAGTTCACAAAACGGCTTGTCGATCTCTATCCGCTCGTGGATGGCGACATCGGTGCCATCCACGCTGACGGTGTGGATGCCGAACACCGGTTTTTCATAATCCTTGCCCAGGCGGTAGAGCAGGTCGTAGCCCGCGGACATGCGCTGGGCGTACATCGTCTGGGTGAAAGGCGAGAGAGGGTTGCTGAGCAGCTTGGACGCGGTCTGGGCAAAGTCCGCGAACGGCTCCATGAGCGAACGCTGGGTTTCGTAGATGTTGTAAAGCATTTGGGGCGAAACTCCGGGGTATGTTGCAGTGCAATATAGCAGCACTGCGCAAGTGCTGTCTGGCGTGAAAGTACGCACATCGAGTCACCTTTGCGACATCCAGAAACATCCAGTAGGCCACGCCTTGGTGCTTTTTTGCTATTGAAAATATAGCTATATGCCGTTGATTTTATTGCGCTGATCACGGTTTTGATGCTTGTATTTCAAGCGTGATCTTTCAACCAGGCCTCGAAGGCTTCGCGCGAACTGTTGCGCAGGGCCCGGCGAAAAGTGGTGCGGTCACCCAGGTACAGACAATGTCGTATCACGGTGTAGGCGTTGAAGCTGCCCTGCGGGTTGTGGTCTTCGAAATGCTGCTTGTAGCGCTTGACGGTGCCAATGGTGGCCCGCATCAGGGTGTTGAATCTCGCGCGCGTGATCGATGGCGACCACGCACGGATGTCGTCCACGAACAGATCGACCTTCTGAGGCTCGAATTCCTGGTCCTTGAAGAAGTGGTTCGCGATCTTGAGGAACGTGAATGCATTGAGTTCGCTGCCAGGCGCCTGCGACTTTTCAGCGGGGGCCAGTTCCAGGTCGGAGTCGGGCTCGGCCGTTTCATCGGGGGCCTGCAGCAGTTCGGCATCGGTCGCATCTCGGATCTGCCGGAACTCGCGGTCGGCCAGCTCGAACAACGCCGACAGCACGTTGATGCGCCGCTTGAGCTGCCCGGGGATCGACTTCTTGTATTTGATCTTGTGGTCCAGCACGCTCCACGAGTCCTGGATGATCGTGCGCACCTGCAACTCGAACGGCTGGTTGGCATAGGCCGCATGCTCGGCCAGGGCGGCCTGCGCGGGGGTCAGCCGCAGGTCCAGGTGCAGGCCTTTGTAGCCGAAGGAGTCTTCCGTGCTTTCCACCGCCGTCACCTTGTCGGTCACGTCGATCACCTCGAAGTGGGAGCGCACGGCCTGCGCCACCTCTTCCAGTTCGTCCTCATAGAGGCACACCACGCGTACGCCGATCAGGTCGGTGATGTAGCTGCGGATTTCGTAGGGGGTGTTGCTCTCTTCCAGCGCGGCGCGGTACTTGCGCGAGAACTTGTTCACGCATTCGCGGCGGTCTTTCACGCGGCCCTCGACCTTGGTGATGTCCAGGCCGGGCGTTCGCGACAGGATCGCCTGCAGCAGCGCCATATAAGAAGCGCAGGCGTATTGCAGCGCGGGCAGTTCCTGGGTGTAGGCGGCTTCGAAAGCTTTTTCTTCCCGGGAGAAATCGAGCGATGGCATGGGCGGACGGCAGGGCAGAAAGTGCGACGGCCTCCAAGGCGGGCCATCGTCAGGCCCCATCGTAGTCCATGTGCAAGGCACGCCGGGCGGCGGTGGAGCCGCCCACTCGACCTCTGGTGGTGCCAGAAGAAATCAGCGGCCCGCTGCCAGTCAAGCGGGTGCGGCGACAGGCGCTGGCGCTGGCGCTGACGCAGGCGCTTCCCGCTGAGGCGCTTGCGCCAGCGCCATCACTTCGTGTGCGGGCAGGCCCTTCAACCGATGGTCGCTCCACACCTGCCGCCACCGCCGCGCGCCCGGCAGGCCGTGGCGCAGGCCCAGCATGTGGCGCGCGATCGAGTACCAGTGGGTGCCATGAAGCGCCGCCTCGCGGGCCATGTAGTCAACCATGGCGGATTCGACCGCTTCGCGCGTCAACTCGGATTCCGGTGCGCCGAAATAGAGCGCGTCCCAGCGTGCGAGCCACCAGGGGTTGTGATACGCCTCGCGCCCGACCATGGCGCCATCGACGCGCGCCAGGGCATCGGCGACGCCCTCGTCGGTCGCCAGCCCGCCGTTGAGCGCGATGGTCAGGTGCGGAAAATCAGCCTTCAATCGCTGCACCACGTCGTAGCGCAGCGGCGGAATCTCGCGGTTTTCCTTGGGCGACAACCCCTTGAGCCAGGCATTGCGCGCATGCACGATGAACACGTTGCAGCCCGCTTCGGACACGGTGCCGATGAAGTCGCGCACGAAACCGTAGTCCTCGCTTTTGTCGATGCCGATGCGGTGCTTGACCGTGACCGGCACGTCCACCACATCGACCATGGCCTTCACGCCATCGGCCACCAGTTGCGGCTCGTTCATCAGGCAGGCCCCGAAAGCGCCGCGCTGCACCCGTTCGCTGGGGCATCCGCAGTTGAGGTTGATCTCGCCGTAACCCCACTGCGCGCCCAGCCGCGCGGCCTGCGCCAGATCGGCCGGCTCGCTGCCGCCCAGTTGCAGGGCGACCGGATGCTCCTCGGCATTGAAGCGCAGGTGCCGCTCCACGTCGCCATGGATCAGCGCGCCAGTGGTCACCATCTCGGTGTACAGCAGCGCGTGGCGGCTCAGCAGGCGATGCAGGTAGCGGCAGTGGCGGTCGGTCCAGTCCATCATCGGCGCGACGGAGAGGCGCCAGGGACTGTGTGGGGGGGTGGGGAGTGTCACGGGGAGATGGCCGGAGCGGGGAGGAAAAGGGCAGGGCGGATTATCCCATCGGGACCTGCCTGCGGGGTTTCAAGGGGAATGGCCCTATGCCGCCTTATTCATTGGCTTTGATGCTATCAATTAAATAGCATTTGTTTTTCATTCACCCGCCAGCACCGCGCCGGTCGATCCTGCGGCTGAGCACGATGCTGGTCTGCGTCTGGTGCACGCCCTCCAATTGGCCGATGCGGTCCAGCAATGCGTCCAGCTGTTCATGGCTCGTGCAGCGAAGGAACACCAGGTAGTCGAACGCTCCGCTGACCGCCGAGACTTCTTCCACTTCTGGCAGCGACCCGAGCATGCGCAGCACGGCCGGCGATGCCTTGGGCAGCACGCTCAGGCTGCACCAGGCGCGCACGGCCTGGGCTTCGAGTGGTGCGCCCAGCCGCACGCCGTAGCCCGCGACGATGCCTTCGCGCTCCAGCCGGGCGATGCGCGCGACGACGGTGGTGCGCGCCAAGCCCAGGCGGCGAGCGAGCAGGGCGGTGCTTTCGCGGGCGTTGGCCTGCAACAGGCTGAGCAACTGGCGGTCGGTGGAATCCATCTCTGCGGCCATGGGTGTCCTTTGTTCAAAAGGTGAATGCGTCGGCCATTTTTGCCATAACGACGATTGAAATAGCAAATAACGACGTTTTGCACGCTACACATCGACAGCCTTCGCGCCTAGCATGGCCTGCATCCCTTCGTTGCCTCAACCCTGGAGATCGCCATGCCTTCCACTTCGACACAGCTTTCCCGTAACCCCCGGCGCTCTATCGCCATCCTGGGCGCGGGTCACATCGGTTTTGCCATGGCCGCCTTGCTGCAGGGCACCGGCGATTACGACGTGGCGGTGGCCGACCGCGATCCCGAAGCGCTGGCGCGAGTGGCTGCGCTGGGCGTCGGCACTGCACTGCTGCAGGACGAGGCCGCGCTGGAATCCCTGGTGACCGGCCAGTTCGCCGTGTTGAACGCACTGCCGTTTCACCGCGCGGTGCCCGTTGCCACGGTGTGCGTCGCCCAAGGCATGCACTACTTCGATCTGACGGAAGACGTGCGCAGCACTCAGGCGATCCGCAGTCTCGCCCAGGGCGCGCGCAGCGTGCTCATGCCGCAGTGCGGGCTTGCGCCGGGTTTCATCGGTGTGGTGGGCAACGATCTGGCGCGGCACTTCGACACGCTGCACGATCTGCGCATGCGGGTGGGGGCCTTGCCCCGCTATCCCCTGGGGGCGCTGCGCTACAACCTGACGTGGAGCACCGAAGGCCTCATCAACGAGTATTGCAACCCTTGTGAAGCGATCGTGGACGGCCAGCCCACCCGCGTAGCGGCGCTGGACGGCCTGGAGACCTTCGCGCTGGACGGGGTGGAGTACGAGGCGTTCAACACCTCGGGCGGGCTGGGCACGCTGCCCGAAACCTGGGCGGGGCGTGCCCGCCGCATGGACTACCAGTCCATCCGCTACCCCGGCCACTGCGCCATCCTGAAGCTGCTGCTGAACGACCTGCAGCTGCGCGACCGGCGTGACCTTCTCAAGGAGATTTTCGAAGCCGCCATTCCCGCCACCGAGCAGGATGTCATCGTGATCTTCGCCAGTGCCTCGGGCCTGCGCGGCGGTCGCCTGGTGCAGGACGCCTATTCGGCCCGCATCGTCGGCGCCCGGGTGGGTGGGCAGGCGTTGAACGCGATTCAGCTCACCACCGCAGCGAGTATTTGTGCCGCGCTGGACCTGGTGGTGCAGGGCCGGTTGCCGCAGTCGGGCTTCATCCGGCAGGAGCAGATCGCGCTGGGCGACTTTCTGGAAAACCGGTTTGGTCGGGCCTACCGCGACCATGCGCTGGCGCAGACAGGCGGGGTGGCTGCGGCTTGAGCCGGAGTCCGAAAGGAGCGAGGTAGGGCACGGGGTGGTTCGCGGGGCAACATGTCGGTTCGTGCCCGGTAAAACCGGACTGCGGCTTGCGCAGTGCAATACGGCCTTGATTCTTCTTCCCATCCCACGAGTCGGTGCCCATGGCCAGGGGGGGCATGCATTACTCGCTCACTTCTGACTGATGATGACGACATTTTTCCGACAACCTCTTTCAGCGACGGCACGGCAGTACTCTGCGGGCCTGGGTACCCAGCAAGCCCATCCGGCCAGCGTCCCTGTGAGAATCCCTGTGCCTGGCACTGCGGCTGGGCCTCTGCGCGGGCTGTCCGTGAGCAGGCCGCCGCTCTCGGAGTCGATGCAGGCTCGTCCGGCCACGCGGATTGCTATCGACATGGCTTCGGTCGATATCGCCGATGCCCTTTGTGTGGTCGATCTGCCGCATGCAGGCGGCGCGCGACATTTGCCGCCCAGGAACACTCAGGCCTTGCAGCGGGCCGTGCTGGAGGGAATGCGGGATTTCGCAGGGCAGGCGTACACCGTGGATTTCGACGAGATCACTGGCCGGGGTGGCCTGCGGTTCTGCGTCGACCAGTCCAGCGCGGCGACGAAATGCTGGGACAACCTGGAGCACCCGCAGGTTCTTGCCGTCGTGCTGGGGTTTGCAGGCACGCGCATAGAAGATAGCGAAGATCTGATCTGTGATATCAAGTCGCAGATTCCGCAGTTCCATGCCAATCCGCTGGACCCAGGCTTGCCCGGTTTGGGACGAGTGGGAGGTGGATGGCAGGACCGGTGGCATGCCGAAGCGCTGGCGCCGCGCGCCGACGGGCTGGATCTGGCCAGCCTGTTGATGCGCTACGCCAGGATGGCTCAGGACAGCGGCAAAGCACTGTCCGTTTCGGTGGTGGGTCATAGCCTGGGCGCGGCGGTGGCCACGCTGGCCAGCTTCGATATCGCACATTTTCTTGACGCCAGCGGTGCGCGTGGCAAGGTCAGCACCTATGCCTTCAATCCGCCGCGCCTGGGGATGGAGGCCGTCGCGCATCGCTACGCCGCGCCGCGCTCCCAAGGGGGCATGGCCTTTGCGCTGCGCCAGTTCACGCGGACCCTCGACCCGATTCAGTCCGTGCCTTTGCTCATGCATCACCCAGGCTGGGTGGATTCGCCTCAGCCGGGGACCTACTCCGCTCCAGATAATCCTCAGGTCGTTACCTACCAGGACCGCTGGGCGGATCGGATCAACCTGTCCAGCAATCACGAATTGCCCAAGTGGCAACCTGTGATCGCCTCGGACATGCGTGCGGCGGACCTGGCGCACCTCTTCAGCGCCCCGGCGGACCTGGCGCTCGGCAGCTAGCGACCCGATGCGTGCAGCGGCGCCTGCACCATGGGTTTGGTGTCGTTGAACCGGCGGCAGTGGTTCTTGCCGTTCTGTTTGGCTTCGTACATGGCGTGGTCGGCCTGGCGCAGCAGCAGGTCGGGGGTGTCTCCGTCCAGCGGGTAGATGCTCAGGCCGATGCTGGCGGAAACGAACCCCTGGCCGTGCGGCAGGGGGACGGGCTGGTGCACGGCCTGCAGCACGCGCTCCAGCAGAGGCGCGCAGTCCGAAGGGGACTGCAGCCCGCCCAGCAGCAGCACCATCTCGTCGCCGCCCAGGCGCGCCAGCGTGTCCTCTGCGCGCAGGTGCGACTGGATGCGGCGGCCTACCTCGATGAGAAGTTGGTCGCCCGCCGCGTGGCCGTGCTGGTCGTTCACGCGCTTGAACCCGTCCAGGTCGAGGTAGCACACGGCCAGGAGTTCCTGGTGCCGCTGCGCATGGGCGATCGCCAGCACCAGCCGGTCGGCCAGCAGGCGCCGGTTGGGCAACCCGGTCAGGCTGTCGTAGAGCGCGATGTGCTCCAGCTCCTGCTCGTGCGCCTTGATCTGCGTGATGTCGCTGATCACCACGATGTAGTGGTGCGGATAGCCTTCGTCGCCCAGCACGGCTGCGATCGAAACGCGTTGCGGAACGCCGCCCTGCGGGCTGCGGCCCAGCAGTTCCCCCTGCCAGTAGCCCTGCGCCTGGACGGCGCGCCACAGGCCGGCAAAGTCGGGGTTGGGTGCGCCGTTGTAGAGCGTTTGCACATTGCGGCCCAGCACCTGCGTGCGGCTTTCACCCGTCATGCGCTTGAAGGCCGGGTTCGCATCGACGATGAGGCGGTCGGCGTCCAGGATGAGCACTGCCTCGTAGCTGTGCGCGAACACGCTGGCCGCGATGCCGAGCCGCATCTCGGCTTCTTTCACTCCGCGCAGGTCGGTGACGAAGCCCACGAACATCGGCCCGCCGGGCGCATCCGCCCGGCCGATGGACAGCCGCAGCGGAAACGTGCTGCCGTCCCGGTGCAGGCCCAGCACTTCGCGCCCCGTGCCGATGATGCGGGACTCGCCGGTTTCCAGATGGTGGCGCAGGTAGCCGTCATGGGCGGCGCTGTCCGGCTGCGGCATCAGCATCCGGATGTTGTGGCCCAGCACTTCGGCGGGTGGCCAGCCGAAGATGCGCTCGGCCGACCGGTTGTAGTTTTGTACCGTGCCTTCATGGTCAATCGTGATGATGCCGTCCACCGCCGTGTCCACCAGGGCGCGAAGGCGCGACTCGCTGCTGCGCACCTTGCGGTACATGTCGCGGTAGCGGATGAGCCCGTTGATCACCCCCGCGAAAATGCCGACGCCGGCCGTCACCAGCGCCACCATGAGGGCGAGCGTCTGCGTCCAGGCATGGCTGTCCGGCAATTCCGGTTCGGCCTGCCCCACGAACCGCGCGGCGGCCATGGCGGTGTAGTGCATGCCAGAGATCGCCATGCCCATGATGCAGCCTGACAGCAGGTTGGCCTGCCAGGTGGACATGCGCGTGCGCCGGTGCAGCGTGAACCGCACCCACAGCGCCAGCACGGCCAGAACGACCGCCACCACGATCGATGCGAGGAACCAGACAGGGTCGTAGCGCAGGTCGGGTGTCATGCGCATGGCCCCCATGCCGGCGTAGTGCATGGCGCCGATGCCCGCGCCCACCAGCACTCCGCCGGTGACGAGTTGCCTGGGCGTGAGGTGCTGGCGCCCCAGCACGCTCAGCGCGACCCAGGAAGCGGCAAGGCCCGGCAGCATGGAAAGAAGGGTCACGCCCACGTCGTAGCGCACGGCCACGCACAACGTGAACGCCAGCATGCCGATGAAGTGCATGGCCCAGATGCCCGCCCCCAGTGCGATGCCGGAGGTGGCCAGGGCCAGCGTGCGATGCACCGGTTCGTGGGTCAGGCGGGCCTGTCCCGCCAGATGCAGCGCGAGCGTGGAGGTCGCCACGGCCACCGCGACGGACAGCAGCACCAGCCAGGGATCGTGCTGCGTCGCCAGCAGATCGGCAGGGGAATCCTTCAGCAAGAAAAACCGCTCCAGCATGCACACTCCTCCCGGTGTCGGCGGCCATGGCCGCGAAGGATGGCTACCGCCTGGCGCGGCGCCATCGTCTATGGATGGGTGCATCATGAAGGCGATGCCCTGTCGGGGCAAGCGTGCGGAGCGTGTGGGCCTGCGCCGCAGAGCCCCGGCGCCCACGCAGCATCCGCTCGGCACCACAAGGGGCGCCGGTCAGGCGGCGGCTTGAAGCCCGTTGGAGAAGTGCTCGCGCATGGCCGATGCGGCGGCCGCTGCATCGCGCGCCTGCAGGGCGGCCAGCACCCTGCCGTGCTCCCGCAAAGACTCTTCGATGCGGCCCTGCTTGAGCAGGGAGTTGTGGCGGTTGAGCTTCATGACCTTGCGCAGGTCGGCCACCATCTGGTTGCGCCAGCGGTTGTCCGCCAGCTCCAGCACGCGCATGTGAAAGCGCTCGTTCACGGCGAAGAAGCGCTCGCGGTCGGCCACGCTGGCGGCCAGTTCGCGGTGCAGGGCTTCCAACTCCCGCAGCTGGTCCGCCGTGGCGTTGGCGGCGACCACACCGGCCGCATCGCTTTCCAGCAGGGCCAGCAGGTGGTACACGTCGCGAAGGTCCTTGTCCGACACTTCGGTCACGTAGGCGCCGCGGCGCACCTTCATCGTCACCAGCCCTTCGGCCGCCAGCACCTTGAGCGCCTCGCGCAGGGGCGTACGGCTGATGCCGAATTCTTCGGCGATGCGCAACTCGTCGATCCAGCTGCCGGGCTCCAGTTCGCGCCGAAAGATGCGCTGGCGCAATTGCTCCGCCACCTCTTCATAGAGGGCGCGGGGCGTGAGGGTGGCGGCTGACATGGCGGGAATGTACCGCAGAAAAACTATAAATTAATAATTACAGATGCGTTAGACTCGCCTCGGATCGACCCATCCGTTGCAGCGCCGCCGCGCTTTTCTCGCCACCCGTGAAGCCTTTCCAGATATGAGCAGCAACACCCCGTTCCCGTCTTTCGCTAGCGCCGACCTTGCCGCCTGGACCCGGGCCGCCGCCAAATCGGCCCCCGGTGGCGATGTGGCGGCGCTGAACTGGGTCACACCCGACGGCATCACCGTCAAGCCGCTGTACACGGCCGAAGACACGGCGGGCCTGCCTTACGCCAACACGCTGCCGGGTTTCGAGCCCTACCTGCGCGGCCCCCAGGCCACCATGTACGCCGTGCGGCCCTGGACGATCCGCCAATACGCGGGTTTTTCGACGGCCGAGGAATCGAATGCCTTCTACCGCAAGGCGCTGGCCGCGGGCGGGCAGGGTGTGAGCGTTGCGTTCGATCTGGCAACCCACCGCGGCTATGACAGCGATCACCCGCGCGTGACGGGCGATGTGGGCAAGGCCGGCGTGGCGATCGATTCGGTGGAGGACATGAAGATCCTCTTCGACCAGATCCCGCTGGACAAGGTGAGCGTCTCCATGACGATGAACGGCGCCGTGCTGCCGGTGCTGGCAGGCTATGTGGTCGCAGCGGAAGAGCAGGGCGTGAGCCAGGACCAGTTGTCCGGAACCATTCAGAACGACATTCTGAAAGAGTTCATGGTGCGCAACACCTACATCTACCCGCCCAAGCCCTCGATGCGCATCATCGGCGACATCATCGGCTACACCGCGCGGAACATGCCGAAGTTCAATTCGATCTCGATCAGCGGCTACCACATGCAGGAAGCCGGTGCCAACCAGGCGCTGGAGCTGGCCTTCACCCTGGCGGACGGCAAGGAATACGTGAAGACCGCCATCGCTTCGGGTCTGGACGTGGACGAGTTCGCCGGCCGCCTGTCGTTCTTCTGGGCCATCGGCATGAACTTCTACCTGGAAGTGGCCAAGATGCGCGCCGCGCGCCTGCTGTGGTGCCGCATCATGAAGGAGACGGGCGCCAAGAACCCCAAGAGCCTGATGCTGCGCACGCACTGCCAGACCAGCGGCTGGAGCCTGACCGAGCAGGACCCGTACAACAACGTGGTCCGCACCACCATCGAAGCCATGGCCGCCGTGTTCGGCGGCACGCAGAGCCTGCACACCAACGCGCTGGACGAGGCCATCGCCCTGCCGACCGAGTTCTCTGCCCGCATCGCGCGCAACACCCAGCTCATCATTCAGGAAGAGACGCACATCACGAACGTGATCGACCCCTGGGCCGGCAGCTACATGATGGAAAAGCTCACGCAGGACATGGCCGATGCCGCGTGGACCATCATCGAAGAGGTCGAGGCCATGGGCGGCATGACGCAGGCGGTGGACAGCGGCTGGGCCAAGCTCAAGATCGAGGCCGCCGCGGCCGAGAAGCAGGCGCGCATCGACTCCGGCAAGGACGTGATCGTGGGCGTCAACAAATACAGGCTGCAAAAGGAAGACCCGGTCGATATCCTGCAGATCGACAACGTGAAGGTGCGGGACGGGCAGATCGAGCGGCTGAAAAACATCCGGGCAAAACGCGATCCAGCGCTTGTCAAACAAGCGTTGGATGCTCTCACTTGCGCAGCAGAGACCGGCGAAGGCAACCTGCTGGACCTGGCCATCAAGGCCGTGCGCCTGCGCGCCACGGTGGGCGAGGTGTCCGACGCGCTGGAGAAAATCTACGGCCGCCACCGCGCCGACACGCAGAAGGTGACGGGCGTGTATGCCGCAGCCTACGACTCGGCCGAAGGCTGGGAGCAGCTCAAGACCGAAATCAACGCCTTCGCCGAAGCCGAAGGCCGCCGCCCGCGCGTGATGATCGCCAAGCTGGGCCAGGACGGCCACGACCGCGGCGCCAAAGTGGTGGCCACGGCCTTCGCCGACCTGGGGTTCGACGTGGACATGGGCCCGCTCTTTCAAACCCCCGAAGAATGCGCGCGCCAGGCCATCGAGAACGACGTGCATGCCGTGGGCGTTTCCACCCTCGCCGCAGGGCACAAGACGCTGGTGCCGGCCATCATCCAGTCGCTCAAGGACCAGGGGGCGGACGACATCATCGTTTTCGTCGGCGGTGTGATCCCCGCGCAGGACTACGACTTTCTGTACGAAGCGGGCGTGAAGGGCGTTTACGGCCCCGGCACGCCGATTCCCGCCAGCGCCAAGGACGTGTTGGAACAGATCCGCAAGGCTTTCGCCACGCCATGAATGAGGGCGGGACGATGCTGACGTTCGAGCCAGTCCGTGAAGAGGATTTCGAGGCCATGGCCGACCTGCGGGCCGAGGCCCTGCACGACAGCCTGCAACACCTGGGCCGGTTCGATCCGGTGCGGGTGCGCGAGCGCTTGCGCGATGCGTTCGTGCCGGCCTGCATGCGCCACATCGTGCGCGACGGGCGGCGGGTCGGCTATCTCACCCTCATCGCGCAGGCTCCGGCGGCCGAATTGCGGCTGCACCACCTGTATCTGCGGCCCGGCGAGCAGGGCTTGGGCATCGGCGCCTGGGCGTTGGACTGGGTCAAGGCCCAGGCGCGAGCGCAGCAGCGCGACGTGACGCTGTGCGCGCTGCGCGAAAGCCCGGCCAACCGTTTTTATGTGCGCCACGGCTTTCGCGTGGTGAAAGAATTGCCGTTCGACCTCGAATACCGCTGGAGCCCGGCCGCCACCGATCACGTTGCGGGAGAGGTGCCGTGAGCCTCTACGACGGCGTTCTTTCGGGGCCCGGTCCGGTGCAGCGGCGGGCGATGTCCAAGGCGATCACGCTGCTGGAATCGACCCGGGCCGACCACCGCGCGCAGGGCGACGAACTGCTCACAGCCTTGCTGCCGCACACCGGCCAGTCGTTTCGGCTGGGCATCAGCGGCGTGCCGGGCGTGGGCAAATCCACCTTCATCGAAGTGCTGGGCCTGCACCTGATCGGCCTGGGACACCGCGTTGCGGTGCTCACCATCGACCCGTCCTCCACCGTGTCGGGCGGCTCCATCCTGGGCGACAAGACCCGCATGGAGCAGTTGTCCATGCACGAGAAAGCCTATATCCGCCCCAGTCCGTCGAGCGGCACGCTCGGCGGCGTGGCCGAAAAGACGCGCGAGGCCATGCTGGTGTGCGAGGCGGCCGGCTACGACATCGTCATGGTCGAAACCGTGGGCGTGGGCCAGAGCGAGATCGCCGTGGCCGGCATGACCGACATGTTCGTGCTGCTGCAGTTGCCCAACGCGGGCGACGACTTGCAGGCCATCAAGAAGGGCGTGATGGAGATCGCCGATCTGGTCGTCATCAACAAAGCCGACATCGACCCGCACGCCGCCACCCGCGCCGAAGCACAGATCACCTCCAGCCTGCGGCTTCTGAGCCAGCACGGCAACCCGGAGCGCTCGCTGGGCCATCCCCGCCACCCCGCAGTGGCGGCGGGTGGCCACCCCATGGGCGATGCGCCAGGCACCGCTGTCCAGGCGCCAGCCGATGCCGGTCCCTGGCAACCCAAGGTGCTGCAGATCAGCGCGCTGCATGGCAAGGGCCTGGACGCCTTCTGGGCGGCCGTCAGCCAGTTCCGCACGATGCAGACGGCCAGCGGCCGGCTGGCGCGGCGCCGCGAAAAGCAGGCCCTGTCCTGGATGTGGGAGCGCATCGAAGCGGGCCTTCGGCACGCGTTTCGCCAGCACCCCGAGGTGCGGGCGTTGCTGCCCACGCTGCAAGCAGACGTGGCGGCGGGACGCATCGCCGCGTCCACTGCGGCACGAAATCTGCTCGCAGCGCAAGAAAATCAACGGCAGGTAGCTATCAAATAGATAGCAAAAAATCATCACCGAAAGAGCGACCCATGCAAGACATCCTTGAACAACTGGAGCAAAAGCGCGAACTGGCGCGCCAGGGCGGCGGGCAAAAGCGCATCGACGCGCAGCACAAGAAGGGCAAGCTGACCGCGCGCGAACGCATCGAGCTGCTGCTGGACGACGGCACGTTCGAGGAATGGGACATGTTCGTCGAGCACCGCTGCACCGACTTCGGCATGCAGGACAACCGACCGCCGGGCGACGGCGTGGTCACCGGCTACGGAATGATCAACGGCCGGCTGGTGTTCGTCTTCAGCCAGGACTTCACCGTGTTCGGCGGCGCCCTGTCCGAAACGCATGCCGAAAAGATCTGCAAGGTGATGGATCAGGCCATGAAGGTGGGCGCGCCCGTCATCGGCATCAACGACTCCGGCGGTGCACGCATCCAGGAAGGCGTGGCCTCCCTCGGCGGCTATGCCGACGTGTTCCAGAAGAACGTGCTGGCCAGCGGCGTCGTCCCGCAGATCAGCATGATCATGGGCCCCTGCGCCGGCGGCGCGGTGTACTCGCCGGCCATGACCGACTTCATCTTCATGGTGAAGGATTCGAGCTACATGTTCGTCACCGGCCCGGAGGTGGTGAAGACCGTCACGCACGAAGAAGTGACCGCCGAGGAACTGGGCGGCGCCAGCACCCACACCACGCGCAGCGGCGTGGCCGACATGGCGTTCGAGAACGATGTCGAGGCGCTGATGATGCTGCGCCGGCTGTACAACTACCTGCCGCTCAACAACCGCGAAAAGCCGCCCGTTCGCCCCAACAACGATCCGGCCGACCGCATGGACATGAGCCTGGACACCCTGGTGCCCGAAAACCCCAACAAGCCCTACGACATGAAGGAGCTGATCATCAAGGTGGTGGATGACGGCGATTTCTTCGAGCTGCAGCCCGACTACGCCAAGAACATCGTCATCGGCCTGGCGCGCATGGAAGGGCAGACCGTGGGCATCGTCGCCAACCAACCGCTGGTGCTGGCCGGCTGCCTGGACATCAAGAGCAGCATCAAGGCCGCGCGCTTCGTGCGGTTCTGCGATGCGTTCAACATTCCCGTGGTCACCTTCGTGGACGTGCCCGGCTTCATGCCCGGCACCTCGCAGGAGTACGGCGGCATCATCAAGCACGGCGCCAAGCTGCTGTACGCCTATGCCGAGTGCACCGTGCCGAAGATCACCGTCATCACCCGCAAGGCCTACGGCGGCGCCTACGACGTGATGAGCTCCAAGCACCTGCGCGGCGATGTGAACCTGGCGTGGCCCAATGCGGAGATCGCGGTGATGGGTGCCAAGGGCGCGGTGGAGATCATCTTCCGCGAAGACAAGAACGACCCCGCCAAGCTCGCAGCGCGCGAGGCCGAATACAAGAAGCGCTTTGCCAACCCCTTCGTGGCGAGTGCCCGCGGCTTCATCGACGACGTGATCCTGCCGCACGAAACCCGAAAGCGCATCTGCCGCAGCCTGGTGATGCTGCAGGGCAAGAAGCTGGAGAACCCTTGGCGCAAGCACGGGAACATTCCGCTGTGAACCGCCATGCCGCTCGAACATCGTTTGGTGTGCTGTTGATCGCCACGCTGGGAAACCCATGAAAACCGTCTGGATCGTCGATGGCGCCTATCTCTTCAATTACGGCAAGGGCCGGCCCTTCGATTACCTCAAGCTGAAGAACGAAATCACGCGCCTGAATGGCGGGCCGATCCGTGAGAGCTATTACCTGAACTCGGCCAGCGACCCGGCCACGGATGCCCAGAACGCGTTCCATTCCTGGATCAAGACGGCGCCGCCCATCGGGCCGAAGTTTCGCGTGCAGCTCTACAAGCTCAAGAAGATGCACGCGCATTGCCCCAACTGCAGCCACCAGTTCGACCGCTCGGTGCAAAAGGGCGTGGACGTGGGCATCGCCACATTGATCATCAAGCTGGCGGCGCAGAACGTGTATGAACGGCTGATTCTTTCCGCGGGCGATGGCGACTTCGAAGACGCCATTTCGTACGTGAAGTCCGAACTGCACAAAGAGGTGTGGGTGTCGGGCTCCACGGCCAACCTGTCTCCTGACCTGCAGTCTTACTCGGACAACGTGCTCTGGATGGAAGACATGAGCCCGGCCATCGACAGGAACTCTTGAGCGCTGCCCGCCAGAAGACGCATCCGCCCCACCTGCCAGAACCCATTCCTTTCTTCGGATTCCCAGCACTATGTTCACCAAAATCCTGATCGCCAACCGCGGCGAAATTGCGTGCAGAGTCATCGCCACCGCCAAGAAGATGGGCATCGCCACCGTGGCGGTGTATTCCGACGCGGACAAGGAAGCGCGCCACGTCAAGCTGGCCGACGAGGCGGTGCACATCGGTGCCGCGCCCAGCCGCGAAAGCTACCTGCAGGCCGACCGGATCATCGCCGCCTGCAAGCAGACCGGCGCGCAGGCGGTGCACCCCGGCTACGGCTTTCTCTCCGAGAACGAAGCGTTCGCCAGGCGGGTGGAAGAAGAGGGCATCGTCTTCATCGGCCCCAAGCACTATTCCATCGCCGCCATGGGCGACAAGATCGCTTCCAAGAAGCTGGCGAACGAGGCCCAGGTCAGCACCATTCCGGGCTGGAACGACGCCATCGAGTCGGCCGAGCGCGCGGTGGAGATCGCGCGCGACATCGGCTACCCCGTGATGATCAAGGCCTCGGCCGGCGGCGGTGGCAAGGGCCTGCGCGTGGCCTACAGCGACAAGGAAGCCCTGGAAGGTTTCACCTCGTGCCGCAACGAGGCGCGCAACAGCTTCGGCGACGACCGCATCTTCATCGAGAAGTTCGTGCAGGAGCCGCGCCACATCGAGATCCAGGTGCTGGGCGACAGCCAGGGCAACGTGATCTACCTGAACGAGCGCGAATGCTCCATCCAGCGCCGCCACCAGAAAGTGATCGAAGAGGCGCCGTCCCCCTTCATCAGCGACGCCACGCGCAAAGCCATGGGTGAGCAGGCTGTGGCGCTGGCCAAGGCCGTGAAGTACCAGAGTGCGGGCACGGTGGAGTTCGTCGTCGGCAAGGACCAGGATTTCTACTTCCTGGAGATGAACACGCGCCTGCAGGTGGAGCACCCGGTGACGGAGTGCATCACCGGCCTCGACCTGGTCGAGCTGATGATCCGCGTGGCCGCCGGCGAGCCGCTGCCGCTCACGCAGGCCGACGTCAAGCGCGATGGCTGGGCCATCGAGTGCCGCATCAATGCCGAAGACCCGTTTCGCAACTTTCTGCCGTCCACCGGCCGCCTGGTGCGCTTTCAGCCGCCGGAAGAGTCGATGTTCCAGGCCGACACGGCCAAAAAGCTGGGCGTGCGTGTGGACACGGGGGTGTACGAAGGCGGCGAGATTCCCATGTATTACGACTCGATGATCGCCAAGCTCATCGTGCACGGGCAGGACCGCGACGACGCCATCCACAAGATGCGCGCTGCGCTCAACGGTTTCGTGATCCGCGGCGTGGGCAGCAACATTCCGTTCCAGGCCGCGCTGCTGGCGCACCCGCGTTTCGTGGCCGGCGATTTCAACACCGGCTTCATCGCCGAGAACTACAGCCAGGGCTTTGCCGCAGAGGACGTTCCGCACGACGACCCGCTCTTTCTGGTCGCACTGGCCGCCTACATGAACCGCCGCTACCGCGCGCGCGCCTCGGGCATCAGCGGGCAACTGGCCGGGCACCACGTCAAGGTGGGCGAGCAATTCGTGGTGGTGGTGATGGGCCACGAAGGCCGGAACGAACACCATGACGTGTCGGTCACGGACTTTCAAGAAAAATCGGGCTACAGCGCAGTATCGGTGGGCGGTAATAGCTATCAAATCAGTAGTGCTGCGACGCTGGGGCCGATCCGCGTGCAGGGGCAGTGCAACGGCGCGGGCTTCACCGCGCAGGTCGAACGCGGCACGCCCCGCAACCCGCTGGCGCTGCGCATCGCGCACAACGGCACCCAGATCGACGCGATCGTGCTGTCCCCGCTGGGAGCACGCCTGCACCAGCTCATGCCTTACAAGGCGCCGCCGGACCTGAGCAAGTTCCTGTTGTCGCCCATGCCCGGCCTGCTGGTCGATGTGGCGGTGCAGCCGGGGCAGGCCGTGCAGGCCGGTGAAAAACTCGCGGTCATCGAGGCCATGAAGATGGAGAACATTCTGTTCGCCACCCAGGACGGCATCGTGGGCAAGGTGGTCGCCAGCAAGGGCGAATCGCTGGCGGTGGACCAGGTGATCCTGGAATTCCAATGAAACCGGCCTGCGTGTGACCGTTGGTTCTGTTGCTGCAGCGGGCTGGCCGTGGCTGCGCACCGCATGCCTGGCGGCGGGCTCGGCACTGCTGGCTGACGGCCTGGCGTTGATGGCCATGGGACTGTTCAACATGGGCGTGACGGTGCCGGCCGCATTGGGGCTGGCGCTTTGCCTGATCGGGTGGCAATGGCACTGGGTGCAGGCGTGGCTTGACCGAGCCCACTGGCGCACGCTGCTGTGGCGGGCTCTATGGATGCTGCTGCTGGTTTGGCTGGTCAGCGTGGGCTTGTTCTGGAATGCATTGGCCGGGCAGGTGCGGGGTTTCGAGGGCGCGGCTGTCTCTGCATCGCCGCAGGCGATCGTCGTGCTGGGCAGCGGTACGCCCGATGGCCAGCCGTCTCCGGCCCTGCGCGCGCGCCTGGATAAAGCGCGCGAATTGGCCGCCTTGCATCCGAAGGCATGGGTCGTGGTATCTGGCGGGGTGGACTTTGGCGAAACCCTGAGCGAAGGGCAGGTCATGGGCGACTACCTGCGGGCGCAAGGCATGCCGGCGGAACGCATCCTGCAGGAAGAGCGCAGCACCAGCACCGAATTGAATCTGCGCTACAGCCTGCCGCTTTTGCAAGAAAAGGGCCTCGGCCTGGACACCCCCGTGGTGGTGGTGACCAGTGACTTCCATACCGTCCGCGCCCAGCGCATCGCCCGCAAGATCGGCTTCACCCATTCCATCGCCGCGCCAGCCCCCACGCCGCTTTACCTGCGGTACAACGCCTGGCTGCGCGAATATTTCGCCACCGCCAGCAGTTGGGTGCTCGGCGAGCTTTGAGTTCCGAGCCTCGCGGCGGGCGCGGCCTGCCAAGTATTTTCATCGTTGAGAGCATTGCCATGAACGACACCGTATCCCCCCGTCCATTCAAGGTCCTCGGTATCCAGCAAGTCGCCATCGGCGGCACCGACAAGGAGCGCATGAAGGCGCTCTGGGTGGACATGCTGGGCCTGGAGCAGACCGGCACCTTCCGCAGCGAGCGGGAAAACGTCGACGAAGACATCCTCGCCATGGGCCGTGGCGCCCATGCGGTCGAGGTGGACCTGATGCAGCCGCTCGACGTGGACAAAAAGCCGGCGGTGCACACCACGCCGCTCAATCACATCGGCCTGTGGATCGACGATCTGCCGCGCGCCGTGGAATGGCTGGCAGCACAGGGCGTGCGGTTTGCACCGGGCGGCATCCGCAAGGGCGCTGCAGGGCACGACATCACTTTTTTGCATCCCAAATCGAACGACGAGTTCCCGATTGCGGGCGAGGGGGTGCTGGTCGAACTGGTGCAGGCGCCAGCCGACGTGATCGCGGCGCTGGGTTGACGAAAAGAGGTCAGGGTGCTCAGGCTTTGGCGCTAAAAGCACGCAACTGCAGACCTCAGCCGACGGCGGCTTGAGCAGGTTGGCGGCAGATGGCACTGTTTTGGCAGCAAAAGACGGGCGTGTATTTTTGGTTTCCGCATCACGCCATCAACTTCGGTGATTGGCCAATAACTTCGCCCAATTTCGCGGTGAATTTGGGCGGAGATAACGACACTGCTCGACGACCGTATTTCTGCAGCCTCGGCCTGGATTTGCGCCGCGGGCTGCTTCAGAATCGGCCCCATTGCGGACGGCAGAGGAGCACTGCCGGGCCGCCAGATTCAAGAAAAGAAAGGTCCCCATGCAAACCGTTACCGAACCCATCTCCGCTGCGGCGAAGGCCGTGCAAATCCATCGCCGCCCAACCGCAGCATCACCATCGGCTGGGCCTTGGACGGTCGATTCCATCCAGGCCCTGCTCGACAAGCCGTTCATGGACCTGATGTTCCAGGCACAGAGCGTGCATCGTGAACACTGGCCAGCGGGCGACATCGAATTGGCGACGCTGCTGTCGGTGAAAACGGGCGGTTGCCCCGAGAACTGCGGCTACTGCCCCCAGTCGGCCGAGTTCGACACCGGCGTGAAGGCCGAAAAGCTGATGAACGTGCAGGAAGTCACTGCCGCCGCACAGGCCGCCAAAGACGCGGGGGCCACCCGCTTTTGCATGGGTGCCGCCTGGCGCTCCCCCAAGGACCGCGATATCGAGAAGGTCAGCGAACTGATCGGCGCGGTCAAAGGGCTGGGCATGCAGACCTGCGCCACCCTGGGCATGCTGGAATCGCACCAGGCGCAGGCGCTGAAGGATGCGGGGCTCGACTATTACAACCACAACCTGGACACCGCTCCCGAGTACTACACCGACGTGGTGAGCACCCGGGCCTACCAGGACCGGCTCGACACGCTGCAGCATGTGCGCAGCGCCGGCATCAGCGTGTGCTGCGGCGGCATCGTGGGCATGGGCGAGGCGCCGGTGCACCGCGCCGGCCTGATCGCCCAGCTCGCCAACCTGAATCCCTATCCAGAATCGGTGCCCATCAACAGCCTGGTGCGCGTGCCCGGTACGCCGCTGGCCGACAGCGAACCGGTGGACCCGTTCGATTTCGTGCGCGTGATCGCCGTGGCGCGCATCACCATGCCCAAGGCGCGCGTGCGGCTTTCGGCAGGCCGTCAGCAAATGGGCGAAGCGGTGCAGGCGCTGTGCTTCATGGCCGGTGCCAACTCCATCTTCTACGGCGACAAGCTGCTGGTCACCGGCAACCCCGAAAGTGAAGCGGACGCACAACTCCTGGCGAAACTGGGGTTGCCCGGCCATCGCGTCGCCCGCACGCCAGAGCATGGCGAACTGTCGTTGCAGGGCTGATGCGGGGGCGGCAGCCCGGGGCAATCCCGGCGGCAGCGCCGGGATTGCCGCACCGGTTTCTATGAAGGCTTCGGCGTGTATTGCAGCCGCCGCATGGCGCTGGCGATAGAGACTGCCGCGCCCTCGTAGCCATCCCACGGCGAATCGCCGCCGCGCAGCCGCTCGTCCACCTTGCGCACCGTCCATTGCGCACTGCTGGTGAGCGTCTCCAGTTCCTTCCAGGCCAGGGGCACGGAAATGCCCAGGCCCGGCCGTGAACGGGCCGACCACGCGCTGACCGTGGTGGCGCTCAACCCGTTGCGCAGGTAGTCCACGAAGACTTTGCCCACGCGGTTGCGGGGGCCGCTTTTGGCGACGAACAATGCGGGAATGGTGCGGGCCATGTGCTGCACGATGGCCGAGGCGGGCTTGTCGTCCCGCAGGCCGCGGAACACGGCATGCCGAATGCGCTCGCTGTGCGTCCAACTGGCAAAGGCGACCTCGGCCAGCAATTCGGGCCGCACCCAGTGCACCTTTCCCGCACCTTTGGCCGGGTTGGCGAACGGGCTCTTCGGCGTAACCAGCCCGCCCAGACGCTCGCTCAGTTCCATCAGGCTGCGCTCGTTAAACCCGGTGCCGACGTTGCCCACGTAGCGCAGGCTGCCGTCGTCGTCCTGCACCACCAGCAGCAGCGCGCCGATGCCGGTGCGCGACCCCTTCGGCTCGGTGTAGCCGCCGATCACGACATGGTGCCCTCCAGTTCCAGCCGCAGGTCGTAGTGCAGCCGGGTGGCCCAGTGCTTGTGGATCACGTACCGCAGCGCATCGGCCGGCGCCACGGCGCCACCGCGTGGCTCGGGGGTGAGCGAGAAATCGCGTTTCTGCTCGTACAGCGCGAGGGCGGAGGAGGACTTTGGGGGTCTGGCCATGGTGGGGGGCACGAATGGCGAACCCGCTTGGTTCGCTGAGTCACTGATCAGGGAAAGTTAGCAGCGACGCTGATGGACGGGTTGTAGGAAGCGGGCGCAACGGTCGCTATGGCATGAGCTTTGCGCACAAAGCACGGATATATTCGTAGAGCCGTCGCTCTGAAAAACGCTATCTGTGGTCTAAATGTCTTGAATATCAAATCAACACTAAGTAGTCGCCCCTGCAAAACCCTGGCAACCCGCATGAACACTGGGTTTTCGCCAGTTCCGCTAGTTGCTTGATCCCCTGAGAATCAACAAATCAGATTTTGTTTTCTGGGAGTTTTGCAGATGTCCGAGACCGATTTCTGGCGCCAGCCGCTGGCCGAGATGATCGATCCGCACCACCCGCTGGCGGTGCTGGCTGCCCGGCTGCCCTGGGCGCAGATCGAGGCGGCGTTGGCGCCGCACTTTGCCCGCCATGTGCGTGAGGGCCGC